>NZ_VEZH01000034.1:0-1884 GCF_006440215.1 Helicobacter pylori | reverse complement strand
TTCATTTTAGCGTTATAGACATTATTCACGGTGGCTAAATTCACGAATTCAGAATTAAGCCATGAAGTGCCGGCTAATGCGATCCCACCAAAAAGCCCTACAGAAAGCTTGTTGTTCTTGCCTAAGAAATTGGTGGCTTTATCGTTGATGAAGTTATAGAGAGCGTCCGCTCCAAAACCATAAGTCCATACATCAGAAGCCGAGTTGAAGAAGCTGGATTTGATGAACGCATGGTTGTAATCAAAAAAGCCGTAATACCTAGCGCCCCATTTCCTTTTTTGCCCAAAGAATTGTTTATAGCCCACCTGAATACCGATCCCATTCATGGCACCATTGTTGGTTTGAGAACTGACGATGCCCATTTTCCTAAAGGGGTTACGCCCTAGTTCTTGGTTGATGGTTTGGATCTGGTTGTAAGAGTTTTGATTCAAGTAGTAATTGGTCTCTATGCCTTGTGGGCTATAGGGGTTATTCTTTTGGCTCACCACGTTTTGCAAGCTTTGCGCGTTAGGGATACTTGAGAGCGCAGTGGTGATGCTGTTATAAGTATTCCCTAACTCATTGTATCGGGATTTGAAATTCACTAAAGTGTCAGCGATATTCTCCGCTTGTTGTATTTGCTGCTCTTGGGTGCCAAAATGAGCGATGCTGTTGGTTAAATTCGTTATGGTTTCTTGCACATACGCACAACCGGCCCCCCAAGTGTTAGAAGTTACTTGACCTGGATTGGTTCCCCTACGCTCACCCCCTTGCGTTGCATAACACACCCCTAAAGAGTCTGATACAAAGTCTTTAGGGATTTTTTCAAAGTTTTTCACCACTTGTTCGGCTTGGTTTAAAATCTCTGCTTGAGCTTGCGCGTTAGCGAGCATGCTTTGCGCAAAGCCAGCGTCTGTGTAAGGGTTGAATGGTTTTCCAGTGTCCAGGTTGTTTTGATTTTGCGTGTTTTCACTGACGATTTTGGCTTGTGCGACAGCTTCTTGCGCGTTAGCGATCATGCCTTGGATCGCGCTGATTTCATTGGCAAACATCCCGCACATTGTCCCATTGCCGCTTATCCCTTGCCAATAACCGCTACCACCATTTTGGAAGTTTGGGCATGCCTCATTTAGGGTAGTGATAATGATGCTCGCTTGTTCTAAAAGGGTTTGAGCGTTATTGGTTGTATTAATATTTTCTGTTGTTGGTGTTGATGTTCCTCCATTCCACGAGGTTGAAATAGCTTTCCCATGACTCCATGGGTATATTAATTTTTCATTTGGTGTGCCACCCGTTCTTTTGTCTCCATTGATAGTGAAATCAAGTTTTGTGGTGGTGTTGCTTAAAACGGGGACCCCATCTCCATTAGATCCATTGGCTGTCAAAGCCTTTTGAATGATTTGATAGGCTTGATTGATTTTCGCGTAATTTTCAGTGGATATAGGCCCACCATGTCCTGGCTGGTAATACGAATTGCAAGTGATGGTCGTCGTATTTTGTCCTGGCACATTATTAAAAGTTTGGATGCCTCCATTCGCGCTCTCATTACTGCCAGGCCCACAAGCCGTAAAAGCATAGCTTGTAACTTGCCACAACCCCACCGCCGCATTCAACGCTAAAAGCACGGCTTGATAAGCCGGGGAGTTGGTTTTGACATCAAGCAAATTCCTAGAGCTTGAGCCTAGATTATCCCTTGCGTCATTAATCGCGCTTGGGTCAGCGGATAATTTGATAAGGGTGTTTAGGGTGCTGTAATTGTTCAAAAGATTGTTCAGCTTTTCATAATTGTCTGAAAGCTGTTGGATGCCTTTGGTGTTTGTCACCATTTGAGCGGCCTCACCGATTTGATAGCCTGCACTCATGTAAAAGCCGTCGTCTTCAGCGTGGAGCAAAAACGAGAGAGAG
>NZ_VEZH01000033.1:0-2179 GCF_006440215.1 Helicobacter pylori | reverse complement strand
AAAACACCCACCCGTAATTGAAAAACACCTTAAAATGGCTAGCCCCTTCATTGAAAACAAAAGAGTTCGTGTAATCGCTACCACTAGAAACGACGCTAGCTTTTCTTTGGATTAAAGGGATGCTAATCCCTACAGAATATTTAGAATGCTTATGGCGGTAATTCAACCCGGTAGCCACATCTAAATTGCCGCTCCCTTTGACTTTGTTCAACACATAATAGCTGTTATACAAACCCCTTAACCCCCCAAAGATACCAAAAGAGGAAGAAAAGTTCCTTCTCGTTTGAATGCCTGTAGGGTTATTTTTATTGGAGTAAGTGGTGATAAAATCCAATAACAAATCTATCCCCCCACCATAGCTCAATTGCTGGAATTTTTGATTAAGGGCTTTAGAATAGTTGTATTTGATGATGCCATAATAAGCCAACCCTATGAAATCATTAAAGTAGTTTTGATAGCCTATCTTAGCGTTAACCCCTAAAATAGGGCTTCTAAAACTCTGTGAAGCGCTTGAAAAATAGTGGTTGGTAACGCTAGAAGTGACAAAGGTTTTTTGAATGGTGCTGAGCATGGAATTGGCCAAATCTTGCGTGTTCAGACTAGCGTTTAGATTGTAGTTTGTTTGATTACTGAGATTAGCGAAATTGATCGGTAAAGCGTTTTGGTTGATGAGCTGCTGCCAAACCGCTGCTGTTACCCCTAAAAAGCCAGCTGGGACATCCGCGCAATTGTGATAGATGGAATTAGGGTAGTTGCTAGGGAAAGCGCTCTGGCCTTGACCTCCATAAAGCGAACACACATTATAGGGGAGGCCATCAGAATCTTTTGGCTTGCCATTATTATCCTTTTCCACTTGACCATCTTTCGTTACCGGCACTCTTTGATAAGTCATGTTCCCATTGTGGGTATAGCCTTTGGTGTGGCTGAATTCATGCAAGATGGTTCTTAAATCCTCTAACTTGATAGTCTTAAGGTCGTTGCCAAAGAGTTTTTTAGGATCTAAAGCAGAAGCCACTACCCCTAACTGGCCATAATGCTTGCCATCATCATTGTTGCTAGGGGTAATATCACTCCCAAGCCCTACAACCCCTGAATCCTTTAGAATAACGACATCAAGATCCGCTTTGTTTCTAAATTTATTGACAATGTCTTGTTTGTTTAACACATATTGTTGGTTTTGAGAATTGACAAGCCCATTTGTCCCAGGATTCACGCATTCATTCTCCTTGCTGGTATCGCATTCCTCTCCTCCGCCTTTATTAGTGAATTCAAAAGGAGCGTTTAAGATCGCATCGCCCCAAGATTGGGAGTCTAAGACAGCGATCATGTTCAACATTAAATTAGTGAATTCCTCTGCGGTTTGTGGGGTGAAAGCTTCCCAGTGGTTTTCGTGATCTTTAAATTTGTTTTCATTCCTGTAATTTACGATCAAATCTGTCTTAATGTTATTGAGCGTTTCAAACACCCTTTGCGTGTTAGCGTCAGAAACAGAAGTGCTAGTGGCTTCAATTTTTGGAAGAAAGAAAGTATAGGGACCAATTTTATCAAACGCCTCTTTTAGACTATCAAACGCCTCCCCAGGTAAAACAATCTTAGAGTGTTTGGGGATAGTCTCTATCACGCCCAGATCGATCATATTGCCTTGAGCGTCTGTAAAACTAAGCTTAACATTGCTTAAATTATAAGGCAAGAAGTTTTCTATAGTTAATTGACCATTATACATATATAACACTCTAACAGGGGATAAAGATGAGAATTTTAATTTTGAAATCGCTTCGGCATTGGTGAATAAATTAGCCGCTCTTTTTAAAATCGTGTCTGTGGGTAAATAATTGTAAGTCGCGTAAGTGTTTTTTGTGGTGGTGTGTCTTTTTTCTTGCGTTTGAACGCCTTCTAACAGCCCGGTTTCAAACCCAGCTTCTATGAAAAAGCCATTTTTCTCATTCGCTTCTAAAACACTGAACAATAAAAGTGGGATGAATAGTTTTCTCATGGTTATCTCTTTTTAGTCTATGGTGTTTTTATTATACAATTTAAGGGGATTGTTTGTTGGTTTTTTGGAATTTAAAGCTTTTACAAGGGATTAGTGTTTCATATTGAAACAAAATTTTAAAAACAAGCGTTTGTTTTAGGGTTTATTTAAAATTAATCAGGCTGTGTTAATGAAAGTTTGATAGTT
>NZ_VEZH01000032.1:0-2195 GCF_006440215.1 Helicobacter pylori | reverse complement strand
TTTTTCTGTCTAGATTCTTTGGTTTTAGGTTTGACTTTTTGATGGTTGTTTTTGCATGCTTGATTTTATTGCTGGTGGTTGCTTTTTATTTCTTTTGTTTTTAACTTTTTTAGTTGGGGTTTTGGGGGTTTAAATGGTTTTATGTGTTTTTAGATTTTTAGAACCGATCTAAAAGAAAACTTTTTTCATCAAGTTTCTTTTTTAAAAAAGCCTAAAAATTTCTTAAACACTTCTTTGGGATCGAATGCATCACACACCTTGCACCCATACATGCCAATTAAAATCACAAGCCAGCTCACATACACCCAGCTCATCAAAAACCACAAAATAGAAACGCTCCCATAAAGCTCGTGGTAAGTGCGATTATACAACACATAATAAGTGAAAGCCCATTTTAACACATGCCAAGAAACGCTCGTAAAAAACACCCATAAAAACACCCAAAAATAATGTTTAAACACCTTGTTCGTGGGAATGGTAAAAAGGATCAAAAAAAACGCGTAAGTGCCTATCCATCTTAAAACATGCAACAAATTTGAATCTTTATCTTCAAAAAACACTTGGATCTTAATATCAAAAAACACCACCAAAGGCAGAGCGAATAAAAACACTAAAGTCGTGCCAAAACCCCAAAATAAAAAGATTTCTTTACCCTTAAAATGCGCATAATCTCTGGGCTTTGCATCAAAAATTTTTGACGCGATGGAGCGGTAGTTTTCACAAAAAAGCACCAACGCCACCACAATGGACACCTCTTCAAGCGTGCCTAAAGTCATGTCTGTTTTTTTAAAATTTTCTAAAAAATCCTTAATCGCGCCAATGAGTTTAGGAGCGTTAGGGAAAATCAAGGCTTCCATTTCACCGCTGTGCGCTTGCAAATAATGAGACACAAAAAGGCTAAACACAAACAACAAAATAGGCGATAAAGACAAAATCGTATAAAAACTCAAGCTGGAAGCGTAGTAAAACAATTCGCTCAAGCCTAAAAAAGCGTTTTTCAGACGCTTGGGGAAAATCATTCTAAGAAGGCGAAAAAACCCTCTAACGCTTTTAAAAAGTTCTCTCATTAATGACAGCTTGTCGCCATTGTCAAGCCATAAGAGAGCAGTTTTTCTATATCTTTTTTAGGGGCTTTGCCTTTGGTGGTTAAATAATCCCCCAACACCACCGCATTGATGCCGTATTCAAAAAGCTTGGCTTCCTGTTTGTCGTTATCTTTAAACACCACTTCACGCCCTCCAGCCACCATAAGCCTAGCGTTAGGCAAAAACTCTTTAGCCAAAAGCACGCATTCTAGGGCTTCATCTGCGCTTAAAGTCTCTGCATCAATGGGCAATACCGGGTTTTTAATGAAAAAATTAATGGGCGTGGTGTGTGGGGAGAGCGAAGCTAAGGCTCTGAGCATTTCAATCCTGTCTTCCCAGCTCTCATTAAGCCCAAAAATCCCCCCACTGCACAAGCCTAATCCCGCCCTTAAAGCGTTTTCGCATGTGATAAACCTTTCTTCCCATGTGTGCGTGGAACAAATTTTAGGGAAGAAATTTTGCGAAGTCTCTAAATTATGGTTATAGCTATGAATGCCTGCATCTCTTAAAAACTCTAATTGCTCCAAATCCGCGCGCCCGCAGCATGCGATTAAATGCAAGCCCAATTCTTCTTTGTTGATGGCTTTAGCTAATTTAGCGATGTATTCGCATTTTTCATCGTCTAATTCGCGCCCTGAAGTAACCAGACAAAACCCTAAAGCCCCTAATTCCCTTAACGCTCTAGCCTCTTGTAAAACCACTTTTTCATCTTTAAATTTATAGCGCTTGATCGCTCCTTGATGGTGTGAGCTTTGCGTGCAATAAGCGCAATCTTCCTTGCAATCCCCACTGCGCACATTGGAAATAGAACATAAAAAAATCTCTTGCATAATCATTCCTTTATTTTAAAAAAGTTGGTTTTTTGAGATTGATTATAGCAAAGAAAAAGAAGCGCTTTTTGATTTTAAGGGTTTTATTCCATTAAATATTAAAACTAAAACTTTATTTGATTTTCATTCAATTGTTCGCTTACACCCTTAAAATTAATCTCAAAACTTTACGCTATAATTTCTTCACTTTTTCATTAAGGGATTTTATGCAAGACTCATTCACTTTTGAGTGAATGAGTCTTGCATAAAATCCCTTAATGAAAAAGTGAAGAAATTATAG
>NZ_VEZH01000031.1:0-2206 GCF_006440215.1 Helicobacter pylori | reverse complement strand
TTTAAGCAAACCTTAAGCTTTCTATGACTATACTTTCATTTCCTTGTTTCAGCAAGGGCTTTAAAAAGCCGCTTGATACCTTACAAGGATAGCTGTTTAAAGCAAACGATCTTTGAAAACTAAGCAAATTGATAGAAGTTCTTTTTAAAGGGATATTCTAAAACAAAATAAGTAATGACTGACTAAATAGAGTGAGGGTTTGAACAACTCCCATTCTTTTATAAGAAATTCTTATCCAAACCAGTGCCAGTCAATTTCATTGATTATGATGATTATATCATTATGATTGATGACTGAATGGCATGAGAGTATTTTTAGGTTAGCGTTTGGCTAAACCTTTTTAAAAAGTTTCTTTCTGTTTTGTTGTTGTAATACTTAAGAACACAACCCGTTTTATTCAATAAAGTATAAAACGAGTTCTTGTGATACGCTAAAGCTGTTGTTAGGAATAACAACAGCCTATCAAAAAACAAAAGAGCTTTAGGACAAACACTTTTATGGAGAGTTTGATCCTGGCTCAGAGTGAACGCTGGCGGCGTGCCTAATACATGCAAGTCGAACGATGAAGCTTCTAGCTTGCTAGAATGCTGATTAGTGGCGCACGGGTGAGTAACGCATAGGTCATGTGCCTCTTAGTTTGGGATAGCCATTGGAAACGATGATTAATACCAGATACTCCCTACGGGGGAAAGATTTATCGCTAAGAGATCAGCCTATGTCCTATCAGCTTGTTGGTAAGGTAATGGCTTACCAAGGCTATGACGGGTATCCGGCCTGAGAGGGTGAACGGACACACTGGAACTGAGACACGGTCCAGACTCCTACGGGAGGCAGCAGTAGGGAATATTGCTCAATGGGGGAAACCCTGAAGCAGCAACGCCGCGTGGAGGATGAAGGTTTTAGGATTGTAAACTCCTTTTGTTAGAGAAGATAATGACGGTATCTAACGAATAAGCACCGGCTAACTCCGTGCCAGCAGCCGCGGTAATACGGAGGGTGCAAGCGTTACTCGGAATCACTGGGCGTAAAGAGCGCGTAGGCGGGATAGTCAGTCAGGTGTGAAATCCTATGGCTTAACCATAGAACTGCATTTGAAACTACTATTCTAGAGTGTGGGAGAGGTAGGTGGAATTCTTGGTGTAGGGGTAAAATCCGTAGAGATCAAGAGGAATACTCATTGCGAAGGCGACCTGCTGGAACATTACTGACGCTGATTGCGCGAAAGCGTGGGGAGCAAACAGGATTAGATACCCTGGTAGTCCACGCCCTAAACGATGGATGCTAGTTGTTGGAGGGCTTAGTCTCTCCAGTAATGCAGCTAACGCATTAAGCATCCCGCCTGGGGAGTACGGTCGCAAGATTAAAACTCAAAGGAATAGACGGGGACCCGCACAAGCGGTGGAGCATGTGGTTTAATTCGAAGATACACGAAGAACCTTACCTAGGCTTGACATTGAGAGAATCCGCTAGAAATAGTGGAGTGTCTGGCTTGCTAGACCTTGAAAACAGGTGCTGCACGGCTGTCGTCAGCTCGTGTCGTGAGATGTTGGGTTAAGTCCCGCAACGAGCGCAACCCCCCTTCTTAGTTGCTAACAGGTCATGCTGAGAACTCTAAGGATACTGCCTCCGTAAGGAGGAGGAAGGTGGGGACGACGTCAAGTCATCATGGCCCTTACGCCTAGGGCTACACACGTGCTACAATGGGGTGCACAAAGAGAAGCAATACTGCGAAGTGGAGCCAATCTTCAAAACACCTCTCAGTTCGGATTGTAGGCTGCAACTCGCCTGCATGAAGCTGGAATCGCTAGTAATCGCAAATCAGCCATGTTGCGGTGAATACGTTCCCGGGTCTTGTACTCACCGCCCGTCACACCATGGGAGTTGTGTTTGCCTTAAGTCAGGATGCTAAATTGGCTACTGCCCACGGCACACACAGCGACTGGGGTGAAGTCGTAACAAGGTAACCGTAGGTGAACCTGCGGTTGGATCACCTCCTTTCTAGAGAAAAGCTTTTAACATTCGCTTGTTAAAAGCCAAGAGTATTACCTGACAAAAGAACTTCTTGTTGCTTAGTTTTGAAAGATTGGGCTTATTCTTTCTTATTTGTTATCTCCTTTGTTTTTATTTGGTTTTGTTTAATATTTGCTTGCTTATTGTTTGTTATTTCTTAATGCTTATATTTTTAGTTGTTAGTGTTTTTATATTT
>NZ_VEZH01000030.1:0-2558 GCF_006440215.1 Helicobacter pylori | reverse complement strand
TATTCCCCCTTTCATTAACCCGCGCAACATTTTTGAACCATTTGATTCGATAAGCCCCATTTTTACATCAGTGGGGCTTACAGAGTTAAATTTAAAGGAGAAGTGATGGCTCAGTTAGAAGATTTAAAAGCGCATGAAAAATACAATTTGTTGTTGTGCATGGTTTCAGGCGCGTATAAAGGAACTATTCCAGGAAATGAGGATTTTAAAGAGTGGTGCGATGAATGCACTTTAGATTATTTTCGCTCACGACGGGACAAAGCGGCTCAGCACAAGCATTTTGAACTCATGCGTAAAGCGGATTATATCATTGGCATTGTGAATGAGGATTCAACGACTAGAGGGGCTGAAGTCCAACGGAGCGTTTTTGCCCTAAAGATTGACCATGACACTATTGGGATTGATGAAAAGGGAGCGCTAAAGGTTGAGGGCGTTTGCGCTCAAAAAGGGAGCCAGGAATACGAAGAATTAGTCAATAAAAACACTTGGCATTTCACGCACAGCACCCGACTTGGACAACCAAAACTGATTGAGCGAAAAAATTAAAAGGGGTTATGGGTTTTTACCCATAAACTTATGAAAGGATTTTAATGGAATTGTTAAATTTAGACGGAGTGATTGAAAAAGGCGTGTTTGAAATCCCCAGCTATCAAAGGGGGTATGCATGGCAGGAAAGGCAATTAAAGGATTTTTGGAACGATTTAGAGCATGTGTCCAAGTTGGGAGATAAATTCCATTACATGCACAGCCTAACCTTAAGAGAGCTTGAAAATGAGTTTGAAAATAGCGCTTTTGAAATCATAGACGGCCAGCAACGATTGGCTACAAGCCTAATCTTACTAGGTCTTTTAGCAAAAACCACCCAAAATAAAGATAAAAAGTATTCTTTAATCAACCTTGAACCCATTCTGTCTTATAAGTATTATGGTTTGAGTGAAGCTTTTAGGGCGATCACTGAAGAAGAAAAAGATTTAAAAGCGTTCAAAACTTCTTTTTATTACGCTAAAAATTTGATTGACGCTTATACATTTTTTAAAGAAAAAATCAGCGATACGCCTGTTGGAACGCTTGAAAAAATGTTTGATACCCTTATAAAGAAAATGCTTTTTAGCGTGGTGGAATTGAACGATAACCGAATTGATCCATTCAGTTCTTTTGAAACGATTAACAATCGTGGTAAGGATCTATCCACTTTAGAATTGTTTAAAAACCGCTTGCATTTTGTGGCGCACAAGATTTGCGATGGCAAAAAATTAGAAAAGCTTCAAAACGAAATCAATGACACTTACACCAGGATTTATTACGATTTGAGGCATTTTAAAGACGATCATTTAGAGGGTTTTTTAAAGCATTTTGTGGCATATTATTATGGCGAGAAAGGGGATTTTAAGAAGAGGTTATTGGAAATGGAGTTTAACGCTCATAAAAGATATACCGACAACACCAACTTTAATGACGAATATGAAAAAATAGACGATTTGTTATTTTATCTTTCTTATTCTTCTAAGGTTTGGCATTTCTTGCACACGCTTGATGAAAAGTCTATCGCCCTTATTTTTGATGACAATAGAAAGCTTGAGATGGAAATCACGCCTAAAATGCGCAACTTGTTAGACAAAATGCGGCGCTTAAACGCTTTGAGCGATAACGCTTTTCTGCCCTTATTGCTCTCTCTTTTAACCATACAGCTTGTTGGAAGGAGTGCTAATGAACAGCCTTATACCACCCAAGAATTAGAGGGCTTATTAGAGTATTTAGAGCGTTTCGGGTTTTTAGTCTATGGGGTTGCTGGCAAGAATACGGTCAAAAACGAATGGATTGAACCAGCTTTTAGAGCGTTCAAAGCGTATAGAGATGGGGAAGAAAATACCGCCATTAAAGATCTTCCAACGCTAGAAAAGAGTTTTTTCAATAAAACAAAAAATAGCGCTTTAGAATTGCTTGAAGAGAATATCCATTCTAAAAAGAATACTGAAAAATGGTATAGGTGGGGCAAGGCACTGAATTACTTGCTTTATGAATACGAGTTGCGCCATAACCCTGAAACGACTCTGAATTTTGATAGCAGTATAGAAAGCATTGAACATATCTTGCCCCAAAAACCCGATCAAGGCTATAGCGATAAAGAAAAAAATTGGGCTAAAAATCCCCACATCGTGCATGCTTTAGGGAACTTGCTCTTAATCCCTAAAAACGCTAACAGCTCTTTAAGCAACAAGCCTTTTGATGAAAAAAGAAAGGAATACATAAAAGGCTCTTATAGTGAAAAAGAAGTGGCCAAAAACGCTTCTTTTGGAGTCGTGCAAATCAAAGAAAGGAGTGAAAAATTACTAGACTTTTTGATCGTGCATTATCGTATCGCTGAATTGGTGGATGAAAGCGCCATTCAAGCTTTTAAAAACGCTCTTTTAAAGGACATTAAATGATGCGATCACTCAAAAATAAAGGGTCTGTTTTTAGTGCTTCACACCACAACAAGGAGGAACAACGCCATGTTGAAAAGATAAAGAACATTAAACAAGCGATTGTAGCGGATTTTAAAAATTTTTATCAAGGAG
>NZ_VEZH01000003.1:0-103659 GCF_006440215.1 Helicobacter pylori | reverse complement strand
TAGTGTTTCATATTGAAACAAAATTTTAAAAACAAGCGTTTGTTTTAGGGTTTATTTAAAATTAATCAGGCTGTGTTAATGAAAGTTTGATAGTTGAAATCTTTAACTCCCCCTTAATTTTTCTCAAAAACGCTTTACTTAGTGCACTTTTTTATATCAATATTCCAGTCAGCACCGGATTTAATTTGATATTTTTGCGCGAAATTATCCCTATTCAGCGCCACGGAAACATTCAACAAGCTGTTTAAATAGACCAACGGCTGGCCTTTTAAAACACCGCCAAAGCTCGCAACATACGGCATTTTCCCTTCGTATTTTTTCTTGGAACCTTTAGAAATGGTTACACACAATATATCGTTGCGTTTGATTTTTGCTTGATTAAGCAGTTTATCGCTGATATTGCTCCAAACATTGCCGTATTGAATATCAAGAATCGGGATATTACCCTTCACCTCCCCTTTTGTTGCTTTCGCTTTTTGGTAAGGAATTTCAACAACTTTTGCGGGAAGCTCTGGCCCGACCTGCTCGAATGCGATCGCTCCAGAAGCCAAGCGCGCCCCAGTGTAAGCATACACATCACGACCATGGAAAGTATAGGATTTTTCAGAACCTTTCAAGCGGTTAGCTTTTTCATCAATTTCACGCACGCTATCAATCCCAAAAGTTTGCGCCACCAAAGTCAGCGTGCCGTTATCCGGCGAGACGAAATACTGGCCGTTTTTAGTTTTCAATACCACCGATTTACGCTTAGTGCCTACGCCCGGATCAACTACGCTCACAAATACCGAACCTTTTGGCCAATAACTAGCGGTCTGATACAAGCGGTAAGCGCCTTCCCAGATGTTATACGGGGGGATTTCGTGCGTTAAATCAAAGATTTTAAGATTGGAATTAACGCTGAAAGCGACACCTTTCATCGCCGAGACAGCCCCATCTTTTAGGCTAAAATCGGTTTGTAAAATCAAAGCGTTATCTGCATAAACAGACGATAACCCTATGCACGCTGATAAAAACAACGCTGAAATCGTTTTTTTCATCTATATTATTTCCTGAATAACAAAAATGGAGTGAATCGTTTTCTCATGGTTATCCTTTGTTGGCTTAAAGTGTTTTTATTATACAATTTAAGGGGATTGTTTGCTTGTTTTTTGAAATTTAAAGTTTTTACAAGGGATTAAAATTTCATATTGAAACAAAATTTTAAAATAAGTCTTTATGTTAAAATAATTTAAAATGATTTACCATTAATTAGGCTCTCTTAAGGGGATAGGGGGGTTTTCACTTAAAACGCAATATCGCCAATATTTTCACTATTCTCTATATAGTATTTAAAACGCTCTTTTTCTAATTCGTTTTTTAGGATTTGTTGTTCTTCTAAAAGCAGGCGTTTTTGATCTTCTAGGGTGTTGATTTTACGGCTAATATAATAGATATTATTGCTTAAATAGATTTTAGGCGCTAACAGAGCTAAAAACGCACCCCCAAAAACCAACACCCCTATTAAAGCCATTAAAGAAAGGCCGTGCGAATTTTCATTGGTAGTTCCAGCAAATAATTCTTTCTTTTCGTCCTCTTCTATGCGCGCAAAGCGTTCTTTTTCATTTGAAGAATGGCTTTTTATACTCATGGCTTACTCATTGGCTTATTCATGGTTTGAATTGAAAAACCCTCATTTTAGCACTTCGTGAACGCCTGTTGTTTTTAATTTCTTCTAGGCTTGGAGTGATGGGCTTTTTGGTTAAAATTGCGCCTAAAGCGTGGTTGTTAGAGCAAGTGCATTTGAAACTTGAAGGATCGCAAATGCAATTTTTAGCGTAATCTTTGAAGGCGTTTTTCACTAACGCGTCTTCTAAAGAATGAAAAGAAATCACGCATAGAATCGCTCCCTTAAGGTTTCTAGCACATTGTAAAAACTCTTTTAACTCTTCTAATTCGCTATTGACTTCTATGCGGATGGCTTGAAACACCAAAGTCGCTGGATGGATTTTTTTATTTTTAGAAAAAGAGCTTAAAAACTCGCTCAAATCCTTAGCGTCTTTAAAGGGTTTTTTAGCGCGCCTTTCTGCAATTTTGTGGGCGATTTTTTTGTATTCTTTGATCTCGCCATAGTCTCTAAAGATTTTTTCTAACGCTATTACAGGATAAGAGTTGATGACTTTTTGAGCGTTTAAATCGCTCTCCAAATCCATGCGCATATCCAAAGCGTGCGAATGGAAATTAAACCCTCTGTTATCATCATCAAGCTGTAAGGAGCTCACCCCTAAATCCACTAAAACCCCCTTGATTCGATCGTCATGAATTTCTAGGGCTTCTTTAAAGCGTTTGGCAAACCCTCCACTTAAGAGATTATAACGCCCTTCAAAGGCTTTCAATCGTTCTTTAGCGATTTCTTGAGCGAACTTATCTTTATCAATGCCAATGAGTTTCAGGTGCGGTTTTTGGGATAAAAGGGCTTTAGAATGCCCCCCTAACCCTAAAGTGCAATCAATCAAAACCCCTTCTTCTAAAGGCGTGAACGCTTGCAAAACTTCTTGCAACAAAACGCTTTGGTGCAGATTTTCTATTTCTTGCAAACAACCCCCTTAAAACCCCTAGATGAATTTTCCAAATGCCTACTCAATGGTATTGGTTTTGTTGGTTACGCTCAAAAGTTTCTTTATAATCAATTTTAGCTTTTTAAGGTGTGAAAATTCAAACCAAAACCCTTTTCATAAAGACTAAAAAGGGCTTAAAGACACCCTTTTAAAGGGTTTAAAAAGTGTAGTTATACCCCAAATAAAGCGAATAATCCCGTTTCAAATGGTAATAAAGATTAGTAGCGTTAGGACCCGCACTCAAAAATTTATTGATGAGTAGCGGCACTCTCACGCCAAACTCTACGCCATTATGCTTGTAAATATTGGCTCTCACCCCAAAGTTCAACCATACCTGAAAAGCGACGGTTGAAGTTTGGGTGCTATAAGGAGCGTTAGGGTTACAATAAGTAGGGGTACAAACATCAGGACCTTTAGCTTGAATGATTTGCTCTTTCCAATAGTTTGCCGCTGAGCTTTTCCAAGTGTTACCGCCGATAGCGACCCCACCAAAAATACCAAAAGAAGCGTTGTCTTTATCAATAATATCAGCTAACAAATCGCTCCCCACACCCCAAGAAACCATATCCAACTGGATTTTATTAGGTGCATAAACTTGCTTACCTAAAGTGGCATGCCCATAATCAAAAAGCCCATACACTCTGAAACCAAACCACTTGCTTGTCATATCCAATGACTTGAACTGGAAGAACTTCTTATAACCCACATTCAACCCAAAACCATTCAAAGCCCCATTAGCGTATTTGGAGTGCCAATTGATATTGGTGCCTCCTGGATTATGCTTATTAGCGGTAAGACCTGGGGGGCAACCTACAACACTCCCTGTGCAATCCCCTGTATTATAAATATTACTATTCAAACGGGCTTGCCCAAGCTGATAATTAGTCCCTATATAAACACCATCACCTTCGGCCAACAACGAAGAGCTTAAAACTGCGGATAGAAGCCCTAAAGCTACAAACTTTTTCATAAATTCCATTCCTTTACATTCCTATCTTTAAAATTTTCTCACAAAATAATAGCATGTTTATCCTTAATCAAGCAAATATTTTTAACTCTTATGAATAAGAAATGATAATAAAACCATTCTTTTTTGAAGTATAATAGCTCCTTTTAATCCACTTTCTTATTTTAAGGAATTTTAAGGAAACTCTTGCAACATAAAACCATTATGGATAAGATCATTATTCAAGGGGCTAGGGAAAATAATCTCAAAAATATTTTTTTAGAAATCCCTAAAAACCAATTTGTTGTTTTTACCGGATTAAGCGGTTCGGGTAAATCCACTCTGGCGTTTGACACTTTATACGCTGAAGGCCAAAGGCGCTATTTAGAGAGTTTATCCAGCTATGCGAGGCAATTTTTAGACAAAGTGGGTAAGCCTAATGTGGATAAAATTGAAGGCCTAACCCCAGCGATTGCTATTGATCAAAAAACCACTTCTAAAAACCCTAGATCCACTGTGGGGACGATCACTGAGATTTATGATTATTTAAGGTTGTTGTTTGCAAGGGTTGGGGAGCAATTTTGCCCCACATGTTTAGAGCCTATTAGTTCTATGAGCGCGAGCGATATTATTTCTCAAATCTGTCATTTAGAAGAAAATTCTAAAATCATTATTCTAGCCCCCATTATTAAAGATAAAAAAGGTTCGTTTAACGATAAATTAGAGAGCTTGCGTTTAAAGGGGTATGTGAGGGCTTTTGTTGATGGGGTGATGGTGCGTTTAGATGAAGAAATCCATTTGCACAAAACCAAAAAACACACCATTGAAGCGGTGGTGGATAGGGTGGTTATCAATAGCGAAAATTCTTCACGGATCGCTAGCGCAATAGAAAAAGCCCTTAAAGAAAGCTATGGGGAATTAGAAGTGGAAATCTTGCAAGACAACGCGCCAAGTATCAGGAAGCATTACAGCGAGCATAAGGCATGCTTTAAATGCAAGATGAGTTTTGAAGAATTAGAGCCTTTGAGTTTTTCATTCAATTCGCCTAAAGGGGCGTGCGAGAGCTGTTTGGGTTTGGGGACAAAATTCAGCTTAGATATTAGTAAGATTTTAGATCCTAACACGCCTTTAAATCAAGGAGCGATTAAAGTGATTTTTGGGTATAACCGCAGTTATTACGCTCAAATGTTTGAGGGCTTTTGCGAATATAATGGCATTGACAGCGCGCTTTGTTTTAACGAATTGAATAAAGAGCAACAGGACGCTCTTTTGTATGGGAATGGCACTGAAATCAGCTTTCATTTTAAAAACAGCTCTTTAAAACGCCCTTGGAAAGGCATTATCCAAATCGCTTATGACATGTTTAAAGAGCAAAAGGATTTGAGCGATTACATGAGCGAAAAAACCTGTTCTTCATGCAAGGGGCATCGTTTGAAAGCTTCAAGTTTGAGCGTCCAAGTCGCTGGCTTGAAAATGGCGGATTTTTTAACTAAGCCTATTGAAGAGGTTTATCATTTTTTTAATGATCCCACGCATTTTAGCTATCTTAACGAGCAAGAAAAAAAGATCGCTGAACCCATTTTAAAAGAGATTTTAGAAAGGGTGTTTTTTTTATACGATGTGGGGCTAGGGTATTTGACTTTAGGGAGGGATGCGCGAACGATTAGTGGAGGGGAGAGCCAAAGGATACGAATCGCTAGTCAAATTGGGAGCGGTTTGACGGGGGTTTTGTATGTTTTAGACGAGCCTAGCATTGGTTTGCATGAAAAAGACACGCTCAAACTCATCAACACCCTTAGGAATTTACAAAAAAAGGGGAACACGCTCATTGTCGTAGAGCATGATAAAGAGACGATTAAGCATGCGGATTTTGTTGTGGATATTGGGCCAAAGGCTGGAAGGCATGGGGGTGAAGTGGTTTTTAGCGGGAGCGTAAAAGATTTATTGCAAAACAACCATTCTACCGCTTTGTATCTCAACGGCACTAAAAAGATTGAGCGCCCTAAATTGGAACTCCCTAAAGAAAAGCATTTTTTAGAAATTAAAAATGTCAATATCAATAACATTAAGAATTTGAGCGTTCAAATCCCTTTAAAACAATTGGTGTGCATTACTGGGGTGAGCGGGAGCGGTAAAAGCTCGCTGATTTTACAAACCCTTTTACCCACCGCTCAAACCCTTTTAAACCATGCTAAAAAAATTCAAAGCTTGAATGGGGTGGAGATTGTAGGGTTGGAACATTTGGATAAAGTGATTTATTTAGACCAAGCCCCCATAGGCAAAACCCCACGAAGCAACCCTGCCACTTATACAGGAGTGATGGATGAAATCAGGATTTTATTTGCCGAGCAAAAAGAAGCTAAAATTTTAGGCTATAGCGCGAGCCGTTTTAGCTTTAATGTTAAAGGGGGGCGGTGCGAGAAATGCCAAGGCGATGGGGATATTAAAATAGAAATGCACTTTTTGCCTGATGTGTTGGTCCAATGCGATAGCTGTAAGGGCGCTAAATACAACCCCCAAACTTTAGAAATCAAGGTAAAAGGCAAATCCATTGCCGATGTGTTGAACATGAGCGTGGAAGAAGCCTATGAATTTTTTGCTAAATTCCCTAAAATCGCTGTGAAGTTAAAAACCCTTATAGATGTGGGCTTGGGCTATATCACTTTAGGGCAAAACGCTACGACTTTAAGCGGGGGGGAGGCTCAAAGGATCAAATTAGCTAAAGAATTGAGCAAAAAAGACACAGGCAAAACCCTTTATATTTTAGATGAGCCTACCACCGGTTTGCATTTTGAAGATGTGAATCACCTTTTACAAGTCTTGCATTCTTTAGTGGCGTTAGGCAATTCCATGATAGTGATTGAGCATAATTTAGACATCATCAAAAACGCTGATTACATTATAGACATGGGGCCTGATGGGGGGGATAAGGGCGGGAAAGTCATTGCGAGCGGCACGCCTTTAGAGGTGGCAAAAAATTGCGAAAAAACCCAAAGCTACACGGGAAAATTTTTAGCTTTGGAATTGGAATAGCTTGCATGGGGTTTGCTTGTAGAAACGATGTATGGCTGAATAAAATAACAGATAGCTAAACATTAGAGATTAGAAACATTAGCGTCATTGTCTTAAAATCACAAGGCTAGCGGCAATAATAGCCGCTTGATCATGCAAGAGTTAGCAAAGAAGCCATGCCTTTAAAACCCTCGCATGAAAGTTTGAAAGAACGGCTTTATTATCATTAAGTGTTGATCATAAATTATAAAAAATGCTAAAAAACATTTTTTATAATCAATAGTAAAAAACTTGATTTTAATGGAGCGATAATTTTTGTAGTGCGGTCTTAGGGTTTAAAAAATGACTTTTAATTTAAAAAAATAAGAAGATTAAAACCCAACAAGATTTTATTTATTATTGTTTTCCTTCCGCATGATAATCGCCTGAATGGGCAGAGACCCCTTCAACAACTCGTAAAACACCTTGCTTGTCATTTTAACGGCTGCCTTTTTTGAGTCTTTAAGATATTTGGGGAATTGCCTTTTAACTTCTCTATCAATCACAGATCCCCACTTTTTATAGCGGAATTTGATCACAAATTCCGTTCCTTATATCCGCTCTACCTTACAACTCCTAAACCCAACCCCCAAACACTTCCTCATCAACCACTCAATGTTGTAAGACCCTCTATCCAAAAAACGCCTGATATTTGCAGAATTGGCTTCATAATATATCGTAGGCTCATCATTTTCAAGCAAATCAGCAAGAGTGGTGTTGTTATTACCAATCACAGTAGGCGCATAAAACCCCAAACACTCATCAACCCCTAATTCCTTAACGATAAACAATCTGCAATTGATAAAATCACCATCTTTATTGTTAAGAACATCAATGATTTTATAAGAGCTACCATTGCAGAATGTAAAGCGGTTTTGCTATTCAATCTAACCATCGTTTCTTTATTCAATTGAACAATAACTCCGTTAGTTTCCTTATCCACTCCAACACCAATCGCTCTATAGCCAAATCTATCCACTTTTTTACTCAATTTGTTACACAACAAACCATGTAACTCCATGAAATTATAGCGTGATGGCTAAAATTTATTAAACTTATTCTAGTTGCGATTACAAAGAAGTTCTACAAACTACCTTTCCAAAAACAAATCTTTTTCTTGGATTTCTGCTCCTTCGCTTAAAATCGCCGCTCTTTCCACGACTCCTAAAAGCTCTCGCACATTCCCATGCCAAGAGTATTCTAAAAGGCGTTTGGCGGCGTTTTTTGAAAAAGATTTTGGCCCCAAATGATAAGCCTCGCACACTTCTTTAAGCTTGATTTCAGCAATGGGTAGAATCTCTTCTACTCTCTCTCTTAAAGGCGCGATAGTTATAGGCACGATTTGCAAGCGGAAAAACAAATCTTCTCTAAATTCTTTTGAAGCGATTTTTTCTTTCATGTTAGCGTTGGTAGCGGAAATGAAACGAACATCAATTTTAACGCTCTTATTATCCCCAAGGCGCGTGATTTCTTTTTCTTGAACCACTCTTAAAAGTTTGCTTTGCAATTGAAGGGGCATTTCAGCGATTTCATCTAAAAAGATCGTGCCTTTATTCGCGCTTTCAAAAAGCCCCATTTTAGGCGCTGTGGCGTCCGTGAACGCCCCTTTTTGATACCCAAAAAGCTCGCTTTCTAATAAATGCTCTGGGATAGCGGACATGTTGATTGCGATAAAAGGGTGCTTGGAGCGCTGAGAATGCTGGTGGATGAAATGAGCAAAAACCTCCTTACCCACCCCGCTTTCGCCTAATAGCATGACATTAGCGTCCGTGCTTGCGACTTTTAAGGCCTGTCGTTTGCTCTCTTCTAAAGCTTTTGAAGTGGCTAAAAAGCTGTGTTTGTGTGGTTTTTTTAAAGGTTTTTCTAGAGGGTGTTTTTTTTGAAATTCTAAAACTTTTTTGGTGCGATAAATAGACTCTAAAAGCAATTCTGGTTTAAAAGGCTTTTGGAAAAAATCTTTCACGCCTAAACGAATGGAATCAATGGCTTTATTCAAGGTCGCATTACCGGTGATCACAATGGATTCATACTTGCCCTCTAAAAGGCGTAAAAATTCCAAGCCGTCCATATGGGGCATGTTAATATCCGTGATGACTAAATCAAAGCTTTCATCAAGTTTGGCTAAAGCGTCTTTAGGGTTTTTAAAACTCACAATCTCTAAATCATCCTGAAGCTCAAAAAAAAGCTCCAGGCTTTTACGCATGTTAATATCATCTTCTACAATGGCGATTTTCATTCTTCTTCCTTTCTAAAAATATCTAAAGACAGCATATCCCCCTCTAAACTCGCTTTAACGCTTAAAGCTTTGAGGTTAAGAATGCTCGTGGTAGTGGTGCCGTTTTTATAGCTATGATCATAATGCGTGATAGCGACTTGGCTTTTTAAAATACAATCAATGACTCGCTCTTTTTCTTTTTTTAACGCTATTTCTAAAAGGAAGCGTTCTAGTTTGGTTTGGAGCAAGGGGTTTTTCAAATCGGGTAAGTTGCGAGCAATGATAGAGCAATGATAGTCTAAGACATAGGGGGCTGTTTTGATGCGGCTAACGATAGGTTTAGAAACAGAATACTCTTCACCCATCACCCTGGAATCAACGATTTTCAAGCGGTACGAAATTAAAAATTCTTGTTCTTCTAGGGGGCTTAGGGCATGTAAAGAAACCCCTAAAAAATAAAATAAAAAATAACAGAATGAAAAGAAACGCATCACTCAAACAAATTTTGCGCCGAAGAGGTTTCTAAATTTTCTGGCTCTTCTTCTTTAGGGCAAGAATTGACATACACGACTTTATCAGCGGTGTTTATGAGTTTTACTCCACTGGCATTTCTTCCGGTTTCTCTAATGTCTTTAATGGAAACTCTAATCATTTTCGCGCTCGCAGTAAGGATCATCAAATCCAGGTTTTCATCATCCACGCTGATAACGCCCACCAAATTACCAGTTTTTTGAGTGAGCTTCATGCCAATGACCCCCTTACCTCCACGAGATTGCTCCCTATACGCTTCAGCTAAGGTTTGTTTGCCAAGCCCGTTCTCGCTCACGCTCAAAAGCTTGTTGCTGTCATCGCTAATGACGACCGCGCTGACAACAAAATCATTTTCATTCAGCTTAATCCCTCTAACCCCACGAGTAGTTCTTCCAATCTCGCGCACATCTTCTAAAGGGAATTTAATGAAAATACCCAAATGCGATGCGATGAGCAAATGCTTAGCGTTTTTATCCACAACTTTTGCGCCCACTAATTCATCGCCTTCATCCAAAACAATCGCTCTGATACCGCTATAACTCCTATTACCGCCAAATTCGCTCAAATTGGTGCGCTTCACCACGCCATTTTTCGTGAAGAAAGCTAAAGAGCGTTCATCGCTAAAGTCTTTAGTGCTTAGAGTCGCCATGATTTTTTCATCCGGAGCGAGCGAAATTAAATTCACAATGGCTTTACCCATAGCGATCCGGCTCGCTTCTGGGATTTTATAGACTTTCAAATGATACAATTGCCCCTTATTGGTGATAAAGAGCAAAATATCATGCGTGTTAGCCACAAAAAAGTTTTCAATGAAATCGTCTTCATAAGTGCTGCCTGAAAGCTTGCCTTTACCGCCACGATTTTGCTTTTCATAAGCTTTTAGATCCACTCTTTTCACATAGCCTTTATGGCTCATGCTCACCACCATAGGCTCATTAGCGATCAAATCTTCTGTGTCAATACTTTCATACGATTCTTGAATTTCAGTGCGCCTTGGAGAAGAAAACTGCTCTTTGACTTCTAAAAGCTCTGTTTTGACGACTTCATTCAAGCGATCTTCGCTCTTTAAAATGCCATTGAGATCATCAATAAGCTCTAGCAGGTTTTGGTATTCTTCTTTGATCTTATCCCTTTCAAGGCCTGTTAAGCGTTGCAAACGCATTTCTAAAATGGCTTTGCTTTGGATCTCGCTCAAAGTAAAACGCTCCATTAAGGTATTTTTAGCCGCTTCTGGGCTTGGGCTTGTTTTAATGAGTTGTACGATTTCATCAATATTGTCCAAGGCGATCAAATAGCCCTCTAAAATATGCGCTCTGGCCTTAGCCTTTTCTAATTCAAAAATCGTGCGTCTTATAATAATGGTTTTTCTGTGGTTTAAGAAAAGGCGCAACAACTCTAAAAGCGTGAAAATCTTAGGCTCTTTATTATAAATAGCGAGTAAAATGATGCTAAAAGTGGTCTCCATAGTGGTGAGTTTGTAGAGGTGGTTTAAGACAATTTCACTCATCGCGTCTCTTTTTAATTCAATCACCACTCTAATTCCCTCTCTATCGCTTTCATCGCGCACTTCGCTAATGCCTTCAATTTGCTTTTCTCGCGCTAAATCGCTGATTTGTTCCACTAATTTGGCTTTATTGGTTTGAAAAGGCATTTCATCTAAAACGATGATTTCTTTATTTTTTGTTTTTTCCACATGCACTTTAGCCCGCACTTTCACACGCCCTCGCCCCATTTTATAGGCTTCAACAATGCCAGTCTTGCCATAGATGATCCCACCAGTAGGAAAATCAGGCCCTTTGACAAATTCCAAAATTTCATCTAATTCAGCGTTAGGGTTTTCTAAGACATGCACTAAAGCGTCTATGATTTCATCAATCCTGTGAGGGGGGATAGAAGTCGCCATGCCTACGGCGATCCCATTAGCCCCATTGACTAAAAGGTTAGGCAGACGGCTTGGTAAAATATCTGGCTCTTTTAAGGTGTCATCGTAATTAGGCACAAAATCAATGGTGTCTTTATCAATATCCCTTAAAATTTCTTCACTCGCCTTAGTCATTCTGGCTTCAGTATAACGCATCGCTGCAGCGTTATCGCCATCAATAGAGCCAAAGTTGCCCTGCCCATCCACTAATTCCAAGCGCATAGAAAAATCTTGCGCCATTCTCACTAACGCATTATAAACCGCGTTATCGCCATGGGGGTGGTATTTACCAATCACATCACCCACGATCCTAGCGCTTTTTTTATAAGCGACTTTGGAAGTAAGGCCTAATTCATGCATCGCATACAAAATACGCCTATGCACAGGCTTTAAGCCATCTCTAGCGTCCGGTAAAGCGCGCCCTATGATCACGCTCATTGAATAAGCTAAATAGCTCTCTTCAATAGAAGAATCAATCCCCACTTCTACAATATTTTTTGTTTCATTGATTAAATTATCTTGCATGTGTCTCCCTAAAATTTAATTACTTCAAATAAAGCGTTAAAAGATAACGCCCCCAAATGAAAGCCCAAAAAATAAGCCCTATCAGTTGGGCTGAACTGGCCATGTCTTTAGCCTTTTTAGCTAAAGGGTGGAACTCTTTGCTGGTAAAATCCACAGCCTTTTCAATAGAGCTGTTGATCAATTCAATGATCACCGATAAAAAACAAGGCAAGATCAATAACCCCCATTCTAAAAAATCTTTAGTCATATAGCTCGCTAGAATGATACAAAAAAGAGCCAAGATGGCAATTTGCCTGAACGCGCTCTCTTCAGCCCATGCGCATTTAAGCCCGTCTTTAGAATAAAAAAGGGCTTTAAAAAGGCGTTTAAACCCTTTAGCTTTGGAGGGGACTTTGAAATCACTCATGGCTTATTTTATAAGATTGAAAGAAATTCACGCTAAGGCTTTCTAACAAGGCGTTAAAAGTAAGCTTGGCGTTGTCTTTAGCTTGGGCGTTAAGAGCGATTTGGGATCGTTTGTCTTTAGCCATAGAAACAAAGGCTTGCAACAATCCTTTAAAATTTTGTTGGAGCTTTACATCGTCTTTAAAATGGGATTGGAACAAGGCCATAAAATAGTTTTCTAAAGAAGCTAACGCGCTTTCATAAGAGACGCTAGGGGTTTGAGAACGCAAGCTAAAATAAGGGGAAAAAAAGCCCAAACTCTCTTTATTTTGGTGATAAAAGGCTTCTAAAAGATTTTTAAGATGGTGCGCTTGGATAGAAACACCCAACTTTGGCGCTAAAAAACGCAGTTTGTCTTGCAACTCTTCTATGGCTTTAGCGTCTTTAGAACTCAAGGTTTTAAAAATATTTTTAAGAGAGAGATTTTCTTGCACCTCCATTAAACCCTCTTGAAAAAAAGTGTAAGCAAGGATATTCTCTGCATTAGTCAAATCGCATTTTAAATGGTCGTTTAAGGTTTTTTCATCTAAAGCGTTGAATTTTAAAGAGCAATTCAAGCGCGTGGGTTTAATTTTTTCCAATAAGGCATTCAAGTCTTTTAGAGGGATTTGGCTGATTTTTTGCTGAATGGATTGCTCTAAAATAGGGGATTTGATTTGAGAATGGACAGAAAGGACAAGAGAGCTCTTATCTAAGGAATTGAGCTTAATGCTCAAATTTTTAAAATCCACAATAGGGGAGTTTTGAGAATCTAAAAAACTGAGCTCTTTAGAAGTGCATGCAATTTTAAAAAACCCTTCGCATTCAAAAGGAGTGCCCACAATCCCCACGCCCTTAATCTGGGGGCGTTGTTCTAAATAAGCGTTAAGATAAGTGCTTAAAGATTTTTTAACCGACATGCTAGTAAAGAAGATAAACACCCCTAAAAGCACGCAAATTAAAGCCCCGATGATCACCACCCAAGACATGAATTTTTTAGTCAAAAACACCCTTTATTTTATTGAAAGTATAGTGATAGAACCCATAAAATGCGTTTTCTTATTTTTAGAGATATTGACAATATCTTGCAGTAATTTTCCACAATTTTCTTCTTCCCAAGTGTGGTTTCGCTGGTGTACAAGGACAGAAAATATCATGTTTGTTAGGGCAAAAAAGTCGTTAATGATGCCTTGTGTTACTTTCATAGCTTTTCCTTTTAGGTGGACTAAGATTATACCGAGTATTAAATCAAAAAAAAAGAAAAAAGCTTAAATTTTTTAATTTGTAGCCAAATTTGTTAGGATTGAAGAAAATTTGCTTGAGTTAAATGAACCCAAGCTTTGTAGGCCAAGAGGCATAAAGCCTCTCTAATAAAAAGGATTGAGCGATCTTAGTGTCTTTCTGGGGGCTGTATGCCTAGCCAATCTTTATAAAACGCCTCTATATCAGGCTCAAAATCATGAATCACAGGATACCAAGGAGTTGGGGCTTCAACATCTAAAAGGATGCCACAATCCGGGCAAATATACTCTCGATACACTTGCCAGTTAGTATCACTGGCTAAGAGTTTAGGATACACCTCTTCCATTTTTTCTGCTGTATCGCGCACATAGATGTTTGCATGCAATTTCCAATTCTCCTCTGGAGTGCAAAACGCATGACCGCATGAACACTTAATAACCCACTTTTTTTGAGAATCTTGCACCACAAACAAATGTGGCCCCAAGGGTAGGACAATCTTGTCATCAAAACCTACCTTATCTTGCAACACCTTCAAATACATTTGGAACCTTTCATGATCTTTAGGCATGCTCAGCATTTTTAAGACAGTGTTCCAATCCAAGTTCCCCTCTACCAAATTTTTGATTTGTTCTTGTGTGTATTTTGACATAACCATTCTCCTTTTTTTATTTCTCATCAACCAACACAACCGTGCGCACATCAGGCAATTTGCTTAAATCCATCCTGTATTTAGATCCATAGGTGAATACGCCAAGCTCATCTTCTTTCACAGTCCAATTCTTTGGCAAGTTCCAAAATGTTTTAAAATCGCTTAAAAACTTAGGCGAGAGATCAAAGCTAGTCGCATACATGTGCTTAACCTGTTTGGAAGCCTCTTTTTCAAGGATAGCGTTTCTTTCTTGCTCCATCCATTGTTTTACCGGTATGGATCTAGCCTTTCTGTTTTCAAGAATTTCTTTTCTTCTAGCTTTCGTTTTGGCTTCATCTCCTACCCAAATGCCGTCTTTATTTTGACTCACCACCGCACCATAAACCTTGTAAGCGTATTCTGGCAATAGCTGTTTGCTGTTGAGATCTTCTAAAATCGCATTCAAATCCCTTTCAATCGGATCACCAAATCCAGGACCGCCTTTGATGTAGTTCAAATACAAGTCATAATTGTCAAAGCAGTTCTCGGTGGTGATGCATTGCTTATCCCTTTTGACTTGAGACGCATGAGAAATGTGCTTTTCATAATCTCGATCAGTTGGGTTAAAATCGCCCCCCAAAGGCAAGCTAGCGTTATTTTTAATCCTATTTTCTAAGTTGGTGTTATGCGCTTCAAACCTATAACCACTAGCCGCTGGATAACCACCCATCATACCCCAATCGCTATTCATGTAGCCATTACCCATAAAGAACATGGTCCAATCATGCGCGCCCCACACCATTCTTAAGGTTTCAAACCCGTTACCGCCTCGATATTTCCCATACCCACCGGTATTGGCTTTGACATTCCTGCCCAAATAAAGAAGAGGCTCTGCCATTTCCCAAATTTCAACATCGCCCATATCGCCCTCTGGATTCCAAATAGCTGCTGCGTGATTTAGGCCGTCTTTTATCGCACAAGCTCCAGTCCCACAAGAACTCGTCTCAAAGCTATTCACCGCATGGATTTCTCCATCCTGGTTGATACCACCGCCTTGCAACCAATTGGAAGTGTTAGCGTTTCCAGAATTGACCTCTTCTAAATACCCTCGGCTGTAATACGCTTGAGACAAGCCTCTCCACAAAGCGCTCCAGCCTGATACCAAGAAGTGCCACGCATAAGCATGCCCGGTGCGCCTGTCATCTGGATTCATCCAAGTCCCTTTTTTGAGTCTGAATTGAGTCGCAAAATAAGCGCCATCATTGATGCGAGAAGTGGGTATCAGCGTTTGAGTCATCATCACCCAAATACCGCTAGTGAAAGACACTTGGTTGCAATTGAAAGAGTGCCATCCCCACCTAGACGCGCCATCAAAATCCAATTTCCATGTAGCGTCTTTATTGATAGTGATTTCCACAGGAGAGTGCATGATTGTGTCTAGCTTAGCAAATTCAGAGCACACGCCAATATCCTTATGCGCATAAGGTACATCCACAAACGCTACCTTTCTATACTTGCCGGGTATGGTCATGGATTTGATCCTAGAGATAAGGCCTCTCCTCCCTTCTTCAATCACCTCATCAATAAATCGCATGTAAGAATCAATGCCGTCTTCTTTAATGACTTCCATCACTAAATCCCTAATCATATGGCATCCTGCAATCCTAGTCCTTTCATCCAAAATCCAATATTTAGGCGTTCTTACCGATCTTTGAGATTCATGCAACCAATCCTTAAAGCTTTCATCATTCGCTCCTGTTTTACGGCAAGTGATCATGTATCCATCCCCAAATCTTTGAACCTGTCCAGTGCTCATCGATCCTGGAGTAACCGAACCGGTATCAATCACATGCGTAACACCGCCTACCCATCCAATCAATTTTTCATCGTGGAAAATAGGCACAAGAGTCATAATATCGCATGGGTGCACATTCCCAATCGCGCAGTCGTTGTTGGTGAAAATATCCTTATCGTTGATACCGGGGTTGTCTTCCCAATTATTCTCTACCATGTATTTGATAGCCGATCCCATAGTGCCTACATGGATAATGATACCCGTAGAAGTCAGCACGCTATCGCCTACAGCGTTATAAAGCGTGAAGCACAATTCCCCCTCTTGCTCAACAATAGGGCTAGCCGCAATCCTTTTAGCCGTTTCTCTGGCATGCACGATACCGCCCCTTAGTTTAGAGAACATCTTCTCATAACCGATCGGATCTCTCTCTTTAAACTCTAGTTTTTTGAGACCATTATAATGCCCTGTTTTTTCTGTCCTAGCTAGGATTTCATCTCTAGCTTGTTTTAAAGTTTTGCCGTTTTTCAATAAATTTGCCATTTTGAACTCCTTTATTTAATTTCTTTCAAGTGGAATAATCGGTGTTTGTCTAGTCTTGTCGCAAAGCCTTTGGGTATCACGAAAGTGGTCGCATCTGATTCCACGATCGCAGGCCCTATGACTTCATTTCCAGGCAATAATTTTTCCATTTGCCACACATCTGCATCCACCCATTTTTTATGCCGATAGAATTTTCTAACGCCTATTTTGGCTTCTTTTGGGGGCGTAGCACCATGCTCTTTTTCAACCGGAATCACAGGTTTTTGCGTAGCCACAACACCACGCATGATCACGCCGGTCACGCTAAAACCAAGCTCTGGAGAACATGCTGATTCAGAATAAACACGAGCGTAGGTTTTTTCATATTCTTTGACAATCTCTTCCCAATCAGCCACGCTTGCAGCTTTTGACACAGGAGAAGTGATCTCTAAATCATTCAATTGCCCCATATACTGCATCCTGTATCCAGGTCTTAAGATCACATCTTTTTGAGAAAACCCATTGATCTTGAACTCTTCAATCACTTTGAGAGTCAATTCATCCCATGCGTCTTGAATGATTTTGCATGCTTCTACTTTTGACTTGTCTGAAGAATACTGCGGAATGGCAATATCCACGCTCTTATCGTATCTGTATTCAAAATCAGCGCAAGCGCAACCAAAAGCGCTAAATCCAGCCGCCCACGCAGGCACTACCACATCCTTAAACCCTAATCCTTCTGTATAGCCATAGGTATGCACAGGCCCTGCACCACCATACGAAAAGCACACAAAATCAGACGGGCTATACCCTTTAGCACTAATGTTGGATCGCAAGTACTCTTTAAGCTCCAAATCAAGCAACTCAATCACACCCGCAGCCGCATCTTCTACGCTAATGCCTAGCGGATCAGCGATTTGTTCTTTAATGTGTTTTTTAGCCCTATCCACATCTAATTTAATCAAACCGCCTAAGAAATTATCCGGGTTCAAATAGCCTAAAACAATATGGCAATCGGTTACTGAAACCGTGTCTAATCCGCTGTCTTTCCAACAAGTGCCAACTCTATACCCCGCGCTGTCAGGCCCTAGTTTGACAGATCGGCTGTGCGGATCAATGCGCACAAAACTCCCCGCACCTGCACCAACGGAATCCATAGCCACAAGCGGTAGAGATAAAACAAGGCGTGCCATATCAGGGTCAGAAGCGATGTTGAAATTGCTCTTAACGATAAGCGCCATATCAAAGCTCGTGCCACCAATATCGCTGCATGCAATATTGTCATAACCAAGCGTTTCGCCTAGCAATTTAGATCCGATCACGCCTCCAATAGGGCCGCTCACGATCGTTCTGGCAAGCTCTTTAGCTTTCCAACTGATAGTGCCTCCATGCGTTGCCATCACTCTAAGATCGAATTTAGCACCATGCTCTTTGAAGCGGTTGCTGACTTTAGAGAGAGTTTGCCTGCTTGGCTCAGCCGCATAAGCTTCTAAGATAGTGGTGTTCATTCTGTGGCTTTCTTTTCTTTGAGGGTAGTAATCCACCGAAGCGAATACGGGAACATTTTTACCCAATTTTTCAATCTCTTTTAACGCTATATCTCTAACGATCCTCTCACTTTCAGCGTTTTTATGAGATTGCAACAAGCAAATCACAATGGCCTTTGCACCTGCTTCTAAAAGCTCCTTAACAGCAACTTTAACCTCTTCTTGACGCACCGGGATAACCACTTGCCCCTTGACATCGGTTCTTTCTGTAACGCCTCTAATCCTTTTTAGAGGAATCAGCGGATCATCATACTTGTGCGTGTTGATGTGTAGCCTTTCTTCTAGCGCATACCCCAAATAGGATTGCAACGCCCTACCCATAGAATGCATTTGCTCAAAACCCTTATTGCAAATCAGGCCCACTTCCATCCCACGCCTTTGGACGACCCGATTGAGCATCGCCGTGCCTGAGTACACGCAAGTGACCAACTCTGGATAAACCTTATTCACATCTGATTGCCAGTGCGATAAAGCGTCCTGTGAGCTATTGTAAATAGCTAAGCTCTCATCTTCTGGGTTGCTTTGGGCTTTACCAACTACGAAACTGCCATTTTCTTTCACAAAAAATGTGTCCGTCATGGTGCCGCCGGCATCAATACCCATCACCTGAACTCTTGCGTCTTTCATTGTTTAGACTCCTTATCATTAAAGTGTTGCTCAAGGTAACCTATCAAGGTAACCTGTTTGGATTATAGGACAGATTTTAAAATGGAAATCGTTTTTTTTTTTTTTTTAAAGCCAATCAGTGAAAATTTAGTGTGTGAAGTGAATAATAGTAATAAGTTCATTCAAAAAAATATCATATAGGAAGAAAAATATTAAACCTATTAAATCAAAAAGCGAAATTCAATTCTAAAGTGCCGATTTGGTGGTGTTTAGGCTGGGATTGAAAGGTTTTACTAATATCGGTAATCGTAAAAGCCACCCTAAAGCTGCGCCACATCATAGCCGCTCCTATTTCACTGGCATAAACAAAGTATTCCAAATTAGCAATGCCCCTAGTTTCAGGGCTATTGCCTTGAATGAAGATGTTAAGGGGTTGGAAGCGCCCAAAAGCCCCTGCAAAAAAATAGACGGAAAATTTATCGCTATAAGGCATGCCTCCATCAAAAGCGGTATTGACCTTATTGACCCCATAATCAGCGTCTAGATTATACCCAGCCCTAAAGAGCGAGCCGAGTTGGAAATAATCCCTCGCATTACCCAATTCCACATTAAACCCAGGCATTAACTCCATAGAAAAAAAACGAGTCTTTAAAAGGGGGACTTTTTTGAGCAATTGGTAGTGCAATTCAAAGATAAATTCGTTTTTGAGCTGCGTGTTCCAGCCATAAAATTGGGGGTCATGACCCCATTTATGAATGAGACGCTGCGTTTGAGCGGCCAAAGAATCTTGCCCTGTTGCGCCTAAAGAAAGCGTGAATAACTCCATAAAAGTTTGATGGCGGTTATACACATTCAAATTCACCCTCAAATACCCCCCATAAGGGTGGTTGTCATGCAAATGCACCAGTTTTCTGTTTTCAAGTGAAGGGGTATACATGTCTTGGGCGAGAGAAATGCCAAAACGAGTAACCCTAGGGCTTTTATTGAAAAATCCTAAATACGAAGTCCATTTCATCGCTTTATTTTTAGAAAAATCAAACTCTTTAGTAGAAAAGCCTATTTGGTTGCCTGCGGTATAATACTCATCAATGTAAGGGTTGATATAACCATCATTTTCAGTCATCAAATTGATAGAATAGCGTTTAGAGGGCGTTAATGGGGTAAGAATATCCTCTTTTGCCCATGCAAATGTTCCTAATAATAAACATAAAATAAATTTGAAAAACAAAACACTTCCTTATTATGGGGTTGGCTATTGTAACGAAATAAGGCTTAATTACAAGAGCGTTTAAAGGGTAAAAGAGAAATTCTACCCCATTGAAAAGAGCGTGGTTTTAGGCATAAAAAACTCACACTAAAAAATAAAAAACCCCACACACGACTAAGCCTACAAAAATTAAAGTCAAAACGCAATAGCCCATAATATCTTTAGCGCCCAAACCCGCAATGGCCAAAGCGGGCAAAGCCCAAAAAGGCTGTATCATATTCGTCCAAGCGTCTCCCCAAGCGATAGCCATAGAAACCACGCCCGGATCCACCCCCAAGCTTTGCCCTGCAGGGAGCATGATAGGAGCTTGAATCGCCCATTGCCCTCCGCCAGACGGGATGAAAATATTGACAATCCCTGCGCTCAAAAAAGTCATGAGCGCGAAAGTTTTTTCATTAGCGATGTGCGTGAAGGCTAAAGAAAGCATTTGCGCTAAAGAATGACCCCCCACGCTATGGCTTGCCATCATCCCCATAATCCCAGCATAAAAAGGGAATTGCAATAAAATCCCAGCCACGCTCCTAGCGGAACGATCGATCGCTTTCACATAAGCTAAAGGGGTTTTATGGAGCAAAATCCCTAAAAAAAGGAAAATCGTATTGACAATGTTTAAACTAAGCCCTCCTCCTTTAAAAAAATAAATACCAAGATACCCAAAACCCAAAAAAACCAAAAGATAAGAAAGCAGAGTGCTGTTTTCCAAAAAATGCGCGATCGTTTTGTCTTGTTGGTGATCAATGAGTTCTGTTTCCTTGTATTCGTCTTTTAAAAGCTTTGCGTCAATCTCAATGATTTCTTCCTTCTTAGGGTGAATCATTGCCATTAAAAAGGGTAACCCTACAAGAATGATCCCTATGATGATTAAATTATATGCAGAAAAAATCGTCTGACTGATAGGAATAGCTTTTTCAATCACCCCAGCGCTTATTTTGGATAGATTTTCATTTTGGGTGGCAACGCTTAAAGGGATAGAGCCTGATAAACCCCCATGCCAGATGACAAAACCCGAATAAGCGCTAGCAATAAGCAGCCTGTAATCCATCCCTTTAACATTCTTGGCGATCTCTTTTGCAAAAATCGCGCTGATCACTAAGCCAAAACCCCAGTTGATCCAATTAGCGATTAACGATAGAAAAGTAACCAACAATAAAGCCGTATAATACCCTTTAGGTAAAGACGCTAGATATTTTAAAAGTTTTTGGACTAATTTAGCGCTAGCCAAAGCCTGACCCAACACCAAAATAAGAGCCATTTGCATAGAAAAACCTAAAAGCGTCCAAGCGCCATTCCCCCAACTAGAAATGACAGAAGAAGCGTCTTGCCCTGTCAAACCATAAACAAGAACAAACACGACAAACGATAAAAGAGTGACCAAGACAAAAGAGTCCGGCAAACATTTAGACGCCAAAAACACGCACGCTGAAGTCAAATGCCTTAATAAAAACATCAACACCCCTTTTATAAGCTATAAGTGCACTTCAAATTCAGCTTCTGTTTTTTCTTTCACTTGATCAAGGCTGACACCCTCTTGCAATTCCACTAATTTCATGGCGTTATTGGAAAACTCAAACACCGCTAAATCCGTTATCAATTGATGCACCACGCCTTTTCCTGTTAAAGGCAAGAAGCATTCTTTTTTCACTTTAGACTCCCCGTATTTGTTGCAATGCTCCATGATGACAATCACTTTTTTAGCGCCATGCACCAGATCCATAGCCCCTCCCATGCCTTTTATGAGCTTTTTAGGGATCATCCAATTAGCCAAATCCCCATTTTGCGAGACTTCCATCCCTCCTAAAATCGCTAAATCAATATGCCCCCCACGAATCATTGCAAATGAATCCGCGCTGTTGAAAAACGAAGCGCCCGGCACCACGGTTATGGTTTCCTTTCCTGCATTAATGAGATCCGCATCAACGCCCCCCTCTAAAGGGTAAGCGCCAATCCCTAACAGCCCGTTTTCGCTTTGGAAAACGATATTCATCCCGCTCACTTCATTAGCCACAAGCGTGGGCAAGCCTATCCCTAAATTCACATACATGCCCTCTTTTAATTCCTTTGCCGCTCTTTTAATGATAGCCTCTCTCATTTCGCGCTCCTTGTCGTGATTTTTTCTATCCGTTTTTCAAATTTCTCGCCCTTATAGATGTGTTGCACATAGATTCCTGGCAAGTGTATTTCATCTGGGTCTAATTCCCCGGCCGGGACAATTTCTTCCACTTCAGCGACGCATATTTTTGCCGCCATCGCGCACAGGGGATTGAAGTTTCTAGCCGTTTTTCTAAACACCAAGTTCCCAAGAGTATCGCTTTTATAGGCTTTGATAAGCCCGTAATCGCCCGTGATCGCTTTTTCTAAAATATACTCTTTGCCGTTAAATTCCCTTGATTCTTTGCCTTGAGCGATCAAAGTCCCAACCCCGGTTGGGGTGTAGTAAGCGGGTATCCCAGCCCCTCCAGCGCGCAAGTTTTCAGCCAGCGTGCCTTGCGGTGTCAAAACGACTTCAATTTCTCCGTTCAGCATTTGCGATTCAAAAATCTTATTCTCCCCCACATAGGAAGCGATGATCTTTTTAATCTGCTTTTTTTCTAACAGAATGCCAAGCCCAAAGTCATCAACGCCGCAGTTATTGCTCACGACAATCAAATCCTTGATGCCTTTCTTGTAAATGTAATCAATGGCGTATTCGGGTATCCCGCACAGCCCAAAACCGCCCACTAAAATAGTGTCTCCGTCTTTTAACCCGCTCAATGCTTTGTCTAAATCGGTTACAACCTTGTTCATCTCATTCTCCTTATTTTTGTTCCACTATTACTGATAGCCCTTGTCCGCCGCCCACACACAATGACGCGCAACCCACGCTATGAGCACTTCTTTTCATTTCATGCAATAAAGTTACCAAAATCCTAGCGCCGCTCGCGCCAATAGGGTGGCCAATGGCTATCGCGCCTCCATTCACATTCACGATATTAGGGTTTAATTCAAGCTCTTTTAACACGGCTATGCTTTGCGCGGCGAAGGCTTCATTGAGTTCAAAAAGATTGATGTCATTGAGATTCATTTTGACATTTTTAAGATTGTTTTTAATAGCGATGCTAGGGCATATCCCCATTATATCCGGACTGCAACCACCCAAACCAAACCCTTTGATAGTTGCCATTGTTTTTAACCCCAATTTTTGCGCTTTTTGAGCACTGCATAAAATGATAATACTCGCGCCATCATTGATTCCTGATGAATTTCCTGCCGTTACCGATCCGTCTTTTTTGAAAGCGGGTTTGAGCTTTGCAAGGGATTCTAGCGTCGTTTCTCTAGGGTATTCGTCTTCTTTAAAAACCACCACGCCTTTTTTATTCGCTATTTCAATGGGTGTGATTTCTTCTTGGAATTTCCCTGCATTAATGGCGGCTCTTGCTTTGAGTTGCGATTGGAGTGCGAATGCGTCTTGATCTTCTCGGCTTATGTGGTATGCTTGAGCCACATTATCAGCGGTGATCCCCATGTGGTAATCATTGAACGCATCCCATAGCCCGTCATGTATCATGGAATCTATCATGTTCGCATTCCCCATTCTTTTCCCCTCTCGCATGTCAAACGACAGATAAGGCGCTGCGCTCATGTTCTCCACGCCACCGCACACCACCACCTCATCGTGCCCAAGCACGATGCTGTCATGCGCTAACTGAATAGCTTTCATAGACGATCCGCAAACCATATTGACGCTAAAAGCGTTTCTGTCATTAGGGATACCGGCGTCCAGTTGGATCTGTCTGGCGATATTTTGACCCAAACCAGCGCCTAAAACATTGCCTAAAATGACAGAATCCACATCGCTAGGCTTAAGAGAACTCGCATTCAAAGCGTCTTTAAGCACACAAACGCCCATTTCTCTAGCGCCCACATTCTTTAGAGAGCCTAAAAAACTCCCTACAGCGCTACGCTTTGCCGCCACTATAACCACTTCATTCATGTCTTTGCCTTTAAGTTGATTTACTCATCATAGTATCACTTTTAAGTGATTGAAACCCTAATAAGTTTTATTCTGTTTTAGGTTTTGTTTTAGATTGAGGGAGATCCGTTTATTTTTTTCTCAAAAATATTATTCTTATCGTTCAATGGTTATTGCACAATTTAGCTTTCAAGTGGGGATCTAAAATCAAGCAGATACGCACTTTAGGCTCATGTTTCTCTAACGCTTTAAAAAATTTCTTTCTAAGCAGTCTTTACCTAGTTTCAGGGTTTTAATAAAGTTTTAAGCAAACTCCCTAATCTCTTTCTCTAAAGCGTTAGTAAAAACGCTTGAATAGGATTTTTCCTTAGGGAATTTGGCTAAAAAATCATTCAATAGCCCAAGGTATTGCTCCTTATTTAAAGCCCCTTTTAGCACTTCGTATTTTAAAAAAAGCCAATAAGTGTTAAGCGCATCGCTTTGGCAATAGCTGTCAATCTTCTCCTTTTTCTCCTTTTGACTTAAATTAGGGTTGTAATAAATCGCATGCACTAAATCCCCGCTCACATCAAATTTACCAGGAATATTCGTCATAGAGCAAATGCCATTCAAATTCAACCCCCTAACGGATCCATAATGGCTCAAGCTATCCATTAAATCCAAATGAAACTGCTCGCTATAACGCGCGCGGTAATTTTCCCATTTGTTTTCTTGGCTGTAAAAAGCGTCTAAAGTTAAATTGTATTTAAGGGCTTTGAGCGTGAGTAGGGGCATATCAAAACCTCTGCCATTGAAGCTTATTAAGCGCGGTTGCTTTTCGTTAAAGTATCTAAAAAAGTCTTCTAAAAGCTCTTTTTCGCTTGTAAAGCCCTCTTTATTCTCGTGTTTTTGACCAAAATTCCCCACTTTGACAAACTGCCCGTAATCATCGCCAATGACCGCTGCAATAGAGATAATTTCATGCAAATAAAGGGGCAAAAACTCGCTCCCGCTTTTTTCTTTTTGCTTTTCAAAACTACATTCACAGATTTTTAGCACATCGTCTTCTTTTAATTGAAAATGCTCTTTACACAAGTTCACGCTAGGAATGGTTTCTATATCAAACACGCACAACATCACACGCCCCTTTCGCATTTTAACATTCTTGTCTCGCTTTTATTATATAACAATTAGTCTTATAGCGCTATAGTGCTAACTTTTAATCTAAAAACGATATAACCAAAAATTAAAAAAACTTTAATGCGGAGCATTCAAACCCAATGAAAGAAATCACTATCGCCCTTGTGGGCCAGCCTAATGTGGGGAAATCGTCCTTAATCAACGCTTTGAGTAACGCCCATTTGAAAGTGGGGAATTTTGCCGGGGTTACCGTAGATAAAATGGAAGTGAGTTTGATCCATAAAGAGCATCAAATCACTATCATTGATCTACCTGGCACTTACGCGCTCAATGACTTCACCACTGAAGAAAAGGTTACTAAAGATTTTTTAGAAAAAGGGCAATACGATCTCATTCTTAATGTGGTGGATTCCACCAATTTAGAGCGTAATTTAGCCTTAAGCACGCAGCTGTTAGACACGAATAAAAAAATGCTTCTTGCGCTCAACATGTGGGATGAGGCACAAAAAGAAGGCATTAAAATCAATACAGAAAAGCTTTCTCAAGAATTAGGGGTTGTGTGCGTTCCTACAAGCGCAAGATCCAAAGAAGATCGCTTGAATACAGAGCTTTTATTAGATGAAATTGTCAGGCTTTATTCTCAAAATACTACAAACAATGAAAGCATAAAAGTCCCGTCTCAAAGTTTTAAGGAGTCTTTAAAATACAGCCAGAGTGCTCAAAGAATCGCTCAATTAGTGATCAGTGAAAACAAACAAAATGCGAGTTTTGAACACACTTATAAGATTGATAAGATTTTAATGCACAAGCGTTATGGGATTTTCATTTTTTTAGGGTTTATGTTTATCATTTTTTCTTTGAGCTTTTTGATAGGGGGCGGAGTGCAAAAAGCGCTTGAAGCAGGGTTTAAATTTTTGAGCGATAGCGTTAAAGAAAATGTGGCTAATGAAGATTTAGCGTCTTTGGTGGGCGATGGTATTATTGGGGGAGTGGGAGCGACGGTTTCATTCTTGCCTTTAATTGTGGTGTTGTATTTTGGGATTTCTTTACTAGAAACGACAGGCTATATGAGTAGGGTAGCGTTTTTATTAGATGGGATCTTGCATAAATTTGGCTTGCATGGGAAGAGTTTTATCCCTTTAATCACCGGTTTTGGCTGCTCTGTGCCCGCTTACATGGCGACAAGAACCTTACAAAACTATAACGAACGATTGATCACGCTTTTTGTGATAGGCTTTATGAGCTGCTCGGCAAGACTCCCTATTTATGTGTTGTTTGTAGGCTCGTTTTTCCCTTCTTCAAGCGCGGGGTTTGTGCTGTTTTGTATTTATATTTTGGGGGCGGTTGTGGCGTTAGTGATGGCCAAATTACTCAAATTAAGCGTGTTTAAAGGACAGACTGAATCCTTTATCATGGAAATGCCCAAATACCGCTTGCCCAGTTGGAGAATGGTCTATTTCAGTATCTATACCAAATCGCTTTCTTACCTTAAAAAGGCCGGGACTTATATTTTAGTGGGAGCGATTTTAATCTGGTTTATGTCTCAATACCCTAAAAGCGATGTGGCCATGAAAACTTATAAACAAGAAAGCTTATTAGTGGATAAAGACACCACCCTTTCAAGCGAAGTTAAAGAAGAAAAATTAAAAGAATTAAAAGCCAAACTGGATCAAAAGAATTTAAAAAATAGCATCGTAGGAAGAGGCGGGGCGTATTTGGAAAAAGTCTTTAGCCCTATGGATTTTGATTGGCGTTTGAGCGTCTCGCTTGTAACCGGATTTATGGCTAAAGAGGTGGTGGTTTCTACTTTGGGGGTGTTGTTTTCTTTAGGGGATCAAAATGAAAAATCTGACGCTTTTAGAGAGATTTTAAGAAAAGAAGTCAGCGTGCCAAGTGGGATCGCTTTTATCGTGTTTGTGATGTTTTATATCCCTTGTTTTGCAGCGACCATTACTTTTGGTAGGGAAGCTGGGGGGATCAAGTTTGTAGCGTATTTATTCATCTTCACAACCGTTGTAGCGTATGTATTTTCCTTGATAGCTTTTTATGCGACTCAAATTTTGGTTTAAAGGCTAAAAGGGTTTAAAACCCTTTATTTGTTTAAAATTCACCCTATTAGAAATATTAAAAAATTTTTATTTTTCTTTATATCTTAATCTTTTCTATAAACATTCGCATTAATCGGCATTTTTGACAAAAAAAGCTATTAATTTAATTTAAATAATAATTGTCTCAAAATTTAAGCTAAAACTAATAATGGTTATTATAAATTACACCTTGTTGTAAAAATGAACATTTTTCATAAAAGGTGGTAAATGAAAAGAATTTTAGTCTCTTTGGTTGTTTTGAGTCATAGTGTGCATGCTGTCAAAACTCATAATTTGGAAAGGGTAGAAGCTTCAGGGGTGGCTAACGATAAGGAAGCGCCTTTAAGCTGGAGGAGCAAGGAAGTGAGAAACTATATGGGATCTCGCACGGTGATTTCTAACAAGCAACTCACTAAAAGCGCCAATCAGAGCATTGAAGAAGCTTTGCAAAATGTGCCGGGCGTGCATATTAGAAACGCTACGGGTATTGGAGCTGTGCCTAGCTTTTCTGTTAGAGGATTTGGTGGGGGGAGTTCAGGGCATTCCAATACGGCTATGGTTTTAGTCAATGGGATCCCTATTTATGTTGCGCCCTATGTTGATATTAGCATTCCTATTTTTCCTGTAACCTTTCAATCTGTAGATAGAATCAGCGTAACCAAGGGCGGGGAGAGCGTGCGTTATGGCCCTAATGTTTTTGGCGGTGTGATCAATGTGATCACTAAGGGCATTCCTACCAATTGGGAGAGTCAGGTGAGCGAGAGGGCCACTTTTTGGGGCAAATCTGAAAATGGGGGCTTTTTCAATCAAAATTCTAAAAACCTTGACAAGAGCTTAGCCAATAACATGCTTTTTGACACTTACTTAAGAACAGGGGGCATGATGAATAAGCATTTTGGAATCCAAGCTCAAGCTAACTGGCTTAAAGGGCAAGGGTTTAGATACAACAGCCCTACGAACATTCAAAACTACATGCTAGATTCCTTGTATCAAATCAATGATAGCAATAAGATCACTGCTTTTTTCCAATACTATAATTATTTCATGGCAGACCCCGGAACTTTAGGTATAGACGCTTACAATCAAAATCGTTTTCAAAACAACCGCCCTAATAACAATAAAAGCGGGAGAGCGAAGCGATGGGGAGCTGTGTATCAAAACTTTTTTGGGGATACGGATAAAATAGGTGGGGATTTCACTTTTAGCTACTATGGGCATGACATGTCAAGGGATTTCCAATTTGATTCTAATTTTTTGAATGTCAATACCAATCCTAAATTAGGCCCTGTTTATACCGATCAAAATTATGCAGGATTTTTTATCTTTGATCATTTAAGGCGTTATATAATGAACGCATTTGAGCCTAATTTGAACTTAGTTGTCAATACCAGTAAAGTTAAGCAAACTTTTAATGTGGGTATGCGTTTTATGACAATAGATATGTATTTTAGATTGGATCAAAGCACATGCGAAAAATTAGATATTATTGATGGGGTGTGCCGCATGCCTCCTTTTGTTCTTTCTAAAACACCCAGCAACAATCAAAACTTGTTTAACAACTATACAGCGGTATGGTTGAGCGATAAAATAGAGCTTTTTGATTCTAAATTGGTGATAACTCCAGGGATTAGATACACTTTTTTGAACTATACCAACAAAGAGCCAGAAAAGCATGATTTTTCTGTATGGAATACTACCAAAAAGCGTCAAAACGAATGGAGTCCCGGCCTTAACATTGGCTATAAACCTATGGAAAATTGGATATGGTATGCGAACTACCGCCGCAGTTTTATCCCCCCACAACATACAATGCTAGGCATTAGTAGGACCAATTACAACCAAATTTTTAATGAAATTGAAGTAGGGCAACGCTATAGTTATAAAAATCTATTGAGCTTTAATACCAATTATTTTGTGATTTTTGCCAAGCGTTACTATGCGGGAGGCTATAGTCCGCAGCCTGTGAATGCTAGGAGTCAAGGGGTGGAATTAGAATTGTATTACGCGCCGATTAGGGGTTTGCAATTTCATGTGGCTTACACTTACATTGATGCGCGCATCACTTCTAATGCTGATGATATTGCTTATTATTTTACAGGCATTGTCAATAAACCCTTTGATATTAAAGGGAAACGTTTGCCTTATGTGAGTCCTAACCAATTTATATTTGACATGATGTATACTTACAAGCACACGACTTTTGGTATTAGTAGCTATTTTTATAGCCGCGCTTATAGTTCTATGCTCAATCAGGCCAAAAGCCAAACCGTGTGCTTGCCCTTAAACCCAGAATACACAGGGGGGCTAGAGTATGGTTGTAATTCAGTGGGGTTATTGCCCTTGTATTTTGTGTTGAACGTTCAAGTAAGCTCCGTTTTATGGCAAAGCGGTAGGCATAAAATCACCGGGAGTTTGCAAATCAATAACCTTTTTAACATGAAGTATTATTTTAGGGGAATTGGCACAAGCCCTACAGGAAGAGAACCCGCACCAGGGCGATCCATTACAGCGTATTTGAATTATGAGTTTTAAACTGGTTTCAAGCTTTTATAGCTTGAATGTTTTTAATATCAAACCATTTTAAAACTCGCTACTAAATTTTCGGTCAATAAATTAAACCCATCTACCAGAATAAACACTAAAATTTTAAAAGGCAGAGAAATCATTACAGGCGGGAGCATCATCATGCCCATCGCCATTAAAATAGAGCTGATAACCATATCAATCACCAAAAAAGGCAAGTAGAGTAAAAAACCGATTTGAAACGCTGTTTTCAATTCGCTTATCATAAATGCTGGGATCAAAACGCTCAAACTCACCTCATCAGGGGTTTTAGGGTAAGGTTACTAAAGATTTTTTAGAAAAAGGGCAATACGATCTCATTCTTAATGTGGTGGATTCCACCAATTTAGAGCGTAATTTAGCCTTAAGCACGCAGCTGTTAGACACGAATAAAAAAATGCTTCTTGCGCTCAACATGTGGGATGAGGCACAAAAAGAAGGCATTAAAATCAATACAGAAAAGCTTTCTCAAGAATTAGGGGTTGTGTGCGTTCCTACAAGCGCAAGATCCAAAGAAGATCGCTTGAATACAGAGCTTTTATTAGATGAAATTGTCAGGCTTTATTCTCAAAATACTACAAACAATGAAAGCATAAAAGTCCCGTCTCAAAGTTTTAAGGAGTCTTTAAAATACAGCCAGAGTGCTCAAAGAATCGCTCAATTAGTGATCAGTGAAAACAAACAAAATGCGAGTTTTGAACACACTTATAAGATTGATAAGATTTTAATGCACAAGCGTTATGGGATTTTCATTTTTTTAGGGTTTATGTTTATCATTTTTTCTTTGAGCTTTTTGATAGGGGGCGGAGTGCAAAAAGCGCTTGAAGCAGGGTTTAAATTTTTGAGCGATAGCGTTAAAGAAAATGTGGCTAATGAAGATTTAGCGTCTTTGGTGGGCGATGGTATTATTGGGGGAGTGGGAGCGACGGTTTCATTCTTGCCTTTAATTGTGGTGTTGTATTTTGGGATTTCTTTACTAGAAACGACAGGCTATATGAGTAGGGTAGCGTTTTTATTAGATGGGATCTTGCATAAATTTGGCTTGCATGGGAAGAGTTTTATCCCTTTAATCACCGGTTTTGGCTGCTCTGTGCCCGCTTACATGGCGACAAGAACCTTACAAAACTATAACGAACGATTGATCACGCTTTTTGTGATAGGCTTTATGAGCTGCTCGGCAAGACTCCCTATTTATGTGTTGTTTGTAGGCTCGTTTTTCCCTTCTTCAAGCGCGGGGTTTGTGCTGTTTTGTATTTATATTTTGGGGGCGGTTGTGGCGTTAGTGATGGCCAAATTACTCAAATTAAGCGTGTTTAAAGGACAGACTGAATCCTTTATCATGGAAATGCCCAAATACCGCTTGCCCAGTTGGAGAATGGTCTATTTCAGTATCTATACCAAATCGCTTTCTTACCTTAAAAAGGCCGGGACTTATATTTTAGTGGGAGCGATTTTAATCTGGTTTATGTCTCAATACCCTAAAAGCGATGTGGCCATGAAAACTTATAAACAAGAAAGCTTATTAGTGGATAAAGACACCACCCTTTCAAGCGAAGTTAAAGAAGAAAAATTAAAAGAATTAAAAGCCAAACTGGATCAAAAGAATTTAAAAAATAGCATCGTAGGAAGAGGCGGGGCGTATTTGGAAAAAGTCTTTAGCCCTATGGATTTTGATTGGCGTTTGAGCGTCTCGCTTGTAACCGGATTTATGGCTAAAGAGGTGGTGGTTTCTACTTTGGGGGTGTTGTTTTCTTTAGGGGATCAAAATGAAAAATCTGACGCTTTTAGAGAGATTTTAAGAAAAGAAGTCAGCGTGCCAAGTGGGATCGCTTTTATCGTGTTTGTGATGTTTTATATCCCTTGTTTTGCAGCGACCATTACTTTTGGTAGGGAAGCTGGGGGGATCAAGTTTGTAGCGTATTTATTCATCTTCACAACCGTTGTAGCGTATGTATTTTCCTTGATAGCTTTTTATGCGACTCAAATTTTGGTTTAAAGGCTAAAAGGGTTTAAAACCCTTTATTTGTTTAAAATTCACCCTATTAGAAATATTAAAAAATTTTTATTTTTCTTTATATCTTAATCTTTTCTATAAACATTCGCATTAATCGGCATTTTTGACAAAAAAAGCTATTAATTTAATTTAAATAATAATTGTCTCAAAATTTAAGCTAAAACTAATAATGGTTATTATAAATTACACCTTGTTGTAAAAATGAACATTTTTCATAAAAGGTGGTAAATGAAAAGAATTTTAGTCTCTTTGGTTGTTTTGAGTCATAGTGTGCATGCTGTCAAAACTCATAATTTGGAAAGGGTAGAAGCTTCAGGGGTGGCTAACGATAAGGAAGCGCCTTTAAGCTGGAGGAGCAAGGAAGTGAGAAACTATATGGGATCTCGCACGGTGATTTCTAACAAGCAACTCACTAAAAGCGCCAATCAGAGCATTGAAGAAGCTTTGCAAAATGTGCCGGGCGTGCATATTAGAAACGCTACGGGTATTGGAGCTGTGCCTAGCTTTTCTGTTAGAGGATTTGGTGGGGGGAGTTCAGGGCATTCCAATACGGCTATGGTTTTAGTCAATGGGATCCCTATTTATGTTGCGCCCTATGTTGATATTAGCATTCCTATTTTTCCTGTAACCTTTCAATCTGTAGATAGAATCAGCGTAACCAAGGGCGGGGAGAGCGTGCGTTATGGCCCTAATGTTTTTGGCGGTGTGATCAATGTGATCACTAAGGGCATTCCTACCAATTGGGAGAGTCAGGTGAGCGAGAGGGCCACTTTTTGGGGCAAATCTGAAAATGGGGGCTTTTTCAATCAAAATTCTAAAAACCTTGACAAGAGCTTAGCCAATAACATGCTTTTTGACACTTACTTAAGAACAGGGGGCATGATGAATAAGCATTTTGGAATCCAAGCTCAAGCTAACTGGCTTAAAGGGCAAGGGTTTAGATACAACAGCCCTACGAACATTCAAAACTACATGCTAGATTCCTTGTATCAAATCAATGATAGCAATAAGATCACTGCTTTTTTCCAATACTATAATTATTTCATGGCAGACCCCGGAACTTTAGGTATAGACGCTTACAATCAAAATCGTTTTCAAAACAACCGCCCTAATAACAATAAAAGCGGGAGAGCGAAGCGATGGGGAGCTGTGTATCAAAACTTTTTTGGGGATACGGATAAAATAGGTGGGGATTTCACTTTTAGCTACTATGGGCATGACATGTCAAGGGATTTCCAATTTGATTCTAATTTTTTGAATGTCAATACCAATCCTAAATTAGGCCCTGTTTATACCGATCAAAATTATGCAGGATTTTTTATCTTTGATCATTTAAGGCGTTATATAATGAACGCATTTGAGCCTAATTTGAACTTAGTTGTCAATACCAGTAAAGTTAAGCAAACTTTTAATGTGGGTATGCGTTTTATGACAATAGATATGTATTTTAGATTGGATCAAAGCACATGCGAAAAATTAGATATTATTGATGGGGTGTGCCGCATGCCTCCTTTTGTTCTTTCTAAAACACCCAGCAACAATCAAAACTTGTTTAACAACTATACAGCGGTATGGTTGAGCGATAAAATAGAGCTTTTTGATTCTAAATTGGTGATAACTCCAGGGATTAGATACACTTTTTTGAACTATACCAACAAAGAGCCAGAAAAGCATGATTTTTCTGTATGGAATACTACCAAAAAGCGTCAAAACGAATGGAGTCCCGGCCTTAACATTGGCTATAAACCTATGGAAAATTGGATATGGTATGCGAACTACCGCCGCAGTTTTATCCCCCCACAACATACAATGCTAGGCATTAGTAGGACCAATTACAACCAAATTTTTAATGAAATTGAAGTAGGGCAACGCTATAGTTATAAAAATCTATTGAGCTTTAATACCAATTATTTTGTGATTTTTGCCAAGCGTTACTATGCGGGAGGCTATAGTCCGCAGCCTGTGAATGCTAGGAGTCAAGGGGTGGAATTAGAATTGTATTACGCGCCGATTAGGGGTTTGCAATTTCATGTGGCTTACACTTACATTGATGCGCGCATCACTTCTAATGCTGATGATATTGCTTATTATTTTACAGGCATTGTCAATAAACCCTTTGATATTAAAGGGAAACGTTTGCCTTATGTGAGTCCTAACCAATTTATATTTGACATGATGTATACTTACAAGCACACGACTTTTGGTATTAGTAGCTATTTTTATAGCCGCGCTTATAGTTCTATGCTCAATCAGGCCAAAAGCCAAACCGTGTGCTTGCCCTTAAACCCAGAATACACAGGGGGGCTAGAGTATGGTTGTAATTCAGTGGGGTTATTGCCCTTGTATTTTGTGTTGAACGTTCAAGTAAGCTCCGTTTTATGGCAAAGCGGTAGGCATAAAATCACCGGGAGTTTGCAAATCAATAACCTTTTTAACATGAAGTATTATTTTAGGGGAATTGGCACAAGCCCTACAGGAAGAGAACCCGCACCAGGGCGATCCATTACAGCGTATTTGAATTATGAGTTTTAAACTGGTTTCAAGCTTTTATAGCTTGAATGTTTTTAATATCAAACCATTTTAAAACTCGCTACTAAATTTTCGGTCAATAAATTAAACCCATCTACCAGAATAAACACTAAAATTTTAAAAGGCAGAGAAATCATTACAGGCGGGAGCATCATCATGCCCATCGCCATTAAAATAGAGCTGATAACCATATCAATCACCAAAAAAGGCAAGTAGAGTAAAAAACCGATTTGAAACGCTGTTTTCAATTCGCTTATCATAAATGCTGGGATCAAAACGCTCAAACTCACCTCATCAGGGGTTTTAGGGTTAGGCAGGTTTCTGATCCTAAAAAAAAGCGCTAGATCCTTTTCTCGTGTGTTTTTAAGCATGAATTCCTTGAAAGGCAGAGCGCTTTTTTCAAACGCTTCGGTGTAAGAAATCTTTTTATCCATATAAGGCTTAATCCCTGTATCATAGGCCTTTTTTAGGCTAGGTTCCATGATGAAAAAAGTCAATATCAAAGAGAGCGAGACTAAAATTTGAGTGGGTGGGGTTTGTTGCGTGCCTAAAGCGGTCCTTAAAAAAGAAAACACCACGATCAAACGGGTGAAACTCGTCATCACTAAAATCAATGATGGGGCTAAAACTAAAAGCGTGAGCAGGGCGATGACATTAAGGGTGGTTACAAGCTGTTTAGGATCATTAGGAGCGTTTAAAGAGAGATTGACGCTAGGCAAAGCACTATCAGCGCTCATTAAAGGGCATATTAAAGGGCAAATGAGGATTAAAAAAATGAAAAAACGCACAATTCTAGCCTTAAATCTTTGATGAAACAAAGTCAAATTATAAGATAAGGCATGTTAAAATTCCCTAAAATAAGTTTAAGGATTTTAATGCTTTCTGTAATCATACTGGCCGCTGGTAAAGGCACTCGCATGCATTCTAGCCTGCCTAAGACTTTACACACCCTTTGCGGAGAGCCTATGTTGTTTTACATTTTAGAAGTGGCTTTTTCAATCAGTAATGATGTGCATCTTGTCTTACACCACCAGCAAGAACGCATTAAAGAAGCGGTGTTGGAGCGTTTTAAGGGCGTGGTTTTTCACACTCAAATCGTGGAAAAATATTCAGGGACGGGTGGGGCTATCATGCAAGAAGATAAAACGCCTATTTTCACTCAACATGATCGGATTTTGATTTTGAATGCGGACATGCCCTTAATCACTAAAGACGCCCTCACCCCCTTATTAGAAAGCCAGAATAACGCCATAGGCTTACTGCATTTAGCTGACCCTAAAGGTTATGGGCGCGTTGTTTTAGAAAACCATCAGGTTAAAAAGATTGTAGAAGAAAAGGACGCTAATGATGAAGAAAAAACCATTAAAAGCGTGAACGCTGGCGTGTATTTTTTTAAAAGGAAGTTTTTAGAAAGATACTTACCCAAGCTTAATGACCAAAACGCCCAAAAAGAATACTATCTCACGGATTTAATCGCTCTAGGGATCAATGAAAACGAAAAAATTGACGCTATTTTTTTAGAAGAAGAGTGTTTTTTAGGGGTGAATAGCCAAACAGAAAGAGCGGAAGCTGAAGAAATCATGTTAGAAAGACTGCGAAAAAACGCCATGGATTTGGGGGTAGTGATGCAATTACCAAAGAGTATTTATTTGGAAAAAGGCGTGAGTTTTAAGGGGGAGTGCGTTTTAGAGCAAGGGGTTCGTTTGATTGGGAATTGTTTGATAGAAAACGCGCGCATTAAGGCTTATAGCGTGATAGAAGAGAGCCAAATTATTAATAGCAGTGTGGGGCCGTTTGCCCATGCGCGCCCTAAAAGCGTGATTTGTAACAGCCATGTGGGGAATTTTGTAGAGACTAAAAACGCCAAACTTCAAGGCGCTAAAGCAGGGCATTTGAGCTATTTGGGGGATTGTGAGATAGGGAAAAACACAAATGTGGGGGCTGGCGTGATCACTTGCAATTACGATGGTAAAAAGAAACACCAAACGATCATCGGTGAAAATGTCTTTATAGGGAGCGATAGCCAACTAGTCGCCCCCATAAATATCGGCTCTAATGTCTTAATCGGCAGCGGCACCACCATCACTAAAGACATTCCTAGCGGTTCATTGAGCCTTTCACGCCCCCCTCAAACTAACATTGAAAACGGGTATTTTAAGTTTTTTAAGAAACCTTAATTTGTTTAAATAATGAAAAATCCTAAAATATTATAATCATTTACTTTAATCCTGTAATTTGTGTAAAAACAAAACACTTATTGAGATTTTTGTGATATTTTATTGATTTGTAACAATGCTTTGAATGCGATTGTGGTATAAATATTCTTATCAAGGTGCGTTAGACATGCCTTGAAACTCAATTTTATGAAAGGATTTGTTATGAGTGGATTAAGAACATTTAGTTGTGTAGTGGTTTTATGCGGTGCAATGGTTGATGTGGCTATAGCTAGTCCTAAAATAGAGGCAAGGGGTGAATTAGGCAAACTTATAGGGGGTGGTGTTGGGGGTTTTGTTGGTGATAAAATTGGAGGAGCAATTGGGGTTCCTGGAGGTCCAGTGGGTATTGGATTAGGGAGATTTCTTGGTAGCACAGCAGGAGGATATATTGGGTCTGAAGTAGGCGATAGGGTAGAAGATTTTATCCGTGGCGTTGATAGAGAGCCTCAGACTAGAGAGCCTCAGACTAGAGAACCACAAGCCCCAAGAGAACCTATCCGTGATTTTTATGATTACGGCTATAGTTTTGGGCATGCTTGGTGATCTTAAATGAGCCAAGGTGATGGGGGGGAAGGAAATAACATGGATACTACAAAAGAGAACTTGAATGGCTCAAAAAAGCGTTTGAGCGACTGGGAATATCAATGGGCAGTGGCCATAGTCTATGCGGGATGCATATCCACATTCCCTTATAGCCTAGGTGCTAGCGATCCACTTTTTAGCCCTAAAGATAGTTATTATGCATGGCTAACAGTCTTAATAGCGGCTTTGTTGTCTAACCTTTTATTTGACCCACGAGGCAGGGATCGTTATAAATCTTTCCAAGTAAGATATCCTAGGTTTCTCAAAGCCATTTTTAAGGCTAGGTTTTTTGGCGCGTTTCATGACGCTGTGTTAGGATCAAGGCTAAGAGATTTTTATATGGCGCTTTTAACGATGCCCTTTATTGCCGCTATCCATGAAATTTCAGCGTATTGCGGGCATCCTAGCAACTTACTTGTAGAGGGTTTGGTCATTCTTAGCTTTGTGTGTGTTTTTGGGCTTTGTGTTAGGCTTTGTGCTAAATTAGGGTGGTGATTTAACCCAAATGTCATTAAATGGAGGGGGTATAAAAAAATTAAAAAACCTTAAAACCCATTCTCATTATTGAAAACGGGTATTTTAAGTTTTTTAAGAAACCTTAATTTGCTTCAATAATGAAAAATCCTAAAATATTATAATCATTTACCTTAATCCTGTAATTTGTGTATAAACAAAACATTTATTGAGATTTTTGTGATATTTCGCTGATCTGTAACAATGCTTTTAATAGGGTTGTGGTATAAATATTCTTATCAAGGTGTGCCAAATACGCCTTGAGTCTCAATTTTTGAATCTCAATTTTATGAAAGGATTTGTTATGAGTGGATTAAAAGCATTTAGTTGTGTAGTGGTTTTATGCGGTGCAATGGCTAATGTAGCTGTAGCTAGTCCTAAAATAGAGGCAAGGGGTGAATTAGGCAGATCTTGGGGGGAAGCTGTTGGAGCTGGAATGGGTGGTGCAATGGGTGGAATGATTGGGTCTCTTGTAGGTCCGTGGAGTACTGTGTTTGGTGCAGGCATTGGTGGTGGAATAGGGGCATATTCTGGAGCTGAAATAGGCGATAGGGTAGAAGATTTTATCCGTGGCGTTGATAGAGAGCCACAAACCCCAAGAGAACCCACCTATGATCGTCATTTTGTGTATGATAGGTAGTTTTGGGTGAGGAAGGAGTAAGCATGAATATCAAAGAGCGTTTGAGCGATTTGGAATATCGATGGGCAATGGCTCTAGTCTATGGAGGATGTATCTCCATAACCACTAGGATTTTTTATGACATAAATGGTTCAGCTAGCGATCCGCTTTTTGACCCTAAATACAGCTATTATGTGTGGTTAGTGGGTCTAATAGCGGCTTTGTTGTCTAACCTCTTGTTTAATCCTAAAGGCAGGTCGGTAGGTTATTTAATGATTGAAACTTGGCAAGGATTCCCCAAGTTTTTTAAAGCCATTTTTAAGGCTAGGTTTTTTGGCGCGTTTTATGACGCTGTGTTAGGAGCAAGACTAAGGGATTTTTATGTGATGCTTTTAACGATACCCTTTATTATCGCTATGCATGAAATTTCGGCGTATTGTGGGCATCCTAGCAATCTCCTTGTAGAGGGTTTGGTCATTTTGGGGTTTCAAGGTTTTCTTAAGCTTTGCGCTAAATGGGGGTGGTGATTTAACCCAAATTATTAAAAAAGCACTCTTAAGGGTTTAGTTGGGGGTTGTAAGGGGGATTATTTCAAAATACCCTCTTATCCCCTTAAGAGTTTTATCTTTGAACTTTTCTTTTTCTTAAGTTTTTTATTGATACAATGCCAAATTTAAAAAACAAACGATTTAATTCAAATTTAAGGAAAAATTTTGATTACGGTGGTTAAACGAAACGGGCGCATTGAGCCTTTGGACATTACAAAAATCCAAAAATACACTAAGGACGCTACGGATAATTTAGAGGGCGTGAGCCAAAGTGAGCTGGAAGTGGATGCGAGGTTGCAATTTAGGGACAAGATCACTACTGAAGAAATCCAACAAACTTTGATTAAAACCGCTGTGGATAAGATAGATATTGACACGCCTAATTGGAGTTTTGTCGCTTCAAGGCTTTTTTTGTATGATTTATACCATAAAGTAAGTGGTTTTACAGGGTATAGGCATTTGAAAGAGTATTTTGAAAACGCTGAAGAAAAGGGCCGCATCCTTAAGGGCTTTAAGGAAAAATTTGATCTAGAGTTTTTAAATGGCCAGATCAAGCCTGAAAGGGATTTTCAATTCAATTATTTAGGGATTAAAACCTTGTATGATCGCTATTTGTTAAAAGACGCTAACAACAATCCTATTGAATTGCCCCAACACATGTTTATGAGCATTGCGATGTTTTTAGCACAAAACGAACAAGAACCCAATAAAATCGCTTTAGAATTTTATGAAGTTTTGAGCAAATTTGAAGCGATGTGTGCGACCCCCACTCTGGCGAACGCACGCACCACCAAGCACCAGCTAAGCTCATGCTATATTGGCAGCACGCCGGATAATATTGAGGGGATTTTTGACAGCTACAAGGAAATGGCGCTGTTGTCCAAATACGGCGGAGGGATTGGCTGGGATTTTTCTTTGGTGCGCTCTATTGGGAGCTATATTGATGGGCATAAGAATGCGAGCGCTGGCACGATCCCGTTTTTAAAAATCGCTAACGATGTGGCGATTGCGGTGGATCAATTAGGCACACGAAAGGGCGCGATTGCGGTGTATTTGGAAATTTGGCACATTGATGTGATGGAGTTCATTGATTTAAGGAAAAATAGTGGCGATGAAAGGCGAAGAGCGCATGATTTATTCCCGGCTCTTTGGGTGTGCGATTTGTTCATGAAAAGGGTTTTAGAAGACGCGATGTGGACTTTGTTTGACCCTTATGAGTGTAAGGATTTGACTGAGCTTTATGGGCAGGATTTTGAAAAACGCTATTTAGAGTATGAAAAAGATCCCAAAATCATTAAAGAATACATTAACGCTAAAGATTTATGGAAAAAAATCTTAATGAATTATTTTGAAGCCGGCTTGCCGTTCTTAGCCTTTAAAGATAACGCCAATCGGTGCAACCCAAACGCTCATGCAGGAATTATTCGATCCAGCAATCTGTGCACGGAGATTTTTCAAAATACCGCGCCCAACCACTACTACATGCAAATAGAATACACCGATGGCTCAATAGAGTTTTTTGAAGAAAAGCAGTTGGTAACGACAGATAGTAATATCACTAAATGCGCCAACAAGCTCACTAGCACGGATATTCTAAAAGGCAAGCAAATCTATATCGCTACTAAAGTCGCTAAAGACGGGCAAACGGCGGTATGTAATCTGGCAAGCATCAATTTAAGCAAGATCAACACCGAAGAAGACATTAAAAGGGTTGTGCCGATCATGGTCAGGCTTTTAGACAATGTGATTGATTTGAATTTCTACCCTAACCGCAAAGTCAAAGCCACTAATTTACAAAATAGAGCCATAGGGTTAGGGGTTATGGGTGAAGCGCAAATGCTCGCAGAACACCAAATCGCCTGGGGGTCTAAAGAGCATTTAGAAAAAATTGACGCTTTAATGGAGCAAATCAGCTACCATGCGATTGACACGAGTGCGAATTTAGCGAAAGAAAAAGGGGTTTATAAGGATTTTGAAAATTCAGAATGGAGTAAGGGGATTTTCCCTATTGATAAAGCCAACAATGAAGCCTTAAAGCTCACCGAAAAAGGGCTTTTTAACCACGCTTGCGATTGGCAAGGTTTGAGGGAAAAAGTCAAAGCCAACGGCATGCGTAATGGCTATTTAATGGCGATCGCTCCCACAAGCTCCATTTCTATTTTAGTGGGCACAACCCAAACGATTGAACCCATTTATAAGAAAAAATGGTTCGAAGAAAATTTGAGCGGGCTAATTCCAGTTGTAGTGCCTAATTTGAATGTAGAAACCTGGAATTTTTACACATCAGCCTATGATATTGACGCTAAAGATTTGATTAAAGCAGCGGCCGTGCGCCAAAAATGGATCGATCAAGGCCAAAGCATCAATGTGTTTTTACGCATAGAAAACGCTAGCGGTAAAACCTTGCATGAAATCTACACGCTCGCTTGGAAATTAGGGCTCAAATCCACTTATTACTTGCGCAGCGAAAGCCCTAGCATAGATGAAAAAAGCGTGTTGGATCGCTCGGTGGAGTGTTTTAATTGCCAATAATATAAGCTTAAATAAGCTAATCTTTGCTAAAATGAGATTTAAAATTATTTAAGGAAGATGAATGCTTTTTGCGATGATTGGTTCAGGGGGGTTTATCGCTCCCAAGCACTTGCAAGCGATTAGAGATACAGGGCATTTTTTGGATTGCTCTTTTGATATTCACGATAGCGTGGGGGTTTTAGATGAGTATTTCCCGCAATCAGAGTTTTTTACCAATATTGAAGATTTTGAAAAGCATTTAGAGCAATCTAAGGCTATGGGTAAAGAAATCAACTATTTGAGTGTTTGCACGCCCACACACACGCATTTTGATCACATCCGTTTCGGGTTGAGAAACGGCATGCATGTGATTTGTGAAAAACCCTTAGTTTTAGACCCTGGCGAAATACAAGAATTGAAAGATTTAGAGGTGAAACACCAAAAAAGGGTGTTTAGTCTTTTGCCCTTGCGCTTGCATTGCGACACGCTGGCCTTAAAAGAAAAAATCAAGAGCGAATTAGACAAAAACCCTAGCAAGGTGTTTGACATCACGCTCACTTATATCAGCGTTCAAGGGAAATGGTATTTTTCTTCATGGCGAGCGGATGTGAATAGGAGCGGGGGGTTGGCCACTCAAATGGGAGTGAATATTTTTGACACTTTATTGTATTTGTTTGGAGGCGTTAAAGAGAAGGTTATCAATAGAGAAGAGCCTGATTGCGTGTGCGGAATACTCTTTTTAGAGCATGCCAAAATAAGATGGTTTTTTTCCATCAATCCAGAACACATGGGAGTGGCTAAGGAAAAAGTTTATCATAAAATGATCCTAGAGGGCGAAGAAGTCAATCTCACGCAGGGCTTTGATAATCTGTATATAGAAAGCTACAAACAGATTTTAGCTCAAGGGGGGTTTGGATTAGATGAAGCTACGGCGTCTATCAAATTGGCTTATGAATTAAGAAACCTCTCAGTCAGCGAACCCAATGAAGATTCGCATGTTTTGTGTTGCAAAAACAAAACAGACCAATAAAGGCACCACTTTTAAAAGCGTTGTTTAGGAGGGTTTGGTATTAGCGTTTGATTAGAATAGGGTTGTTTTTAATTTTCTTTTAGAGAGATTTATAGGGGGTTTTTACTTTTTTAAGGGTTTTTATGGATATTTATGCGTTATACATAGCGATAGGGCTTTTTACTGGCATTCTATCAGGGATTTTTGGCATTGGTGGGGGGTTGATCATTGTCCCTATCATGCTCGCAACCGGGCATTCTTTTGAAGAATCCATTGGTATTTCCATTTTGCAAATGGCGCTTTCATCGTTTGTGGGATCTGTTTTGAATTTCAAAAAAAAATCGCTTGATTTTTCTTTAGGCTTGTTGATAGGGGCAGGGGGGCTGATAGGGGCGAGTTTTAGCGGATTCATTTTAAAGATCGTTTCCAGTAAAATTTTAATGGTTATTTTCGTGCTTTTAGTCGTGTATTCTATGATCCAATTTGTTTTGAAACCCAAAAAAAAAGATTTTACAGCGGACACTAAACGCTACCATTTGCAAGGTTTAAAATTATTTTTAATTGGCGTGCTCACAGGGTTTTTTGCCATCACTTTAGGGATTGGTGGGGGGATGCTCATGGTGCCTTTGATGCATTATTTTTTAGGGTATGATTCTAAAAAATGCGTGGCACTAGGGTTATTTTTCATCTTGTTTTCTTCCATTTCAGGAGCTTTTTCTTTAATCTATCACCACATCATCAATAAAGAGGTGCTAGTAGCAGGGGCGATTGTGGGATTAGGCTCTGTTATGGGCGTGAGCATTGGGATTAAATGGATCATAGGGCTTTTGAATGAAAAAATGCATAAAGCTTTGATTTTAGGGGTGTATGGTTTGTCGTTATTGATTATTTTATACAAACTCTTTTTTTAATTGATGGTTTTATACCACTACTATTTCAAAACCCCTAAGAGTTTCCCTTTAGAGTATTTGCATTTGTGCGCTAATGAGAGCCATTTGTTGAGATTGGATTTTGATGCGGCCAATTTTTCTCATAATACCCCTATGAATACCCCATTAAAACTCAGCATTCAAGCCTTAGAGCGTTATTTCTTGGGACAACTTTTTGAATTTGATGCACCTTTAGATTTGATAGGGACTTCTTTTCAAAAACAAGTTTGGTCTGCGTTAATGGCTATCCCTTATGGCAAGACAAAAAGTTACGATGAAATCGCAAAGCTCATCAATAACCCTAAATCTTGCAGAGCTGTTGGCAACGCTAATCATAATAACCCTATTTCTTTGATCGTGCCTTGTCATAGAGTGGTGCGTAAAAATGGCGCTTTAGGGGGGTATAATGGGGGCATAGAAGTCAAAAAGTGGCTGTTAGAATTTGAAAGCAAAATTTTAAATGAGCAAGCTAAAAATTTTTTAATTTCTTAAAAAATGGGGTTTTAGTTGTTTTATGGTAAAAATCCTTTTTTTAAGGGAGTAGGGGGGTGTTTTCAATTTTCTTCCCAAATGCTCGCCGCTTCTTCTAAACGCTGCTTGTCAAAATGCGTGTAAATCCTACTGGTATTCAAGCTCGCATGCCCTAGAGCTTCTTGGACTAAAATCAAATCATGGCGTTTTTGATAAAGCAAGGTCGCAAAAGAATGCCTTAACATGTGCGCCCCATTTTTCTCTCGCCTGAGTCCGGCAAAATTGATGATGCGCTCCACTTGCTTATACAAATACGCTTGCGTTAAAGCACTGCCTTTTTGGTTGCAAAACAATAAATCATTTTTAACAGGATACAATTCCCTTTCTATGAGCCATTCTTTCAAAAGGCTCTCAATGTGGAAAGCTTTGAGCATCACCGCTCTGTATTTATCGCCCTTACCTTTAATCAAAATCGTATAACAGCCATTTTCTAAAGTAAAATCCTTTATTTTAAGCTGCAAGGCTTCATTAGAACGCATGCCTGTAAAAACGATGATTTTAATGAGCAAGCGGTTTCTGGCGCGCACTTTAGCGGACATTTCTATTTTATCAATGCTCTCTAAAAATTTTTCTAATTCTTCATTATTCAAATGAGTAGGGAGCTTGTTGCCTGCGCTTTGATTGACTCCGCTGATGTTTTTAAGCGTGATATTATAGATATAAGATTTTTCATTTTCATCTTGATTTTGCTTGTCTATATAGCTAAAAAGCCCGAGTAGGGCGATCCGGTAATTTTTCTTAGTGGCTAAACTCAAACCACCGGTATAAATACTCAAAAATTCAGCCAACATGACTTCGTCTATGCTTTTGAGCGATTTTAAAGAAAGCTTTTGAGCGTATTCGTAAAATTTGAGTAGGGGCAGTGCGTAGGTGTTGATACCTAGTAATCCAACATTACGGGCTTTTTTGCAAACTTTTTCTAATTGGCTTGAGCTGATGAACGCTTGATTGAATTCGTTCAAGCATTCAAAAACCTTGTTTTGGTCTTTCACTTGGGAATTAGACAGGCTCGTGCATTTGTAACGCAAAAAGCGCCCAATCCATAGCAAAAGATTTTCTGTAGGATCTTTTAATTCTTCTAGGAGATGTTTCATTGGGGTTTAGTCATCTATTAAATGCAGATCAATGATATAAGGAGCCTTCAGAAATATGATACACGAAAGAACCTTGACTATAATCATTTTATACTTGATATCGTTTATTAGAGCGTAATCGAGTGCTACTCCCTCTTCTTTTTTATTGATAGCGTTAGTAATAATATCTGATAATGAAAATGCTTGAGTTTTTAATTGCCCCAACAAATCCTCAAGATTTAAATCATTGATAGTTTTATCGTTTTCTAAAAATGAACTTTCATCATCTTCTAAAAATGAACTTTCATCATCAATACATGTATGGATACTTCTTATCAATCTGTTGAATATATTTTTTTTAGTGTTAGGTAATTCATCATTTTCTAAATATTTTCTAGGCACTTTAATAGCTAATTGAGAAGGATTGCCAATATCAAAGATAAAATAAAACGCACTATCAAGCACATTATACTGGATGTCATCTATGTGAGCATGATCGAGTGCGACTCTCTTTTTTTGCTTGATAGCATTGATAATACCTATAAGTAATCGTTCTTTTAAATTCTTTAAGTCATCAGGAGTAATAAAACAATATCTAGCATTTAGATCGAACGCATTAGCAATAATCTTTTTACCAATTATCTTACCACTTTTTAAACCCTCAGCAATTTCATTGATCTTACGGTTTTGTTCAGAGCTTACTCTATGATCACAAAAAGAAGGATTTATCTTAATTTCTTCATTCGCTTGCTCTTTTATTTTGGCTATCCTTTTCTCCTGTGGAATTTTAGAATAACCATGCCACCAATAGCGTTCAAAAATATCTCTTATTCTTTTTTTAAAATATTCACATAATTTATTTGGAGAAATTGATGGATATTTTTCGGTGGCAGAAAATAAAATTTCTTTATTGGGGATTTTTGAATTTTTAAAGTTTGTAAGAAATTGTGATATTTCATTAGGGGCTTTTGGTATATTCTCTGAAAATTCAAGCAATACCCCTTTAAAATCAGAATCATTACCAATCAATTCAATTTTGTGTGTGTTTGCGTTTTCGCAATAGAAAATACCCATTGACTCAAACCCTAACTTTGTTGCCAACGATGAATATAATCCCAATAAATAGTTTTTCAAATTGAATGTCATATTTGATTTTTTTATGAATACCACAAAGATACAAATTCGTATTATGTCAATACTACCAAGACCTATGATGTTTACCATTACTTCTTCGCTCAATTAATCTTAATTTCTCTATTAATTTGTCGTTATCAGCGATAAAGATAACCCCAAAAGGCGAGCCGTCATTGATCAAATCAGCCATTACATTTTCATTTGCCATATTTTTCATTTTAAATCTATATTAGTTATGAAAACTGCACTTCTCAAACTTTTAAATCAAACCATTATACCACGCTACGCCACTAACTACAATATAAAATTCCAAACAAGATTAAAATCCCCCTTTTAAATAAAAATTCTTTTTTATCCTTTTGATTTGACAAAGCGAGCGATGCGTTCAATCCCCTTTTCAATCTGCTCTTCTGAGCATGCAAAAGACAAACGAACATAGCTTTCCAATCCAAAAGCCTTTCCAGGCACTAACGCCACGCTTTCTTTTTCTAATAGCTCATGGCAAAATCGCATCGAATCCCCCCCACAAAGACTGCCAATGTTGATAAACAGATAAAACGCCCCATCAGGTTTTAGAGCATTCAGCCCTCCAATCGCATTGATTTTTGCGTGGGCTAAATGACAGCGCTTCTCAAAAGCCTGACGCATCGTTTCAATTTCCTTATCCACCAACCCCTCAAGCGCCACAATAGAAGCCATTTGCGTGATAGAATTGATATTGGAAGTGCATTGGCTTTGCAAGTTATTCATCAATTTGACTAATTTTTTATCCTTGCTCGCCGCATAGCCCATACGCCAGCCTGTCATCGCTACTGACTTGCTCAAGCCGTTAATGGTAATGGTGCGTTTTTTCATCTCTTCACTCGCTGCTGCGCAAGAAACAAACTCCCCATTATAAACAAGCTTTTCATAAATTTCATCGCTAAGTACCCAAATTGGAGTCTCTTTTAAAACTTCGCCTAAAGCCTCTAATTCCGCCTTACTATAAAGCATGCCGGTAGGGTTTGATGGGGTGGTGAGAATGAGCATTTTTGTTTTGGGGCTTAAGGCGTCTTTAAGTTGCTTGGGGGTGATTTTAAAATGGCTTTTTTCATCGGTTTGAATGAATTGACTCACCCCACCGCTGTATTTCACAAGCTCAGGGTAAGTTACCCAAAAAGGCACAGGGATAACCACTTCATCGCCCTCCCCTATTAAGGCCTGAATCGCATTGAACAGGCTCTGCTTAGCACCGTTGCTCACTAGAATTTCATTCGGTTCATAATCCAAGCTGTTTTCTTTTTTCAATTTAAAAGCGATCGCTTTTAATAATTCCGGAATCCCAGCCACTGGAGTGTATTTGGTGAAGCCGTCATTTAGGGCTTTTATAGCCGCATCTTTAATCGCTTGCGGGGTGTCAAAGTCAGGTTCGCCCGCTGAAAAACTTAAAATATCTTTTCCTTGCGATTTCAATTCTTTAGCGAGTGTGCTGATAGCGATCGTTGCGGATTCTGAAAGGGATTGGATTTTAGAGGAATATAACATGCTTAATCCTTGTTAAATTTTTGAACTATCATAACATGATCAAAAAGATTTTAATTTTAATTTTCAAAAAACTTTTAAAAATGTTTCAAAAGAAAGCAAGAGATTGTGTAAGAAAACTCTAATTGAAAATTCAATTAGAGAAAAACAAGCGTTTTAAATCAGAAATTGTAACGATACCCTACATAAAGGCTGTATTGACGGCGGTAAGTGAAGCTCAAATTCCCATGGTTAAAATAATAAACATTGATAGTGGGAATCTTCACGCCAAAGTCAAATTCTTGGTGCTGGCCAATATGAGTGCGAATCCCTAAATTAAAAAGGAACTGGAAAATCGCCGGATCAAGGCTGTAGGAGGTGTGCTTGTAAGGGCTTTTAGTTTCCAAAAAGGCCCCTGTCGTATTACCCCAAGAGTTACCCGCAATTTGAACCCCAAAAAAGAACCCTAGAGTCGCATCCTCTTTATTGATGACATTGTATAAAGTGTCAATACCCACACCATAAGTGAACATGTCAGACAGATTGCCCATTGTCCCTACTTTGGTCGCGCATGGTTCATTGAGTTTGCACGCCCCACCACTATCTGATGTCAAAGCGTTCGCTCCAAACACGGCATGCCCATAATCCATAAAGCCGTAATAACGGGCACCAAACCATCTCTTCTCTCCGAAAAACTGCTTATAACCCACAGTAAGCCCTAAACCTTGCATAACGGCCAGATAGTCGGTTTTACCCACAGGGAACTTAGGGTAGTTAAATTCACTGCTTTTGGGGGGGTTTTTAACGCTTTGCGAAGCCTGACCGACTTGATAGCTGATCCCCAAATACCAAGCGTTTTTCTCGCCTTTCACTGCTTTATACTCTTTTGGCTTTTCCAATTGCTTTTGCACTTCTGTGCTACCTTCTGCTGCCACAAGACTATTACCTAACACTACCGATAAACAGAGCGTTTTAAACACTACAAACTTTTTCATACAACATTTTTCCTTCTAAAAGTCTACATTTCGTATAATAATAACATAATAATCTATAAAAAACCTAAATTCTTAAGAAAAACACCCCTAAAACTTAAAATTTTAAATTTTCTAGGGGGTTTTAGCGGTTTGGCTCTGCGATTTTTTCTGTTTTTGGTGGGATTTTGGGATAAGGGGCATAAAAAGCGTTTGTTTTCACGCTCTCTTATACCCTTTTTATTGACTATTTTTGTTGTTGGTTTTTCACTCAAACCTCTTTATGCTGATTTTTTCAATCAAATCCACGCTTTTTTCAGAGAGTTTGATGACCCTACAAAGGAGTTCAAAAACGTATTTGCCGCCGGCGTAATCGTTCGGGTTGTTTTCAATCAGGCTGTCTTTATCCATAGTCTTTTGATAGCGTTCGATCACCCAATCAATCGCGCTTTTGCCATTAATGACATAGTCAAAGGCTTTTTGTGGGATCTTGGTGATAGCGATGTTTTTGTTATAAAGGATGCAATCCCCTTTTTTTATTATTTTATCCACATCATAATAACCCTCTATTTCGGCGTTCATCAGTGTGGTGTATTTAACACTTGTGTGCATTTCCCCATTCTCATAGTTCAGGTGCAGCTCGGCCAATTGTTTGCCAAGCACAGAGAGTTCTTTAAAATCATCACTCAAAGCGATGTGCGGCGCTTCTTTGGCGAGGGAATTTTTGTATTTTTTTAAATAGCCTTTATGGTGTAAAATCGCATAAATGTAATAAAAAATCTCTTCTTCAGTAATAGCATTATCTTTATAATGCCTCCTGAACAAATTGAGCGCATAGCCGCTGATAGCGTAATCGCGCCTCCCCAAATCATCGTAATAATACAAAGGGTAAGCTTGATTGTTTGCCATTGTTTGGTAGTCAGTAATCTCGTTTGCAATCAAGCAAGAAAAATTTCTTGAAGCCATTGAACTGGTATTGATCACCACATTCTGAGCATGCTTATTGGGGAAAATTTTTGAAAATTGTCCTTGTCCGCGTATCCAATCCTTATCCCAATAAAGCCATTGTTTGTTAAAAGGGCGATACAACGCTAACCGCACGCTCTCCTTTCTGATTTCTTGCAGACTTTTATTTTTAATGAGTTTGTTTTTCAAACCATAAGTCCAAGCGATTTTCGTTTTATCGGTGGTGATTTCTTTGTCGTTGAGTTGCCTGTAAAGATCGCCTGATTTGACGCCTTTGGTGCGTTGTTTGAAAGCTTCTCTAAAAGATTCGTTAAAGCGCTTCAAATCAGCGTTATAAGTCTCAATGCATTTTTGCACCGATTGGGTTAAAATGTTTGGAGAAAAGTTATACACCCACGGATCACGCCCACTTGTCACGCCAAGAGAATTGATGTCAAAAATGCTAGGGTTTTTTAGTTTTTTGTCTCTTTTTAAAGGGATGAGTTTTTCAAAGCCGTCATTCCTTTGGTTGATCCAATCGCCTTTTTCATTCGGCGTGATTGTTTCAAATCCCACCGAATCCAAATCTTCAAATCCTGCGAGCTTGTTGAGCTTGGCCTCTCTTGTCAAATAATCCCCAATATCGTAGTAATGGATGGTGTTGTTGTTGGGGACGCTTGTGTCTTTGACAAAAAAGATGATTGCTATCGTCGCCCTCGATCCGCTGTCAAAAATTTTCCCTCCCTCTTTTCTAAAAGTTTCCCCCGAAGTCCTGGCGTTCCCCCTTAAATTCAGCACATAAAGATGTGCAAAATCTTGCGCCACGCATTTTCTGAACCTGTCCGCGCTTTTAGAGTCAATAAAACTCCCGTTCACCACAAAGCTTAGCACCCCCTTATCTTTTAAAAGCTCGCTAGATAGATAGATGCTGTGAATGAGCATGTCTCGTGTGGTTCTTCCGTTTTTGGCGCTGGAATTTTTGCTGTATTTTTCAGTAACCCTTTTTTCAAGCTCGGGGTGTGAAAGGTTTTGGTTGTTATCGTTTTCGCTCTTTGCGCCGGCTGAATAAGGAGGGTTGCCTATGATGACTCTGATGTTTTGTTTTTCTATAGTGTCTTTGATTTCTTTGTTTTCTTTCAAATCTTCAAGGAAGTAGGAGAGCACCCCCTTATCGTTCTTTTTCTCATAAAAATCCAGGCTGTCCGTGAGTGCGATGTTTTTGAAAAATTTTAACGAGCCATCCCTAATTTGCACGGCTTGAGTGATATTGATTAAAGCGATGTAATACGATAAAAGCACGATGTCAAAAGCGAACAAATGGTTTAAAAACTTCTCTTTTAAGGCTTCATCGCTAATGAGCGCATTTTCTTTAGAAAGCAAACGAGCGATAAAACTCCCGGTGCCGGTGAAGGGATCAAAAATCGTGATGTTTTTATCGTTAAAATCCGTGTTGAAATGCTTTTTCAAAATGCCGTTTGTGGCTCTTAGAATGAAATCCACCACCTCTATAGGCGTATAAACAATCCCTAGTTTTTCGCTTTGCTTTTTAAAGGCTTCTTTAAAGAAAGTGTTGTAGAGGTTTTTAATGAGTTCTTGTTGGCTTTTTTGGCTTTTGGCGTGCAAGGCTTCGGTTTTCACGCTTTCATAGAGGTTTTTAAGATCTTTCGTTTCCCCTTGTAATCCCAGATCGGAGAGTTTTTGAACCATTTTATCCAAGGCTTTTGCGATAGGGTTTTGGATATTGTCCCCAAAAATCGCATCAAAAATGGGCTTAGTGATGATGTGAGAGGTGATCATATCCAAGGCTTCATCTTCTTTGATGTTGGAATGGACATTGTTCCTTAAAGAATCCACAAAGCCGTGAAAAATTTCAGGGTTTTTGCCAAAAATATCTTTCAAGCGGTTGTTCAAGGTTCTTGCAATATTGCCCGTTTTTTTAGCGAAACTTTCCCAATAATTCCTATCCCCCAATTTAGTGGGCATCACATTATACACAGCGTCCGCTAGATTTTGCAATAAGATAGCGTCAAAAAGGGTTTTTTGGGCTTGTTTGGAATCTTGCTCTGTTTTATCTTTTTTCAGCTCTTTATCGCGCGAGTATTCATTGTCTTCGTCTGAATGGTTTCCATCATCGCTCCCAAAGATTTTGATTTTTTCTCTGAAAGTGGCTTCATCAACCAGGCTTGGGTCATGGCTTCTTAAGGCTTTTATCACTTTCCAAATGTTTTTGAAATTGGTGTTATTGACGGCTTCATTAAGGTTGTTTATTTCACTCTCTTCTAAAGCGATAGGCAAAATGATATAGCCTCTTTTCTTGCCTTTGGCTTTTCGCATCACCCTACCCACCGCTTGGATAATATCCACCATAGCGCTTTTGCCATCAAAAAAGACAATGCTATCTAACGCTGGGACATCCACCCCTTCACTCAAACACCTAGCGTTACTCAAAACCTTACAAGTGTTGTGTTGGTATTCATTGAGTTCTTCTAATTTTTCAAGCCTGACCTTACAATTCATGGTGCCATCAATGTGATCGATGCTGATTGTTAGGTTTTTAGAAATCTTTTTCTTAAGCTCTTCATCATAGCATTCCATAATCGTTTCAAAGGAGTCTTTAATGTTCTTACTCGTCTTAATGCTTTTACAAAAGCTTATGGCTCTTTGAGAGGGCTTGGTGTCTTCTTGGTTTTTCAAATCGTTATCTTCTTTATTTTCATCGTCCAATGCGATCACATCCTGCTTGGCCAACCCTTTATGAGTGCCAATAATCTTACAAACAAATTCGTTATTAATGAGCTTTTTATCCAGTTTAGTGCCTTGGGCTTCAAGCCGACTGATCTTTTTATTCACGCTGTTAGTAACACCGCTTAAATTTTCTTTCCGCACCGCTAAAATGATGACTTTGTAGTCTGTTAAGAGATCTAAAGCGATCGCTTTTTCAAAATTGAGCGTATAGATTTCTTCGCCAAAAATACCCTCATCGTCCATAGAATAGATGACATTATCGCTCTCTTTGGCTCTAGCTTTGGAGCTTTCGCTATAAACTTTGGGCGTGGCGGTCATATAAAGGCGTTTTTTAGCTTTGATGTTTTCATCGCTATGGCACAGCGTGAAAGCGTTTTTATCGTCCCTTTCATTACTAGAATACATAGCCCCTACCGTTCTGTGGGCTTCATCGCAAATAATGAGATCGATTTCATTCAAACCCGCTTCTTGCGCTTCTTTAATACGCGGCGCGCTTTGATAAGTTGAAAAGATGATGAAGCGCTTGTTTTCTTTTTGCGCTTTTTCATAAGTGCTTAAAATGTCTTTAAGGTTGGTGGAGGGCTTTTTGGGAAGTTCAGAAAAATTAATATCATCGCTATCATCACCGTTTTTATTTTTCTTGCCTTTACCCACTTTATCATCGCTGCACACGATAGAAGCGTGAAAAGGCGCGCTTTTTTCTTGTGCGTATTCTCTAAAAGTTTGAGAAAGCAAAGCGATGCTTGGCGCTAGAAAAAGCGTGATCTTAGGGTCTAAAGCTTCCATGATTTTTAAAGAAGTGTAGGTTTTGCCTGTCCCGCATGCCATAATGAGCTTGCCTCTGGTGTTTTTGGGGCTAGAAAAATACTCTTTGGTGGCTTTTATCGCTTCTGTTTGGTGGGAGCGCGGCTTTTTCTTATCGCATAAGGGGAGTTCTTTTTGCGTGGGATCAAGCTTTTCCCAATCAATCTGAGAATGCATAAAATCCTCTTCAGTGATTTCATCAATATCAATACCCATTCCGTTGCTTCTGATTTGTTCAATGGCTTTAAGAGCGTTAGAGCTTAAGTTAGAAGTGGAGATGATGATCCCTTTTTTAAACCTAACCTCCCCTACCCCGCTTTGCAATTGGGTTAAAAAAGTCGCAATGTCGTTAAGCGAGATGTTGTTTTGATGGTATTTGCATTGCACGGCGATGTATTCTTTTGAAGTCGTTGTAACCACCATATCAATCCCTCGATCGCCTTCTTTCCCCCTTAATTCCCAATCGTTCCAAAGATCAATAGACTCGTATTCATTAGTGCTGTCATGCTCTATTAAAAAATGCTTAGAAATTTTTTCAAACAAGCTCCCTTTTTGGTTGTGGGGTATAGCTTGCAATTTTTCTTTAATGAGTTTATAGGTGCTGATTTCTGACATTGTCATTCCTTAAATAGCGGTGTTAAAGTTTTGTATTATATAAAAAAATAGGATTTTAATTAACTTGCTTTATCGTTTTAGATTTCATTTTATTGTAAAACTCTTAAGGGGATAGGGGGTATTTTGAAATAATTCCCCCCTTAACCCCCTTTAACAACCCCCTAACCCAAGACCGCTTTTTATAAGCTATCGCTTGCTTTTCGCAAGCTCTTTGATATTTTAATTGTTAAAAATGCCTTTAAACGCTTTTTAATCTCTATTCAGCGCTTTTTAAGGCTTTAGCGATGAGTTCTAAAGGGTGTGAAAAAGAGGGGGTGTTAGGGTCATCTAAAGACTTTAAAGCGTTGTTTAATTGCATGTGGCATGCCCCACATTCTGCGCTCAAAATTCTAGCTTTAGTGTCTATGATTTCTTTAGCCCTAAGAAGCCCTACTTTTAAAGAAAACTCCGCCTTTTCGGTTTGCATCGTAATCCCCCCAAAACCGCAGCAATTGTCCGGCATTTCTTTAATTTCATAATGCGAATTGAGCAAACTCCGCACTTCTTTATGAGTGTTTAGGGTTTTTTTGGCATGGCAAGGGTTATGATAAGTGATAGTCTCTTTTTTTCCCTTAGGGATTTTTTCTAAAAGACTTTTTAAAGGGGTGTGTTTCTCTAAAAACACGCTCGCAAGATAGATTTTAGGCGTGATTTTTTCCAAGCGCTTCACATACAAATCCTTATCTTTTTCGCCTAAAAACACCTTGTAATAATCGTTGATGAGCATGCTAGCGCATGTGGCTTCAGGCACAATGATCGCATCCACTTCATCTAAATAGCTTTCAAAGCATTCAATGTTTTTTTTCACTAAAAAAAGCGTGGTGTCTTTATCGCCGGTAAAATACGCAGGCGCTGAGCAGCATTCTTGCTTAGGAATGATCGCTTGAATGTGGAGTTTTTCCAAAATATACAACAAGCTTTCCCCCACTTGCTGGTAATGGTAATTGCTCAAGCACCCTATAAAAACCGCCACTTTTTGAACGGGGTTTTCTAAAGGCTTAACCTCTGTGTGCCTTTGTAAAAAACTTTTTTGATTTAAGGGAGGCAGTGCACTTTTTTTAAAGCGTTTGAACAAGCCTTTAAACGCCACTCTAGGCTCTAAGCTATCCCCCACTTGCTTGAAAACACAAGGGGCTAAAAAATGCGCAGTTGAAAACACCCTATCCATTTTTTTGCGGTTTTTTAAAAGGGAAAAATAGGATTTTTTATACCAAGCGATGCCATGCTTTTGAGCGATTTTTTCTCTGGCTTTTTCTATTAAAGTGTCTATGGGCAAATGAAAAGGGCAGATTTCCACACAAGCGGTGCATAAAAAACAAGTTTCTAAAAGGTGCTTTAAATTTGCGTCTAATGGGAGCTTGTTTTGAGCGTTTAAGCGCATCAAATCTAAAAAGCCCCTAGGCGAAGTCGCCTCGTCTTTATGAATGCGGTATATGGTGCAGCCTGGCACGCATTTAGCGCATTTAACGCAAGCGTCCCCTACTTCTTCAAAGATATTTTCATTAATATTTTCATTCATAGCGTTTTACTGAAATGTTTTTCGCCCCCACGCAAATACGCGTCAAACTCCATCGCCATGTTTCTTACGAGCATGCCCCCTGTTCTTGTCATCTCAAAGCCTTTAGGGTTAAAAGAAAGCAAGCCCGCTTCTTCATAAGGCTTTAATTTTTCTAATTCTTTTTTAAAATGCGCTTTAAAATCAATAGGGAATTTTTCTTCAATCTTAGAGTAATCCAATTTTAAATTGCTCATCATCTGCATGATCACTTCTTTTCTCAACGCATCTTCTTGACTGAGCGCTACACCCCTTTCTACCGGTAAATGCCCCAAATCAAGGGCTTTTTCATAGTGGTGCAAGTCTTTATAATTTTGCGTGTAATAATCGCTCCCTTCGCCAATGCTCGTAACGCCAATGCCAATGGTTTGAGTGAATTTTTTCGTGGTATAGCCTTGAAAATTACGGTGCAATTCCGCTTTTTGAAGGGCCAGATACAATTCATTATCGCTTTTAGCGAAATGATCCATGCCTATCATTTGGTAGTTGGCTTTTTCTAAAAAACTGATGAGGGATTCTAAAATCTCTAGCTTGTCTCTAGGGCTTGGCAATAAGGTTTCATCAATTTTACGCATCGTTTTTTTCACCCAAGGCACATGCGCGTAATTAAACACCGCTAATCGGTCCGGATCTAATTTCAAAACCCATTCCAAAGTTTTTAAAAAACTCTCTTTAGTCTGGTTGGGCAAGCCATAAATCAAATCAAAATTAATGGATTTGATGCCGTAATCTCTGGCGAGCTTCACGGATTCTTGAACCATTTCAAAAGGCTGGATCCGGTGAATGGCTTTTTGGACTTCAAAATCAAAATCCTGAACCCCAAAACTCAAGCGGTTAAACCCCCTATCAAACAAGGTTTGCATGTGTTCTTTAGTGAAATGCCTAGGGTCAATCTCACAACTCATTTCAATATCTTTGCTGAAATTGGGGAAAACTTCTTGAATGCTTTGGGTGATCTCATCTAATTGAGGGGGCGAAAAAAAGGTCGGCGTGCCGCCTCCATAGTGGAATTGCGCCACTTCTCTGTTGGTATCCATGGCGTTTTTTAAAAGGGCGAGTTCTTTTTTAAGGTAGCTGATATAGCGGACTTTTTTCTCTTCTAAACTGGTGTAAATGACTGAACATGCGCAAAAATAACACGCGCTCCTGCAAAAGGGCAAATGCGTATAAAGCGATAAAGGCATGGGGTTTTTGAGGTTGTCATGGTTAAAAAATGCTGTTTTCAAGCTCTCTTCATTAAAATTTTCTTTAAACTCCACCGCTGTGGGGTAGCTGGTGTATCGTGGGCCGGGCTTGGAGTATTGTGAAAATTTTTCAAAATCAATGGTTTGCATTAAAAATTTTCCTCATCGCTATTGTCAAAATTTTCAAAATTATTCTCATTAAAAGGGGGTTGTTTGAACATGTTGTCAAAATTAAAGAATAAATTAGGGTGTTCTTTTTTGATTTGTTTGACAAAATTTAAGGTGTTGATATTGGGCAAATTCCCATCTTTTTGGCGTAAATTTTCTAACAATTGCAAAGAAACTTCGCGCACGTCTTCAAAATCAATCGGCGCTTGGGTGATAATATCCCTTTCTAATTCCGCCCTGAGCCTAGCTTCAAAAGCCTTTCTGGCGTTTTCTGCCAAAAGAGAGATCACATTATCCGGCACTAAAACATAATTTTTATCTTCTTCATCAGAAATAAAATAAGCTTCATTTTTTTTAAACGCCCCTTTTTCTAACTCTAAAAGCATTTCATTAGCGCTGATTTTTTTGAGAAAGGCTCTGTTTTTTTGGGTGGTTAGGCTATGGATAAGTTTTTGTGATTTGGTTTTAGAAACTCGTTTTTTAGGTAATTTTTCCATTTATATCCTTTTTAAGCTGATTGTATCCAATTTCGTTTAATTCTCATTATAAATCGTTTTTAAATACTCTATTTTTGAAGTCAAATTGAGTAATACCATATCGGCTAACACCAACGCTAACAAACTCTCGCACACCACACTCCCTCTAATCGCAATGCAAGGATCATGCCTACCCTTTAACAAGCATTCGCATTCATTGCCATTAATGTCTATTGTTTGTTGAGGTTGGAAAATGCTTGGCGTGGGTTTAAAATGCACTCTAACAATGATTTCTTCCCCATTGCTCATGCCCCCTAAAACCCCTCCGCTATGATTGCTCAAAAACCCTTTTTGATTTATTAAATCATTATACTCTGAGCCTTTTAGTAAAGAGCTTTCTACCCCCTTGCCTATTTCAACCGCTTTCACCCCGTTAAGCCCCATCATCGCTTCAGCGATTTTAGCGTCCAATTTAGCGTATAGCCCTTGACCTAAGCCAATGGGGAGTTTTTGATTTCTTTTCACGCTCCTTGCTCTAATCAAAGCCACGCCCCCTATGCTATCGTGGTTTTTAATAGCGTTTTGAATGGCTGTTTTTTGCGCTTCTTCTTGTTCTTCATCTAGGGCAAAAATCTCGCTTTTTAAGGCGTGATTAAAATCATAATTTTTGGCTTTAATGCCCCCAATTTTAATAATCCCGCTTTCACAAACAATACCGATTTCTCTTAAAAGCATTTTAGCAAACGCCCCAGCAGCCACTCTTATAGCGCTCTCTCTGGCAGAACTCCTCCCCCCACCCCTAAAATCTCTGATGCCGTATTTATGAAAATAAGTGAAATCCGCATGGCTAGGCCTGAAAAGGTTTTTAATGTTATCGTAATCCTTGCTCCTAGCCCTTTGGTTGTGGATTAAAAACCCTATGGGCGTGCCTGTGCTAAAATCTTCAAAAACCCCGCTTGTTATTTCCACTTTATCGTCTTCTTTTCGTGGCGTAATGAAAACATTCCTCCCCCCTTGGCGGCGCTTCATTTCATTTTCTAATAGCGCATAGTCTATTTTAATCCCGCTAGGCATGCCGTCTAATACCCCCCCTATCATATCCCCATGCGATTCCCCAAAAGTCGTGAGCCTTAAAAAACGCCCCAAAGTGTTCATTTGGCTTCCTTAAGTTTTTGAAGCGCTTGATAAGCACATTGCTGTTCGGCTTCTTTTTTACTTTTGCCTTTAGCGGTCGCATACATTTTATCTTGAATGTATAGAGCCATTTCAAATTCTTTATGGTGATCGGGCCCTTTTTCTTGAAGTAATTGGTAAGTGGGGATCACGCAAAATTGCGCTTGGGTCAATTCCTGTAAGGCGGTTTTATAGTCCATGAACAAATGCTCCAAATCCAAACGCTTGTAAGCGCGATTGAGTAAATTTTGCATGATTTTGCGCACCTTAGACAACCCCGCTTCTAAATACACTCCAGCCATTAAAGCCTCAAAAGCGCTTGATAAAATAGAGGGTTTTTCTCTCCCTTTAGAAATTTCTTCAGAAGAAGAAACGCGCAAATAATCTTGTAAAGCAATCGCTTTCGCTAATTTAGTGAAACCATGCGCGCTCACAATAGAAGCCCTTAATTTAGAGAGTTTGCCCTCATCATATTGATAGAATTTATGGTATAGCAACTCCCCTATCACCAAACCCAACACCGCATCGCCTAAAAATTCCAAGCGCTCATTGTTTAAAGCGAGCTTGCATGATTTATGCGTTAAGGCTTGCTCCAATAAACGCTTGTCTTTAAAAGAATACCCTAAAGCTTTTTCTAGCGTTGTATAAGGGTTATTAGGCGTTACATAAGGGCTGTTTTGAGAGCGTTTGTTTTTCATCATTTCTCCCTTTAAATGGTCGTTTTGACCCGTTTTTGCGCCTCTAATTTAGCGAGACTATCGCATCGTTCATTCTCGGCATGCCCATTATGCCCCTTGATCCAAACAGCCACAATCAAATGCCCTTTAGAGACTTTTACAAATTCTTTCCATAAATCCACATTTTTAACTTTAGCAAAATTCTTTTTTTGCCAGTTAGCTAGCCAAACATTGATCGCTTGGCACACATATTGCGAATCGCTATAAAGCGTGATATGGCATGGGCGTTTCAAAATTTTTAACGCTTCATTGAGCGCTCTTAATTCCATGCGGTTATTCGTGGTGAAATTTTCGCCCCCACTGATAATTTTTTCTTTATCTTTATAGCGTAAAATCGCCGCATACCCACCTGGCCCGGGATTACCTAAAGAAGAACCATCGCAAAAAATTTCAATTTCTTGCATTTAATCCACTCCCATAGCATGCGTTTCTTTAGAAATTTTAAGCACCATATCCATAAACGCTAACTGGTAACACACAGGACACCTATGGCTTTCAAAAGGAAAGATTTGTTTGCAATGCTTGCAGCGGTATTCAAAAGTCAGACGCGCTTTCATAGGGCTATGCAATAGAGCGCGTAAAACCTCTAATTCAAAAACTTGGCAAGGTTTGTTATCCAAAAGCAACCCTTGAGATCGCACGATGTCTTGCAAAAGGGCATGTTTTTCTAAAATGAAAGCAGGGATATTCATATCCCATAAAAGATCGATCACATTTTCTAGCCGTTCGGTTGCATCAATTTCTTGCCAAAAAAGCTTTTCATCATAAGATTTTAAATAATTTAGGGCGATTTTTTTCAAATCTAACGACGCTTTTGAAACATGCAAGATTTTAGCCGCCTCTTTCTTATTCTCTATTAAATGCATGAGATAAAGGTAATTTTTAATCGTTTCAATTTCAACCACTTCTAATTCTTCCAAACATTCCAAAGTCTCTAAAGCCTTTGAATAATCTTTTTCTAATTCATACGCATGCAAAAGTTTTAACAACGCTTCCACATTCCTTGGGGAAAAGCGCAAAATTTCTTTCACGGTGTCTTTTGTTTTTTGCAAATACCCCACACTAAAATAATTTTCAGCTAATAAATCTAAAACAGCGATTTTTTCTTCATCTTTTAAGGAGCGATTCAAAAGCCCTTTTAAGATTTCAATACTCATTTCTATGTCAGCGATTTTAGAATACGCCCTGGCTAAAAACATCAAACTAGAAATTTTAGCATGCTTTAAAAGCTCGTCTAAATTCTCACTGCTCGCATAGGCGTTTTGATTTTGGGCGAATTTTTGCAAAAATTTTTTGTTTCTCTTTCGGGTGAAATACGCTCTAGCCTGTTCTAATAAAATCACAAGAGCGATAATGAAAGTGAATAAGGCGATAGAAAATAAAGAATCTTTATAGAGGAAATTGAAGTGTTGCACAATCTAAAAATCACTCTCTAATCATCACAATCCTAGACTTAACGCGCAATTTTTCAAAATGCTCTTCTAAAATCTTATCCTTAGATTCTTCCACTAATTTTTGGGCGATGAATTGCTTGGCTTGGCTGAAGCTCACTTCATTTTTACCCTTTTTTTCCTTGATATAAAAGGTGATGAACTGCCCCCCACCCCCATTCATAACGGGCGTGAAAGAGCCTTGCTCATGCGAAATAAAGACTTGGGCGATTTGAGGGTTTAGGGTTTTCATCTCTATTTTTTCATTGGCCTTACTCACCCCTGGGACTTCCAAATTAGGGTTAGACATCGCCCTTTCTAAATCCTCTTGATTGGTGGAGGTGTAGCGCACGGTTTCTATTTCAGTGGGGATACTGAATTGCTCCTTGTGTTTGTTGTAATACTCGCGCATTTTGGTTTCAGAGCTGGTATCCACATTCGTGAGCAAGATATTACGCAACAATTCTTGCATTTCTAAATGCTCCTTAAGCTGATCTCTATAGAGTTTATAATGCCCCTCAGCCATAAGCATTTGTTTGAAATGATCCAAATCCATGCCTTGTTGTTGCGCCATCATCGCCATTTCCTGGTCTAGCTTGTCGTCATCTACATGGATTTTTAAGCGTTCAATTTCTTGGTTTTTAATGCGTTCAGCGATCAAACGATCCCTTGCTTGAGCTTTACTCACTTTAGATTTTTCTTGCTCTTCTTGGATTTGATACAGCGTGATAGGCGATCCATTAACAAGCAAAGAAATGCCCCCTACGACCTTATCTTCAAGGGTATTGCCTGCAGCGTCATTAGGATTACCGAAAATGGAATTGAATTGAGAGCTAGGGCTTGCTCCTTTATTTTTTTCAAGAATTTGAGGGGTTGTCTCTTTTTCTTCAAGTTTTGGCGCATTATTTTGCATGCTTTGATTTTGCATGCCTTTAGCGCTCTCTTTGATTTTAGGAGGCGTTATTTTTTGAGCGGGATTTTTGGAATCCCCATGATGGACTTCTGCTCTGGGCTTTCTTTTGGCTTTTATTTCTTTCTTTTCTTCGGTGTTTTTCTTTTCTTCTTTTTTATTTTTCAAATCCTTATTCTTCAATTCTTGGCGGATTTTTTTATCCAAAGAAGACTCTTGCTTCCTCCCTTCTAAGGCTTCCACTTTAGATTCCGGCTCTGCATAAACCACCCTAAACAACAACAAAGCCCTCAAAACATAAGAAAAAATTTTCCTCATCAACCCAATTTCTCTTTCAAAATAGCATTCACCACGCTAGGATTAGCGCCTTTTAAATTTTTCATCGCTTGCCCTACAAAAAACCCAAAAAGCTTGTCCTTACCGCTTTTGTATTCAAGCACCTTATCAGCGTTGTTTTTAAGCACCTCTTCTACCACTTTAACAATCGCTTCCGTGTCATTGACTTGAGATAAGCCCATTTGTTCAATGAGCACATCCACATCGCCCCCTTGCTCTTCTAAAAGCTTGTCTAACACATCTTTAGCACTCTTGCCAGAAATCTTGCCCTCATCAATGCGTTTGGCTAAAACGCCTAACGCATGAGCGCTAATCCCACAATTTTCTAAAGTAACTTCAGCTTTCAAGCGCCCTAATAATTCCACGCAAAGCCATGTTACGCTCGTTTTAGCCTTAACCCCAAGATTGAGCATGCTTTCAAAATACTCCGCCAATAAAGGATCGCTCACCAATAAATTCGCATCGTCTTCTTTAAGGTTAAAATCTTTCATGTAGCGGATTTTTTTCGCTCCAGGCAATTCATTGATCTTTTGAGCTTCTTTTAAAAGTTTTTCATCAATAAAAACAGGATACAAATCCGGATCTTTAAAATAGCGGTAATCCGCTGACTCTTCTTTATTGCGCATAGAAAGGGTGATCCCTTTGGCGGTGTCAAAAAGGCGCGTTTCTTGAACCACCTCTTCACTATAACGCCCGCTTTCCCACGCCGCACTTTGGCGTTCTATCTCGTATTCAATCGCTTTAGCGATGAATCTAAAGCTATTTAAGTTTTTAATCTCCACCCTCGTGTAAAGCTTTTCATCGCCTTTGGGCCTGATGGACACATTCGCATCGCACCTGAAATTTCCCTCTTGCATGTTCGCATCAGAAATCCCTATAAAACGCACGATAGCATGGAGCTTTTTCAAATACGCTATGGCCTCTTCACTATTTCGCATGTCCGGCTTACTGACAATTTCTAATAAAGGGGTGCAAGCGCGGTTCAAATCCACTAAAGAACAGCTGCCCTCATGGATATTTTTACCGGCGTCTTCTTCCATGTGGGCTCTTTCAATACGCACAATTTTTGTGCCCTCTTTGGTGTCAATCTCTAATTTCCCATCGCTCACAATAGGGAGTTCAAACTGCGAAATTTGATAAGCCTTAGGCAAATCAGGGTAAAAATAATTTTTCCTTGCAAAAATGGAATATTGGTTAATGTTGGCTTCAATGGCTGTGCCTAATTGGATGGCTTTTTTAACCACTTCTTTATTCAATACCGGCAAAGCTCCCGGTAAGCCCAAACACACAGGGCAAGTGTTAGAATTAGGGGATTCTCCAAAGCTCGTAGAGCAAGAGCAAAAGATTTTGGTTTTGGTGTTGAGTTGGACATGGACTTCTAGCCCGATTACAGCTTCAAATGGCATCATTTGTCCTTCTTTTTGTTGCTCACAATGGCAAAAGTCAAGTCGTTGATTTCGGCATGCTCTTTAATGAAATCATTGATCTCTTTCAAAGTCATTTTTTGGATTTGATCCAGCAGCGTTTGGTTGAAATTTAAAGGCAAATCTAAATAAAAATAATTGTAAGTGGTGTTCAAGCGGCTAGAGATCGTTTCATTCCTCAAAGGCTCAGAGCCTAGTAAAAACTTTTTAGCGTCGTCTAATTCTTGTTGCGTCATGCCTTTTTCTATAAATTCTTTGACTATTTTTTTAACTAAGGCAACGCTTTTAGCTTGAGTGCTGAGCTTGGTTTGCAAATACCCGCTTGCAAAATGCGCCACTTTAGAAAAATTGGAACGGATATACACGCTATAAGCTAAGCCCTCTTGAACCCTAATTTTTTCCATCAAACGAGAGCCAAACCCCCCCCCAAGCACAAACATCATGACTTTAGATTTCGCTAAATCCTGTTTTAAATCCTTGATTTTAAAGGGTGCACCAAAATACACGAAAGCCTGTTCGGTGTCTTTATAGAGAATTTTTTCGCTCTTTTGATGGCTCGTTTCAAAATAAGGCTCTTCATACGCTTTACCTTGAGGCAAGAAATTAAGAGCGTTATCCAAACGCTTAAGGGTTTGATTGATTTTCAAATCGCCCCCAAGCACCACCACGAGTTTATTGAGTTCAAAGACCTTATCAAATTGCTGTTTCAAATCGTCTAGCTTGATTTTTTGAAGACTCTCTTTAGTGCCTAAGGCTACATTAGCTAAAGGGGTGTTAGCAAAAAGTTCCTGCTTTAAAGTTAATTTAGCCAGATAATCAAAATCGCTTTCTTTTTGTAAAAGCGCGGCTAACATTCTGGTTTTAACTTTTTCTAAAGCGTTTTGCGTGAAATTAGGGGATTTTAAAAGCTCTTTTAAGCGCGTGATGGCTTCATCTTCGTATTCTTTTAAAAATTCTAAAGTGATTTGCAAATCTTCTGTGCTAGTATCCACATTCAAACTGATCGCTTTTTGCTCTAAGGCTTGTGCAAATCCCACCGCGCCAAGCTCTTTAGTGCCTTCGTTTAAAATTTGCGCAAATAGTTTCGCCAAACCTAATTGGTTTTTATCGCTTAAGCTCCCACCCCCCCTAAAGGCTAAATGGATAAACCCCATAGGCAACAAATGGTTTTCTTCATAAATCACAGGGACTTTAGCTTGATTGATTTCTTGGTGTGTCAAAGCGCTCGCTTGTAACCCCATAAAAACTCCTAATAATAAAGTGATTAAAATTTTTTTCATTCTCATGCCTTTGCTTTAGCCGGATAACGCTTTAAGATTTCATAAGCGGTGTTTCGTTTAGCCGCCACGCTCCCAATGTCTTCAATAAGCTCTATCATTTCCGCTTCATTCATGCAAAAACTTGTTCCGGCCGCTTTCACTACATTTTCTTCCATCATCACACTCCCTAAATCATTCGCTCCAAACAATAAAGCCAACTGCCCTATCATAGAGCCTTGAGTAACCCATGAGCTTTGTATGTTTTGAATGTTATCTAAAAAAATCCTACTGCATGCCAAATAGCGTAAATACCGATTGGAACTCGCTTTTTTAATGCTTGGGATTTCTTCTTTTAAGGGGGTGTTGTCGGGCTGAAAACTCCATAAAATAAAAGCCCTAAAGCCGCCGGTTTCATCTTGTAAATCGCGCACTCTTTGTAGATGCTCCACCACATCTTCTTCATTATCCACGCTCCCAAACATCATGGTAGCCGTGCTTTTAATCCCGCAAAGATGCGCCATTCTATGCACTTCAATCCAGCGATCACTGCTCAATTTTTTAGGAGCGATCACATCGCGCACCCTATCGCTTAGTATTTCTGCTCCCGCTCCTGGAATGGAGCTTAAACCGGCGTTTTTCAACCTTTCTAAAACTTCTTTTAAAGACAATTTAGAGATTTTAGAAATGTAATCAATTTCAACCGCACTAAAACCATGAATGGTAATGGTGGGGAATTTTTGAGCGATATGGCTGACTAGATTCTCATAATAATCAATCTTTAGCTGCGGGTGCACCCCCCCTTGAAAAAGGATCTGCGTGCCGCCAATAGCGAGCAATTCTTCAATCTTTTGATCAATTTCTTCATAGCTCAACACATAGGCGTCTTTTTCTTTTAAGGTGCGTTTGAACGCGCAAAACTTGCAATCCACAAAACAAATATTGGTGTAATTGATATTCCTATCCACAATAAAAGTCGTCAAGTTTTCAGGGTGCAAGCGTTGCTTTATTTCTAAAGCCTTTTGCCCTAATTCTTTCAAGGGCGCGTTTTTCATTAAATCCAAAATTTCTTCTCTGTTAATGCGCATTTTAAAACCTTGTTCCCATAGAAAATTCAAAGTGTTGCGTGTAATCGCCCATGTTAGGGTTGAAGCACAGCCCTTTACATTTCTTGCCATTGCCATCACCCCATTGGTTGAAAAACGCTATAGGGAAAATCAACACCAAAGGCCCCATGGGCGAAATCCATTCAATCTGCAAGCCTGTAGAAGCCCTCCAAGTCGCTCTTTCAAACCCAGCCCCTATAACGCCATAATCTTTAAAATTCGCTGTCGTAACGGGAGCGTTATAGAAGAAACTCCCCCTAGTTGGGGTTTTAAAGGTTAAGAAACCAAAGTCAAAAAACCACGCTAAACGCATTTTGGCCGCTTTTAACACCCCATAGCTCAATTCAGTAGAAGCGGTAAAAATCCCATCGCCTCCAAGCCACAAGCCAAATTCATCTTTAGGCGTAACCGATCCGTTCCTAAAGCCTCTCACCGTGGTTACGCCCCCCATATAGAAGGTGGAGTTTAAGGGCAAGTAATCATCGGTGTTATACCTAAAGATATAGCCTCCTTGCGTTTTAAAGCGAGCGATCAAATCTATCAATAAATATTTTTGCAAATGGTGGTAAGCGGCGAATTTACCATAGACTTTAGTGTTACGGACATTCCCGCCTAACCCGTTCCAAGAATTGAGCGTGCCAGAGCTTGGCAAGCCAGACATCGTCGCATAGGAGCTAAAGATAACCCCATTTCTAGGGAAATAATAATCATCGGTGTTGTCATAGCTCACATCAAGGGTGAAAGAGCTGGTGATAGGCGTATGGTAATCCCTATCCCAAATACCTTTTATTTCTGGTGAGGTGGTGATCGCTCCAGGGTTAGAACAATTTTCAGGTTGTAAGGGAGTTCTACCGCCTGATAAGCGATTGATAATCACCGATGCGGGGGTAGAGCATTGCCTTGGAGCGACCACTTCATTAACAGAGGAATAGTAGCGGTTGTATAAAGGGCTGCTGAAACCAAGGAGTTTGGTAACATTCAAGTTATATCCTAAGCTCACATGGGTTCTGTTACCCAGCATGCGCCCAACATTCACCCCAAAGCCCCCGCCTTGTTGGACGTATTGGTAGCTTATCCTATAATCCGCATAAAGATTGATCGTAGAGCTATACCAGCTGTCAAAAATCCTTGGATTAGTCAAGCTCAAATTCCCAGCAAACATACGCCCCGCTCCTCTTGGCATGCCCGGATAAGATCTGCCCCCCCCTGTAGCAATGTTAGCATACAAGCTCATGCTTTGCCCTGTGCCAAAAAGGTTTCTTTCGCTCACGCTCCCATTAAGCATAAGCCCTCCATAAGAGCCATAGCCTAACCCAAATTGCAACTGCCCGGTGCGCCCCTCTTCTACGCTCACTAACAAATCCATAAGCGAGCTATTCACCCTTTTTTCTTCAATTTTGACTTTAGAGAAAAACCCTAAACGCCTTAAAGAATTTTCGGAATTTCTGAGTTTGGTCAAGTTGTATTTATCCTTAGGCCCTAGTAACAATTCCCTCCTAATGATTCTATCGCTCGTGCGTTGGTTCCCTGAAATGATGACATCATTGATATACACCATATCGCCCACTTCAATACGATAAATGACTTTCACAAGCCCGTTTTTTTCATCTTTATCCAAGTCTGGCTTCACCACCGCAAACGCATAACCCTTATCAGCGATTTCGGTTTTTAAAATTTGCGCATCCGCTCTTAAATGCTCAATATTAAAGACATCTTTCCTTTTAACTTTAAGGGCTTTTTCTAAGGTTTTTAGGGGGACTACCGGGTTGTCAATCTCTATTAAAATGTCTGAAATCCTGTATTGGATCCCCTCTTTGACCTTATAATGAAGCTTAGCGTCATGGGTAGAAAAATCCGTTTTCAAAAAAGGCGAAGAAATATGAGCGTCCAAATAACCCCTACGCATATACACATCTTGGATACGCAAAGAATCGTATTCTAATTGATCTAAGCGCAATTTCCCGTCATTCAAGCCCCACATCCAGCCCATGAAATCGCGCTGTTTGTTCGCGCTCAAAGATTCAATCATGCGGCGTTTTAATTTCGCGCTTCCCTCATAAATGGATTGTTTGATATAAATACTATCCCCCCTATTCACATCAAACACGATCAATAACGCACCCTCACTGACCTTTTCTGTGTGCACCTCCACCACGCTCCCATAATAGCCCTGCCCCTCTAAAGCGGTTTTTAAAGCCGTTTTAGCATGTTCTAATTTTTGCTCATCAAAGGTGTCGCCCTTTTTGATCCCCATTTGGGATTTTAATTCGCCTTTTTCCTTTTCAGTCCCATAACCCTTGATTTCTACCCCGGCAATCCTGGCTTTTTCATCAAAATGAAACTCTAATATGCCGCTTTCAAAAGTGGCATAAACGTCTTTAAAATACCCTTGATTGAACAAAGCCAAAACAGCGGTGTCTATTTTTTTAGAATCCACAATATCGCCCACACGAATCTTTACAATCTCATTAGCGAGCATGTCAGACATGTAAGAAAGCCCAATATACGAAATGGACTTGACTTTCATTTCTTTAGGCGTTTGATTGGATTGAGAAGTTTCGTTTTGAGCTTCATTTCTTTGAACTTCATTTTTTGGAGCCTCATTTTTTGGAGATTCTTGAGAGACTTCTTTTGGAGGAGTCAAATCGTTTGGTTTAGAGCCGTCATTTTCTAAAGCTTCAACGCTGGTATTGATACATGCGAAAACAAGAGAAGATAGAATAAATTTTTTAATACTGATTTCCTTAATAGATTTTAGCTTGAGTGTTGTTAGTAGCATTATTATAACTAATCATTCTTAAAAACGCTAAAAATTATTAAAATTTTTGTATAAAATTATACAAACTATCCCTTTCTACCGCAACAAAACCAGAATCCTTGATTTTAAATACCAAATCTTCTTTTTCTAAACCATGCCGGCTCTTCGCGCCAGCCGCGCTTTGAATGCTCTCTATTTCTATCGTGCCGTCTAAATCGTTAGCGCCAAATTCTTGAGCCACTAAAGCCAAATTCAAGCCCAAAGTCGCCCAATAAGCTTTAATGTGGGGGATATTGTTTAAAAGAATGCGAGATATAGCGATGGTTTTTAAGATTTCTATCGCGCTAGGGGATTTTTCCACTTTCAAATAATTGTTTTCTTTTTGATACAACAAGGGGATAAAAGCGTTAAAGCCCCCTTCTTTATTTTCCACTTTATTTTTAGGGCTTTGAATTTTTTTGATTCTCAGCATGTGATCGATGCGATGGATTTTATTTTCAATATGCCCAAAAAGCATGGTGGCGTTACTCATTTTGCCTAATTTGTGCCAATAAGCATGGATTTCTAACCACCGAGAAGATCCCACCTTACCATTACAGATTTTACGCCTGATCTCTTCATCAAAAATCTCCGCTCCCCCACCAGGCATGGAATCCACCCCGGCTTTGAGCATGTCTTCTAGCACCAATTCAAAAGGTTTGTTGAATTTGGCGCTTAAAAAATGCACTTCTGCAGCGGTCATGGCTTTTAAATGCAGGTTAGGCATTTCTTGCTTGATGGTTTCAAACACCTTTAAATACCATTCATAAGAGTAATTAGGGTTATGAGCGCTCACGATATGGACTTCTTTAATCCCCTTATTGTAGGAATTTTTAACCTTTTCTAGGATTTCTTCTAAGCTCATTTCATAAGGGTTAGGGTTTTTTCTGTGGGCTGAAAAAGCGCAAAATTTGCAAGCGTCCGCACAAATATTGCTAGGGTTTAAATGCCTATTGACATTAAAATACACGATTTTTTGGTGCATGTTTTGGCGCATGCGATCCGCTACTTCCCCTAGCGTGTATAAATCATAATCATAAAGCCTCACTAATTCCTTACTTTCAGTCACTTGATTGTCTAATACTTTTTCTAAAAAATCCATGGTTAAATTGCCCTTTCGTTTTAAAAACAGACATTGTAGCATTTTTAGATTTAAGAATGCTTTTTATACATTATATAATAATACCCCCTTTTAACCCCCTAATTGGTGCCAACCCCTTTTTTGCCTAATTCTCATTAAAAGGATTTTTATGATAAAATCTAAGCTCTATCAAGCCATTAGCTGGCCATTAGCTAGTGTTCTTTCTCATTTTTGTAAGTTTTTAAAAATTTTCATACTCTTGTTTACTTTTTCATTATCATTTATGCTATAATTATGGGACAACTTAAACCAACACAAAGGAGATACTATGTTATCAAAAGACATCATTAAGTTGCTAAACGAACAAGTGAATAAGGAAATGAACTCTTCCAACTTGTATATGAGCATGAGTTCATGGTGCTATACCCATAGCTTAGATGGCGCGGGGCTTTTCTTGTTTGACCATGCGGCTGAAGAATACGAGCATGCTAAAAAGCTTATCGTCTTCTTGAATGAAAACAATGTGCCTGTGCAATTGACTAGCATCAGCGCGCCTGAGCATAAGTTTGAAAGTTTGACTCAAATTTTCCAAAAAGCCTATGAACATGAGCAACACATCAGCGAGTCTATTAATAATATCGTCGATCACGCCATAAAAAACAAAGATCATGCGACTTTCAATTTCTTGCAATGGTATGTGGCTGAACAGCATGAAGAAGAAGTGCTTTTTAAGGATATTTTGGATAAAATTGAGTTGATTGGTAATGAAAACCATGGCTTGTATTTGGTCGATCAGTATATCAAAGGGATCGCTAAAAGCAGGAAATCTTAATTTTAGGGTCATTGAGTGCAAAAACTAGCCGTTTTTGATTTTGACTCCACGCTAGTCAATGCTGAGACGATTGAGTCTTTAGCGAAAGCGTGGGGGGTTTTTGATGAAGTGGAAAAGATCACTTCACAAGCCATGAATGGCGAAACAGATTTTCATAAAAGTCTTATTTTAAGGGTTTCTAAACTCAAAAACATGCCCTTAAAACTAGCCAAAGAAGTTTGTGAAAGTCTGCCTTTATTTAAAGGAGCGCTTGAGCTTGTTAGCGCTTTAAAAGAGAAAAATTACAAAGTGGTTTGCTTCAGCGGAGGCTTTGATCTAGCGACGAATTATTACAGGGATTTATTAAATTTAGATGCGGCTTTCAGTAACACGCTGATAGTGGAAAATGGCGCCTTAAACGGCTTGGTTACGGGGCATATGATGTTTTCACACTCTAAAGGCGAAATGCTGCTTTCCTTACAACGCTTGTTGAATATCAGTAAAACGCGCACTTTAGTCGTGGGCGATGGAGCGAATGACTTGAGCATGTTCAAACATGCCCGCATTAAAATCGCTTTCAACGCTAAAGAGGTTTTAAAACAGCACGCCACGCATTGCATCAATGAGCCTGATTTAGCCCTAATCAAGTCTTTGATTTAAAAAATTTTTTTTGTAAAATACTCCTTTAAAGCATAAGGATAACCATGTTCCAACCTTTACTAGACGCCTTCATAGAAAGCACCCATTTAGATGAAACAACCCATAAGCCCCCATTAAATATAGCCCTAGCCAATTGGTGGCCCTCAAAAAATAGCGAAAAAAAAGGATTCAGAGACTTCATTTTGCATGTTATCCTAAAACAACGCTATAAAATCATTTTACACAGCAACCCTAATGAACCCTCAGATCTAGTCTTTGGCAATCCTTTGGAACAAGCCAGAAAAATCCTATCCTATCAAAACACCAAAAGAGTGTTTTACACCGGCGAAAATGAAGTCCCTAATTTCAACCTCTTTGATTACGCCATAGGCTTTGATGAATTGGATTTTAATGATCGTTATTTGAGAATGCCTTTGTATTATGCCAGCTTGCATTATAAAGCCGAGCTTGTTAATGACACCACTGCGCCCTACAAGATTAAAGACAACAGCCTTTATACTTTAAAAAAACCCACCCACCATTTTAAAGAAAACCACCCTAATTTATGCGCAGTAGTGAATAATGAGAGCGATCCTTTGAAAAGAGGGTTTGCCAGTTTTGTCGCAAGCAATCCTAACGCTCCTCAAAGGAACGCTTTCTATGACGCTTTAAATTCTATAGAGCCAGTTACTGGGGGAGGAAGCGTGAGAAACACTCTAGGCTATAACGTTAAAAACAAGAGCGAGTTTTTAAGCCAATACAAGTTCAATCTGTGTTTTGAAAACTCGCAAGGCTATGGCTATGTAACCGAAAAAATCCTTGACGCTTATTTCAGCCATACCATTCCTATTTATTGGGGGAGTCCCAGCGTGGCGAAAGATTTTAACCCTAAAAGTTTTGTGAATGTCCATGATTTTAAAAACTTTGATGAAGCGATTGATCATGTGCGATACTTGCACACGCACCCAAACGCTTATTTAGACATGCTCTATGAGAATCCTTTGAACACTATTGATGGGAAAGCTGTTTTTTACCAAGATTTGAGTTTTAAAAAAATCCTGGATTTTTTTAAAACGATTTTAGAAAACGATACGATTTACCACAATAACCTTTCCACTCTTTATCGTGATCTGCATGATCCACTAGTATCCATTGATAATTTGAGGGTTAATTATGAGTGGCTTTTTCAAAACGCTTCACCTTTATTGGAACTATCTCAAAACACCTCTTTTAAAATCTATCGCAAAGCCTATCAAAAATCCTTACCCTTGCTGCGCGCCATAAGGAGATGGGTTAAAAAATAAGGCGTATTTTAAGACTGATTAAGAAATTGGAGCGCTATTTTAAAATGTGCTAACGCTTCTTTTTTGAGCGTGGGGTTTTTGAGCATGTCCTCTAAAGCATGGGTGCTTAAAAAATGTTTTGTTTTTAAAGACACGATGCGCCCAAAGGATTCTTCTTTAGAAAGGTTTAAAAGGCGTTTGGGCAAAATCCCGCCAAAGACCACAATGATTTTTGGAGCACTGTTGTCTAATTGCCAGGTTAAATGAAATAGGCATGCGTTGATTTCTTCTTCTAAATTAAGGCTGTTAGAGTCGCATTTAAGGAGCGATAAAATACTGCAATCTTTTAAGGGGTAATTAAAAACCTTTTGGATAATGCTCTCTAACATGGCCGCTTTTAAATTGTTTAAGAAATGTAATTGGCTATCCAGCATGGGGGTGAGCGTGATAAAAACGAGCTTGGAAGTGGGGTTAAAAAGCCCGATCACCGGTTTTGAATTTTGATGGCGTTTGCACAGATTGCAATTTTCTATGCCCTCATGAACTTGTTTGTTAAGGGGCTTATTTTGGGGCTTTATAAGGCTAATATCCGTATAAGTTTCGCCCAAAAGACGCTCCATATAAAGGGAGCGTAAAGTTTGAAGGCGTGAAAGTTGCAAAGCGTTCAGTCTTTATGTTTTTTGAAAGCGTGAGGGCTTAGCATGTTTTCTGGCTTGAAAATATCGTCCAGTTGCTCTTTAGTTAGGATTTTCTTTTCTAAAGCGATGTCATAGATAGAGCGATCGCTTTTTAAGGCTTCTTTAGCGATCATAGCGGATTTTTCATAGCCGATATGAGGGTTTAGCGCGGTAACAATGCCAATGCTGTTAAAGACATAATCGTGGCAAATCTTTTCATTAGCCGTGATGCCTTCCACGCATTTAGTCGTTAAGGTTTCAATCGCGCGCCCTAAAATCACAAAGGAATGGAAAAGCTTGTAAGCGATAACCGGCTCAAACACATTGAGTTGCAACTGCCCTCCTTCTGCGGCTAACGCCACGCTCAAATCATTCCCAATCACCGCAAAGCACACTTGATTGACCACTTCAGGGATCACCGGATTGACTTTACCGGGCATAATAGAGCTACCCGGCTGCATTTTGGGCAAATTGATTTCATTCAGCCCGGCTCTAGGGCCTGAGCTGAGCAACCTGAGATCGTTACAAACTTTAGAAAGTTTGACCGCAATACGCTTTAACACCCCACTCACTTGCACATACGCCCCCGTGCTTTGAGTGGCTTCTATCAAGTTATTAGCCATGACAAAGGGGCGGCCTGTTACTTCTTGGATTTTCTTTTCAATCAAACTGCGGTAATCCGGGTGTGAATTGATCCCTGTGCCAATGGCCGTGCCGCCTAAATTAAGCTCTCTCACCCAATTCCTAGCGTCTAAAACCTGCTCAATATCCCTATCAACCATCAAAGCATAAGTTTCAAACTCTTGCCCTAAAGTCATAGGAACAGCGTCTTGAAGCTGGGTGCGCCCCATTTTAATCACATGAGCGAATTCCTTAGCTTTTTGATTAAAAGCGTCTCTTAAAGCCTTCATGGGAGCGACTAAATTACTCAAACGCTCATAAATAGCGATTTTTAACGCGCTAGGATAGGCGTCATTGGTGGATTGAGAGCGGTTGACATGGTCGTTTGGGTGGCAAAATTGATACTCGCCCTTTTTATGCCCCATGTATTCTAAAGCCAAATTAGCAACCACTTCATTCATGTTCATGTTCGTGCTTGTGCCAGCCCCCCCTTGAATCATATCCACAATGAACTGATCATGGTATTTGCCATCAATCAACAAATCGCACGCATGGCAAATCGCAATTTTAAGCTTTTCATCAATCAAGCCTAATTGCGCGTTTGTTAAAGCAGCCGCTTTTTTGACTTGAGCAAAAGATTTGATAAAAACAGGATAACTGCAAAGCTTGTCGTTGGTGATGAAAAAATTTTCACTCGCTCTTAAAGTTTGGATCCCATAATAAACCTCATCGCTAATTTCCATTTGCCCAATGAAATCATGCTCAATACGCATAAAAGCTCCTTATGTAATAATTGAAAAATATTCTAGCTATTGTAACCAAATATTGAGTTATTTTTCTTTTAAGCGCGCAACTTTTGCCCCTAAGGCGTTGATTTTATCCTCTAATCTCTCATAACCCCTATCCAAGTGGTAAATCCTATGCACCCTACTTACGCCCTTAGCCACTAAAGCGGCTAAAATGAGAGCCGAAGAAGCCCTTAAATCGGTCGCCATCACATCGCTTCCGGTAAGCTCTGTGGATCCGCTAATGGTAGCGATATTGGTTTTTAGGCTGATATTAGCCCCCAAGCGCTGCAATTCGCTCGCATGCATGAAGCGGTTTTCAAAAAGCGTCTCTTCAATCACGCTCGTCCCCAAACACTGCGTGGCTAACGCCATGAATTGCGCTTGCATGTCTGTGGGAAAGCCCGGGTATTCTTTCGTGGTGATTTCAAAGGCTTGGCGTTTTTTGGCCGGATAAATTTCTATAGAATTTTCTTGAATGTCTAGCGAAAAACCAATTTCTATGAGCTTATCGGTGATCGCTTGAAGATGGTTAGGGATGATGCGATAGATTTTAAGCTGGCTGTTAGTGATAGCCCCCACGCATAAATAAGTGCCTGCTTCAATCCTATCGGGTATGATTTGAATGTCTTTTAAATTTAAAGCGTCATTTTCAACCCCCCTAATCTTTAACTCGCTGCTGCCAACGCCCTCAATTTCTACCCCCCCACTCTGTAAAAATGCGCACAATTGAGTGATTTCTGGCTCTTTAGCAGCGTTAATGATGCGCGTGATCCCTTTAGCCAAGCTTGCTGCCATGAGGGCGTTTTCTGTGCCTGTAACGCTGATTTTATCAAATAAAATATCATTCCCTTTCAAGCCTTTAGGGGCTTTTGCATGGATATAGCCTTGCTCAATTTTGATTTCAGCCCCTAATTGTTGCATCGCTTTTAAGTGCAAATCCACTGGCCTTGCTCCTATAGCGCACCCACCAGGCAAACTCACTAAGCATTCTTTAAAGCGCGCTAATAAAGGGCCTAAAACCAAAATAGAAGCGCGCATTTTACGCACCAAATCGTAAGTGGCTTCGGTGTGGCTCAGGGATTTAGCACTGATTTGGAGCGTGTGTGGGTTAAGCCATTCTAAGCTTGCACCTAAATTTTGCAACAATAACGCCATCGCTTTTATATCCACCACTTGGGGCAAAGATTTAATTTTGACTTCTTGTTGGCTTAAAAGCGTGGCGGCTAAAATGGGGAGCGCGGAGTTTTTCGCCCCTGAAATTTCTACCCCCCCTTTTAAAGGGACTTGTCCTACAATCTCTAAAAAATCCAATTCTATCCTTTTTCTTTTTTATTCTTAAGGGCTAAGCCGGTAGCGTTAGCGATTTTTTGCGCATGATTAGGGTTAGCGTTTTCTAATTCTTGCCCAAAATTGATAGCGTCTTCTAATTCAAAAAATTCTGAAGCGACTAAATTTTGGAGCGTTTCTAGCCACAGAGTTTCTTTGTCTTTGGGGCAAATCTTAAAACGCTCATTGAAGCTGTTTTTAAGTTTTTCTAAGGCTTGTGCGCTTTTAAGGTTTTTGATTTGTGCGCTCAAATCTTCTAAAGAAAGGCTTTTATTAGGAGTATTTTGCTTTAAAAGGGGGCGAAAAAGCCTCCAAGCAAGCCCCATTAATAACACAGGCAGCAAGCATACAAAGAGGATCAAATACATGTAAGCATAATAAATCAAATTGCCCATGTTGATAAGATTTACAAGCGTTTTTTATAATAAGCGTTACTCGCTTCAATATAGCCTTCCACGCTCCCGCAATCGTATCGTTTGCCTTTGAACTGGTAAGCGATGATCCGCTTTCTTTTGGCTTGAGTGCGTAAGGCATCCGTGATTTGGATTTCATTGTTTTTACCCGGTTTCGTCTCGCTTAAAATTTCAAAAATATCCGGGGTTAGAATGTAGCGTCCTATCACGGCTAGATTGCTTGGGGCGTCTTCTTGGCTTGGTTTTTCCACCATGTCTTTAATCTCATACACCCCCTCTTCTAACCATTCGCCCCTAATCACGCCGTATTTTGAAACTTCTTCTAGCGCTACCTCTTCAATGGCTACAATGGAGCATTGGTATTTTTGATACAAGGAAATCATTTGCTTTAGCACGCTTGGGTGATCATGGCTTATGCACAAGTCATCGGCTAAAATCACCACAAAAGGCTCATTGCCTATGAGAGCTTCCCCGGTTAAAATCGCATGCCCTAAGCCTTTCATTTGCTTTTGGCGCACATAGGAAAAACAGCATTTTTCTATAATGTTACGAATGCTTTTTAGGGCGTTTTCTTTGTTAGTGCCTTGGATTTGATGCTCTATTTCATAGCTCGTGTCAAAATAATCTTCTAAGCTACGCTTGTTTCTACCTGTAACGATCGCCATCACTTCACAGCCCGCTTCCATCGCTTCTTCCACAGCGTATTGGATTAAAGGCTTATCCACAATGGGCAGCATTTCTTTAGGAATGGTTTTAGTGATCGGCAAAAAGCGCGTGCCATAGCCAGCGGCAGGAAAAAGGCATTTTTTAATCATGGTTTGTCCTTTGAGTTAAGAGTTTGTTCTAAAAATGTATCAACAGGGATGAAATTCCCAAAAATTTCTTGATAAATCAAGTAATTGAGCATGACTCTAAAGCCATACAAACGGGTTTCGCTATAAGGCATAAGCTCCATGCTAAGCCATGGCTCAAAATGATTTTTTTCTTTAAATCGTTTGGAGCTTTCTAACCACCTCCTTAAAAACCCAGGCCCAGCGTTATAAGCGTAGGCGACAAAAAGGGGGTGGTTGAATTCTTTTTTCAAATGGTTCAAGTAATAATTGCCAAGTTTGAGAGCGATGTTGGGGTTAAACATTTCGTTTAGATCAATGTTATCCATGCCAAGGCGTTTAGCGAAAGGCCCTACATTAAAGGGCATGATTTGCATAAGCCCCAGAGCGAACGAGCGCGAAATGACTGCCGGGAGCAAAAAGCTTTCTTGCCTAGCGATCGCATACGCCATAGCCCTTTCATCTGTATTTTGCCATTCAATAATGCCCTCATAAGGGGATAAATAATAATAAATCTTGTCTTTATTGCGTTGGCTTAAAAGATAGGTTAATTCAGGGGCGCTTTTTTCATAATACAAGCTTTTTAGCATCGCATTAAACGCGCCCTCATCTTTCAAACTCAAAGTTTTTTCCTTAAAAATTTGCCATGAAAAAGGGTCATAAGTGTTAAAAGGAGGGTCTTCTTGGCTTAAATTTTGGATGTGAGAAATGATGCGATAACTGGGCGTGGTTTGGAGCTTGCGGCTCGCATAAAGACTATAGAGGTTTAAGGCTGGGCTTTGTGAAAGGCGCTCCAAAGTTTTTTTCTTTTTAGAGACTAGATACTGCCAAAAGATCGCTCTGTCTTTTGAAAAATCATCGTCTTTAACCACCACTTCTGAGCGTTCAAAATACTTGAGCGCTTTAGAGGGTTTTTTGCGCAAGATTTCATTAATCCCTAGAATAAAAAAGGTTTGCGCGTTGCTGTGGGTAGCGTTACTTTTAGTGAGGGCGTTTTTAAAATGATCCAATTTAGGATCTAAAATAACCTGATAGATCAAGCGGTTAAACGCCGGGTAATTTTCATCTAAAAGGCGGTTTAACTCTTTAATAGGGATATGCTTTTCAAAAATTTGGAGCTTTTTTTCATAACTCAAATGGTTGAAAAGCGCGCTAAACACTTGTGCGTTAGCCTTAAATAAAGAAGCGCTCACATGCTTACTTTGCAAAATTTCTAATTCTTCATAAAGAACGGGGTAAGCCTCTTTGATTTTAATTTGTAAGGGCTTGATGGTTTGAGGGGGGATTTTATCAAAATCTCTGATTTTTGATTTTAAAGCGATAGCGATACAGCTTGCTTGGAAAGTGTCTGTTGTTTCCAACATGCTTTCTAGAGTAATTTGTTTGCAATAAATATCTTCAGGCAATTTAACATCAGGGTTTTTTTCTGAATTGTCTGAGCCTTTTTCTTGCATGGCTTTTTGTAGGGCGTTGTTTTTATTTTGAGTCAATTCATAGGCTTTTTTAGCGTTTTCTAAAGTGGTTTTTTTATCGCTAATATAACGCCACAAATAATAATCCCTAACGATCCCGGCGGGCTTTTTTTCTAAATCTTTTAAATTGAACTCGGTTTGAGAAAAACCAACGCCAAGCGCACCGATAAAAAATAAAATAAAAAAACGCATGATTTTCTTTAAAGGTTTTTAGCAAGCATGAAAAGCCACTGAATAAGGGTTAAATCTAAAAATTTCAGCACAATGACCACCACTAAAGGAGAGAAATCCAACCCGTTAAACACAAGCTTGAATTTAGAGCGTAAAAAATAAAACACCGGCTCACACAAGCGAGCGAGGATTTGCATGATGGGGTTATTAGGGTTAGGTTGCACAAAGCCAATAAGCGAATAAATGATCACCACCCACATATAAATCGTAATGAGCGAGCTTAAAATCACCGCTACCGCATTAATAAGGGTAGAAAAGATCATGCTTTGAGCCTTAAAACTTCTTGATAGTGGCTTTGGATATAGGGGAAAATCAAAGGCAATTCAACGCCATGCGAGTTCCCGGTTAAAAGAATGCGCAAAGGTTTGAAAAAATCCTTACCTTTAAGCTGGCTTAATCGCATGGCTTCTTTCTTAAAACTTTCAAAATCCTTATACGCTTGAAAATCCATGCTTTTTAAGGCGTTAAAAAGCGCTAAACAACGCTCTTTAAAATCTTCATTTTCGTAAGTTTTAACAATATCTTTTGGCTCTAAAAACAACGAAATTTTTTCTTTCAATTCTAAAAGCGTGCCGCATTCTTCTATAAACAATCTTAAAAGCCCTAAGAGGTTTTTATCTTTTATTGAAGTGAGTTCTAATAACTTTTTATCGTCTAAAAGCTTTAAATGCTCGTGGTTTAAGTGTTTTAAATATTTTAAATTAAAATGAGCCGGGGAACTAGAAAGTTTTTCTAAATCAAACCATTCTATCGCTTCATCAAGGCTAAAAACTTCCTTAGGCACTTTATTGCCGATAGTGATGAGATAATTTACGATCGCAACCGGTAAAAACCCTTGATTCAAAAGCCATTTCACGCTGGACGCTTCGTCTCTTTTGCTCATCTTTTTACCGCTTACTTCATCTAAAATAATGGGCAAATGCGCATAAACAATGGGATTATTGGAGCCTAAAGCTTGCTGGATTAAGATCTGTTTGGGGGTGTTACTCACATGATCTTCGCCTCTAATGATCAGACTGATTTCATAGAGCAAATCATCGCATGCACAAGCGAAATTATAAGTAGGGCTTTTATCTTTTCTCAAAAGCACAAAAGAATCCAATTCATCAGGCTCAAATCTCACTTCTTTTTTAATCGCATCGTTGAAAGACACCGCATGATTTGGGGCTTTTAAACGCACCACAGGGGCATGGTTTTTGTCTTTTTCTAAAGTGGCCCACTCGTCTAAATACCTGAAAGGGCGTTTCTCGTTTTTGGCTTTTTCTTTTTCTCTTTCTAAAAACTCCGCGCTCGCATAACAATAAAACGCTTTATGTTCTTTCAGTAATTTTTCTGCCATCTCTCTGTGATAATCTATGTTATGGCTTTGATACACGAGCTTGTCCCAGCTTATCCCCATAAGCTTTAAAATCTCTAAAATTTCCTGATCTTTGCCTTCAATGTTGCGCTCTTTGTCTGTGTCTTCAATGCGAATGAGAAAGGGTTTGTGTTGCTGTTTAGCCACAATGTAGTTGAAAATGGCTGCCCTTAAATTCCCTATGTGCATATCCCCTGTAGGCGAAGGCGCAAAACGAAGCATAAAAACCCTTTATTTAAAAATAGTTTTTGATTATACCTAAAGAATACTTAATTGTGCTTATGGAAAGTAGTTCTGTTTTTAACATGAATAAGCATTATTCAAGAGATTAGCACTTGGCTAACGCCAAGCTTTTTATGATTGGTTATCAAAAAGCTAAAAGCGTTTTTATTCAATCACTTCATAAATAACTTCTGTCTTCCAGCGGGTTTTAGGGGTGATTTCTTGATTGCGATAACCAAAACTAGCCATTACCGACACGCCAAATTCTGCCGTGTTTAGATAGCCTTTTTCCTCTAAATAAGCCTCCACTTTTTCTTGATCATACCCTTCAATCGGGCAAGAATCAATCCCTAACATGGCCACTGCCATCATCATGTTCGCCATTTGGATATAAGTCTGCTTGCTAGCCCAATCAAACAAGGATCGTTCGTCAGTCAATTTCATATCATTCTCTTGGAAATTTTTGATGATTTGAGCGAACCTAGAATCAGTGTCATAATCCCTTTTTTTAACCTCATGCATCACTTTTTTAACGTAATCGCTGTCATAAGTAACGCCTTTTCGCGCAAGATAAATGACAAAATGGCTCGCTCCCTCTAAACTAGAAAGCGCCCCCCAGGCCATCGGTTTTAAATCTTCTTTCATGCGTTCATTTTTTAATAAAAGCATTTTCCATGGCTCAAGCCCGATTGAAGAAGGGGCTAATCTCCCCACTTCAACCAACGCTTCCCAATCCTTTTGGGAAATACGGCGATTGGGATCGTATTTTTTCGTAGCGAATCGTTGGTGCTGTAAAGCAACCACTTGTTCTCTGTCCATTTTAACGTTCTCCTTTTTCTAAATAATGATAAACGGCTGCCATATCCAATTTTTTAATTTTTTCCGCCTATTTGCGGAAAGTTTATAGCATCATTAGGTAAATAATGATCTTTAACCCATTTTATCAGCCATTCTAAAGCGTTGTTTTTAGGGTTGGCGATGACTAAATTTAGGCATGCGTTTAAAATTTCGCCGATTTTTTGGTGTTGGTAACCCAAGCTTTGGAGCGCGCCGCCCTTAAGGGCTAGGTGTTCTTTTTTAAAAGGTTCGTTAGCGTTAAATATTTCTTTTAACAAGCTTTTAATTTTTAAAGCGTGTTTGGGGTTTTTGAGCGCATAAAAATCTAAAGCCAAATTAAAAGGCTCTAAATCGTAGTTTTTCAATAAAAATTTTAACTCTGTTTTGTTATGAATATTTAAAAAAGCTTTGTGGCATTCTTTAGCTTTTGAAAATAAAACACATGTTTTTTTAGGGTATCGTAGATTTTCTAAACTTTTTTGATCTTTAAAAAACCCTAATAATCTTAATTCCAAATTGAAAGGTGCGTTTTTTAAAAACCCTAAATTTTCTATTTTCTCTTGAATAACCAACTCTAAAATTTCTTGATATTCTTTAGCCACTTCATAGGCGTTTTTCCCCATAAGAAGCTTATTTAATTCGCTTTGTAAGCGTTCTTTAGAAAGGTGTTTTAACAAATCCTTACATGCAAAAACCGCTCTTTTGGTGCTTGGCGCTATCTTAAAGCCTAAAGTCGCGCTAAATCGCAACGCTCTTAAAATCCTTAAAGCGTCTTCAAAAAATCTCAATCGCGCTTCCCCCACGCATTCAATCGTTTGATTTTCAATCGCATTCTGCCCTTTAAAAGGATCAATCAGTCCTTTTGTAGGGCTATAAGCGATCGCGTTCATGCTAAAATCGCGCCGCTTTAAATCGTCTGTTAAACGAGCGCTAAAAACCAATTCTTTAGGCTTTCGGTGCTTGATATGCCCTTTTTCAATTCTAAAGGTTGTGATTTCATAGCTTTGATGGTTTTTAAGAGCCGTGATCGTGCCATGTTTGATGCCGGTTTCTAGCACCCTAAAATGGTGCTTTAAAAGAAGCTCTTTACTTTCATTGACTAAAGCGTTTGAGGTTAAATCGTAATCTTTAGGCGTAATTCCCATTAAATAATCGCGCACGCACCCCCCTACCAAGTAAAGCTCATAAGGGGATTTTTCATAAATGTCAAACAATTCTTTTAATTCTTTTTCTAACTCAAACACGCTTTTTACTCTTAAAATTTCTTTGTGTTATTATATCTTTTTAGAATTTTTAAGGAATGTTGATGGAACAAGAAATTTGCGTGATCGGTTTTAGCGGCGGGCAAGACAGCACCACTTTGGCTGTATGGGCGAAAAAGCGTTTTAAAAAAGTCTGTTTAGTGGGGTTTGATTACGCACAAAAACACTCTGTGGAATTAGAATGCGCTCAAAAAATCGCTTCTCTTTTACAACTCCCTTATGAAATCATCCCATTAGATTTTTTAGAAAATATCACCCGCTCCGCACTTTTTAAAAACTCTAACGATTTAATAGGGCATTCGCATGCACAAAATAAAGATTTACCCAATTCTTTTGTGCCTAATCGTAACGCTATTTTTATCACCCTTTTGCATTCTTACGCGCAAAAAATAGGGGCTAGTAACATCGCTTTAGGGGTTTCGCAAGCGGATTTTAGCGGCTATCCGGATTGTAAAGAAGATTTTATTAAAAGCATTGAGCATGCCCTAAATTTAGGCTCAAACACGGCGATTAAAATCCTAACGCCTTTAATGTTTTTGAATAAAGCGCAAGAATTTCAAATGGCTAAAGATTTGGGCGTTTTGGATTTAGTCATCAAAGAAACGCACACCTGCTATCAAGGAGAACGAAAGATTTTGCATGCTTATGGTTATGGCTGCAATGAATGCCCGGCATGCCAATTGAGAAAAAAAGGCTATGAAGAGTTTCAAACTAAGGCTTTGTTTCAATAAAGCGTTGGTAAAAATACTCAAAAAGCATGTTTAAGACAAACAATCAAAGATCGATAAAAAGCATGTTTTTAATGTTTGTTTTTAAAGTTATATGTATAGTTAAGATAAACGCTCACCACTCTTTTATAATCCAATTTATCCCCATAATTATCGCTATAGTAATTGACTTTAAAAGCGGGCACTTTAACCCCTAATTCAACACTAGAACCCCCAAGATATATTTCATCGCCATAGCGATCAATATCGTATTCATCGCTATTATAACGAACGCCAAATTTTCCTTGTAACTGAAAAATCGTGTGGCTCTTGACTTGATTGAAAGGGGTGAGATTGTTACTTGCAAACCAAGTGCTAGCCCCTAGTTCCATGCCAATCACAAGCCCTGAAGATTTTCTAAATACATGCATTGATGCTTTTTTTAATGTGTTAGCGTCTAGCGTTCTGCCGGTCATATCTTTATAAAATATAGAAAGCCCTTTTACCCTTCGTTTAACATATTCTTGAGACGCTCGCTTATCGTTAGTCCAATTAATGAGCAAATCCGTATTGAAACCATAGGGTAAAAAAACGATTAAACCGCTGCCAGGAACAGAACCAACACCACCAAGTTGGTAACCGAAAAAAAGAGAGTGCCTAAACCCTATAATCCTTTTTTTACCCAAAAAATATTTATACCCAAAGCTGAGTTCATTAAAAAGACCGCCCGATCCACCATTTCCTGCGAATCGGTTAGCGATTTTTGTTGAATCTTTCACTTCATTTAAGGCGTTTTGCGCATCTCTTATGGCTTTTGTGTTTTGGTTGGGGAATACTGAATTTTTTGCGTTATTGATCGCTTGATTTAAGGCGTTTTCTGCTGAAGCTCTTTCGCCGATACTGCCTTGTCCTTTAATATAGCTTCCTTCTGCAAAATTCAAACCTAAATAAAATCCATTCCTTTCAGCGTGGAGCCAAAACGAGAAAGACAGAAAGAGTAAAAGGGTTTTTTTCATGGTTTTTCTTTGGTTTAAGATTTGATATTATGATTAGGTAGTTTATCATAAAAATAAGATTTTAGTTATTGGGTTTTAATGGAAAACAAAATTAAAATGAAATAGCCACAAAACCACCACTTAACCAACATTAAATTAAAAACATGTTAATCTTTAGTTATTTTTAAATTTAGGAAATCCCAATGCATCAAAATAATAAAACTTTTTTACCCACCCCATCCGCTCACCTCTCTAAAATCATTCTTTTTTTAAACGCTGGCTTTTTAGCCTATGTGTTAAGCGCTTGTGGGGCGAATGTGCCTATAGAAGAAGTGCTAGTTAAAGATCCTAAAGAAACTAAAGCCCAAGAAGTCGCCAGAGAAGAAAAGGCCATCCAACAAGAAAACGCCACCATTGATGCGCACACCACGCCTTTAGTTAATCGTTTCACTAATTATAACGCTTATGGCTCTTTAAACGGCTTTTACAATTCAGTGGATAATCTCAATTCGCCCATGCAAAACGGGATGTATGGAGGCTATTACATGCCTTATTATTACATGCCCTATGGTTTCATGCCTTATGGATCAGGTCTTATGCCTTATGGGTCTTATGGGTATGGAGCGCCTGGATACTTCCCCTACGCTTTTTATTGATTGAATGGCTTTAGCGAGTGCGGTGGTGTTGGTGTTTTCACTCAAACGTGCTTGTGTTTTCTAATGGTTATTTCTAACATGCTAGGGTGGTGTGGTAGAAAAAGACTATATAAGAGGAGATCTTATGCGTATAGTTAAAAATTTATTTCTTGTATCGTTTGTGGTTTATAGTAGTGCGTTCGCAGCGGGTTTAGAAACCGAGGCTAAAAGCGAAAAAAAAAGCAGTAAAAAGTTTTACGAACTCCATAAAAACCATGGGTTAGAAACCGAGGCTAAAAACAACAAAAAGCTTTATGATTTCACTAAAAATAGTGCTTTAGAAGGCATCAATTTAGAAAAAAGCCCTACCCTTAAAAGCTATAAAAAAAGCGATAAAAAGTTTTACAAACAACTCGCTAAAAACAATATCGCCGAAGGGGTGAGCATGCCGGTTGTTAATTTCAATAAAACTCTGTCTTTTGGGCCTTATTTTGAAAGGACTAAAAGCAAAAAAACCCAATACATGGACGGCGGGTTGATGATACATATCCGCTTTTAAGTCCTTATTCATAATCCAAAAACGCATGCGTTTTAAGGGTTAGGGTTTTGGGGAAATATTGCACAAACAAATCCAAAAACACTTTTTCGCCAAAGAAATCCCCAGCGATCGTTACTTCTTGGACGCTAAAATTCTGTGCATTATCCCAAATGAAATTCCCTAAAAACTCCGCTAAAGAGTCCAAAATCCCCAAACTCAAGATTTCATTTTCCACGCCTGCAAGCCTGAAACTCATCGCACTATGCATGATTTTTGAAAAGTTTAAAGCCATTTTAAAAGAATCGTCTTTAAGGATTTTATAATCAATCCTAGGGCCTTTAGGGCGTAAGCATTCTTTGGCCAAAGAAATAACGCTCTGTGCGCAAAAATCCTCGCTATAACCCAAAACAAACCCCAAAATTTGAAAAAAATCCAATAAATTCGCGCCCCCTAGATTGTATTGAGAAAGCTCTAAAATGCGTGCGTAAAAATCAGGGAATTTAGCCGCGTAGTTTTGTAGCATTCTGGAGGCTTTTTCATCTTGTTTGAGGAGGTTAAACGATTGGTTGAAATCAAAACTAACGCTTAAAAGCGTTTTTAAAGAACCATTAGCATGCAATAACAACCTTGTAGGGCGCTTGAAACTGAAATATAAAACGATAGAATTGGGGGTTGCGCTTAAAAACTCTAATTCATCTTTAAAGGGAAGGGTAGAAAAATTATTTTCTAGCACGAATTTTTTAGTGGGCGTGATCAAGCGTTTAGGGGTTTTAAAAAGCGCTTCATAATGTAACAGCGCTTCACAAGAACGGCTTTCATGCATAAAAACAAATTCTATACCCTCATCTTGTAAAATACGGCACAATAAATTCAATATGGGGTCAAAGGGTAGTTGGGCTATGATTTCATCGTTTTTAAAAGTGTCCTTAAAGACGCTTTTTAAAGGGGCTTTGATAGAGGGTTTTTCCAAACTCGCTAAATATTTAGCGTCTTCTAAAGACAATTTAGTGCAACTCAAAACGCTAGAAAGATCGCTAAAAATAACGCTTGGAGAGGGATTTTTTAAAGAAAGGGATAACGCCCCCCTAGAAGTGTGAATAGGGATAAAATCTTGTGTTTTGAGCATGCTTTTTAATTGGGTTAAGCAATCTATAAGCTCTTTAGGGCTATGGATTATAACCCCCTTAAAAGCGGTATTTTTGACAAAACCTAACGCATTGGCATACAAAGATGAATTTTTGTCTAAAAAATCTTGATGCTCTTTAGCGTTCATAAAAAGGGGCTTTGAAAGGCTTGTTGTTTGGAAAAGATTTTCATCTAAAGGCTCTGTGATTTCCTTTAAAGACAAAAAGCTAAAATCTAAAGAAAAGGGCAGAATTTCGCTTAATTTTTGCGCGAACTCTAAAGTGGTTTCAGCGCTCGCTTGGAGGTAGAAAGAAGTCGTATTATCCTTATAAACGCTATAAAAACGTGCTTGCAAATGGAGTGCCATTTGCTCTAAAAGGGGCGTAAAATTCAGGCTTGTTTTTTCATTAACGCATTTAAAAAGAAAGACAAACACCAATTCAAAAACCCTTATAAGAGAGTTCAGCGATACACTCTAAAGCGATATGATCGGTGCGTTGCATTTGAACTCCCCATGCGTTGAGTTGGGTTTCTATGGCTTTTAAGGCTGTTTCTAAAGCGTTTAAAATTTCGCTTGAAAGTTTGAAAGTGGTCTCGCTCCCTATCACAAAAGGCACAAGCCCCACGATAAAAGTTTTAGGCAAATCCCCTAAAAACTCCGTGAGCCTTAAAGTGTGCAGCATTTCCACCTCATGCGCGCTCCCAGCCCATGTGATTTCTTTAGGAGCGTCCTTAAAATCAAAAGCATAGACTGATCCAATTTCAACGCCTTTAGCGCTCACGCAATCCAAAATCAAAACCTTTTCATACGAAGTGATTAAAGGAATGAGTTGCTGAGCCATTGTCCCCCCATCTATAATATCCACGCTAGGGAAAAAAGAAAAATTCTTTTTAAGGTAGTGGGCTAGATGCACCCCAATCCCTTCATCGCCAAAAAGGATATTGCCAATGCCTAAAATTAGGATTTTTTGACTCATTCTTTGGTGTAACCATAGCCATTAATCATAGAATCCGCCCCTGAACTATCATACCTGATAGAATGGAAAAACACCATATAAACATGCACAGGGACAAACAAGATAAACCCCCAAGTCGCTAAGTGGTGGATAAAACGAACATTCGCTAACCCCCCACAAAGCGCTTCAAACCACTTAAAAGCGCTCCCTAAAAACGCCCCAAGCCCCGCATGATAGACATTATAATACAGCACTATCCCGCTCAAACTCATCAATACGATCAAAACAACCAAAGTGAAATAAGCCACGAGTTGGATAGGGTTATACAATCCTTTAGTGTGGGGTTTGCCGCTGATAAGAAAATACGCTTTCATCTGATCGATCCAAGCTTTTGGGCTTAAAAGTTGGCTAAAACTCCTGCGTTCTGTTAAGCTTTCTTTAGTGAAAAAAAGATAGGTTCTAAAGATTAATGCGCTAATGAGCAAAAACCCAAACATGACATGAAAAGAACGCACATAAGCTTGTAAAAGATACACCCCTTTATAAAAGCTGGAATTAGGTTGCAAAAAAGGGTAAGCGATGTAAAACCCCGTAGCGATTAAAGCAAAAATACTCAAAGCCCTAACCCAATGGAAAAAGCGCACAAAACCGGAATATTCTTTGTGTAAAACGACCTTATTCATTTTATCCATGCATAACCCTTTTTAGAATTTAGCGAAATTAGGCTCTACTTTAAACTCGTTTAAAGACTGCCCTTTAAAATCCATCACATGCACTGAGCATGCGATACATGGGTCAAAAGAATGGATGGTCCTAATGATTTCTAAAGGCTGGGTTAAATCAGCGATTTTAGTGCCAATCAAGCTCATTTCATAAGCCCCCCTTTGATTTTGAGAATCTCTAGGCCCCGCATTCCAAGTAGAAGGCACCACCGCTTGATAATTTTCCACCACGCCGTTTTTAATACGCACCCAATGGCTTAGCATGCCCCTTGGCACTTGACCAATGTAACGCCCTTTGTATTCTTGATTTTTATCAATGTGATAAGGAGCGCAAGTGCTTTGATCGCTTTTTAGATTTTCCACTAACGCATCAAACGCCAAAAGGCCATTATCAGCGATTGTCTTAGCCTCAATACACCTTGCAGCCGTGCGCCCAAGCGTTGAAAACAACGCCTCTAAAGGCAGTTTAGTGTCTTTTAAAAACTTAGTGGCCACCTCAGTAACATAAGGGTTTTTCGCCGCTAAACCGACCACCACAGAACTTAAAGGGCCTACTTCCATGGGCTTACTATCGTATCTAGGCGATTTTATCCAAGAATATTTATTTTTAGTGTCAAGCACTTTAGCAGGGATGATTTTATTTTCAATCCCCACGCTCTCGCCGTCTTTTAAACCGGTATAATGCGGGTTCGTTTGCCCGTCATAAGGATGGAGTTGAGCTTCTTTAGTGTCTTCGTATTGGTACCAAGAATGCGTAACTTCTTCTTTAATCAAACTCTCATCAATGGGGTGCAGTTTAGAAATATCCCCATCAAGCACCACCCCGCTACTCAAAAGGTATTTATCCTTCCCGAGCAACACTTCTTCATAAGCGATAAAATTCCTTAAGCCGCAGCCTTTAATAACAGATTGTTCGTTAGCGAACATTTCGCCTGCCATCACCAAATCCGGGTAGTAAGCATGGTTGATGAAATTGGCCACCACTTCAAACTTGCTCTTCCATTCAGCCAATCTAGTCGGGTCCAATATATCCATAACACTCGTAACACCCCCCACCGTTAGGCTTTGTGGGTGAGGCTGTTTGGCCCCAAAAATAGCGGTCATTTTCGCCGCTTCCCTTTGGATTTCCAAAAGCTTGAGGTAGTGGCTTAAGACGATTAAATTTTGTTCTGGACTTAAACGATAGGTTTTATGCCCGTAATAGCCATTACTGAAAGGCCCTAACGATCCACCTTTAGCGAAATCGCTCAAGCGTTTTTGAACCGCTTTTAATTCACCGGCACCGGTATTGATGGGATAAGGGCTGTATTTGAAAGAAAGTTTTGCCGCTTGAATGGGATCGGCTTTTAAGGCGCTCATAATATCGCACCAATCAAGCCCATGCAAAGTATAAAAATGCACCACATGATCGTGAAAAAGCAACGCCATGTTCATCAAAGATCGCACCAGTTGTGCGTTTAATGGGGGGGTGATGCCTAGAGCGTTTTCTACTGCCGTGATACCGGCCTTATAATGCGAATAAGTGCATACCCCGCAAATCCTTTGAGCGATAAAGCCTGCATCTCGTGGATCTCTGCCTTTAATGATCGTTTCTAGCCCCCTAAAAAGCGTAGAAGAAGAAAACGCATCAGTGATCACATTATCATCATCTACGATCACTTCAATCCTTAAATGCCCCTCAATCCTAGTGATAGGATCGACTACGATTTTTTTTGACATGTTAATCCCTTACTCTTTGTTTTTGATCGCTTTAGAAAGGAGCGCATGCGCGACAATGCCAATAGCGGTTGCGCTCAATAAAGTCGTGCCTACTTTATCCGCTACTTTATCAGCCCCTAAGCCGTCAAAGGCGGTTTTAATGGAACGATTCGCTAAAGGCTCTTCAAAAGGACTCATCGTATCCCAAAAATTAGGCTCAGAACACCCTATGCACCCATGCCCTGCGCCTATGGGCCAAGAAGTGTGTGAATTGAAGCGGAGTTTGGAGCAATTGTTGAAAGTGTAAGGCCCTTTACAGCCCATTTTATACAAACAAAAGCCCCTTTTAGCGTTTTCATCGCCAAAATGTTCCACAAACTCGCCCGCATCAAAATGCCCTCTCCTTTCGCACAAATCATGGATCCTGTTCCCATAAGCCCAAGAGGGGCGGTTATAGGCATCAAGTTTAGGGAGGGCCCCAAACATCAAGTAATAAAGCACATTGCCCACGATATTTTTTTCACTAGGCGGACAACCGGGAACATTAATCACGGGTTTATCAATGATTTTATGCAAGGGTTGCGCGTTAGAAGGGTTAGGGTAAGCCGCTTGAACGCCCCCAAAACTTGAGCATGTGCCTATGGCAAAAATAGCGGCTGCGTATTGAGCGGCTTTCCTGCACTCTTCAGCTCCCGTTTCAGCGTTTGGGCCTTGAGTGAGGAAGTATTCTGTGCCTTGGGGGATACCGCCTTCTACCATTAAAATGTAATTGTTTTTATGCTTTTCTATGGCGTCATGCAAGCTTTTTTCAGCTTGAAAACCGCTCGCTACCATAATGGTCTCATGGTATTCTAGGTTGATGTAATCAAAGATAATGCTATCAATGGTGGGGTCTGCGCTCCTTAACAAGCTCTCGCTACAACCGGTGCATTCTGCCATGTGCAACCAAATCACGGGCAATCTGTTAGCCACTTCCACCGCTTTCAAAGTCAAGGGAGCAAAACTGGCCGGCAAGGCTAACGCTGTACTCATCATGCCCGCCCACTTCAATAAATCGCGCCTAGAAATTCCCGCCCCTTTAAACTCCTCTTGCAAGTTTTTATGCTCGTTGTGAGCGTTAAACGAACGGATTATATCAAGGCGTTCTTCAATCTTTTGATAGGTCTTTTTTTCATCGTAGAACATGATCGCTCCTTAATTAGAAATTTTCATTATCTTAACATAATAAAAATAATACAGTTGCAATGGATTGTTTTTTAGCTTTTATTGAGATTGAGGGAATTTCTTTAATCTTAAGTTTCATTTGGATAGAATTCCCCCCTATTTTATTAAAAAAGGAACAAAATGAAAAAAGTACTCATCATTAATGGGGGCAAAGCGTTCGGGAGCTCTGGAGGGAAACTCAATGAAACCTTGACCCACCATGCAAAAAAGACTCTAGAATCTTTGGGGCTAGAAGTGGATACCACAATCGTGGATAAGGGCTATGATCATAGCCAAGAGGTGGAAAAGATCGTTAGCGCTGATGCAACAATTTGGCAAATGCCTGGCTGGTGGATGGGAGAGCCTTGGATTGTGAAAAAATACATTGATGAAGTCTTTAGTGCAGGGTATGGGAAGCTTTATGCTAGCGATGGCAGAAGCTCGCAAAACCCCACTAAAAACTACGGGAAAGGAGGCTTGATGCAAGGCAAAAAATACATGTTAAGCTTGACCTGGAATGCTCCCATTGAAGCCTTTACTGATCCTAACGAATTTTTTGAAGGGGTGGGTGTGGATGTTGTGTATTTGCATTTGCATAAAGCGTTCCAATTTTTAGGGCTTTCAGCGTTGCCCACTTTTATTTGCAACGATGTGGTGAAAAACCCCCAAGTAGAGCAGTATCTCAACTCCCTAACCACGCATTTGCACCAAGCTTTTGGCAAGTGATTTCAAAATAAGGGTTTTTTAACCCCCCCATTTCTTTGGGGGGCTTTGGGGGGCTTGTTTATCCCACAATAAAGTCTCTGGGATTAAGCTCGCAGCCTAAGATAAGATCCCTAAGATTACTGCCCACGGTTTGATAACTTGCATTGCTTACAAAGTAGAATCCGTATTTTTCAAAAGGCACAACCAAAGTGCCATCTCTATCCCTTAATTGCGCTTTTGCCTTATCCCAACAAATATATTTTTGAGATTCATCGTCTGTGTAGCTTTCAAAGGCTTCTCTGGCGTTTTCTAGCAAGTAGTCTATGACAGTGCTAGCCAATTCCTTAGCGTTTCTTGCTGTTTTCCTTTCATGATTGGGGAGCTTAACGCTTTGAAGATTATGATTAGTTAAGTCATCATCAAGGGTTTTACTAATCTCTCTTGTGCGGTATTCTTTAGGCAAATCTTTAAACAACCCCACTTGACAGAATTGATCCGCTAAATATTCGCTCCTGGCTCTCACTTCCTCTATCCCCCAAGAATGGGTGTTATTGATAAAATAGTCGTTTAAATGCAAGGAGCTGTATTCTTCCATAAGCGCAATTTTTGCCTCGTAAGATTTGTTGCCAAGCCTTTGATTTTGCCCTGATAGGGTTAGATTCCCAAAATTATTGAGATAGTCTTGCTCAAAAGTGAAATAGTCCCCCACCATGTCGCGCCATTCTTGGGTGGGGGTTTTGGGGTAGAAATGCTCCACTTCTAAATTCTCTTCTTTGGGCGGTTCAGCGTTACTCAATTTTTCTATCTCAAGCAAAATGAATTTGCACACTTGATTTGCTGCATAAGCGTTACGCACAAGAAACGCCGCTTTAATTTTATCGTCATTAGGGAACACCGTTCGTCCAACGCTCTTGCCCAAATACCGCTTCAATGCATCGGCTGAAACATCTTCCCCTAGCTGTCTGTATAAAGAATAAAGAAGTTCAGCAAGTGCAGGGGCAGGATCCCCGCACACGCTCCGGCGCACGAAGTAGCTGATAAGGATTTGCAAAATTTCGCAGAAGTTTTCATAATCCAATTTGCCTTCTTCAAAGTCTCTGGTGCAACGCAAAATAAAGGGCTTTGCCACGCCAAATTTGATCTTCACAAGATCTTTAATGCGCAGGCGTAAATTCGCTAACTGCTGCGGGTCTCCACGATGTAAAAAATAATGATCTCTGTCTAAAAAGATTTGATAGATCCTCCCATACTCACGCATATCCTTCATAAGACCTTGTATATCGTTAGGGAAATTGTCTCTGTGGTGGTCTTTTAGCGCGTAATACACTTCACGCTCTCCCTCTTTAAGTCTATCCTCAAAATAGATTCTCAAATAGGTTTTGATAAAATCATTCAAATTATCTTCGCCAAGCCAATTTTCTAAAGGAACCCAATAATTGTCATAAAGATGTTTCTGTCTGTCAGAATTTTCCCCCATCATCAGATAGTTGCGGATGAGATCCAGCCCTTTTAATTGCACGCCGGTAGCGTTGATGCTCTCAAACACCACTTGCGGATCATCTTCGCCTAACTCTAAGCCTATGGCTACGATTTTGAGCCGCAAAAACGCGCCATAAATCTCTTCTATGCGATACCCTTTGCTGATATAATTGTCAAGCTCTTTGGTGAAAAATTTATAGTTGTTCCTAATGTGTGATACGCCTTGTATTTCATGCGATCGATTTTGCATGACCAGATCAAAGGCTTCTTTGTCGCTTTTAATGGGTTTTAAGCGCAGCTTTTGTCCCGAAAAATTGAGTAGATTACCAATCTCTTTTTTTACCTCTTCATTTGGTATCTTTGTCTCTATGGCTTTAAGCAAAAGCATGAGAGTGGTAATCCTTTGCTGCCCGTCAATGATGACAAATTCTTGCAGTTGTCTTAAGCTCTTTTCATCATCAATATGATGCAAAATATAAGTGATAGAACCCATGAAATGCGTTTTTTTATTTTGAGAAATACTGATAATATCTTGCAGTAATTTTTCACAATTTTCTTCTTCCCAAGTGTAGTTCCTCTGGTATACAGGGATAGAAAATATCGTGCCTGTTAAGGCAAAAAAGTTGTTAACGGTGCTTTGTTTCGCTTCCATCGCTTTTCCTTTTAAATAAGATTAAAATCACACCGAGTATTAAATCAAAAAAAAAAAGAGCTTAAATTTTTGAAAAAACCGCAATTTGTGGCTGAATTAATTCAAAAAAATAAAAAAGCTTTGCGCAAAGCAAGTAGTAATCTCTTAAAAATGCGATCTTTAGAGAGGGTTTAGTTATAGGGCGAGAATGATTTCAAAATACCCCCCTATCCCCTTAAAAAATTGCTATTACTAGGGTATCTCATAAGAATTGTATGGCATGAACAAGCGCCCGTAATTAGGGTTCACGCGCAATAAATGCTCTTTAAAATTCCCGTAATTACGACAGCTTGACTCAAAACCATTATCGCACGCATACGAGAACAAATCCAAAGCCCTTTGATCGTCTTGAGGCACGCCTAAGCCCTTTTGATACAGCACGCCTAAATTGTTACAGCTCCCCAAAATCCCCCCATCGCATGCCATTTGGAAATATTTCGCCGCATAGTGGTTGTTCAAAGGAGCCCCTAAATCCCCATTCGCATAAATCCAGCCTAAATTCGCGCACCCCATCATATCCCCAGCGTTACAAGCCAAATAATTCAAATCCACTTGACTGAGTTGTGCTTTATCAATGCCATAAATATTATTCACGTTAGACATCAAACCCAGATTATAACACCCCATATCATTCCCATTTTCGCATGAAAATTTATAATAACTTATCGCTTTGTAATAATCTTTTGGGACCCCACTCCCATTAGCAAACATCCACCCCAAATTATTGCATGCGAGCATGTCCCCCCCTTGACAAGCCACCGCATACAATTGCAAAGCGTTTTCTTTATCGTTTGAATCAGCGTTTTTTTTGTTTTCATACATTTGAGCTAAATTCGCGCAAGCGGTCGCATCGCCCCCACTGCAACCCATTTCATAATAGCGAGCGGCTTTTAGTCTGTTGGTTTGGATCCCTACCCCATTAGCATACATCGCTCCCACTGCAAAACACCCGGCCGCATTGCCGTTATCGCACGATTGGGAAAAAAGCTTGAAAGCCCCTTGATAATCGCCCTTTTTAGCCAAATCAATACCGGCAGAAAGCTCGGTTTGAGCGTTTTCAGGCGATCCTAATTTGTCTAACAGATTAGAGTTATCGTTTTTAGGGGTGATCTGGGTGTTAGGGTTTGGCGCGCCCTTAGCGTTAGCGGGATTTAATTCAGGGGGTGTGTTTTTTTGGGCTTGGTTATTTTCTTCAGCGCCGCTAAGCTGTAAAATTAAAAAAACAAGCAATAACAAACTTTTTTTGAGCATTCTTTTCATCCTTAATGCAGGTTTTGATTCAACTCAATTTTTTTCACGCTCCTAAAAGCAATCAGCTTACCATTTTGGCTATTGGAACGAAAATGCACGCCATTTTTTCCGGAAAGCTCTTTGCCTTTGTAAAGATTGTTCGCATGTTTTTCTAAAGCGCTATTCACTTCTAAAAGCTTTTTAAACTCATTTTCTTCAATTTCTATCACGCTCCCGGCTAATACGGCAACGCCTGCATCCACAATACAGCCATCGCCTAAACTAATTCCGGTAACGCTATTAGCCCCTAGTAAACAATTTTTCCCGATGCTAATAGGGTTGTTATTCCCTCCGCTTAAAACGCCTAAAACACTCGCTCCCCCACCAATATCAGTGCCTGCTCCCACCACCACTGACGAAGAAATACGCCCCTCATTCATGCACACTCCCATAGCCCCTGCGTTAAAATTCACATAACTAGCTCCGGGCATTTGAGTGTAACCACCGGTCCCTAAATACGCCCCAAAGCGCGTTTTTGAGCTATCCAATAAGCGGATATTATCAAACTCAGGGATTAATTGCATCAAATAGCGCGGGAATTTATCTATAAAATCAATGCTAGGGAAATGGCCTCGCATTTTTAAAGCCACTTCGTTCGTTCTAAGCCATTCTAATTCATAGGGCTTGTTACCGCTCCAAGCCGTATTAGAAAGCTGGTTAAAAATACCCTCTAAATTCAAACTCCTCAAAGGGGCTTTCCCTAAAGAAAGCGCTAAAAGTTTCATATACGCGCTCTCCACGCTCTCGCAAGGCTTATCTTCATACAAGATCACCAAGCGATAAAGAGACTCCCCATTATTATTTTTCAAACGATTTTCTTCTAAAGCCTTTAAAAGCTCTAAAACCACTTGGATGTTTTTATGAGCCATTTTATTAGAATAGGCTTCATTCAAAAAGGGCGTATAAAAATCTAGTGCTTTTAACACAAAACTTTCATCAATCTCAACGACGCGCTCGCTCGCGCTCTCTTTTAGGATTTTTTCTTTGGAAAGCGAGTTGCAAAACACCGCATAAGAGCCTAGATTTTCATCTTTCCAATTCAAAACGGGGTAAGTGGCGCATAAAATCTTTTTGGAAATAGGGGCAATATCCACTCTGGCAATGCCAAAGCCTAAAGGCTCTTTATAGTTATTAGATTGCTGGTAGTTGCTCACAAAATTTTTAAACTTATTGATCATGCCTAATCCTTTAAACTCTTTTCTCTTTCTTTAGCTAAATTTTCCACTTCTATCACAAAAGTTTCAAACAAATCCTTTTCAGCCAGTTTGTGAATGACTTTACCCTCCTTAATGATCAAACCGCTGCGATTCCCAAAAGCGATCGCCATGTCTGCATGCTTGGCTTCACCCAAAGCATTCACCACGCAACCCATCACGCTGATGTCTAAAGGGGTTTTAATGTGGCTTAAGCGTTTTTCTACCTTGCTCGCCATATCCACTAAATTAGCTTCAATGCGCCCGCAAGTGGGGCAAGAAATCCAATTGATCCCTTCTTTCAAACGCCCGCTATGGCGTAAAATCGCTCGAGCCACTTTGATTTCATTTTCTAATTCCCCTGTGATGGATACGCGCATCGTATCCCCAATGCCCTCCATTAAAAGCCCCCCTAAAGCCATGGCGGATTTGATACTGGAGCTAAAAAGATTCCCCGCCTCAGTAACCCCCAAATGGAAAGGATAGATCACAAGAGGGCGTAGCATCCTGTAAGCTTCTATGGTGCGCATCACATCGCTCGCTTTTAAAGAAATCTTAAAATTGGTAAAATCCAAATCTTCTAAAAGTTTGGCGTTATACAAAGCGCTTTCTACCATGCCTTTTGGGGTGGGTCCGTATTTTTGATCAAACTGCTTTTCTAAACTCCCGGCATTCACGCCAATTCTTATAGGAATGTTTTTTTCTTTACAAGCATCAACCACCGCTTTGATCTTGTCTTTAGAGCCGATGTTTCCGGGATTAATCCTGATCGCATCCACGCTTTGAGCGGCAATGAGAGCGAATTTATAATGGAAATGGATATCAGCGATTAAAGGCAAAGGAGACACTTTTTTCAATTCTTTTAAGGCTAGGGCGTCCTTTTCATTACTCACCGCCACCCTCACTAAATCAGCCCCGGCGAGTTTGAGTCTGTCAATTTGATTTTTAGTGCTTTCAATATCAGCGGTTTTACTAAAGGTCATGCTTTGCGTGCTTATAGGAGCACCACCCCCTATGGCCACGCCACCGATAAAAATTTGCTTGGTCTTAACTCTATTTTCTAGCATCAAACCTCTTCATTAAGTTAAATTCTTATGCACTATTATACTCTTTTATGCTCTCTCTTTTATGTTCTCTTTGGCTCTTTTTTAGCGCTTTGAATGATAAACGCTTAAATTTTAGGTAAGATTAACTATTCCATTTTAAGATTAAAGTAGCCCTATGACCTTTGAGCCTTATCCTTTTGAACGATTAAGAGCCTTGTTTAAAGAAATCACCCCTAAAAAAAAGGGGCTAGATTTAGGCATCGGCGAGCCACGATTTGAAACGCCCAAATTCATTCAAGACGCTCTTAAAAGCCACACCCATTCGCTCAATATCTACCCTAAAAGCGCGTTTGAAGAGGGTTTGAGGGAGGCTCAAAGAGGTTTTTTTAAACGCCGTTTTAAGATAGAATTGAAAGAAAACGAATTAGTCTCCACTCTAGGATCTAGAGAAGTGTTATTCAATTTTCCTAGTTTTGTTTTATTTGACTATCAAAACCCCACTATCGCCTACCCCAACCCCTTTTATCAAATCTATGAAGGATCAGCCCAATTCGCTAGAGCCAAAAGCCTTTTAATGCCCTTAACTAAAGAAAACGGTTTCACTCCAAGCTTGAATGAAAAAGAGTTGCAAGAAGTGGATTTAGTGATCTTAAATTCCCCTAACAACCCCACCGGAAGAACCCTTTCTTTAGAAGAGCTGATTAGTTGGGTTAAACTCGCTTTAAAACATGATTTTATTTTAATCAATGATGAATGCTATAGTGAAATTTATGAAAACACGCCTCCCCCTTCGCTTTTAGAAGCTTGCATGCTTATTGGTAATGAAGCGTTTAAAAATGTTTTAGTGATCCATTCACTCTCCAAACGCTCCAGCGCTCCAGGGCTAAGGAGTGGCTTTATCGCTGGAGATAGCAGCATTTTAGAAAAATACAAAGCGTTTCGCACCTATTTAGGCTATACGAGCGCTAATGCGATCCAAAAGGCTAGTGAAATAGCTTGGCTAGATGATGCGCATGCAGAATTTTTCCGCAATATTTATGCAAACAATTTGAAACTGGCGCGAAAAATCTTTAAAGACACGCTCATTTATCCTTATAGTTTTTATGTGTATCTGCCCGTTCAAAACGGCGAAAATTTTGCCAAAACGCTTTATCAAAACGAAGGCATTATGATTTTACCGGCTTTATATTTAGGGCGTAATTATATCGGCGCTGATTGCGTGCGTTTAGCCCTTGTCTATGACACCCCCCTTTTAGAAAAGCCTTTAGAAATCATAGAAACTTATCGAGAAAATCATGCTTGAAACCCCAAAAGTTTTACTCAAAAACCTGCAAGATTGCAAGATCCATTTCATCGGTATAGGGGGGATTGGCATTTCAGGCTTAGCCAAATACCTTAAAGCGCAAGGGGCTACAATCAGCGGCTCTGATATTGCCATAAGCCCCAGCGTTAAGTATTTGAAAGCTTTAGGCGTAGAAATCAATATCCCGCATGATCCAAAGGCGATTAACAATCAAGATGCTATCATTCATTCAGCCATTATTAAAGAAGACAATACAGAAATACAAAGGGCTAAGGAATTAGAAATCCCTATTTTATCTCGTAAAGACGCTTTGTATTCTATCCTTAAAGACAAGCGCGTTTTTAGCGTGTGCGGGGCTCATGGAAAGAGCAGTATCACCGCCATGTTGAGCGCGATTTTCCCCTTTTTTGGAGCGATTATTGGGGCGCATTCTAAAGAGTTTGATTCCAATGTGCGAGAGAGCGCGAATGATAGCTTGGTTTTTGAAGCCGATGAGAGCGATTCAAGTTTTTTATTTTCTAACCCTTATGCTGCGATTGTGCCTAACACAGAGCCAGAACATTTGGAGCATTATGATCACGATTTAGAGCGTTTTTTCTTCGCTTATGAATATTTTTTAGACCATGCCCAAAAAAGAGTGATCTATAAAGAAGATCCTTTTTTAAAAAACTATTCTAAAGACGCTATTGTTTTAGAAAAAAAAGACATTTATAATATCCAATACATTTTAAAAGACGGCGAGCCTTACACTTCATTTGAATTGAAAGATTTGGGGGTTTTTTTGGTGTGGGGGTTAGGCGAACATAACGCCACGAATGCGAGTTTGGCGATTTTAAGCGCTTTAGATGAATTAGATTTAGAAGAAATTAGAAATAATTTATTGCATTTCAAAGGCATTAAAAAACGCTTTGATATTTTGCAAAAAAACGCGCTCATCCTCATTGATGATTACGCCCACCACCCCACTGAAATCAGCGCCACTTTAAAAAGCGCTAGGATTTATGCTAACTTATTGAACACGCAAGAAAAAATTATTGTGATTTGGCAAGCACACAAATACTCCCGCTTAATGGATAATTTAGAAGAGTTTAAAAAATGTTTTTTAGAGCATTGCGACAGGTTGATCATTTTACCCGTTTATAGTGCGAGTGAAGTTAAAAGAGATATTGATTTGAAAGCCCATTTTAAGCATTATAACCCCACCTTTATAGACAGGGTGCGTAAAAAGGGGGATTTTTTAGAGCTGTTAGTCAATGATGATGTGGTAGAAACGATCCAAAAAGGCTTTGTGATAGGCTTTGGAGCGGGGGATATTACCTATCAATTGAGAGGCGAAATGTGATGGGTGCAGTGGTTGTTTTATTTTTAACGCTGGTTTTATTGTTTTTAGTTTTAAGGGATTTTGGTTTAGCAAGCCCCAAACAAAAACTTGTAGCTTTTTTAATCGTAGGGATTATAGGAGCGAGCATAAGCGTTTATACTTACCAACAAAACCAACAAAACCAACGAGAAATCGCTTTGCAAAGAGCGTTTTTAAGGGGGGACACCTTGTTGTGTAAAGGCATTAAAGTGAATAACCAAACCTTTAATTTAGTGAGCGGGACTTTGAGCTTTTTAGGCAAAAAACAAACCCCTATGAAAGACGTTCTTGTGGATTTGGATTCTTGTCAGACGCTTCAAAAAGATCCTTTAATCCAACCCCAATGAACCCCCCAATAAACCCCAATGAATAATAATAATACCCCACCCAAACCCCTAGAAGAAAGCCTGGATTTAAAAGAGTTTATCGCTCTTTTTAAAACCTTTTTTGCAAAAGAAAGAGATACTATTATTTTAGAAAACGATCTCAAACAAACTTTCACTTATTTAAACGAAGTGGATGCGATCGGGTTGCCTACCCCTAAAAGCGTGAAAGAAAGCGATCTTATTGTCATCAAACTCACCAAATTAGGGACGCTCCATTTAGATGAAATTTTTGAGATTGTCAAACGATTGCGCTACATTGTCATTTTACAAAACACTTTCAAAACTTTCACGCATTTGAAATTTCATGAACGCCTTAACGCTATTGTTCTGCCTCCTTTTTTTAATGATTTAATCGCTTTATTTGATGATGAGGGAAAAATCAAACAAGGGGCTAACGCTACCCTAGACGCTTTGAATGAAAGTTTGAACCGCCTTAAAAAAGAGAGCACCAAAATCATTCACCATTACGCGCGCTCTAAAGAGCTTGCCCCTTATTTAGTGGATACGCAAAGCCACCTTAAGCATGGTTATGAATGCCTTTTATTGAAAAGCGGGTTTTCTAGCGCGATTAAAGGCGTTGTGCTAGAAAGGAGCGCTAATGACTATTTCTATCTTTTGCCTGAAAACGCGCAAAAAATCGCGCAAAAAATCGCGCAAATTGATAATGAAATAGATTGCTGTATTGTTGAAATGTGTCAAACTCTAAGCCATAGCTTGCAAAAACACCTTTTATTTTTAAAATTCCTTTTTAAAGAATTTGATTTTTTAGACAGCTTGCAAGCCCGGCTTAATTTCGCTAAAGCCTACAATTTAGAATTTGTCATGCCAAGCTTTACTCAAAAAAAAATGATTTTAGAAAACTTTTCGCACCCCATTTTAAAAGAGCCAAAGCCCTTAAATTTGAAGTTTGAAAAATCCATGCTCGCTGTTACCGGCGTGAATGCGGGCGGGAAAACCATGCTCTTAAAATCGCTTTTAAGCGCGGCGTTTTTGAGTAAGAATCTTATTCCCATGAAAATCAACGCCCATCATTCCATTATCCCCTATTTCAAAGAAATCCACGCCATTATCAACGACCCCCAAAACAGCGCGAACAATATCTCTACTTTTGCAGGCAGAATGAAGCAATTTAGCGCTCTTTTATCCAAAGAAAACATGCTTTTAGGCGTTGATGAAATTGAGCTAGGGACTGACGCTGATGAAGCGAGCAGTTTGTATAAAACCCTGTTGGAAAAATTGCTTAAACAAAACAACCAAATCATTATCACCACGCACCACAAACGCTTGAGCGTGTTAATGGCAGAAAACAAGGAAGTGGAATTACTAGCCGCTCTTTATGACGAAGAAAAAGAACGGCCCACTTACACTTTTTTAAAAGGGGTTATTGGCAAAAGCTATGCGTTTGAAACCGCTTTGCGCTACGGCGTGCCGCATTTTTTGATTGAAAAAGCGAAAGCCTTCTATGGCGAAGATAAGGAAAAATTGAATGTTTTGATTGAAAATTCCAGCGCGTTAGAAAGGGAATTGAAGCAAAAAAACGAACTTTTAGAGAACGCTTTAAAAGAGCAAGAAGATTTAAAAAACGCATGGCTTTTAGAAATGGAAAAACAAAAAGAAATCTTTCACAATAAAAAATTGGAATTGGAAAAATCCTACCAACAAGCCCTAAATCTCTTAAAAAGCGAAGTCGCTTCAAAAGATACTAGCTCCATGCATAAAGAAATCCATAAAGCGAGCGAAATTTTAAACAAGCATAAAACAAACCAAGAGATTCCACAAATCATAACGAGCTTTCAAACTAACGAAAAAGCGCGCTATAAAAATGAAAGCGTGCTGATTGTGCAAATTTTAGACAAGGGCTATTATTGGATAGAAACCGAGCTTGGCATGCGCTTAAAAGCGCATGGGAGTTTGTTGAAAAAAATCCAAAAACCCCCTAAAAACAAATTCAAACCCCCTAAAACAACCATTCCTAAACCCCAAAAAGCGAGCTTACGCCTTGATTTAAGGGGACAACGCAGCGAAGAAGCCCTAGATTCACTAGACGCTTTTTTAAACGACGCGCTTTTAGGGGGCTTTGAAGAAGTGCTTATTTGCCATGGCAAAGGGAGCGGAATTTTAGAAAAGTTTGTGAAAGAATTTTTAAAAAACCACCCTAAAGTGGTAAGCTTTAGCGACGCTCCCATCAATTTAGGCGGTAGTGGGGTTAAAATCGTTAAATTGTAGTTTTTGGCGCTTTTTATGGGGGATTAATACAAAAATCCGCTATAAAGCCATTTTACGCCAACACTCAATGAGAACAAAACCTTTTTGAAAGAGCGTTAAAAAGGGCTTTTATCGCTTAATTGAGTCAAAACCCTTAAAAATCTTTAGCCTTGATAGGCTTTTATCGCTTTCTCTAAAACCTTAATCGCGCTCTCTTTGTTTTCAAACCCCTTGACTTTCACCCATTTATTAGGCTCTAAATCCTTGTAAGTTTCAAAAAAATGCTTGATTTTATCTAAAGTGTGTTTGGATAAATCATCAATATCCTTGACATAGGAATGCGTGGGATCGATCTTATCTATGGGTAGAGCGAGTAATTTTTCATCCATTCCGCTTTCATCTTCCATGTTCAAAACCCCAACCAAGCGCGCTTTCACTACGCTTCCGGCTTGAAAAGCCACATCGCTTAAAACAAGCGCATCTACAGGGTCGCCATCAGATCCTAAAGTGTTAGGCACAAAGCCGTAATTTGCGGGGTAATTTTGCGCCCCATAAAGCACCCTATCCACCATTAAAGCCCCGCTTTCTTTATCCAATTCATATTTGATATTAGAATGCTTGGATATTTCAATCACCACGCACAAAGCGTTAGCGTCATGGCTCACTTCTAATTGGTCTAAATTCATTGCAATCTCCTTTGAAATAAAAAGACTTATTCTAACATAAAGCCCGCTCTTTTTAACTCTCTTTAGGGGTTTTTAAAGGAGCGTATTGTTTGCTGTATCTATTAAAGGCTTTTAAGCACTTTTGAGCGTTGAATTTATGATAAAAAAGATTATCATAATAGGATTTTCTAGGGGGCTTTAATGAAATATCAGGCTTTTTTGCATTTTGAATGGTGCTATTGAAAGCATGCTTATTCAAAGAAACAGGGCAAGGCAAATAGGTAAAATTAGCAATATCATGGTAAGTGGGGTTGTTCATAAACATATCCACCGGCTCTATGATCTTAAAACGCTCCGTGGCGTCTATAAAAGTTTTAGCACCCTTAGGCGTGAGGTAGTAGCCTGCCGTAGTAGCCACATACACGCTGGTGAGGTAAAAATGCTCTAAAAATAGCACTTCTTTTTCGCTATCAGCACGAGATTCCCAAAAAGTCTCTTTGATGTTTACCTCTTTTGCCAATAAGGATTCGTATTTTGTGGTGAGTTCATCGTATTTTCCTGTGAGTTCATCGTATTTTGTGGTGAGTTCATCGTATTTTCCTGTGAGTTCATCGTATTTTGTGGTGAGTTCATCGTATTTTCCTGTGAGTTCATCGTATTTTTTGGTGAGATCATCGTATTTTGCCACGACATTCTTATACACTTCTGTCCGAGCTAAAATATTTCCAATGAAGTGGTTGAGTTTTCTTTTAATTTTTCTAAAAATCACTGGATTAAAAGAGATTTTTTGGGGTGTTATTTTGCAAGGCTCAGATAGTTCTTTGGGGTCTTGTTGCGTTTCAATAATAAAATCTTGTTGCGCATCTTGTGCGGGATTGGGGGGGGGGGGGTAACTTCATGGTTTTCCGTAGGTGTTTTTTCACTAGACGCTTGGTCCGCTCCAGAATTTACCAGAGACGACTCACACCCCTCATTTTCCTCCTCTGTCAACATGGGAGGAG
>NZ_VEZH01000029.1:0-3777 GCF_006440215.1 Helicobacter pylori | reverse complement strand
ATGTTTTTGCTAATTGGCGTTTAAGATGTTCGTTACTTCTTGCTCGTTGCTTTTCATGCTCGTATTGAAATCGCTAAAAAAGCCCTCGTATTCTTTCATTTTATTTTTTAAGCTCTCTCCGGCGTTACTGAGCCATTCAATGGAATTTCTCAAACTGCTATCGATCTCGTTGGCGTTTTTGAAAAAATCCAAACTCAAAAGCACTTCTAAGATCCTAACGATCCCTTTAAGGCTTAGTTCCACTTTCTCGGTAAAAAGACTATTAGAATTTAAAGCGCTCTGTAATTGCTTTAAAAGCTCGTTAGTGATTTCTTTCACTTCGGGTTGCTCGGTAATCTCTAAAACGCTATTAGGCAAATTAGGGTAATTGATCATTTTATTCCTTTTTTTATGCTATCATTCAAGCCTTGGTTTAGAAAACGCCCTCTAAACCTTGGATTATTATGCTTTCTTTTCATTTTATCCTCCTTGACTTATTCAAATTTTTGTTTTATAATCTCAAAACACATTAGCTTTATCAAATATGTCTAGTATGTCTAGCACTCAGCTCATAACTGATGGTCAATTGCTATTCTGAGATTTTGCTAATGTTTTTTTATAGATTAAACTATCCTTATAATTTTCTCTTGCCTTATACATTGTTTTTAGCATTAGTTCATTCTTAGCATTTGATACTTGCTCCACCACTACAAAAAATCCATTGATTTGATTAAAACTCGCTACTACCGGTCTGTTTTGATTATCTTTTAGTTTTAAGGTTTCATTAGCTTGTTTGGATAATTCTCTATAGTTGGCTATGTCTTCGAACGCTAAGTTTTTGTGTTCTTTTAGTATATGGTTAATAGCTTGATAGTCAATAACCGCTCTTGCATCATCTGGATATTTCAATTTTAAATCTTTAGCAAAACTTGGCTCTATCTTTTCAACAGCTATTCGTTTATGATTTTTTTGAATGTATTCAACCGCTTCTGCGTTTAAATTTTGCATTCCTAAAATAGGCATACTGCTTCCAGTTCGTGGGCTTTCATCAATGAGTTTTTTAATTTCATCAAAATTAAGTTTTTTAAGCGCTTCAGCTTTACTCCCTTTCTTTGTTTCTAATTTGGCAAGCTTTTTTGCGTTGGCTTGTTCGCTTAAAGGCTCTTGCTTTTTTAGCGCGTTTGTGGTAGGATTAGGTTCTACAGAGTTTAAAGAATTAAATGCCTTTTCTTTAGTGATTGCTTGCGGAGTAGACCGTAACGCTTGCTTCTCTGTATCATATAATTCATAACTGCTTATCACCCAATGATTTTCTAATTTTTCATTTTTCCACTCATTATTTAAACCTACTCTCTTATTTCCATAATTTACAAACACACGCCCTAAACTATCCGTTCCTTTAGTGCCTTTCTCTATAACTTCCGGTATCGTTTTAACTACGCTCATGGCGTATTCTTTGGCTTCTGTTTCACTTAAGCCTTTCTTCATCTCGTTAGATATTCTACGCTCTAATATATGCGCTAATCCATAACCGTTGCTATCTTTAGTCTTTGGCGTTCCCCAAACTAGATCAATATCCCCTAAACCTTCCTTATGAAACGCTCCCGCTACAAAACCTTTTTTAGTTTCTAATAGCTTGTTAATCGCTCCTAAGCCATCATTTTTAAACTCGCTATAATTGTGTCCCCATTCGCTAGGCGTTTCAAGTTTTTGTTTTTTACTGCCTTTCTCGCTCTCTTTTTGCATGTCCTTCACGGCTTCTATCAAGCGCTTTAAGGTAGGATTATTTTCGTTCGGCTCTCTATTGACCATTAAAAGGTAATGCGTGAAATCGTAAATATCAATATCCTTAAACTCTTTACTATCAGGGTTAAACATGTCTTTAGTAATGTCTGCGATCTTAAATTCTTTCAAGCCTTTTTTAATGTTATCGCTTCTTAAGGCTTCAAATAACGCTTTGCTCGGATCATCAAACCTCGCAAACCTGGCGATCGCACCTCCTAGAATCTCGCTGATGTCGCTCACGCTTTGATCGCTCTTTTCAAACATCTCTAAAGAACTCGTTTTATAGAATTTCTCGCTCAAATCTTTCAGGCTCTCGCTCGTGCTTTGATAATTCTTTAAATTCGCAAAACTGCGATCCATAATATCGCTTAAATAAGCGTTTAAACTCACATTAGGGAAATTCAGATCGTGGATTAGATTGTGAAAACTCCCAGCATTATCTACAAACATTTTTTTGACTTTTTCATAGCTTTTAATGTCGTTAGAAAAAACTTTTTGCCAGCGGTTGAGTAATTCTATCCCTTGCGTTTTCGTCCTTGGCATGTTAAACATAAGCAACGCTAAATTACTATCAGTTACATTAGGGTGAGTGGCTTTATCAAAATTCAAATTTTTAGCCACAATGTTTTTTAACGAATAAATGCTATCAGCGTCTAATTTTTGGTCTAATTCTTTTAACTTCACTTCGTAATGGCTTAAAACCGCTATCGCATGATCGCTCTCGCTGTTAAAGCGTCCTTGATTAGATGAAGCCGCTAAATTGTTGATCTCGGTGTTGTTTAATCTATTGTGCGGCACTCTAACTAACAATTCGTCCGGTTTCAAATCAATGTTATAGTATTCCTTGATCGCTTTCTCGTAAATGTAACGGCTTTTAGGCGTGAAATTTAGCATGCCTTGGATTCGGTGATTTCCTGCGATCACTTGCCCGTCGTTTAAAATGATCGGTAAATCTTCAAACTCTCCGCTCCCAAATATCTTCTTAGGGTCAAAATTCTCAGCGATGCTTTTAATTTGTTCTTCGTTCATGTCGGTGCGTTTTTGCGTCCCGCCTGTGGTAAAGCTTGGTTTCAAGTCTTTCGCTTTGACGATCGCATAATCTAGATCGTAAATCTCTCTTTCATTTAGCCTTACTCGGCTTTTAGGTAATTGTTCTTGCGTTTTTGTAGGGATATCCTCTCCTACTTCTATTTTAGTCTGGCTCTCAATGTTGCCTGCATTCCCTCGCTCGTATTCTAATTTCTTTTTTAACGCTTCTTTTCGTTTTATTTCTTGCTCTTTAGCTTTTAAAAATTCTTGTTCGCTTTGTTCTTGCTCTCTTTGTAATTTAGCAAGCTTTTCGGCGTTGGCTTGTTCTAAGGGGCTTAAATTTGTAGGTTTTGGTGGGGTTTCGTTCTCTAATTCTGTATTTTTTAATAAATCCTCTTGATCTATTAGCGGTTTTTGGGTATTATTCTCAGTAGTGCCACTATAGGAACTCAACCTATGGTGCACCTTCGCATCAGCGTCGAGTGAGGTGCTTGAAAATTCTTTATAGGCATCGTTATTCTTATAATCTCCTTTACTCTTGAACATCGTTTTTAAAACTAATTCATTTTTCTTATTGATCGCTTGCTCTACCACTACCGCATAGCCATTAACTTGTTTAAACGCCGTTATAGCTTCTTTGTCGTATTTGTCTAAAGTTCTAAGAATTGCATCAGCGTTATTAACGATATATCTATAATTAGCTATATCTTCGTTCGTAATAGTGATTTCTCCATTTTTAACATTAACAGAATTAACGCCATGCCTTTTGAGTATGTGAGCGATAGCCTCATGATCTAAACTCGCTCTTATGTTTTCAGGGTGTTTAAAGTTAGCGTCTTTTAAAAGTTCTAATTCTTTGCTAGAGGCTTTTTCTATAATCATTTTCTTGTTGTTTTTGTGCAGAAATTCAACCATTTCAGGGTTTAGGTTATTAGTTCCAAAAGTGATCGCATCTCTCCCGCTTGTAGGGATTTCTGCGTTATT
>NZ_VEZH01000028.1:0-4388 GCF_006440215.1 Helicobacter pylori | reverse complement strand
TTGGATGATTGGATGATTGGATGATTGGATGATTGGATGATTGGATGATTGGATGATTGGATGATTGGATGATTGGATGATTGGATGATTGGATGCCATTTTTACCCCTTTTTGAAAAAAATATGACATGGGGTATTGTATCTAGTGGTATTTAATCAATGGTTAATGATGCGTTTTATTCAAATTCAATGATGCGTTTTTGTTTTGTGTTTTTGTTTTTTAATGATGTGCTTTATTTTAATAATGCGTTTTATCTTTTTATCTTATGATGTGCTTTATCTTTATTTATTCAAAGCTTTATTTATTCAAAGCTTTATTTATTCAAAGCTTTATTTATTCAAAGCTTTATTTATTCAAAGCTTTATTTTTACCCCCATTCCCATCATTTCCAATCATTTTTATCCATTTCTTTCAAACTCTAAAATTTCTTTCACATTCCAAAATATTTAAGCAAACTTTAAGCATTGCATGTCTATAATTACATTTCGTTTTTAAAGACAAGCTTTAAAAAGTTCTTTAATTTGAAACCACTCAAGCAAGTTCTAAAAGCTAAAAAGCTTTAAATAAAAGCCCACCAGCTGGTAAAACTTGAGCGTTATAAAAAGATTAGGGATCAAGCATTTTTAGTCTTCTTTAAAGGGTTTAACAGAACGATTATAGCAAGTTTTTAAAGAAAAACGAAGTTATTTGATTTAACATTGTTAATAGCCTATGTAAAAGTAAAGTAAAACTACAATAACTCTGTCTTATATTCATTAAGGCAGTGGTAGCGCTGAAGAATATTCGTGCAATTGTCGTTATTCATTATAAAAGGGCGGGTTTTAAAGGATATTTTAAAATTTAAAACAAGCTTTTAAGAGCAGATGGCGGATGCCTTGCCAAAGAGAGGCGATGAAGGACGTACTAGACTGCGATAAGCTATGCGGAGCTGTCAAGGAGCTTTGATGCGTAGATGTCCGAATGGGGCAACCCAACTAATAGAGATATTAGTTACTCTAATTATAGAGAGCGAACCTAGTGAAGTGAAACATCTCAGTAACTAGAGGAAAAGAAATCAACGAGATTCCCTAAGTAGTGGCGAGCGAACGGGGAAAAGGGCAAACCGAGTGCTTGCATTCGGGGTTGAGGACTGCAACATCCAAGAGAACGCTTTAGCAGAGTTACCTGGAAAGGTAAGCCATAGAAAGTGATAGCCTTGTATGCGACAAGGCGTTCTTAGGTAGCAGGATCCAGAGTAGGCCAGGACACGAGAAATCCAGGTTGAAGCCGGGGAGACCACTCTCCAACCCTAAATACTACTCTTTGAGCGATAGCGAACAAGTACCGTGAGGGAAAGGTGAAAAGAACCGCAGTGAGCGGAGTGAAATAGAACCTGAAACCATCTGCTTACAATCATTCAGAGCCCTATGATTTATCAGGGTGATGGACTGCCTTTTGCATAATGATCCTGCGAGTTGTGGTATCTGGCAAGGTTAAGCGGATGCGAAGCCGTAGCGAAAGCGAGTCTTAATAGGGCGAACAAGTCAGATGCTGCAGACCCGAAGCTAAGTGATCTATCCATGGCCAAGTTGAAACGCGTGTAATAGCGCGTGGAGGACTGAACTCGTACCCATTGAAACGGGTTGGGATGAGCTGTGGATAGGGGTGAAAGGCCAAACAAACTTAGTGATAGCTGGTTCTCTTCGAAATATATTTAGGTATAGCCTCAAGTGATAATAAAAGGGGGTAGAGCCCTGATTGGGCTAGGGCTGCTCGCCGCGGTACCAAACCCTATCAAACTTCGAATACCTTTTATCGTATCTTGGGAGTCAGGCGGTGGGTGATAAAATCAATCGTCAAAAGGGGAACAACCCAGACTACCAAATAAGGTCCCTAAGTTCTATTCTGAGTGGAAAAAGATGTGTGGCTACTCAAACAACCAGGAGGTTGGCTTAGAAGCAGCCATCCTTTAAAGAAAGCGTAACAGCTCACTGGTCTAGTGGTCATGCGCTGAAAATATAACGGGGCTAAGATAGACACCGAATTTGTAGATTGTGTTAAACACAGTGGTAGAAGAGCGTTCATACCAGCGTTGAAGGTATACCGGTAAGGAGTGCTGGAGCGGTATGAAGTGAGCATGCAGGAATGAGTAACGATAAGATATATGAGAATTGTATCCGCCGTAAATCTAAGGTTTCCTACGCGATGGTCGTCATCGTAGGGTTAGTCGGGTCCTAAGCCGAGTCCGAAAGGGGTAGGTGATGGCAAATTGGTTAATATTCCAATACCGACTATGGAGCGTGATGGGGGGACGCATAGGGTTAAGCGAGCTAGCTGATGGAAGCGCTAGTCTAAGGGCGTAGATTGGAGGGAAGGCAAATCCACCTCTGTATTTGAAACCCAAACAGGCTCTTTGAGTCCTTTTAGGACAAAGGGAGAATCGCTGATACCGTCGTGCCAAGAAAAGCCTCTAAGCATATCCATAGTCGTCCGTACCGCAAACCGACACAGGTAGATGAGATGAGTATTCTAAGGCGCGTGAAAGAACTCTGGTTAAGGAACTCTGCAAACTAGCACCGTAAGTTCGCGATAAGGTGTGCCGCAGCAATGCGGTCTCAGCAAAGAGTCCCTCCCGACTGTTTACCAAAAACACAGCACTTTGCCAACTCGTAAGAGGAAGTATAAGGTGTGACGCCTGCCCGGTGCTCGAAGGTTAAGAGGATGCGTCAGTCGCAAGATGAAGCGTTGAATTGAAGCCCGAGTAAACGGCGGCCGTAACTATAACGGTCCTAAGGTAGCGAAATTCCTTGTCGGTTAAATACCGACCTGCATGAATGGCGTAACGAGATGGGAGCTGTCTCAACCAGAGATTCAGTGAAATTGTAGTGGAGGTGAAAATTCCTCCTACCCGCGGCAAGACGGAAAGACCCCGTGGACCTTTACTACAACTTAGCACTGCTAATGGGAATATCATGCGCAGGATAGGTGGGAGGCTTTGAAGTAAGGGCTTTGGCTCTTATGGAGTCATCCTTGAGATACCACCCTTGATGTTTCTGTTAGCTAACTGGCCTGTGTTATCCACAGGCAGGACAATGCTTGGTGGGTAGTTTGACTGGGGCGGTCGCCTCCTAAAAAGTAACGGAGGCTTGCAAAGGTTGGCTCATTGCGGTTGGAAATCGCAAGTTGAGTGTAATGGCACAAGCCAGCCTGACTGTAAGACATACAAGTCAAGCAGAGACGAAAGTCGGTCATAGTGATCCGGTGGTTCTGTGTGGAAGGGCCATCGCTCAAAGGATAAAAGGTACCCCGGGGATAACAGGCTGATCTCCCCCAAGAGCTCACATCGACGGGGAGGTTTGGCACCTCGATGTCGGCTCATCGCATCCTGGGGCTGGAGCAGGTCCCAAGGGTATGGCTGTTCGCCATTTAAAGCGGTACGCGAGCTGGGTTCAGAACGTCGTGAGACAGTTCGGTCCCTATCTGCCGTGGGCGTAGGAAAGTTGAGGAGAGCTGTCCCTAGTACGAGAGGACCGGGATGGACGTGTCACTGGTGCACCAGTTGTTCTGCCAAGAGCATCGCTGGGTAGCTACACACGGATGTGATAACTGCTGAAAGCATCTAAGCAGGAAGCCAACTCCAAGATAAACTTTCCCTGAAGCTCGCACAAAGACTATGTGCTTGATAGGGTAGATGTGTGAGCGCAGTAATGCGTTTAGCTGACTACTACTAATAGAGCGTTTGGCTTGTTTTTTGCTTTTTGTATAAGATAACGGCAATAAGCGCGAATGAGTTACCACTGCCTTACTGAGTGTAAGAGAGTTGGAGTTTTATAAAGACTTTTATATAATAAACTTTAATGAGAAACAGGATAAAGTCTAACTTGTTTTAATTAAGGGCTATTAACGATCTTCTTTGTTGAAAAACAGCTCCCTATTAAAGAGAAAGGGGAGTTAAGGGTAAATGCATTTATCTTTAGCTCCCTTTTCCTTGTGCCTTTAGAGAAGAGGAACTACCCAGTTAACCATTCCGAACCTGGAAGTCAAGCTCTTCATCGCTGATAATACTGCTCTTTTCAAGAGTGGGAATGTAGGTCGGTGCAGGGATAGGGAAATGTTTTTTAGTCTTGCTTTTTATCTTATTTCATTATTGACTCATTGCTTTGTTTGCTTAGGGGTTTATTGGGGTTTGGTTGTTTTATTCAAAGTTTTTTAGAGATTTAAGAAAACGAGTTTGATGGCAAAATAAAATCTAAAATCATAAAATAAAATCTGAAGCGATAAAATAAAACTTAAAATCATAATATAAGATCTAAAATCCAATTTTTTAAAAAGTTTAATATCTTTGGTGAGAAAAGAGTCCGCATCAATTAAACATGGATTTAAGAAAAAAGTTTTATTCTTTGAGAATG
>NZ_VEZH01000027.1:0-8069 GCF_006440215.1 Helicobacter pylori | reverse complement strand
TAGTGTTTCATATTGAAACAAAATTTTAAAAACAAGCGTTTGTTTTAGGGTTTATTTAAAATTAATCAGGCTGTGTTAATGAAAGTTTGATAGTTTGAATGTCGCTTGGGCATGTGTCAAATGGATGCACTAATCAAGACAGAATCTTTTCCATAAAAAGAGTGGGGAAAATCAAAGTCTCTTCGCCCAACTCCACCACACAATCCTCTTCTTTGATGCGCACAAAACCCAGCTTTTGATAGAGGTTGCATGCCTTGATTTGACTCTTGCTCACATGCAGAGAGATTTTAGTATAGCCTTTGATTAAAGCGTATCGCTCCACGCTCTCATAGAGTTTTTGACCCAGTCCTTGGGATTGATAAGCGGTATTTATGTGGAATTTACACAGCTCTGCTTCTGTTTGATTGATATGATTAAGCCCACAAATCCCAATGAGCTTCCCCTTATCCCTCATTCCAAAAAATTCCCCGCCATGCTCGCGCAATTTTTGAACGAACCCACTAATGCTAGGCAAAAGATCCAATCGTTGGATAAACCCTAAAGGGTTGTCAGCGATGCGCTCAGCATAAAATTCTTCTAATTCAGTGGGGTATTTGGGCGAAAAAACTTTGATGGTCATGATTAACTTTTTAAAACCCTTTTTGATTATCCCACAAGCGGATATGAAGCCTATCGCTCAGCCTGAAACCATGCTCTAGGGCTAGGGGGGCTAGGGTTTTGAGATTTTTGTCTAATTCCTTATTCGTTGCACCTAAGGGCATTAAAAAGATTTCATTATTTTTTAATGGGAGTTGTTTCAAAAGGTTTTGAATTTCTATGATAGATTGAGCGGCGTTTTTGCTCTCTAAAACAAATTTAAAATGCGCACTTTTAGCGTTATTTAAGATATTTTGCAAGGCTTTAAGATTGATCCGCTTGCTTTCTTTCTCTAAAGAAAAAGAGAGTTTGACGCTCAGAGTGAAATGCAATTCTTTTAAAATGGGGCTGAATTCAAAAAAAATAGAGCCGTTACTCTCTACAAATAAAGGGATTTTTTTGCGATAAAAATGCTCTAAAACGCTGATTAAAATAGGGTTATTGAAATACAAGCTTGGCTCCCCGCCTGTAAGAATGAAATCAAAATGTTTATAATTAGGGGCTAAATCCTCTAATCGTTCAATCAAGGGTTTAGGATCGTTGTAATAATCCCAAGATGTTTTGAATTTAGGATGCACCGCATACAAGCTGTCGCAACCTGTTAGAATTTCATCATACAATGAGGTTTTACAATTAAAGCCCTTGCAAGAAAGGTTACACCCCCCTAAGCGTAAAAAAAGACTGGGTTTGCCTATCCTTTTTCCTTCACCTTGTAAGGAAAAAAAGCTCTCAACGACCGGGAGTTTCATTTTTAAGGGATCTGGTGTAAGGGTTTAGCGTGGAAAAAGCATTGTTTTTCATCGCTAATGATTTTATTGAAAAAGTCCTTATCATGCCACAAATTTTGAATGCCTTGTGAAAAAGAAACGCAATTTGGATGCACTAAAGATTTAAAATGAGGGTTTTCTAAATCGTTTAAAAAGCTTTCAGCATAGCCGTTTTTAGTCTCATGCACGCGCACGCTAGAGACTTTTAATTCCCCTTCATTATTAGAAAAAACGCTTTTTTGTAAAATCCTTGAAAGGTAGTATAAAAACATGAGGGCGTAACTCTCTGCACTCAAATTAAACGAGCATTTCACGTAACGAACGCAATGATTTTCTATAAAACGCTGGAACTCATCGCTTTCTTTGTCCCAAAAATGATGGGCATGATCAAACGACTCAATGAAAACTTGCATTTCTTGTTGCATCAACCCAAAATCTAACACCATGTTCGCGCTATCTAAGCGGTTGGTTTCAATAAAAACCTCCACTTCATAATTATGCCCATGGATATTTTGAGCGCATTTTAAAGAAGAACAATTGCGCACCACATGGCTAGCACAAAATTTATACAATCGCCTGATAACCATTTCATTGCCTATAACATGGCTGATAAAGGGGCAGTCTTAAATTATAGTAGTAGCGTTCAGGGCGGTTAAAATCAATGCGCTTGATCGTGCTTTTAATCAAATCCCTATACAGCATTTGATAGCCGCAAGTCCTCCCGCTCACGCTCCCATCCACATATAAAACCCGTTTTTGCAACACCACATCATACCAATCCAAAATAAAATGCGAATTAGCGCTCATTAAAATTTGCTCGCTAAAGCCATTGATAGCGTAATAATCCGTAGGGGTTTGGGAGCAATAAAACTGCCCCCCAAGAAAATAACAAGGTTTATTGACCTGATCGATCAGCTGGTAATTGTATTGGTAGAACGGCACAGCTGAGATGTTACGGACAATGCGCGCATAGATCACATTTTTGGCTTTATCTAATGGGAATTCCGCTTGCGTGAAGACATTGTAAAAGCCTAATTTTTGCAATTCATAAACAATCACATTGATATAATAAGAAGTCATCGCATCGCTTCTGTCATAAGCCACCACGATAGTGGAATTATAGTTGAACAAATAATCCCCTGTAACTTCTGAATAATACCCCATGTGCAAGCGGTGTTGGCATGCATTAAAGAAAAAAAACACCCCAACAATTAGCCCTAAAAAAGCCAAGCGGTGATTTTTACTCACTTTAACATTCCCTCATGCCAAGATTCCAAGCTTTTTAGATCATCATAACTGGTTAAGTCTAAATTTAAAGGCGTGATAGAGGCATGGTTTGAAGCGATAGCGTCAAAATCAGAGAGTCTGTCTTCATTTTCGCGCTTTTGCCATTCTAAAGGGTGCAGCCCTAGCCAAAAATAGCTTTCGTTTTTGGGGTCTGTGCGCTTATGCACTTCTTTTTTATACAACCTATAGCCCTTAGGGGTGATGCGTTCGCCTTGATATTCTTGTAAGGAGCAATTAGGGACATTCACATTTAGGAGTTTGCGCCCTTTTAAAGGGTAGCCGTTTGTGAAAATGTTTTGGACTAAATCCTGGATGATCTTTTGAGCCAGATCAAAATTTAGGGGAGTGTTTTTATTTTTGTTAGAAAGGATTTGAGAAATCGCAATGGAAGGCACGCCCTGGATGGTGCCTTCAATCGCTCCGGCCACCGTTCCAGAATAAATCGTGTCTTCGCCCATGTTAGATCCAAGATTGATCCCTGAAATCACTAAATCAAAACAAACATGTTTAAAAAGCTCATTAATAGCCAGATACACGCAATCGCTTGGCGTGCCATCATCAATCCTATAATGCCTGCCTTCTTTGCCCTTAATTTTCTCCGCTCTTAAAGGCGCGGTGATGGTGATGCATTGCGAACATGCGCTTTTTTCATGCTTGGGGGCGACCACATAAATTTCTGCCATTTCTTCTAAAGCCTGTTCTAAAGCTTTAATGCCTTTTGCATGGTAGCCATCATCGTTGGTGAGTAAAATTTTTTTCATGTCTTGCCTTTAAATAGAGTGTTCAATAATGCGTTCAAATTTTCTTGCAATAAAGGATAAGCGGGTTTTAGTAGGTTTAAATCGTTTAAAACCTCTGTTTTTAAAGTTTGAGCGTAATCGCTTGCCTTTTTTAGCCCTAATAAATTCACAAAGCTATTTTTAGCGCTGTCTAAATGAGTGGTTTTACCGCTTTCTTCTTCATCTTGTGTAACGTCTATAATATCATCTAACACTTGAAAACAAAGACCTGTTTTTAACCCGAAAGCCTGAAGCCATTTAAAAAGCTCTTCATCTTTAATACCGCTCGCAACAAGCCCCATCATCAAGCTTGCGCTAATCAATTTAGCGGTTTTATGCTCGTGTAAGAAAGTGAGTTGCTCTAAATTCAAGGGCGTGTTTTCAAAATAGCAATCCAAAGCTTGCCCTAAGATCATGCCTTTAATCCCCCCATTAGCGCTTAAGATTTTGATTAATTCCACAATGATATGGCTTTCTAATAAAGAATTTGAAAGCAATTCAAAAGAGTAAGTGTTGAGCGCATCGCCGATTAAAACGGCTGTGGTTTCATCGTATTTAGCGTGTAAAGTGGGGTGGTTTCTCCTTAAAGCGGCATTATCCATGCATGGCAAATCGTCATGGATGAGCGAATAAGTGTGCAAGCATTCAATGCTTAAAGCGATTTTAAAATATTTTGTTTGTTGGTTAAAATAATCCTTTTGACCCACTAACGCGCAAAGCACGGCTAAAAAAAGCTTAGGGCGGAACCTTTTACCCCCATTAAGCACCATTTCAAAAAAGGCTTTTTCCAAATAAGGGTGGAAGCTTTCAAGGTGTAAATGATGGTGGTTTAAAAAGCTTTCAAAACGCTCGCACTCATTATAATAAAAGGATAAATTAGAGCTATTCATGCCTAGAATTATAACCTAAGATTTTAAGAGTTGCATAAATTCAGCTCTGGTTTTAGGGTCTTTTTTAAAGAGACCTCTTAGAACGCTTGTTTTAATGATCGCATTTTGCTTCTGCACCCCTTGCATGCTCATGCACAAATGCTTGGCTTCACAAACCACAATCACGCCCCTTGGCTCTATGATTTCATCAAAGGTTTCTGCAATTTGAGTGGTCAGCCTTTCTTGGATTTGCAAGCGTTTGCTATAAATTTCAATGAGTTTAGCGATCGCGCTAATGCCTACAATCTTTTCTTTAGGAATGTATCCTAAACTGATATTCCCCAAAAAAGGGAGCAAATGGTGTTCGCAAGTGGAGTAAAATTCAATGTTTTGAGCCACTATCATTTCATCGCAAACGCCTTGAAAATACGCGCTTTTTAAAGCCACTTTAGGATCTTCTTTATAGCCTTTATACAAGAATTTCCATAATTCTTGAACCCTTTTAGGCGTCTCTTTTAGACCTTCTCTATTCTTATCTTCGCCGATATTTTCAAAAAATTGGTTGAAAAAATTTTCCATTTAGATCACACGCTTGGATAAAGATTGGATACGATTTTTAATACTAGGGTGGGTGCTAAACATTTCAGCGTTAAAAAGATAAGCCGCCGATCGGGTGGAGTTCTGATCTATGCCCTTGTAATCGTTGTTCGCATAGTCGTTGGAAATTTTTTGTAAGGCTCTAATCATGGGCTTATTGTCATGCATTAAAAACGCCGCCCCGCTATCGGCCATGTATTCTCGTGTGCGGCTCAAATACATTTGCAAAAGGAGCGTTAAAAAAGGCAAAACGATCTGTAAGAGTAATAAAATCATTCGGGCTAAATTCGCCCCACTATTCTTGCGATTCCCCATGAAAAAATACACGCTAAAATTAGCCACTAACAGCATGATATTGCTTAAAATCCCCACGCACATGGTCAAGCGGATGTCGTTGTGCCTGATATGGCTGAGCTCATGAGCGATCACGGCTTTCAATTCATCTCTATCCAACCTCTCTATTAAAGCGCTTGTAAGAGCGATAAGGGAATTAGATTCATCCCACCCGCTCGCAAAAGCGTTCATGTAAGGGGCGTTAATGATATAAAGCTTAGGCTCAAAATGAAGCTTAGCCTCTTCTAAAAGCTCTAACAAAAGGCGATGGATTTGATTTTCTTTAGAGCTTAAAACCTTGCTTGGGTCAATAAGCTTGTATTCATCACCGCTTAACATGATAGAGCTAAAATTTTGGATACAAACAACAATAATGACAAAAGCCACTAAAAACATGATAATGGTGATCGTAGGAAAAATTTGAAAAGTCATGAGTTTAAAAAGAGCTATTCCTAAATCATTAGCATTAATTCTAATAACATCCACCAACAACCCAATAAAAGCAAAAATCACGCAGTAAGTCGCTAAAACCGCGTTTGTTTTGAGTCTGTTTTGCGCGATAATTTTTTCAAAATTCGTCATTATTTTCTCCTTTCTCATGCTTGATTTCTTTGAGCAACGCGCTCGCATAACTCCCTTTAGGCAAGTAAAATCCCAATTCAAATTGCGCTTTTTCTTTCACATATTGAGAAGTTATATTTTCTGCAAACACCCAAAAAAACCGCCTAGAGCCTAGCGTTTTAGCATGGCTACTTAAAAGATTATGCTGGAATTCTTTTTCAATTTCTAAACTCAAATTTTTTGCATAAAGAGCTTTTTTGCCGTCTAATAACCCCGTAGGCGCAGCTTCTTTCTTCAAAAACCTTTCGCTCTCTTTTTCTAATTCTAAAGCGTCAAAAAACTTCCCATAAGGGTAATGGCACATCACATCGCCTTCTAAGATTTTAAAGGGGTGGGCTTGGTTTTTAAGGGCTTTTAGGGTGTCTGGATTGATATTTAAATTTTTTTGTTTGAAAAATTCTAAATTTTCTTTGACACTAAAAGCGCTGATGATTTTACTGATTTCTAATCGTTTGCTTAAAAGCGCGTTAAACAAATAACTTTGATAGCTTGAAATTAAAAAAGCGTTTAATTTTTGGTGGGCGAATTTCGTTTGATTTTGTAAGATTTTTAAACCCTCTTGGTGGTTGTCATTGAACTTCCCAAAGCGTTGCGAGCCAAAATAATTAGGCATGCCAAATTGTGCGATTTGTTCTAAAACCTGCTTTGTTTTTTGAGCGTTTAGGGGGGTCATTTTTTTAAAACGCATAAAAAAGCGATTCCCCTTTAAATGCCCTAATTTAATTTTATTATGGTGGTAATTCAAAGACAGGATTTTAAGGTTTCTTTCTTGCAAATTATGCGTATTTTTTTCTAATAAAGGGGCGTATTTTTTAGGGAGTGAGACGAATTGAGTCGTCAGCGCGTTTTTATCTTTCAAGCCCGCATAACCCAATTCAGCGATTCTTACCCCCAAAATTTGAGAAAAAATTTGAAGCATTTCTAAAGTGCTTAAACCGCTTTTTCTCACTTGGATAACGGCATGTTCGCCTGTGTTGCTAAAATCATACAAAGGCACTTCATGCACGCAAAAATCCCTAGCGCTAGAATTGAAATGAAAATCAATGCTCGCATGGTTATAAGCATGCAATAAGGGCATAAAATTTAAATTCATGCTTTGATCCTTGAATTAAACGCCCTTGAGAGCGAAACTGAGTCGATATTTTCAAAATTCACTCCAGTAGGCACGCCTTGAGCGATTTTAGTGAAAGTGAGGTGGAAATGCTGTAATTTGTCTTCAATATAAAGCATTAGAGAATCATTAGCCAAAGTGGGAGGGAAAGCAAAAATGATTTCTTTAATGTTTTCTTCAATCAAGCGTTTTTCTAGGGCGTTAAAATCCACTTCTTCTATGGAATTTAACACGTAATAGCGCCCTAAAAAATCCTTTAAATCTTCTAAAATAAACACATCTCTTGGGTGTAAAACCATGCAAAGCTGAGAATTTTGCCTGCTCTCATCAGAGCAAATCTCACAAACCTCACTCTCACTGAGCGCGTTACAAGATGCGCATGTTTTAAGGTTTTCTAGGGCGTTCTCTAAAGCGTGCGTGATCTTTAGCGCCAGATAGGGGTTTTCTAAACCCAAATGATACGCCATTTTAAAGGCGGACTTTTTACCCACATTGGGGATTTTTTCTAAACAATCCACTAAATTTAAAAAGTGATTCAAGCTGTTTTTATAAGTATTCATTCTGTTAGTATATCAAACTTAACTTGACTTGAAAGAGATTAAAAGGGCTTTTATGGTTTTTTAAAAGAGAGTTTAATATTAAAAGGTGCTAATAAAGAGTTTAAACAAAAGCACTATAATACATTATCTCAATTTTAAGGAATAATATGCCGTTTATCAATATCAAACTGGTGCCAGAAAATGGAGGGCCAACAAACGAGCAAAAACAGCAATTGATTGAAGGGGTTTCAGATTTGATGGTTAAGGTGTTAAATAAAAACAAGGCTTCTGTTGTGGTCATTATAGATGAGGTGGATTCTAATAATTATGGTCTTGGGGGCGAGAGTGTCCATCATTTGAGGCAAAAAAACTAAAGAGTTTTTAAAATTCAAAGATTGCGGTGCACTAACATTTAAGGGGTGTCTGTTCCCCTAACCCCCTAAAAACTATAAACATAACTCACATTGAACATGACAAGGCGTTTAAAAAACAAAGAGGTGTTTAACCCTTTGCCATGCGTTTCATAAAAA
>NZ_VEZH01000026.1:0-11248 GCF_006440215.1 Helicobacter pylori | reverse complement strand
CGTCGTTTCTAGTGGTAGCGATTACACGAACTCTTTTGTTTTCAATGAAGGGGCTAGCCATTTTAAGGTGTTTTTCAATTACGGGTGGGTGTTTTGAGTGTGAAATCCATTAAGCACGAAATCCATTGACAGAAATAATATTTTTTTAAATAAAAGTCTTATTTTTGTCTTTTTTTCGTATAATAAGATTTAAGTTAGTATTGATAGTGGTGCGTTAAGATTTTTCAATCTTGCATGATCGAATCAATATTTTTTAATAAGATCATAGCTTTAATATTCAAAATAGTATAAAAAGGAAAGTCATGTATGCGGCTCATCCTATTAAATCTCTAAAAGCCCCTAAACTCAAAACTCAATTTTTGAGGCGTGTGTTTGTGGGTGCGTCTATTAGGCGCTGGAATGACCAAGCATGCCCTTTGGAATTTGTGGAATTAGACAAGCAAGCCCATAAAGCGATGATTGCGTATTTGCTCGCTAAAGATTCAAAAGACAGGGGTAAAGATTTAGATTTAGATCTTTTAATTAAGTTCTTTTGCTTTGAGTTTTTGGAGCGCTTGGTTTTAACCGATATTAAACCCCCTATTTTTTACGCTCTCCAACAAACGCACAGCCAAGAATTAGCCTCCTATGTCGCGCAAAGTTTGCAAGATGAAATCAGCGCGTATTTTTCTTTAGAGGAACTCAAAGAGTATTTAAGCCACAGACCCCAAATTTTAGAAACTCAAATTTTAGAGAGCGCGCATTTTTATGCGTCTAAGTGGGAGTTTGATATTATTTATCATTTTAACCCCAACATGTATGGCGTGAAAGAAATTAAAGATAAAATTGACAAGCAACTCCACAATAACGAGCATTTGTTTGAAGGGCTTTTTGGGGAAAAAGAAGATCTGAAAAAATTGGTGAGCATGTTTGGGCAGTTGCGTTTCCAAAAGCGCTGGAGCCAGACCCCAAGAGTGCCGCAAACCAGTGTCTTAGGGCATACCCTATGCGTGGCACTTATGGGGTATTTATTGAGCTTTGATTTAAAAGCTTGTAAAAGCATGCGGATCAATCATTTTTTGGGCGGGCTTTTCCATGATTTACCCGAGATTTTAACCCGAGACATTATCACGCCCATCAAACAAAGCGTTGCAGGGCTTGATAACTGCATTAAAGAAATTGAAAAAAAAGAAATGCAAAACAAAGTCTATTCTTTTGTGTCTTTGGGCGTTCAAGAAGATTTGAAATATTTCACCGAAAACGAGTTTAAAAACCGCTATAAAGACAAGTCTCACAAAATCGTTTTCACTAAAGACGCTGAAGAATTGTTTATACTTTATAACAGCGATGAATATCTTGGGGTTTGTGGGGAGCTTTTGAAGGTGTGCGATCATTTGAGCGCGTTTTTAGAAGCCCAAATCTCTCTTTCTCATGGCATTTCCAGTAACGATTTGATTAAAGGGTCTCAAAACCTTTTAGAATTGCGATCCCAAACAGAATTACTTGATTTGGATTTAGGGAAATTGTTTAGGGATTTTAAGTGATTTATAGATCTATTTAATAGCGTATTAGCTATAAAATCTAAAAAATACTCAAAGGTATATTAATTTGATCATTTACGCCCAATGAGAGCGAAATCATTTGGTTGGTTATTTTCAAGCGCGCATCAAATAGAGTCTTTTCCTCTCGCTTGAAGAAGCGATGTTGAGCAGTTGGCGGTATTTGGTGATCGTTCTTCTTACCATTTTCAAATGGAATTTTTCTTCAATGAGTTCTAAAATCTTAGCGTCGCTCAAAGGCTCTTTTTTGTCTTCATTTTTAATCAATTCTAAAAGATAGTCTTTGATCACAGCGTTTGAAGTCTCGCTATTGTCTAAGGCGGTGCTAAAGAAATGTTTAATGGGGAAAACCCCCCTTTCGCATGCCAAATATTTATTAGAAATGGCCCTTGAAATCGTGCTTACAGAGTGGTTAAACTCATTGGCTAAATCTAATAGCTTTAAAGGGCGTAATTCCTTACCCTTAAAAAAATCGTATTGATACTCCAAAAGCATCAGACCGATTTTATAAATCGTGGCCTTTCTCAAATTTAACGCGTCAATCAAATCTTTAGCCTCTTTTAATTTCTCTTTCAAATAACCGCTATCCTTAAAGCGATTTTCTTCTAAACTGATCGTCGGGTAGCTTTCATCATTCAAACGCACGATGATTTCATTATCCACTTCTAAAATAAAAAGCTCAGGAATGACTTCTATTTCTTTTTCTAAAAACTCAATGGCTGGGGGGTTTTTAAAGGATTTTAAAATCTTTAAAGCCTTTTCATAATAAAAATCTTTAGAAAATTCATGGTGTTTTTCTAAATTTAAAATGATTTTTCGCACTTCTTCATAAAGCTCACTATCGTCTAATTCCCTACTCTCTAACTGGAATAAAAAGCTCTCTTTCACATCTCTAGCGCCAATGCCAGCGGGATTAAGGTAACTAAAACGCTTACGCACTTTTTCATAAACTTCGCTCTCTACCCCTAAAATTCTAGCCCTTTCTTCAATGTTTTCTTCAAAATACCCTTCACTATCCAGCCCGCTGATAATATCCATAGCGATTTTTTGAGAGATTTCAGTGGGAAAAAGGGGGGGAATGATTTGAGCCTCTAAAGTTTCAAAAAGGCTTTTAGATGCGATTGCGAAATTTTCTAAATGATCGCTGCTACTTTTAGCACTAAAACGATCGCTAAAATTTTTGATGCGTTTATTTTCAATTTTGATTAAGGGGTTATCTAGGGCGTTTTGTCTCAACACTTCTTCTAAATCTTCAAGCTCGCTTTGTAAAATGGGGAGCCACCCTTTTAAGGTAGCGTTTAATTTGTTTTTAGGGCTAAGGTTTGTGCGTAAGATCGCCATGTCTATACCTTAAAATTTTCCCCTAAATAATACTTACGCACCAAAGCGTTTTCATAAATTTCATTAGCATTCCCGCTCGCTAAAAGCGTGCCGCTTTTAATCACATACGCCCTGTGGCACACGCTCAAAGTCTCTCGCACATTGTGATCAGTAATCAACACGCCGATATTTAGCTCAATCAAGCTTTCAATGATTTTTTGAATGTCAATCACTGCGATCGGATCCACGCCCGCAAAAGGCTCGTCTAATAGCACGAATTTAGGGTTTTTCATTAAAGCCCTAGCGATTTCTACGCGCCTTCTTTCTCCCCCACTCAAGCTCATGCCCTTGCGCTCTCTTATGGCTTGGATATTAAAAGCGTCTAACAAGCTTTCCATTTTTTCTTCGCTCTCTTTAGAGTTTTTAAAAGTGCTCTCCCCTGCTAGGACCAGATTCTCTTCCACGCTCAATTCTTTAAAAATGCTAGATTCTTGGGGCAAGTAGCCTATGCCTAAATTAGAGCGCTTGTGTAAGGGGTATTTAGCTAAATTCACATCATTCAAATAAACGCTCCCCCCACTAGGCTCTAAAAGCCCGCATATCATGTAAAAGGTGGTGGTTTTACCCGCCCCATTAGGCCCTAAAAGCCCCACCACTTCGCCGCTTTTCACTTCTAAAGAAACATCTGAAACGATTTTGGTTTTTTTAATCTGTTTGTTTAAATGCTCTGCTTTTAAAATATCCATCCAAACGGCCCTTTAAGCGATCTTTATTGTATAAAAACGGCTGGTTAATTCGGTTTTAATTTCCACAACCTTAATAGCTAAATCGTATTTTTTTAAAATTTTTTCTAATTTTTCATCGCCCCATTCCACAAAATGGATTCCCTTTTCCAACAAGCACTCCAACATGCCAAGCTCCAAGCAAGCCTCTAAATCGCGCATGTAAAAATCATAATGGAACACGCTCTCGCTATAAGCATGCATCAAGCTAAAGGTTGGCGAAGTCGCTTGAATGTCTAAACCCAAGCGTTTCAAGCACGCTTGAACTAAAGTCGTTTTACCGCTCCCCACAACGCCTTTTAAAAGCACAACCCCCTTAAAATCATCTTTTAAAATTGCAGCAGCCACTTTGTCTAACTCGTCTAAATGCACTCTCATAACAATTCCACGCTTTTGATTTCAAACTCGCTCTTAATCTCTTCAATGAGATTGGAATGATTAGCCATAAATTCTTGCAAGGCTGTAGGGGCTTGTTTGGGTTGGGTTTCTTGAATCTCTTTAGTGTTGTTTTCTTTAATTTCTTTTTTTTGAATCTCTTTTTCTTTAATCTCTTTTTTAACCGCTTCTTTAGTTTCTTTTTCTTTCATTTCAGCCGTCGTTTCGGTGGTTGGTTTGGGCTTTAAAGAGGGGAATTTAAGCTCTTTAACCACTTCTAAAGCGCTTTTATTTTGATTTTTTAAAGCGATTTTGATCTTTTCGCCCTTGCCAAAAACTCCATCAACGATACTTTTCACGATTTTAAAACGCTCTCTTAAAAGCTCTTTATCCTTATCAGTGGCTAAAGACTCCCAAGTCAAGGTTTTAGTCTGGCTGTCAAAATCAATGAAACGGATATTTTTTTCAAACACCGCCCCTAATTCGTAGTTGCGCTCATAAACCAATGTTTGGACTTGTTTGAAAAGGTTGTGAAAAATGCGATCTTTAGCTGAAAGCATGGGAGTTTGCGGGGCTTCTGCGCTCTCTTTTTTTTCTGGCTTTTCTACTTTCTCTGTGCTTTTAGGTTCTTGTTTAGGGGCGTTAGGGTTTTGGTTTAAGGGTTTTAAAACGCTTTCTTTATTTTGCTCTAATTCCAAAATCGCATCATCTAGGGCTTTGAGTTTCAAAGCTTCTTTGAATTTCATTTTCAATAACAACAGCACAAAACTGGCATTTGCCCCTTCTTTTAAAAGGCTCAAACTGCTCATAATGATTTTAAAAAAGCGCTCTATCAAAAGGATGGAATACGAATCAGGGCTTAATAATTTCGCTTTCAAAAAAAGCATCATTTCTTCTAAAACGCTCTCGGTTTCATAATTTTCTAAAATGGCATAACGCTCTTGCAATCGCGCTTCATCTTGGTTGATTAGGCTTTGAAAAAAATCTTCTAAAACGCTTCGGTCAATCGCTCCTAACATTTCAGCCACTTTGCTTTCTGTGATAGCGTTATCGCAATAATTGATGGCTTGCTCTAAAAGAGTGATCGTATCCCTCAAGCTCCCTTGCCCGCTGTGAGCCAGTTTTTCTAACGCGCTTGTTTCATAACTCACCTGTTCTTTTTCTAAAATGGTTTTTAAATGAGAAATAACGGAATTTTCAGGGATTTTTTTAAACCTGAAATGCTGGGTGCGGCTGAGTATGGTAGCGGGCAATTTCAAGGCGTCCGTTGTCGCTAAAAGGAATTTCACATGGCTAGGAGGCTCTTCTAAAGTCTTTAAAAGTGCGTTAAACGCTTCAGTGGTGAACATATGCACTTCATCAATGATAAAGATCTTATAGCGCCCAAAGCTTGGTTTGTAGCGCGTTTGCTCTATGAGATTACGGACATCATCAATCCCCCTATTAGACGCCCCGTCCATTTCTATAATATCTATATGGTGGTTGTTTAAAGCGCTCTGGCATTGGATGCAAGTATCGCAAGGCACGGCTTTTGGCCCCTCTTCACACATTAAAGCCCTAGCAAAAATCCTAGAAGAGCTGGTTTTGCCTGAACCTCTTAACCCGCTGAATAAATAAGCGTTAGCCAAACGCTGGTTGTCTAGGGCTAAGGAAAGCGTTTTAGCCACGCTCTCTTGACCGACTAGCTCGCTAAAATGCTTGGGGCGGTATTTTAACGCTAAAACTTGCATACTGATTGTAATCCTTAAAACTCATTTAGGAGTATTGTAATGCAAAATGACTTAAAACTAGCCCCTTTTTAGGTTTTACTCAATAGCGCTAAAAAATCCCTAAATAAAGTAACGCTAAGCGTTCCCATGATAGCGGTTACAAAGAGATTCACCCCCATAAAGATTTTTTGGTTGTTTAAAAGTTTGGAGCCATAACGCAACGATAAAGCGCATAACAATAAAAGCCAAGAAAGGGCGGCTGATAAAGTGCCGGCTAAAAAGACAAATTTTTGAGTTAAATTAAAAGACAAAGCGCTCGCGCCAATCAAAAACACCATTTCCAAATACACTTGAGGGTTGAGTAAGGTAACGCCCAAAGTGAATAATAAGGTCTTTTTTAAGGATAGTTTTTTGGGGGTTTGGACTTGCTTCTTTTTAAAGGTTTGAAAAAGGGTTTTTAAAGCTAAAAAAGCGTAAAACCCGGTAAAAACCGCTCCAAATAAATTCAAAAACAAGCTCAAATAAAGATTTTTAGCAAAATAAGCCCCCACGCCAAACACGCCCATGCTCATTAACACTATATCACACATAAAACACAGAGCGCAAATCAAAAACACATAATTCCTAGCCATGCCTCGCTCTATAATAAACAAGGATTGCGCCCCCACAGCCGCGCACAAAGAAATCGCTAAACCAAAACCTTCTATAAAAACCACAAACATCTTGCTTAAATCCTTTCACTCAAAATAAGCCAAAAACTACCAACACCATACAAACCAATCATTCAAAATAGTATTTTAAAATTTTAGGGTTTAAAACGACCTTTATAAATAAAAATTAAATGATGATACACAATGGCTTGCGCGAAATTTAAAAACCCCATTTTTTAGCGCTCTTAGTGGCGTTTGAGGATAAATTAAAAATAACATGGTAAAATGCCAAAATTTGCTGTCGTTATGCGGCAAAAATTTGGACAACAAGGAATTGGGAATGAGAAGGAGTTTGGCTTTTTGCCTGTTAGCTTTGCTTGGATTACAGGTTTTAGGCGCTAGGGATTTTTCGCAACTCAAAAACGAAGAACTTTTAAAATTAGCAGGCACTCTGCCTTCTAATGAAGCGATTGATTATCGCATGGAGGTGTCTAAACGCCTTAAAGCTTTAAACGCTGAGGACGCTAAGAAATTCCGCGCGAATTTCAGCCGGATCGCTAGGAAGAATCTTTCCAAAATGAGCGAAGAGGATTTCAAAAAAATGCGTGAAGAAGTGCGTAAAGAATTAGAAGAAAAAACCAAAGGTTTGAGCGCTGAAGAAATTAAGGCAAAAGGACTTAATGTGAGCGTTTGCAGTGGCGATACGAGAAAAGTTTGGTGTAGGGCTGTTAAGAAAAAAGACGAACATTGCTCTCCTAAGTGAGACAAAATTTAATTTAAAAGGATAAAACATGAAAAAAGCGTTAAAAATACTTTCTGTTAGTGCGTTGCTATTTGTGGCTTTGAACGCCAAAGATTTCAGCAAAACAAGCGATGAGGATTTGGCTAAAATGGCTGGCATTGTCGCTCCGCAGGATATTGTGGATTATAAAAAAGAGTTGAGAATGCGCATGAAAAAAATGCCTGAAGACAAAAGAGAAGCGTTCCATAAGCAGTTGCATGAATACGCGGTTAAAAACACAGACAACATGACTGTGGCGGATTTTGAAGCGCACCAAAAAGCCGTTAAAGAAGCGCTTAAAAAAAGCAACATGAAGGACATGGATGATGATGATTTGGGGTTGAGATCATGCAAGCATGGGAAAATGCACAAACACCACAAACACCACAAACACGATGGTCAAAATAAAGCAAAAGGGCATGGTAAAGAACAAGGCAAAAAAGATCACGATCACGATGATCATGGCGAAAATGAGAAATAAAGCTTAAACCACACCCCTTTTTCTATCAAAGCTTCAAACCCTTTAAGCAGAAATCCTAAACGCTTTGAGCGTTTGGGATAAATGCGTTCTGTTAAGCGTTATCAAAATTCTGTTCCCATTAAATACCGATGATAAAATTCAAAAAATCATTTTATCGTTACAAAAATCAACACTTAAAAGATAAATAAGTTAAAATACTCCAAAATCCTTTTTTTTTTTTTTTTTTTGAAATATAATGAGTTCATTGTAAATCTATTACTATTTCAGAATATTTTTGCAACAAAAAAATTACTTTAAGGAACACTTTTATGAAAAAACGATTTTTACTTTCTCTACCCCTTGCGGCGTCATTACTTTGTGCTGAAGACAGCGGCTTTTTTGTGAGCGCGGGCTATCAAATCGGCGAAGCGGTGCAAATGGTCAAAAACACCGGTGAATTAAAAAACTTAAACGACAAATACGAGCAATTAAACCAGTATTTAAATCAAGTGGCTTCGTTGAAGCAAAGCATTCAAAACGCCAACAACATTGAGCTGGTCAATAGCTCTTTAAACTATTTAAAAAGCTTTACCAACAACAACTATAACAGCACCACCCAATCGCCCATCTTTAACGCCGTGCAAGCCGTTATCACTTCGGTATTGGGTTTTTGGAGTCTTTATGCGGGGAACTACTTCACTTTTTTTGTGGGTAATACTAAACAACTCGCTAATGTTCAGGGTAACCCTCCTTTTAAAACAATTATCGACAACTGCTCAGGAATTGAAAACTGCGCTATGGATCAAACCACTTACGACAAGATGAAAAAACTTGCTGAAGATCTCCAAGCAGCTCAACAAAACTCTACCACTAAAGCGAACAATCTTTGTGCTTTATCCGGGTGTGCTGCAACAGACTCAACATCAAACTCATCAAACACGCCAAACTCAACCGTAAGCAACGCTCTTAACTTGGCGCAACAGCTTATGGATTTAATCGCAAACACTAAGACTGCCATGATGTGGAAAAATATCGTCATCAGTGGTGTTTCAAATGCGTCCGGTGCTATCAAATCCACTGGCTACCCAACGCAATACGCGGTGTTTAACAACATTAAGGCGATGATACCTATCTTGCAACAAGCGGTTACGCTTTCTCAAAGCAACCACACCCTATCTTCTAATTTGCAAGCTCAAGCTACAGGATCTCAAACAAACCCTAATTTCGCTAAAGACATTTATACTTTTGCTCAAAACCAAAAGCAAGTCATCTCTTACGCCAACGATATTTTCAACCTCTTTAATACTATCCCTGCAGATCAGTTTAAGTATTTAGAGAAAGCTTATTTGAAAGTACCCAATGCGGGTCAAACTCCCACTAACCCTTACAGGCAAGAGGTGAGTTTAAACCAAGAAATTCAAACGATTAAAAACAATGTGAGTTATTATGGTAACCGGGTGGATGCGGCTTTAAGCGTGGCTAAAGATGTTTATAACCTAAAATCCAATCAAACAGAGATTGTAGCCGCTTATAACGGTGCTAAGAATTTGAGCCAAGAGATTTCTCAACTCCCATACAATCAAGTCAATACAAAAGACATTGTAACACTACCTTATGATAAAAACGCCCCAGCAGCGGGCCAATACAACTACCAAATCAACCCCAGAGCAGCATCCAATCTTAACCAAGCTTTAGCAGCGATGAGCAATAACCCCTTTAAAAAGATAGGAATGATCAGCTCTCAAAACAATAACGGCGCTTTGAACGGGCTTGGCGTGCAAGTGGGCTATAAGCAATTCTTTGGCGAAAGCAAAAGATGGGGGTTAAGGTATTATGGCTTCTTTGATTACAACCACGGCTACATCAAATCCAGCTTTTTCAATTCGTCTTCTGATGTATGGACTTATGGCGGTGGGAGCGATTTGTTAGTGAATATTATCAACGATAGCATTACAAGAAAGAACAACAAGCTTTCTGTGGGTCTCTTTGGTGGTATCCAACTAGCAGGGACTACATGGCTTAATTCTCAATATGTGAATTTAACCGCACTCAATAATCCTTACAGCGCGAAAGTCAATGCTTCCAATTTCCAATTCTTGTTCAATTTAGGCTTGAGAACCAATCTCGCTATGAAAAAGAAAGAAGATAGCGAACATTCCGCGCAACATGGCATTGAACTAGGCATTAAGATCCCCACGATCAACACGAATTACTATTCTTTCCTAGGCACTAAGATAGAATACAGAAGACTCTATAGCGTGTATCTCAATTATGTGTTTGCTTACTGAATGCTTTAAACCCTCTTTTTTAAGGGGGGTTTAGAAAAATCGTCAAACTTTTTATCGTTGATGATGAAATCTACAAAACTAGTGGTGCGACAACAAACCCTAACGCCACGCTCAAAGACACGACTAAAACCCCAGGGATCAAAAACGCATGATCAAACACATAACGGCCCATTTTAGTGGTGCCGGTGTTATCCATAGCGATCGCTCCTAGTAAAGTGGGGTAAGTGGGTAGCACAAACAACGCCGAAACGCTCGCAAAAGAAGCCACGATAATATACAAATGCTCGGTATGGTTAGCGCTAATGCCTAAGGCGGTGATCACGCTTGGGATGAGCGCTTTAGAGGTGGCAGCCTGCGAATACAAAAGCATGGAAGCCAAAAAAAGCGCTATGGCTAATAAAAACGGGTAATCTGCGATCAAAAAAGAAGCGTATCGCTTGATTTCATCTATATGATTGCTCACAAAAGTATCGCCTAGCCATGCCACGCCCAACACGCACACGCATGCTTGCATGCCGGATTTAAACACGCTTGAATGAGCGATTTCATTGGCGTTGATTTTGCAAAAAATCACAATGAGAGTCGCCACGCTCAGCATGAAAGACACGATCGCTTGATCTCTGCCTAAAACCACCGGGCTAATCAAAGCGATATTTTTAGAAATCGCGCTCGCATAAAAAACGATCGCTACAACCCCACCGATAAAAATCCATAGCGATAATTTCGCGCTTTTTGAGGTTTCTTTTTCTTCTTGGATTGTAGGGGGCGGAATTTTCCATGCTTCCAAGCGCTCTAAATAATGCGGATCGCTGTCTAACTTTAAATCAGTAAAACCCATCATAAACGCCGTGAGCATGCATGCTAAAAAAGTTGTAGGGATCCAAACCATTAAAAGGGTCAAGTAATTTGCCCCCAAAGGCTCTAAAATACCGCTCATAAACACCACCGCCGCGCTCACTGGGCTTGCAGTAATTCCCACTTGACTAGAAACAACCGCCAAGCTTAAAGGCGCTTTGGGTTTGATGTTTTGGCTCTGGCTCACTTCCACAATCACCGGGATTAAAGAAAAAACCGTATGCCCAGTGCCGGCTAGTATCGTTAAAAAATACGCCACGCTTGGCGCGAGGTAATTGATTTGCTTGGGGTGTTTTCTTAAAATTTTTTCAGCGATTTTGACCAAATAATCCAAGCCCCCCGCTTTTTGCATCGCGCTAATAGCGCTAATGACTGCCATGATGATTAAAATCACATCAAAAGGGATTTTGCCCGGATTTAGCCCCAAAAATAAGCATAAAACAAGCACGCCCAAACCCCCCGCATAGCCCACTCCCAAGCCCCCTAGTCT
>NZ_VEZH01000025.1:0-11474 GCF_006440215.1 Helicobacter pylori | reverse complement strand
TTTTTATGAAACGCATGGCAAAGGGTTAAACACCTCTTTGTTTTTTAAACGCCTTGTCATGTTCAATGTGAGTTATGTTTATAGTTTTTAGGGGGGTAAATGCCTTCAAACGCTCTTTCTGTTGAAGAAATCGCTCGCCTAATCAATATTTCTCATAGCAGCGTGCATAACTGGATCAAAACCAATCTTTTAGAGAAACTAGAGATTGATCATAAAATTTATGTGAAAACAAGCTCTTTTTTAGATTTTTGCCGCAACCATTTAGGGAAAAACAAGCTCAACAAATACACTAACAAATCCTTAAAAGGCACGCATAACCATCAAGAATTGATTTTAAAATACCTAGAAATATTAGAAAATAGCTCTGATTTGGAAAAGTTGGGTTCTTATTATGAAGAAGAGCTTTCTAACACCACCAAAAATTTAGAAGGCATTTACTACACTCCTAATAAAATAGTAGAACAACTTTTCATTCTCCCTAAAGATTTTGATGCCTCTCAAGCGGTTTTTTGCGATCCGGCTGTGGGGAGTGGGAATTTTATCATGCATGCTTTAAAACTGGGTTTTAAGGTTGAAAATATTTATGGCTATGATACGGACGCTTTTGCTGTCGCTTTGACTAAAAAGCGTATTAAAGAGCGTTATCATTTAGACTGCCCTAATATTATGCAAAAAGATTTTTTAAATTTAAAACACACCCCACAATTTGATTGCATTTTCACTAACCCGCCATGGGGTAAGAAATACAATCAAAACCAAAAAGAAAATTTCAAACAGCAATTCAACCTCTCTCAAAGCCTAGATAGCGCGTCTCTCTTTTTTATAGCGAGTTTGAATTGTTTAAAAGAAAACGCTCATCTGGGGCTATTATTACCAGAAAGTTGTTTGAATATTGATGCGTTTAGCAAAATGCGAGAAATGGCTTTAAAGTTTCACATTAGAAGCCTGATTGATTTTGACAAACCCTTTAAAAATCTAATGACTAGGGCTGTGGGTTTGGTGCTTAAAAAAACCCCTAACAAGGATCAAAAAATCTCATGTTTTTATCAAAATAGCAAGTTCAAACGCTCGCCTTCTTCTTTTTTAAACAACCCTAAAAAGATTTTTAATATCCATTGCTCTAGCAAAGAAAATAAAATTTTAGACCACCTTTTTTCCCTTCCCCATATCACTTTAAAAAATAACGCTCATTTTGCTTTAGGGATTGTTACAGGCAACAATAAAGAAAAATTACACTCCAAACAAGAAAAAAATACCATTCCTATTTTTAGGGGTTCAGATATTTTAAAAGACAGATTAAAAGCCCCTAGCCAATTCATTAACGCTGATTTGAAAGACTGCCAGCAAGTCGCTCCCTTAAGTCTTTATCAGGCTAGAGAAAAAATCGTGTATAAATTCATTTCTTCAAAGCTTGTCTTTTTTTATGATAATGAGCAACGCCTTTTTTTAAACAGCGCGAACATGTTTGTTTTAAAAGAAAATTTCCCTATCAACGCTAATGCACTAAAAGAATTATTAAACAGCGATTTAATGCAATTTATTTTTGAATCGCTTTTTAAAACGCATAAAATCTTAAGAAAAGATTTGGAATGTTTGCCCCTATTTGCGCAATTTATCAACAATAGTTTTGATGAAAAATTTTATTTAAAAAATTTAGGGATAGAAAAAAAAGACCCTAAACATTTCACCATCAGGAAAAATCATGCATGTTGCTTGTCTTTTGGCTTTAGGGGATAATCTCATCACGCTTAGCCTTTTAAAAGAAATCGCTTTCAAACAGCAACAGCCCCTTAAAATCCTAGGCACTCGTTTGACTTTAAAAATCGCCAAGCTTTTAGAATGCGAAAAACATTTTGAAATCATTCCTCTTTTTGAAAATGTCCCCGCTTTTTATGACCTTAAAAAACAAGGCGTTTTTTTGGCGATGAAGGATTTTTTATGGTTGTTGAAAGTGCTTAAGAAGCACAAAATCAAACATTTGATTTTAGAAAAACAAGATTTTAGAAGTTTTCTTTTAGCCAAATTTGTTTCCATAACCACTCCAAATAAAGAAATTAAAAACGTTTATCAAAACCGCCAGGAGTTGTTTTCTCAAATTTATGGGCATGTTTTTGATAACCCTTTATATCCCATGAGTGTAAAAAACCCCAAAAAGATTTTGATCAACCCTTTCACAAGATCAATAGAGCGAAGTATCCCTTTAGAGCATTTAAAAATCATTTTAAAACTTTTAAAACCCTTTTGTGTTACGCTTTTGGATTTTGAAGAACGATACGCTTTTTTAAAAGATGAAGTTACTCACTATCGCGCTAAAACCAGTTTAGAAGAAGTTAAAAACCTGATTTTAGAAAGCGATTTGTATATAGGGGGGGATTCGTTTTTGATCCATTTGGCTTACTATTTAAAGAAAAATTATTTTATCTTTTTTTATAGGGATAATGACGATTTCATGCCGCCTAAGAATGAAAATTTTCTAAAAGCCCATAAAAGCCATTTCATAGAACAGGATTTAGCCAAAAAATTCCGCCATTTGGGGCTATTATAATATTGTGTTATACTTCTAATTTCAATTTTGCTTGTTAGGACATTTATGAAAAATATTAGAAATATAGCTGTAATCGCGCATGTTGATCATGGGAAAACCACTTTAGTAGATGGCTTACTTTCTCAATCTGGCACATTTAGTGAGAGGGAAAAAGTGGATGAAAGGGTGATGGATAGCAATGATTTGGAAAGAGAAAGAGGCATTACTATCCTGTCTAAAAACACCGCTATTTATTACAAAGACACTAAAATCAATATCATTGACACTCCCGGGCATGCTGATTTTGGGGGCGAAGTGGAGCGCGTTTTAAAAATGGTGGATGGGGTGTTGCTTTTAGTGGACGCTCAAGAAGGGGTTATGCCTCAAACTAAATTCGTGGTTAAAAAGGCTTTGAGTTTTGGGATTTGCCCGATTGTGGTGGTGAATAAAATTGATAAGCCTGCCGCTGAACCAGATAGAGTGGTGGATGAAGTTTTTGACTTGTTCGTAGCGATGGGGGCTAGCGATAAACAATTGGATTTCCCTGTGGTGTATGCTGCCGCTAGAGATGGCTATGCGATGAAAAGTTTAGACGATGAAAAGAAAAATTTAGAGCCTTTGTTTGAAACGATTTTAGAGCATGTGCCAAGCCCTAGTGGGAGCGTTGATGAGCCTTTGCAAATGCAAATTTTTACGCTTGATTATGACAATTATGTAGGCAAAATCGGTATCGCTAGAGTGTTTAACGGTTCGGTTAAAAAGAATGAAAGCGTGCTGTTGATGAAAAGCGATGGGAGTAAAGAAAATGGCCGTATCACTAAGCTTATAGGCTTTTTAGGATTGGCTAGGACTGAGATTGAAAACGCTTATGCGGGCGATATTGTAGCGATTGCCGGCTTTAACGCAATGGATGTGGGCGATAGCGTCGTTGATCCTACTAACCCCATGCCTTTAGATCCCATGCATTTAGAAGAGCCTACGATGAGCGTGTATTTTGCTGTCAATGATTCACCCTTAGCCGGGTTAGAAGGAAAGCATGTTACTGCGAATAAATTGAAAGACAGGCTCTTAAAAGAAATGCAAACCAATATCGCTATGAAATGCGAAGAAATGGGCGAAGGCAAGTTTAAAGTGAGCGGGCGTGGGGAATTGCAAATCACTATTTTAGCTGAAAATTTACGCCGTGAAGGGTTTGAGTTTAGCATTTCACGCCCTGAAGTCATCATTAAAGAAGAAAATGGCGTTAAATGCGAGCCTTTTGAGCATTTAGTGATTGACACGCCCCAAGATTTTAGCGGGGCTATCATTGAGAGATTAGGCAAAAGAAAAGCCGAGATGAAAGCGATGAATCCCATGAGCGACGGCTATACAAGATTAGAATTTGAAATCCCTGCAAGAGGGCTTATCGGCTATAGGAGCGAGTTTTTAACCGACACTAAGGGCGAAGGCGTGATGAATCATAGCTTTTTGGAATTCCGCCCTTTTAGCGGGAGCGTGGAATCGCGCAAAAATGGGGCGCTAATTAGCATGGAAAATGGCGAAGCGACCGCTTTTTCCCTTTTCAATATCCAAGAAAGAGGCACGCTTTTTATCAACCCCCAAACTAAGGTTTATGTGGGCATGGTCATTGGCGAGCACAGCAGGGATAATGATTTAGATGTCAATCCCATTAAATCCAAGCATTTAACCAACATGAGAGCGAGCGGGAGCGATGATGCGATCAAACTCACCCCACCTAGAACGATGGTGTTAGAAAGAGCGCTAGAATGGATTGAAGAAGATGAGATTTTAGAAGTTACCCCCTTGAATTTAAGGATCAGGAAAAAGATTTTAGACCCCAACATGAGGAAAAGGGCGAAAAAATAGGTAATTTGTATAAAGTAGCAGATATTTTTTGTGGTGCTGGAGGATTGAGCTATGGCTTTTCTGCACACCCCCATTTTGAATTGATATGGGCTAACGATATAGACAAGGACGCCATTTTAAGCTATCAAGCCAATCATAAAGAGGCACAAACCATTTTATGCGATATTATGCAACTTCATTGCCACAACTTGCCATGCGTTCCAATTGACATTCTGCTAGGCGGACCACCATGTCAGAGCTATTCTACGCTTGGCAAAAGAAAAATGGATGAAAAAGCGAATCTGTTTAAAGAATATTTGCGGCTTTTAGATCTAGTGAAACCAAAAATATTTGTTTTTGAAAATGTGGTGGGTTTAATGTCTATGCAAAGAGGGCAATTATTCAAACAAATTTGTAACGCTTTTAAAGAGAGAGGTTATATTTTAGAGCATGCCATTTTAAACGCCCTAGATTATGGTGTGCCTCAAATAAGAGAGCGAGTGATTTTAGTGGGTGTGCTTAAAAGCTTTAAACAAAAATTCCACTTCCCTAAACCCATAAAAACGCATTTTTCTCTGAAAGACGCTTTTAGGGGATTTACCACCCATTCAAAGCGGTGAAAATGGTGATGCTTTAGGTTATCTTAAAAATGCGGATAATGTTTTTTTGGAATTTGTGCGAAATTCTAAAGAATTAAGCGAGCATAGCAGTCCTAAAAATAATGAAAAACTGATAAAAATCATGCAAACGCTAAAAGACGGACAGAGTAAAGATGATTTGCCAGAAAGTTTACGCCCCAAAAGTGGTTATACTAATACCTATGCCAAAATGTGGTGGGAAAAACCAGCCCCCACCATTACAAGAAATTTTTCTACTCCAAGCAGTTCTAGGTGTATCCATCCAAGAGACTCTAGAGCGTTAAGCATTAGAGAGGGGGCAAGATTGCAAAGCTTTCCTGATAATTATAAATTCTGTGGGAGCTCTAGCACTAAAAGATTGCAAATTGGCAATGCCGTGCCGCCTTTATTGAGCGTAGCACTCGCACAGGCGGTTTTTGATTTTTTAAGGGGTAAAAATGTTTGATAATAACGATTTTAAAGGTTATAGAAATTTATTGGGTTTTAATTCTTAAAATGCGTTTAAGGAATTTTTAGGCGCTAAAGACATACAACCTTGCGTTGATTTCAATGATTTAAACGCGCTCAAAAAAAGGCTTATTGAAATTTTTAGCACTATCAATAGTATTTATTGTTTTAAATATAATGAGTATGAATTGGAATGCTTTTTTAAAAACTCCATAGAGCGAGTGTTTTCAAAGATAGTGGACACTCATATTATTTATAAGCTGAATAATCAAGGCAGAAGACCTGAAGAAGTTTGTTTTTCGTGGATGCGTGGGTTTTTAGTAGCGGAGTTTTTTAAGGATTTTATCGCTTGTCTTTTTAATACGCAAAAAGAAACCATCAAATTTTTTGGTGGTGATAATTTTGAGAGCATAGAAAGCTTTAAAAGAAGTCCTAAAGCCGATTTTTTGTTGGACAATCATTTATTGCTAGAAGTTCAAAGCGGGTTTCAAGGGATCAATGATATTAAAGAACATAAAGTTTTAGAGGCTAAAAGGCGTTTGATAACGGATAAAATTTCTACTATTGTGGTGCATTTTGATCTGTTTAACGGGCAAGTGGCGTGCGTAGAAATTTCTAAAATCAAAGACAATGATTTGAATTGGATAACCCGCCAACAAATGGAAGGGCAGAGCGTTTTTAATATTTCGCAAAACTTTTTTGATTACAAAATTACAGAAATACCTAATAAGCCGCTTTCATAAAAACCCATAATACAGCCTAAATAAAATACAAGATAAGAGTATTAAAAAGGTGGTAGGTGGATTGAATGTTAGTTATTTTTTGCCAAACATCTAGCGTGAGTGTGTGTGCCTCAAATAAGAGAGGAAGTGTTTTAGTGGGCGCGCTTAAACGCTTTAAACAAAAATCCCACTCCCCCAAACCCATAAAAACGCATTTCTTCAACCAACTTATATTTTGATTTGCCTTAGCCTTTTTATTGCCTTCTATTAAAAGTGATCCCATAAACTTCATTCCTGATTTGGAATAAGGGATCAGTAGGGGCTTCTACGCCTTTAGGGAGATCGGCTGGGAAATACACATCTTTATTGCAACCCATTCCTTCGTATTTTTCAACTTTCAATGTCCCTACCAACAATTCCTTGTGTTTGCCTTTCCAAAGCGCGGTCGTGTCGTTGGTGGCATCATTTTTATTCGCGAACACCAGATACATTTGGTATTCTATGGGATTAGTTTTAAGGTGTTGTTGGAATGAAGAAAGCAGATAATTTGAATCTTTTTGCTTTAATTCTTGAGGGTTAAGATACTTGATGCCGTCTTTAGGCACAAACTTCCATCTCGCAGGCAATAATTTTTCTTTCTTGTCTTTAAACTTGAACGCATGAACGCTATAATAAGGCGTGTTAGCCACGCTTGAGCTAATCCCTATCGTTTTGGTGTAAGCGGCAAAATTCCTATAAGAGGGGACTTCTTCATAAAGCTTTTTGATTCTTGCTTCATCCACCTTGCCATTTTTAGGAATCCTCATCTCAAAAAATTGAGCGAATTCGTTAGGGTTTTTGGCAAAATTGATTTCTGTATTGAGCATCACCATTGTCCAGCTAGCGTTTTGGTTTTCTAATTTTAACGCCATTCCCCTAACTTTGCTTTTATCGTCCATCGCCACGCCCCCTAAAGAATACCTTACAGACGCAGGGATTTCTTTTTCATTGAGTAATGGCACATCTAAATCCTCTCTTGCTTGCAAATTAGGAAAGAACACGCCTTTAGCGCAAAACCCCTTGGTGTGGTTGATTTTCATTTTAGGCTCTTTGGCGTTGAGTTTATAGAAAATATCCGCAATCTCTTCAGCGCTCACTTCATGGGCTTTTAAAAAACCCAAACTCAAAACCAAACACAAGCTCAAACCAATTTTTTTCATTTTTTTCCTTATTATTATTTTCTATATAAAACAATGCCTTTAATTGTATCAGTAAATTCCCTATTAAGCCTTTAAAAAGCCTTTTTTTGATACCTTATTAGGATCTTAAAAGATTATCCTATCCATTTGCATGCTCATTAGCAAGCTAAGGATAAACTTGCGTTTTAAATTTTGTGATTTTTAAGAAAAATTAGCTTGATTTTAAACTAATTCTATATTCTTTTATGCTACAATTATTTCTACAGAGTAATTTATCTATTCTCAGGTAAAGTAAGGAAGAGGAATGAAATTAAAGAAACGAAAAGTTGTAGCTACATTGCTAAAGCGTTTTACCTTGCCACTATTGTTCACTACGGGTTCATTAGGGGCGGTTACTTATGAAGTGCATGGGGATTTTATCAACTTCTCCAAAGTGGGTTTTAACCGTTCGCCTATTAACCCTGTTAAAGGTATCTATCCCACAGAAACTTTTGTTAACCTTACGGGTAAGCTAGAGGGGTCTGTGCATTTAGGTAGGGGATGGACCGTGAATGTAGGCGGTGTTTTGGGCGGACAAGTTTATGATAACACTAGGTATGATAGGTGGGCAAAGGATTTTACCCCCCCAAGCTATTGGGATAAAACTTCTTGCGGCACTGATTCTTTGAGCCTTTGTATGAACGCCACTAAAATGTGGGAACAGCAAGGACCAGGTGGTATTATTGACCCTAGAGGTATTGGTTATATGTATATGGGTGAGTGGAACGGCTTGTTCCCTAACTACTATCCGGCTAACGCCTACTTGCCTGGGCATTCAAGGCGCTATGAAGTTTATAAAGCGAATTTGACCTATGACAGCGACAGAGTCCATATGGTAATGGGGCGCTTTGATGTTACGGAGCAGGAGCAAATGGATTGGATTTACCAATTGTTCCAAGGGTTTTATGGGACTTTCAAGCTCACGAATAAGATGAAGTTCTTGCTCTTTAGCTCTTGGGGTCGTGGTATCGCTGACGGCCAGTGGTTGTTCCCTATCTATCGTGAAAAGCCTTGGGGTATTCATAAAGCCGGTATTATTTATCGCCCTACAAAGAATTTATTGATCCACCCTTATGTGTATCTTATCCCGCAAGTAGGCACATTGCCCGGTGTTAAAGTAGAGTATGATACCAATCCTGAGTTCAGAGGGATAGGCATTAGAAACAAAACGACTTTCTATGCGTTGTATGACTATCGTTGGAATAACGCTGAATACGGTCGTTACGCGCCCGCTCGTTATAACACTTGGGATCCGTTCTTGGATAATGGTAAGTGGCGTGGCTTGCAAGGTCCTGGTGGTGCGACACTCTATTTGCACCACCATATAGACATTAACAACTACTTTGTGGTTGGTGGTGCTTATCTCAACATTGGTAACCCTAACATGAACTTAGGTACTTGGGGTAACCCTGTGGCTCTTGATGGTATCGAACAATGGGTCGGTGGCATCTACAGCTTAGGGTTTGCGGGGATTGACAACATTACCGATGCTGATGCGTTCACCGAGTATGTTAAAGGTGGGGGTAAGCATGGTAAGTTCAGTTGGAGCGTTTATCAGCGCTTCACCACCGCACCAAGGGCTTTGGAATATGGTATCGGTATGTATCTAGACTATCAGTTCAGCAAGCATGTTAAAGCGGGTCTCAAACTCGTATGGTTAGAGTTCCAAATCCGTGCGGGTTACAACCCTGGAACCGGTTTCCTTGGGCCAAACGGTCAGCCGCTTAACTTGAATAATGGTTTGTTTGAATCTTCTGCGTTCGCGCAAGGTCCTCAAAACATGGGTGGTATCGCAAAAAGCATCACTCAAGACAGAAGTCATTTGATGACACACATTAGTTATAGTTTCTAAGAGAGTTTCCCTATATCTCTTAGATATGCCTTTTTTATATTTTTATTTTAATATCTTTGGGAGTTAGGGTTTTGGAAGTTAAGAAATATTTTTCTTACTCTCTATTTTTTTTGCTTTTTTTTAGTCTTTTTTTATCCAAACTTCAAGCTTATAAATTCAACATGAGCATTGTTGGAAAGGTGAGCAGCTATACCAAGTTTGGCTTTAACAACCAAAGATACCAGCCTTCTAAAGACATTTATCCTACAGGTAGCTACACTTCTTTACTCGGTGAATTGAATTTGAGTATGGGTTTATACAAGGGTTTGAGAGCGGAAGTGGGGGCGATGATGGCAGCGCTCCCCTATGACTCTACCGCCTATCAAGGCAACAATATCCCTAACGGCCAGCCCGGCTCTAGGACCGATCCTTTTGGGGCGGGTATCTTTTGGCAATATATTGGTTGGTATGCGGGACATAGCGGTTTAAATGTGCAAAAACCTCGTTTAGCCATGGTGCATAACGCTTTTTTGAGCTACAACTACAAAAAAGACAAATTCAGTTTTGGCGTGAAAGGGGGGCGCTATGATGCTGAAGAGTATGATTGGTTCACTTCTTACACTCAAGGGGTTGAAGGCTTTGTCAAATACAAAGACACCAGATTCAGAGTGATGTATTCAGACGCTAGGGCTTCAGCGTCAAGCGACTGGTTTTGGTATTTTGGGCGTTACTATACAAGCGGTAAGGCTCTAATGGTAGCTGATTTGAAATACGAAAAAGACAATCTAAAAATCAACCCTTATTTTTATGCGATTTTTCAAAGAATGTATGCACCAGGCATTAATATCACTTATGACACCAACCCTAATTTCAACAATAAGGGCTTTCGTTTTGTAGGCACTTTCGTGGGGTTTTTCCCCATTTTTGCCACTCCGGCTAATCAAAATGATATTATCCTCTTCCAACAAGTGCCGTTAGGCAAGAGCGGGCAAACTTATTTTTTCCGCACCCGTTTTTACTATAATAAGTGGCAATTTGGGGGCAGTGTCTATAAAAATATCGGTAATGCTAATGGCGATATAGGTATTTATGGGGATCCTTTGGGGTATAACATTTGGACGAATAGTATTTATGACGCAGAAATTAACAATATTGTTGGCGCTGATGTTATCAATGGGTTTTTGTATGTAGGTTCACAATATAGAGGGTTTAGTTGGAAAATTTTAGGCCGTTGGACGGATAGCCCAAGGGCTGATGAAAGGAGTCTCGCGCTCTTTTTGAGCTATTTTTCTAATAGGTATAATATTAGAATGGATTTGAAACTAGAATATTATGGCAATATCACCAAAAAAGGCTATTGTATTGGGTATTGTGGCATGTATGTTCCAGTTGATCCTAACGGGCCTGGCACGCAGCCTTTAACGCACAACGTGTATTCTGACCGAAGCCATATCATGTTTAACATCACTTATGGTTTTAGGATTTACTAGCCTTTTATCCTTGATGGATATTTTTGATTGGCCTTTTTAAAATATTGAAAGGCTCTGCTCCAATCAAATATTAACACTCAAAAAGCCTTATTTAACTTTATTATTCAATATTTAATATACTAGAACAAAACACCACACCTACGCATTTCTTCAACAAGCTAAACGAGTTTAAAGATGAAGTTTTTACCACGCCTAAGGCTAAAGAATACATTGACATAGCGAGCGGTTTTCATAAGCTTTTTAAAAACGATGCTAAGATCGCCGAGAGCCTAAAGCCATCCACCACCAAGAACTTAAGCCAAGGTTTAGCGACCACTTTAAGCGGAGCGTTAAAATACCAATGGACTAAATTCACGCTAGGGACTTTATACCGCAACGCTCCTGATCGCATTTTAGGGATTAAATTACCCAAAGCCTTGAACGAAGCCACCGCAGGAGCGGCCTTAAAGTATCACATTAAAAGAGCGCTTGAGAGAAGCCACAGCATAAGCGAATTTAGTAAGAATTTAGAACTGAGCGCACAAAAATCCCACTTTAGCAACAACACGCTTAAAATCATTGAAGAGCTTAATAACGGCGTCAAACAAGCCAGCGATGAAATCAAAGAGAAAGCGCGCGATTTTTCTAATGAAAAACTCACTAACGAGCAAATCAAAGAGCTATTAAATAACGCAGAAATCCCTACAAGCGGGAGAGATGCGATCACTTTTGGAACTAATAACCTAAACCCTGAAATGGTTGAATTTCTGCACAAAAACAA
>NZ_VEZH01000024.1:0-12704 GCF_006440215.1 Helicobacter pylori | reverse complement strand
AAATATTTGCTGATATTAATAAAGAAATAAAAGTAGTTGCTAATACCGAGAAAAAAGCAGAAAAAGCGGGTTATGGTTATAGTAAAAGGGTGTAGGCATAAGAAAACACCATAAAATCGTTTTTAGCTTATTTATGGTATTTTAAAAACTCTATGTTACCCAATTAGAACAGAGCCTTTTTTAAACTCCTTAGTAGGAATCCCAATCGTCTTTAGCGTTTGAGTGTTTCACAAAATACAAGCGGTTGCAATTTTTAGCAGTGTTTTATGAAGAATGATTTTTTATATCCCTCTCTTTATAAAGAGAGAGTTTTAATTTTAGCGGATCTTTAGCGGGTCTCAGCTGAGCTTTTAATGATCACGGTGTTGTAGTCAGGTTGGACGGGGCGTTGGTTAGGCGAATTTTTCATGCGTTTTTTGATTTCAGCCAATTGTTTGGCAGAAACTTCCAAAGGCTCTTCTATGACAAACCATGCCACCCCTTCTGTGCAAGGAGGAGCGGTGAGAGAGCCGTTAAAATGGTAGTAATTGATAGTTTTAGGTAAGAAAGCGTCTAAAGCCACTTCTTTAAAATTTTGTTTCTTTTGAATGCCTTCTAAAATGGGATCAAGGTTGGGGTTTTCTTTCCCTTCTTCAAAACCAATCGCTAAGACTAATAAGCGCCCTTTAGCGTCTTTATGCACGAAATGCGCACTCAAGGGCCTGGTTTTATTATTGATTAAAAACTCCATAGGGGCGTGGAAATGCACATTATCCAGCACATAATCATGCCCTCTATAATTAATGTGGTTAGTCGGCTCAAACGAAGCCTTTAAAGTGTGGTGGGTGAAAAAGACCGCTTTAGGTTTGGAAGCGGCGTATTTGAATTGCAAATCGGCTTTATCTTGCGTGTGGTAATAATGCTCAATGTTGATGGGCGATTGGCTTTTACCGCTTTTGCACACTTCAAAATCTTTGTGCAATTTGTCCCAGCGGTGTGGGCCATTTTCTTTATTTTTATAATCCCATTTGGTGTTTTCAGCGCCTATAAGAGAAGCCGTAAGTGCTAAAGCGATCAAAAAAGTTTTTTTCATTTTAATTATCCTTTATTCTAAAATTCTAAAATATTAAAAAACAATTAATTCTAGCGCTTAATCAATAATGACCGCAGTTACAAAAAATAGATTGGTTAAAAGTTGGAAATGATTTTAAATTCTGTTTTATATGGTAACAACCCCATTAAATTAATGCGCCTATGGAGCGGGAATATTTGTTTTAACTAGTTCCCAATTTACAAGCGGTTAAAATTTTTGTCTTATACTCCAAGTTTTCAAATGGAATAAAATTTAACCCCTTAAGATTTAAATGATGATAACCAAACAATCGTATCAAAGATTCGCTTTAATGCGGGTTTTTGTGTTTTCGCTTTCGGCGTTTATTTTTAACACCACGGAGTTTGTCCCTGTCGCGCTTCTGTCAGACATTGCGAAAAGTTTTGAAATGGAGAGCGCAACAGTGGGGCTTATGATCACTGCTTATGCATGGGTGGTGTCTCTTGGCTCATTGCCCTTGATGTTGCTTAGCGCTAAAGTTGAAAGGAAACGCTTATTGCTTTTTCTTTTCGCCCTTTTTATTGCTAGTCATATCCTTTCAGCGCTAGCGTGGAATTTTTGGGTGCTTCTCATTTCTCGTATGGGTATCGCTTTTGCCCACTCTATTTTTTGGTCCATCACGGCTTCTTTAGTCATTCGTGTCGCACCAAGAAACAAAAAACAACAGGCTTTAGGGCTGTTAGCGTTAGGGAGTTCGTTAGCGATGATTTTAGGTTTGCCGCTTGGGAGGATCATTGGGCAAATCCTGGATTGGCGATCCACTTTTGGCGTGATCGGGGGCGTTGCGACTCTTATAGCGTTGCTTATGTATAAATTGCTCCCGCATTTACCCAGTAGAAACGCAGGCACGCTCGCAAGTGTCCCTATATTAATGAAACGCCCGCTTTTAGTGGGGATTTATTTGCTTGTGATCATGGTTATCTCTGGGCATTTCACCACTTATAGTTATATTGAGCCTTTTATCATTCAAATCAGCCAATTTTCTCCTGACATTACGACGCTAATGCTGTTTGTTTTTGGGTTAGCGGGTGTGGCGGGGAGTTTTTTATTCGGCCGTTTGTATGCGAAAAATTCAAGAAAATTTATCGCTTTTGCAATGGTTTTAGTCATTTGCCCGCAACTCTTGCTTTTTGTGTTTAAAAACTTAGAGTGGGTGGTTTTCTTGCAAATTTTCTTATGGGGGGTTGGGATCACTTCGCTTACGATTTCCTTGCAAATGAGGGTGTTACAGCTCGCCCCGGATGCCACGGATGTTGCGAGCGCGATTTTTTCGGGGAGCTATAATGTGGGGATTGGATCAGGAGCGCTGTTTGGCAGTATTGTGATCCACCAATTAGGGCTAGGGTATATTGGCTTTGTGGGTGGGGCTTTAGGTTTGTTGGCGCTATTTTGGCTCAGATTCATTACGATAAAATTTAAAAAAACATAAAGAGCGTTAAAAGGATTAACCCAATAAAGGAAATCCCTTTTTTGCTAAAAACCATTTTTTAAAATTTAATGATACGGCTTGAATCCAACCGTGTTAACGGATAGATTGTCTCTCTTTTTATGTTAAAATAGAAAAATTTGTCATAAATTTTAAGTGGTGTGTTTTAAATGCTCAAAAAAAAGATTGATTTGCATAAAGATTCTATTAGGAAGCTCTTTTTTTATTATTTTATCCCTTTAGCTTTTTCTATGATTTCACTTTCCACTTACTCTATGATAGATGGCATGTTTGTGGGCAAGAAACTGGGTAAAGAAGCTATCGCTGCGGTCAATATCGCATGGCCTATTTTTCCAGGACTCATTGCGTATGAATTGCTTTTTGGTTTTGGGGCAGCGAGTATTGTGGGGTATTTTTTGGGTCAAAATAAAACCCATAGGGCTAGGCTTGTGTTTAGCAGCGTGTTTTATTTTGTAGCTCTAAGCGCCTTTATTTTGAGCATGGCGTTATTGCCTTTTAGCGAAACTATCGCGCGTTTTTTTGGGAGTAATGACGCTTTATTGAGCATGTCCAAACGCTACATTGAAATCATTTTGATGGGCGCGGTTTTTATGGTCCTCCACCCTTTAGCGGATGTTTTTGTGGTGAATGACAAACGCCCCATTTTAGCGATGGTAGCGATGCTAGTTGGCTCGTTAGCGAATATCTTTTTCAATTACTTGTTTATTTTTGTTTTGGAAGTGGGGGTTCAAGGCAGCGCGATAGCCACCGTGATAGGGCATGCGATAGGGGTTTTAGTCTTAATGCAACATTTTTGGTTTAAAAAAGGGCAATTGTATTTCATCAAACGATTTTCTTTGTCTTCAGTCATTTCTTCAGCTAAAAGCGGCGTACCTCAAAGCACGGCAGAATTTAGCGCTTCTATTATGATTTTGTTGTTTAATACCGCTATCATGCACACTGCAGGGGAAAGGTTTGTGAGCATGTATGGGATCGTTATGTATAATGCGATTATCTTTTTTACGACTTTGTTTGCGATTTCTCAAGGCATCCAACCGATTGCGAGCTTTAGCTATGGGGCTAGAAATTTAGAGCGCGTGAAAGAGGTGTTTGTTTTTGGTTTGAAAGTAGCGTTTTGTATAGGGATTGTTTTCTATGGCGCTTATTATTTCTTAGATGAATTTTTAATCAAGCTTTATTTACAGCCAAGCGAACAGGATGCGCTCTTTATGCAAGAGACTAAAAGAGCGATGAATATTTATTATGTTGGCTATGTTTTTTTAGGCATGACTTTGTTGTGCGCGGTGTTTTTCCAATCCATCCAACGCGCTAAAAGTTCGTTTATCATCACCCTTTCGCACACGCTAGGGTTTATGGTTATTTTATTGCCGATTTTAAGCCATTTCTATGGGATTAATGGCGTTTGGGTAACCTACCCTATCGCGCAATTTTTAGCGTTTTTAGTAGCGTTAGGGGTAACTTATTACGAAATCAAAAAAGGGGTTTTCACCACTTATAAAGAGAAAAACCCTATCGCTTTGAAAACTTAACCAATAAATAAGGTAAAATTAAGACATGCATGCAGAATTTTTCACTTTCGCACTCATCATGCTTTTAATTGTGATGGCCCCTTATATGTCTAGAATCTCTCGTTTGCCTATCACGGTTGTGGAGATTTTATTCGGGTCTGTTGGGGCGTATGTGGGTTTTATTGAGCCTACTAAGGGCTTTGAAATCATGTCCGAAATCGGCTTTTTATTTTTAATGTTTTTGTGCGGTTTGGAAGTGGAAATTTATTTGTTTAAAAAATTAGGGGTTTCTCTTTTAAAACGCATTTTTGCTTATCTGTTGATTTTATACACGCTTTCGTTCATCCTTACTTTTAGCCTTAATTTAGAGCCTATTTTTATGGTGATTTTCCCTATTATCAGTTTGGGCATGATTATGACTTTAGTCAAAGATTATCGTAAAGAGATTTTGTGGCTTGATTTGGTTTTAAAAGTGGGCGTTATTGGGGAATTATTAAGCATTTTTGGTTTGGTGGTCGTGGATGGGGTGTATTCGCATGGTTTGGGCATGGATTTGATTAAAGATTTAGGCATTCTTATTGTTTTTTTAATCTTAATTATCGTGGCGTTTCAAATCTTTAAGACTTTGTTTTGGTGGTTCCCGCATTTAAAGCTTTTTGTGATGCCTAAAAGCAGTCAGTTTAACCAAGATGTGCGTTTTTCGCTCATGCTCTTTTTTTCCTTGGTTGCGATCGTGGTGTGGCTCAAAATAGAAATGGTTTTAGGGGCGTTTCTAGCAGGGTTAGTGGTTTCTACTTTTTTCCCTCATAAATCAGAGCTGATCCACAAACTCAATGATGTGGGTTTTGGGTTTTTTGTGCCTTTGTTTTTCATCCATGTAGGCTCTACTTTAGACTTAAAATTGGTGTTTTTAAACCCGCATTTGATTCTCCAAGGGATATTGATTGTTATAGCGATGTTAAGTTTGCACTTAATCACTTCAACCTTATTGTGGCGCAAATATTTTAAAGAAGCTAAGCATTTATTTTCATTCGCTTTAGGGGCTTCTATGCCTTTAACTTTTTTAGTAACCACTGCAGCGGTAGGTTTAAAAGCGCAAGCGATCTCGCAAAACACCTACTACGCATTGCTCATGGCGGCTATTTTTGAAGGGGTATTATTCACGATTGCGATCAAAATACTCAACAAAAAAGCTTAAATGAAAGCTTTAAATGTCTAAATACTTAGCGTCGCTAAAGCTGTTCGCTTGAACATTGTTGAATGCGTTTTCTAAGCTGTCAAAGAAACGAGGGTGCAAGTTTTGCATTTCTTTTAAGAAATTTTTAGTGGCTAATCGCGCGATAGGGGGCTTATCAGAGGTGGGCTGTTTGGCCGGGCAATTGCAATCAGGGGCGACGGGGATATTTTGAGAAGTGACAAAATGAATGCTGCTGGCTTCTCGAACCTTAATCAAAGGGCGGATCACCAATAAGCCGTTTTCAGCCCTATAAATGGGGGGCATGCTCCTTAAACTCCCGTTATAAGTGAAATTCATAAAAAAGCTTTCTACGGCATCATCTAAATGGTGTGCGATAGCGACTTTATTATAGCCTTCTTCTAAAGCTTTAGAATACAAAGTCCCTCTCCTCAAACGAGAACAAAATGAACAAAACGAGCTTTTTTCACGGCGTTTTTCGTTGATGGTGGCAGCGATTTGGGTGTAAATGATCTCATGCTCAATGCCTTGCTCTTGGCACAAATCGCTTAACCATTTCAAATCTTCTCCCAAACCATAATGCACGGTAACCGCTTTAAAATCAAATTTGAAAGGGGCATGTTTTTGCATCCTGGCTAAGATGCAAGCGAGCATGATAGAATCCTTGCCCCCGCTCAATCCTAATAAGATTTTATCGCCTTCTTCTATGAGTTTGTAAGTGGCGTTGGTCTTGCCCACAATGTGTAAGACTTTTTTAGAAATTTCATAGGCCATTTTTGATCCTTGATTATTTTATTTTCTAAAGTTTTGCGCTAAGCGAATGATTTCTTCTTCGCTAATGTGATCGGAATTATATTTCACAATAATGATTTCTTCGCTAATATTGACATACCATTCAATGATTTTATCCTCTAAAGTCTCAAATTGTTCCTCATTATAAGCGTCTAAGGGGAAATAGACGTTTTTTTGCTTGGAAGGGTTGTTGAGCAAAAAGAGCGATAGTCCCCAAATAAGCCCTAAAGCTACAACGATTAAGCTTGTGTTAGAAACGCCTAAATGATGGTAGCTCAACCCCCCGCTCACGCCCCCAACAAAGCTCCCTAAATAACCAAAAGTAGTGAATTGCCCTAAAACCTTGCCTTTTTCATGCGCTCTGGCGAATTTGGACGCTAAAGATTGCATGATAGGCTCTAAGGTGGCAAAGCCAATAAAGAAAAATACCACCCCAACAATAAAGAGCCATAAATATTTTCCTAAAAAGCTAGAGTCGGCTAAAAACAAGCACAAATAACTCACAATAAATAACAGCACACCAGAAAGCATCACCCCTTTAGGCTTGTTGTATTTTTCAGCCATAACGCTCGCTACTCCCATACTTAAAACCCCCAATAAGGCGCCAGGCACATACACTAGAATCAAAAAGCTTTCATCTTTATGGAATTCATTCACTAAGGCTAAAGGGATCAGCACAAAAATAAGCGTCATGAACGCTTTTTCAAAAAAAGAGCTTATATACAAAAGATACAAGGCTTTAGAGTTGGGTTGGTAAGCTTTGATGTTTTTGATCTGGTAAGAAATTTTAGGGGCGTCTTTGACTTTTAAAAGCATCAATAAACTCAATAAAGTTAAGATCGCAGTGAGTAAAAAGAGCCATTTTGCCCCCCCAAAAAACGCCACAACCCCAGGGCCAATCGCCATGCTTATAGTGAAGCTAATGAAAATAAACGCTCCCATGATGGCCATCGCTTTAGTGCGCTCTTCTTCTTTCACTTCATCCGCCACCATCGCGCTAACAACCCCCCCTAAAGCCCCCATGCCTTGAATGAAGCGCCCTATAACGAGCCAAACAATATCATTTGCTATGAAGCACACTAACGAGCCAGCTAAAAACAACAACAAGCACACCATAACCACCACTTTACGGCCTATCTTGTCGCTAAGAATGCCCATGGGGGTTTGAAAAACAATTTGTGTAAGATAAGCCCCACCCACAGCCAACCCCACGAGTAAGGGACTGCTTGAATGGAAACTATCCGCATACAAACTAATGACCGGTAAAACAATAAAAAGCCCCAAAAACCGCAACGACGACACTAACGCTAATGGAAAAATTTTCTTAAACATGCGGGTTATTTTACAAGAAAATGCCCAACTTTTGTCATCAATTTGAGGAAGTAGGATTGATAATAAAAGTTTAATGTAATTTTAATGGATTTTTAAGAAAATTTTTTGTATAATCTTATTCTTTTATTTTTTTTGTCAAGGTAGCTCAGCTGGTTTAGAGCGCTGGTCTCATAAGCCGGAGGTCGGGGGTTCAAGTCCCCCTCTTGACACCATGATTTGATTTAATATTCATTTAACCTTCATTTAATCTTTTTTTTAGCAAAACTAAACTACAATAGCCTTGCATCTTTTAATTTCTTACATTAGGGATTTGACGATGATTTTTAGCTCTCTTTTTAGTGTTGTAGGGATGGCGGTGCTTTTTCTTATTGCTTGGGTGTTTTCTAGCAATAAAAGGGCTATTAATTATCGCACGATTATTAGCGCGTTTGTGATCCAAGTGGCTTTAGGGGCGTTGGCTTTATATGTGCCTTTGGGTAGGGAAATGCTGCAAGGTTTAGCCAGCGGCATACAAAGCGTGATTGGTTACGGCTATGAGGGGGTGCGTTTCTTGTTTGGCAATCTCGCTCCAAACGCTAAGGGCGATCAAGGGATAGGAGGCTTTATCTTTGCGATCAATGTTTTAGCGATAATCATCTTTTTTGCCAGTTTGATTTCACTTCTATACTATTTAAAAATCATGCCTTTAGTGATCAATCTCATCGGTGGGGCGTTGCAAAAATGCTTAGGCACTTCTAAAGCAGAAAGCATGAGCGCAGCGGCTAATATTTTTGTAGCGCACACAGAAGCGCCCTTAGTCATTAAACCTTATTTGAAAAGCATGAGCGATTCAGAGATTTTTGCGGTCATGTGCGTGGGCATGGCTAGCGTTGCGGGGCCTGTGTTAGCCGGGTATGCGAGCATGGGCATTCCTTTACCTTATTTAATAGCCGCTTCGTTTATGTCCGCTCCTGGGGGTTTGTTGTTCGCTAAAATCATTTACCCGCAAAACGAAGCCATTTCTAGCCATGCAGACGTTTCTGCAGAAAAGCATGTCAATGCCATAGAAGCTATCGCTAATGGGGCAAGTACAGGGCTAAATTTAGCCTTGCATGTGGGAGCGATGCTTTTAGCTTTTGTGGGGATGCTCGCGCTCATTAACGGGCTTTTAGGGGTTATAGGGGGATTTTTAGGCATGGAGCATTTGTCTTTAGGGTTGATTTTAGGCGCGCTCTTAAAACCCTTAGCCTTTATGTTAGGCATTCCTTGGAGTCAGGCCGGGATTGCCGGAGAAATCATAGGCATTAAAATCGCGCTCAATGAATTTGTGGGCTATATGCAGTTATTGCCTTATTTGGGCGATAACCCTCCTTTAATCTTGAGTGAGAAAACTAAAGCGATCATCACTTTTGCGTTGTGCGGGTTTGCTAACTTAAGCTCAGTCGCTATGCTCATTGGAGGGCTTGGCAGTTTAGTGCCTAAAAAGAAGGATCTCATTGTAAGGCTTGCTTTAAAAGCGGTGCTTGTAGGCACGCTTTCTAATTTCATGAGCGCGACTATCGCCGGGTTATTCATAGGACTAAACGCTCATTAAAAGGACAAAACATGCAAAAAAGAGTGGTGATTTTATTATTGGATTCTTTTGGTATAGGGGCTAGCGAAGACGCTAAAGATTTTGGCGATTTGGGGGCGAACACTTTAGGCAATATCGCTAAGGCTTGTTTTAACAACTTGGCTGATTCTAACGATCGCCATGGGGCTTTGAAACTGCCTTATTTAGAGAGTTTGGGTTTAGGGTTGAGCGCTTTAAAAGCCGCCAATGAATTGCCCTTAGGCTTTGAATCTAAACCGAATCTAATAGGGGCTTACACTTATGCACAAGAACTTTCTAGCGCTAAGGATACGATTTCTGGGCATTGGGAGATGATGGGCGCGCCCGTTCTTTTTGAGTGGGGGTATTTTAAAGACAAAAGCGATTCGTTTCCTAAAGAAATTTTAGATGAAATCATGCGTAAAACTAAGATTAAGGGCTATTTGGGGAATTGTCACGCATCAGGGACAGAAATCATTAAAGATTTGGGCGAAAAGCATTTAGAAACTTTATACCCCATTTTTTACACTTCAGCGGATTCGGTGTTTCAAATCGCTGCGCATGAAGAAAAGTTTGGGCTTGATAATTTATACGCTCTTTGTGAAGAAGTGTTTCAAATTCTAGAGCCTTTAAAGATCGCTAGAGTGATCGCACGCCCTTTTATTGGTGCAAACAGAGAGGATTTCAGGCGCACCGCTAAGCGCAAAGACTATGCGATAAAGCCCCATAAAAAATTACTTTTTGAAAAATTCATTGAAGAAAAGCAAGGCGAAGTCATTAGCATTGGAAAAATCGCTGATATTTACGCTCATGTGGGGATCACTCAAAAGTTCAAAGCCGGTAGTTTAATGGAGCTATGCGATGTTACTTTAGAGCAGGTCAAAAACGCTCAAAACAACAGCTTGATTTTTACGAATTTTGTGCATTTTGATAGCGATTATGGGCATAGGCGCGATATTAGCGGGTATGCTAACGCTTTAGAGTATTTTGATTTGCGCTTAAAAGAGGTTTTAGAAAATTTAAGGGAAAACGATTTGCTCATTCTTTGCGCCGATCATGGGTGCGATCCCAGCTTTAAGGGCACTGATCACACCCGAGAATACATTCCTGTTTTGTTCTATCATAAAGATCTACAACCAGCCTTTTTAGGCAAGAGCGAGTCGTTTGCGGATATTGGGCAAAGTATCGCTTATTTTTTGGGATTAAGCCCCTTAGATTATGGCAAAAACTTATTAAACTTTAAAGGACAACCATGACTCCTCACATCAACGCCAAAATCGGCGATTTTTATCCTCAATGCCTTTTATGCGGCGATCCCTTAAGGGTGAGCTACATTGCGAAAAAATTCTTACAAGACGCCAAAGAGATCACGAATGTGCGTAACATGCTAGGCTTTAGCGGGAAGTATAAGGGTAAGGGGATTTCTTTGATGGGGCATGGCATGGGCATTGCGTCATGCACGATTTATGTAACGGAGCTGATTAAAACCTATCAGGTTAAAGAGCTTTTAAGGATTGGCACTTGCGGGGCGATTAGCCCAAAAGTTGGCCTGAAAGACATTATCATGGCAACTGGAGCTTCAACGGATTCTAAAACCAATCGGGTGCGTTTTTTAAACCACGATTTGAGCGCAACGCCTGATTTTGAATTGAGTTTGAGAGCGTATCAAACAGCAAAGCGTTTGGGTATTGATTTGAAAGTGGGCAATGTCTTTTCAAGCGATTTTTTCTATTCTTTTGAAACGCATGCCTTTGATTTGATGGCCCAATACAACCACTTGGCTATTGAAATGGAAGCGGCAGGGTTATACGCCACGGCGATGGAATTGAGCGCTAAGGCTTTATGCTTATGTTCGGTTTCGGATCACTTAATCACTAAAGAAGCCTTAAGCCCTAAAGAAAGGGTAGAAAGCTTTGATAACATGATAATTTTGGCTTTAGAGATGATGGGCTAACGATCTTTTTAAACTTTATTTTTTGCCCCCATAAGTTAAGGATAAGCTTTAAAGGAAAACCCTTAAAGCTAAAAAGCCTTAAGGGAACTTTTGAGAAACAAAAGCTATCGTTTTACAGAAACTTCGTTTTACAAAACTACCGCTTCAATAAAACAACAACTTTACACCCCAAAAACGAAATTTCAAGGTATAATGTTTTCCAAGAGTTTTTGCCATGTTTGGTAGCCATGACAAACTCCTTTTATGGATTTATCCCCATAATCCGACTTATGGGGGTGTTTATTTTACAACAATCTTTCTAAAAACCAAATCCCAATCAAATAAAAACACTCTTAAAAGCTTGATTGAACATGTCAAAACACCCTAAAACTTTTTTTGAAATTCAATAAATTTATGCTATAATTAAACGCATTGTAAATAAATTCTCATTTTGATACATTTTTTGCAATAAAACATTACTTTAAGGAACATTTTATGAAAAAAACGAAAAAAACGATTCTGCTTTCTCTAACTCTTGCGGCGTCATTGCTCCATGCTGAAGACAACGGCGTTTTTTTAAGCGTGGGTTATCAAATCGGTGAAGCGGTTCAAAAAGTGAAAAACGCCGACAAGGTGCAAAAACTTTCAGACGCTTATGAAAACTTGAACAAGCTTTTAGCTAATCACAGCCACTCCAATCCAGAAGCGATTAACGCAAACAGCGCCACAGCGATCAATCAAGCGATTGGTAATTTAAACAAAAGCGCGCAAAGTTTAATTGATACAACAGACAATTCCCCTGCCTATCAAGCCACGCTTTTAGCGCTCCAATCCACGGTGGGGTTATGGAATAGCATAGCCTATGCAGTCATATGCGGAGGCTATACGGATAAACCCAATCACAATATCACAGAAACTTTTTACAACCAACCAGGACAAGGTTCAGATTCGATCACTTGCGGTGGGAGTGTGGGGTTACTTGCAGCAGGCAAAGGTAATTCTCTATCCATTGAACAATTTGCAACGCTCAATAAAGCGTATCAAATTATCCAAGCCGCTTTGAAAAAAGGTCTCCCTGCTTTGAGCAATACAACAACAACGGTGGAAGTAACCATTAAAACAGCAACCAACGCTCAAAACATTAATGTTAATAATAACAATAATAATGCTGCTGATGCTACAGTTAGCATCACTGATACTTATATTAACGATGCGCAAAACCTTTTAACCCAAGCGCAAACCATCATCAACACCCTTCAAGACAATTGCCCGATGTTGAAAGGGAAGTCTAGTAGTAATGGTGGGACTAATGGCACAAACACCCCTTCATGGCAAACAAGCGCTACCCAAAATTCGTGTAGCGTTTTTGGCACGGAATTTAGCGCTATTTCAGACATGATTAGTAACGCTCAAAACATCGTTCAAGAAACCCAACAGCTTGATACCACCCCACTAAAAAGCATCGCGCAACCCCACAATTTCAACCTTAACTCCCCTAATAGTATCGCTTTGGCTCAAAGCATGCTCAAAAACGCTCAATCTCAAGCAGCGGTTTTAAAACTGGCCAATCAAGTGGGGAGCGATTTTAACAGGATTTCTACAGGAGTTCTTAAAAACTATATAGAAGAATGCAGCGCGAATGCTTCAAGTGAAAGCGTTTCTAATACCACTTGGGGGAAAGGTTGCGCGGGCGTGAAACAAACTCTATCTTCGCTAGAAAGCAGCAACGCTTCTTTTTCTAGCCAAACGCCTCAAATCAATCAAGCTGAAACCCTCGCTAATACCATCGTTCAAGAACTCGGTCATAACCCTTTCAAACGAGTGGGCATCATCAGCT
>NZ_VEZH01000023.1:0-13312 GCF_006440215.1 Helicobacter pylori | reverse complement strand
AAGAATACGAGGGCTTTTTTAGCGATTTCAATACGAGCATGAAAAGCAACGAGCAAGAAGTAACGAACATCTTAAACGCCAATTAGCAAAAACATCAAAAGCGAAATTAAAAAGCTAGAAAATCAATTGATAGAAACCACTACAAAGCTTTTAACGAGCTATCAAATTTTTTTAAACCAGGCTAGAGAAAACGCTACAAATCAAATTACCGCTAACAAAACCCAAAGCCTTGAAGCGATCAAAGAAGCTAAAGAAAACGCTAATAATGAAATCAACACCAACAAAACGCAAGCGATAACTAACATTAACGAAGCGAAAGAAAGCGCTACAACGCAAATTAACACCAAAGAGACGCAAGCGATAACTAACATTAACGAAGCGAAAAACCAATCATTATCAAAACATTGATTTTTTTGAGATTGAATAAGGCGTGTTAAAAATCCACTATAATACCCCTAAAAAATGCGAGTTTTAAAGATGCCTTTATTTGATTTAAAAAGCCCCTATCCACCAGCAGGCGATCAGCCCCAAGCCATAGAGACCTTAACGAAAAGCTTGAAAAATAACAACCATTATCAAACTTTAGTGGGGGTTACAGGAAGCGGTAAGACTTATACGATGGCCAATATCATCGCTCAAACCAATAAACCCACTTTGATCATGAGCCATAATAAGACCTTATGCGCGCAGCTCTATAGCGAGTTTAAGGCGTTTTTCCCGCATAATAGGGTGGAGTATTTTATCTCCCACTTTGATTACTACCAGCCTGAAAGCTATATCCCTAGAAGGGATTTATTCATTGAAAAAGACAGCTCTATTAATGATGATTTAGAGCGTTTGAGATTGAGCGCGACCACCTCACTTTTAGGTTATGATGATGTGATTGTGATAGCGAGCGTTTCGGCTAATTATGGTTTGGGTAACCCTGAAGAATATTTAAAAGTCATGGAAAAAATCAAAGTGGGCGAGAAACGCGCTTATAAGAGCTTCTTGCTCAAACTAGTAGAAATGGGTTATAGCCGTAATGAAGTGGTGTTTGATAGGGGGAGCTTTAGAGCGACGGGGGAATGCGTGGATATTTTCCCCGCTTATAATGACGCTGAATTTATTAGGATTGAATTTTTTGGCGATGAGATAGAAAGGATTGCGGTCTTTGACGCTTTAGAAAGAAATGAAATCAGGCGCTTGGATTCTGTCATGCTTTATGCGGCTAGTCAATTTGCCGTAGGGAGTGAAAGATTGAACTTAGCCATTAAAAGCATTGAAGATGAACTCGCTTTAAGATTGAAATTTTTTAAAGAGCAGGATAAAATGCTTGAATACAACCGCCTCAAACAACGCACCGAGCATGATTTAGAAATGATTAGCGCGACCGGTGTGTGTAAGGGCATTGAAAATTATGCGCGCCATTTTACAGGCAAAGCCCCCAATGAAACGCCTTTTTGTTTGTTTGATTATTTGGGGATATTTGAGCGGGAGTTTTTAGTCATTGTGGATGAAAGCCATGTGAGTTTGCCGCAATTTGGGGGGATGTATGCAGGGGATATGAGCAGGAAAAGCGTTTTAGTGGAATATGGTTTTAGATTGCCTAGCACTTTAGACAACCGCCCTTTAAAATTTGATGAATTTATCCATAAAAATTGCCAGTTCGTTTTTGTGTCCGCTACGCCCAATAAGCTAGAATTAGAGCTTTCCAAAAAGAATGTCGCTGAGCAAATCATTCGCCCTACAGGGCTTTTAGACCCTAAATTTGAAGTGCGAGACAGCGATAAGCAAGTTCAGGATTTGTTTGATGAAATCAAGTTAGTGGTGGCTAGAGATGAAAGGGTGCTCATCACCACTCTCACTAAAAAAATGGCAGAAGAATTGTGCAAATATTATGCTGAATGGGGCTTGAAAGCGCGTTACATGCATAGTGAAATTGATGCGATTGAAAGAAATCACATCATCCGCTCTTTGAGGCTTAAAGAATTTGACATTTTAATAGGGATCAATCTTTTAAGAGAAGGGCTGGATTTGCCTGAAGTCTCTTTAGTAGCGATCATGGATGCGGATAAAGAAGGGTTTTTAAGGAGCGAAACAAGCCTCATTCAAACCATGGGGCGAGCCGCTAGAAACGCTAATGGCAAGGTTTTATTATACGCTAAAAAGATCACTCAAAGCATGCAAAAAGCCTTTGAGATCACTAGTTACAGGCGTGCCAAACAAGAAGAGTTCAATAAAATCCATAACATCACCCCTAAAACCGTTACTCGCGCTTTAGAAGAGGAATTGAAATTAAGAGACGATGAGATTAGAATCGCTAAAGCTTTAAAAAAGGACAAAATCCCTAAAAGCGAAAGGGAAAAAATCATTAAAGAACTGGATAAAAAAATGCGGGAATGCGCGAAAAATTTGGATTTTGAAGAAGCGATGCGTTTGAGAGATGAAATCGCTAAATTAAGAACGCTTTAAAAACTATCGCTTAAAAACTATAAGTATAGTTGAAATAAACCGAGTAATTGCGCCTGAAATCAACTTGGTATAACAAGCTGTTGATCCCGTATTCTAAAAATCGTAAAACCTTTAGAACATCTCCACTATTATTGCTAATGTTATTCATGGAATAATAATGGTTAAAATAATAAGTAGGGACTTTAATCCCAAAGCCAAATTGGTTGCGCTTATTCCCCAAACGAACCCCTAAATCCACCAGAAACTGGAAGCCATTTGGATCCACTTTCCCGCCAAAAGTGTCTTGAAGAAGCGCTTGATACAATAGTGCATCGCTTAATTTATGATACACCCCAGCAAAAGCAATCCCCAGATTGAACCCGGCAAAAAACTTATCCCCATTATAAGCGTTAAATAATAAATCCATATAAGTGCCGTAGGTGGAAATGATGACAGACTGCGATTCTTTTAGGCCATAAAGAGAAGCGCTCAAATCATAAAATAGCCCCCACCTGAAACCAAACCACTTCGTTTCTTCATGCTTACCCACCCATTTATAGCCCACTTGCACGCCAAGACCATTAGACACATACGAATTTTTAAAAACAGGGCTTAAGCCATCGCTAAAAACGATTTGGCTCTTATTGAATTGTTGGGATAGATTCAAGTTGCTAGAGTTGCGCTGAACGCTCCCTAATTGATACCCAAGCCCCAGATAAAACGCCGATTGATCCGCATAGCGTTTGATGGGCGAAACCACCTTTTTATTAAAAAAAGTGTAATCCCCTTTAGTCAAAACGTCTTTAAAACCCTTTGCATTAAGCGTGCAAAAAAGCCCTAAAATTAAACATAACGCTCGTTTCAAAAAACCCCTTAAAACTTCAATTTTTTATCGCTTATTTTATCGTTTTGTTTTTGTAAAAACGCGCCTTATTCAAACACCCTTTTAAAAATCGCCCCCACATTTTTAGTGTAATACCTGTAATCAAAACATGCTTTGATTTCATCCTCGCTCAAATATTTTTTCAAGCGTTCATCGTTGAGTAGGGCGTTTAAAAACAAATTTTCATCAGCGTTTTTAAAAGCGCCTTGTTGCAAAACCTCCCATATTTTCATCGCATTTTCTTGCACGATAGAATAGCTTTCTTCTCTGCTCAAACCTTTTTTAGGCAATTCCAATAACACCCGTTGCGAAAAGACTAGCCCCCCACTCAAAGCTAAATTTTTAAGCATGTTTTTAGGATAAACCACCAAATTTTCAATCACGCTGTTCAGGCGGCTGAGCATAAAATCGCTAGTGATAAACAGATCGGGCAAGGCAAAACGCTCCACAGAGCTATGGCTCATGTCCCTTTCATGCCATAAGGCAACATTTTCTAGCATGGGGGTCGTAAAAGAGCGAATCACCCTGCAAAGCCCGGTGATATTCTCGCTCAATATGGGGTTTCTTTTGTGAGGCATCGCAGAACTTCCTTTTTGCCCTGTTGAAAAAGCTTCTTCCACTTCATAGACTTCACTGCGTTGCAAATGGCGGATATTGACAGCGATTTTTTCACAACTGCTCGCTAAAAGAGCCAGATCGCATGCAAGCCTAGCGTAGCGGTCTCTTTGAATGACTTGATTATTGATATTGGCGGTTTTTAAGCCTAAAAATTCGCACGCTAATTCTTCTAATTCTAAGGGGGCGTGTGCGAAATTCCCCATAGCCCCACTGATCGCTCCCACGCTGATAAATTCCATCGTTAAATCTAAGGCTTTTAAATGCCGTTTGATTTCATCAGCAAAAAGGGCTAACACTAAGCCAAAAGTAATGGGTTCGCCAAACACCCCATGGCTTCTACCCACCATCAGCGTGTCTTTATGCTCTAAAGCCCTGTTTTTAAGGGTTTCATAAAGGTTTTGAACGCCTTTTTGAATGAGTTTTAAGCTTTTTGTCATCAATAACGCCATAGCCGTATCAATGCAATCGCTAGAAGTGATCCCATAATGAAAAAAGCGCGATTCTTCGCCCAGGCTTTCAGCCACGCAAGTAGTGAAAGCGATTAAATCATGCTTAGTGGTTTTTTCAATTTCTTTGATGCGTTCAAGATTGAATGCCGCTTTCGCACAGATTTTTTCACAATCGCTATCTTGGATTCGCCCAAGCTTGTTCCACGCCCTAACGACAGCTTTTTCCACTTCTAAATAAGTTTCAAACTTGGTTTGCTCATTCCATAGGGCTTTCATTTCTTCATTCGCATAGCGTTCTAACACCGACAATCCTTAAAATCAAAATGGGATTTATGTTACTTTAAAGGGGTTTAAAAAGTCAAGGGGGAAAATCACACAAGACGCAAAAAAGCGCCTTGATTTAATGGAAGGGTTATACTTTAGCTTCTTCTCTGCGTTGCAAGTATTCCCAACGCTCATCCACATCTTTTTGCAATTCTTCAATAATGTGTTCGTTTTCCTTTTTGAAAAGGTGTTTGAAGCGCTTTTGAGCCCCTAAATAATCCCTTACAGGAATGATATTTCTTGGGCGGTAAGTGATTTTCAATTCCCTGCCATTAAAGATTTCAAATAGGGGGAACATCAAGCTATCCACAGCCATATCCGCTAATTCAATGGTTTTATTGGATTCAAATTTCCATTCAGTCGTGCACGGGCTAAGAGCGTTGATGAAGCAAGGCCCTTCAGTGTCTAGCGCGGTTTTAATCTTTTTGTTCATGTCTTTCCATTTGTTAGGCGAGAGCTGCGCCACATAAGGGACCCCATGGCTTGCCATGATATTGACGATGTCTTTTTTCTTTTCTTTTTTACCAAAGCTAACCGATCCCGCTGGCGTGGTAGAAGTGCTAGCCCCTAATGGCGTAGAGCCACTTCTTTGACCGCCGGTATTGGCGTAGTTTTCATTATCTAAGCAAATGTAAGTCATGTCATGTCCTCTTTCCATGCAACCGCTGATGAATTGAAGACCAATATCATAACTGGCCCCATCGCCCCCAAACGCCACAAATTTTGGTTTTTGACCTTGATAGCGGCCCTTATTCACTAAAGCCTTATACATCGCTTCCACCCCTGAAATCGCCGTAGAGCCATTTTCAAAACCAATATGAATCCAAGGCACATCCCATGAAGTGTGCGGATACACCGCCGAGCATACTTCTAAACAACCGGTAGAATTGCCTAAAACAATAGGCCCATCTACCGCGTTTAAAACTTCGCGCACAATAATGCCATGCCCACAACCTGGGCAAAGCAAGTGCGAGCCTTGGAATTTTTCAGCGCTTTGGCTAAAACCTTTGAGCGTTTTGACTTCTTTTACCATGATATTTCCTTTTTAAAAAAAGCTCATTTTAGGGCCGTGCAAACCTACGAATTGTTGGGTAGGGTGCGTGAGCGTGCCTTTAAGAGCGTCTTCATTGATTTCTTCAAAAATTTCGCATAAATGCGCGATTGTCATATCCCTTTCGCCTAAACCATAAATGTAGTTAGACACCACGGGGTGTTTAGTCCCTTGGGTTTGATACACCGCGCTCGTTACCTCATTAAACATCGCCCCCATAGCGCCCGCTGGGGAGCTTTTATCTAAAATCGCTAGAGCCTTAAGATTTTTCAAATCCTGCCCCAATCTTTCATAAGGGAAGGGGCGCAAGGAATGGATGGTAGCCACGCCGGCCTTAATGCCTTTTTTACGCATTTCCTTAGCCGCTACGATCGCTGATTCATAAGTAGTGCCTAACGCAAAGATAGCGATTTCAGCGTCTTCTAGCTGGAAAGTTTTAGTCAAATGGTATTGTCTGCCTGTGAGTTTAGCGAAATCATTGAACACTTCTTCAATCACAGAATACGCGCTCATGATCGCATGGTGGAGTTGGGCCTTATGCTCATAATGCCATTCTTCTTCAGCTTGCGCGCCATAGCTTACCGGTTTATCAAAATCCAAAAGGGAATGCTTGGTTTGGTATTCGCCTACGAATTGATAAGCCACTGCATCGCTCAAAGGGCGGACATTCTGCACGGTGTGCGAGCATAAAAACCCATCTTGATTGACAATAGTAGGCACGCGCACCTTTTGATGCTCTGCGATTCTAAACGCCATTAAAGTGAAATCATAAGCCTCTTGGGGGTTGCATGTGCATAAACTTATCCAGCCAGAATCCCTGCTTAAATACATATCAGAATGATCGCCATGGATATTTAAAGGGGCTGCTAAAGCGCGATTGACTAAATTCAAAACGATAGGCAAACGCATGCCAGAAGCCTGGTATAAAACCTCTACCATTAACGCCAAACCTTGAGAGCTAGTCGCAGTGCTGACCCTTCCACCTGCAGCAGCGGCTCCCACGCATGCGCTCATGGCAGCATGCTCAGATTCCACTAAAACAAATTCGCCATCAATATAACCATTATCCTTAAACGAGCCATAATTTTGCACAATGGGCGTTGATGGGGTGATAGGATAGGCTGCGATGACATCAATTTGAGCCTGTCTTAAAGCGTTAGAGCTAGCGGTATTGCCATCCCACACCTCTATCTCTTGCAATTCAATACTTTTTGCCATATTTTTTCCTTATGATTTTTTCTTTTCTTGTTTTTGCGGCCATTGAGTGAGGGCGGTAGCAGGCTCAATTTGCTCTTCAAACATCCATAGCGATTTAGGGTTGGTGGGGCAGACATCCACGCACACGCCACAGCCTTTACAATGAGAATAATCCACGCCTTTTAACTTGCCCTCTCTTGAAAGGATAGCAGCGTCTGGGCAATAAACCCAACAATTAAAGCAATTGATGCAAATGTTATTGTTATGCACAGGCTTAGCCACGCGCCAATGAGCCACTGAAGTGGTGAAGTAGCTTTGCTCGGTGTAATGGCGCTCATCATTGTGTTTTTCCATTTCGCTTTGCGCGTTTTTTTCAAAAGGGAAGAGCACCGCTCCCATTTCAAATTCATTCCAATCTTTCATCTTTGCTCCTTAATGTTATTGAACTTCTTCATAAGCTCTTTGGATAGCGAGCATGTTAGCATCAATGACTTCTTGCGTGAGTTTTTTGCCTAAAACTTTCTTAAAAGCTTCTTTAAAAGCCCCGATTTCAAGCATGCCAGACACTTTCATCAACGCCCCTAGCATGGGCGTGTTAGGGATGGGGCGTTTTAAGGTTTCCATAGAGATTTTTAAACAATCCACTAAAAACACCTTACGGGTTTTTAATTCAGGTTTTTTTTCAAACAATTCTTCTTTGTTAAGATAGCTAGTGATGATATAGGTCGTGTCTTCTTTTTCATTAGCGAAGATGTTTTCAATGAAAACCAAACCAGGATCAATCACTAGCACATAATCAGGTTGCATGAAGCGTTCATGGTTTAAAATAGGCTCATCATCAACGCGGTTATAAGCCATCATAGCAGCCCCCCTTTTAGCTGAACCATAGGAAGCGAACGCTTGCACTTCTTTGCCTGTTTTTGAAATCACATCAGCCAACCCTTTAGCGCCGGTGATAGCGCCTTGACCCGCTCGTGCATGCCATCTAATTTGAAACATGGTAATATGTCTCCTTAATATCGTATAAGATAAATTGAATTTAGCCTAGGATTATACAAGAAAAATCATTAACATGTCTTATAACAACACCTTTTTAAGAATTTTTATAGAAAAATGGGGACATACCCACAAGAATTATGGCTATTTTATGGCTATTTATTCTAAAAAGATAAGCGTTCTTAATAAAAACCACTAATATTTATTTTAAACTTTGTTATTATTTAGGGTGTGATTTGATTTTAGTCTGTATGGGGCAAGTGTGGGGCAGGATAACATAAGGAATTGGGTTATGAATGAAACAAATAAAACAATGGTTAAAATATTGATGGGCATGGCGTTATTATCATCGCTCCAAGCCACAGAGACAGAGCTTGATGAAAAATCAAAAAAACCTAAATTAGCGGACAGGAACACATTTTATTTAGGGGTTGGGTATCAGCTTAGTGCGATCAACACATCTTTTAGCACCGAGTCTGTAGATAAATCGTATTTCATGACCGGCAATGGCTTTGGTGTGGTGTTAGGGGGGAAATTTGTGGCTAAAACGCAAGCTGTAGAGCATGTGGGTTTTCGTTACGGGTTGTTTTATGATCAGACCTTTTCTTCTCACAAATCCTATATTTCTACCTATGGTTTAGAATTTAGCGGTTTGTGGGACGCTTTCAATTCGCAAAAGATGTTTTTAGGGTTAGAATTTGGCGTAGGCATCGCCGGGGCGACTTACATGCCAGGAGGGGCTATGCATGGAATTATCGCTCAAAATTTAGGCAAAGAAAATTCGCTTTTCCAATTGCTTGTGAAAGTGGGTTTTCGTTTTGGCTTTTTCCACAATGAAATCACTTTCGGGTTGAAATTCCCTTTCATTCCTAACAAAAGAACTGAAATCGTTGATGGCTTAAGCACGACTACTTTATGGCACCGCTTACCGGTCGCTTATTTCAATTATATCTATAATTTTTAGATATAGTTATTTAGAGGTTTTAGATTTGACAAAATCAATTAACTCTCGTGTGTCTATGGTTAGGGTTAAGAATTGCTGATAAGTGGTGATCCACTTGCCCCCTTTCCCATACAAATGATACCCATCGCCCCCACCTAAAAAGTTAAAAAACGCATCCGCTCGCACGCTCACCCATTTATTTTTATAAACATAATAAAGCCCTACCATGTCAAAATTAGGGGCTCTATACCATGGCAACCCGGTATAAAGGGATTGGCCATAAGTGGCATAAAAGTGCATTTGGGGTTTGTTGGAAAAATAGTATCTGTTAAAAATCCCAAAGCCCTTGTATTGCGCTTGAGCGTAAAATTCCCCCCCAAAGCTGTTATAAAATCGGGCGTTTTTACACCCGCTAGCATAACGCACGCAATAATGGGTTTGAGACGACTGCGTGCCAAAGGTCATAAAAATATTGTCCATATAAGGCATGAGATTTTTAAAATCCGCTTTAAGATAAGCGTGGTAATAGACTCTATCTAAAATAGTGGGGTTGGAGTATTTCCCTATTTCTCCGCCTTGTGGGTTATTTTTTTGACTGAAATAGGGGTAGCCATTAGGCCATTGTGGGGTTGCATCGCCTGGTTTTAAGTAGGAATTTCCGCCATAAGGGTAGTTATCTCCCATGCTATGAGAACTAGTGTTATGAAAAATGACAAGCTGTCCCCCTAAACCCAAATACCCTTTAAAAAACTGAAATTCTGAAGAAACAAAATACAAGAATTGATCAAAATCGTAATTTTTCTTTTTGGGCTGGTTGTTCCAATTACGCCCCCCATACCAATCAACAACGCCCTCAAACCACCCGTTCCACCAGCGATTAGGATCATAAGCCGGTTTGAATTGAAACGCTCCTCCCCTAAAAGTAGGGTCTATAAACCAAAAAAGTTTTTTAAAAGCGCTTAAAGGGTAATGCCCTATTTGATAGCTTCGTGGCACAATGCCTAAAAAAAACCTCAAATTTTTCCCTATGTATTGGTAATACATCGTAACCCCCCATGAATAAGGGAAATAGCTATAATGCGTGTGTAAATTTTGAATGAACCACGCTCCAAACATCAAGGCCTGTCTTTTGTCCAATTGAACGCCAATTTGAGGCATGAGACGACCTTGCATTTTGGTTAGGCTATTCCAATAGGGGTTGTTATTTGGGGCCACTAAATTGAAATTAAAACTCATAAACTTCAAGTCATAGACAAAACCAGCCGCTTTTATTAAAGGTGGTATGAAAAAACCTGAAAACAACAACGCGCGAAGAGATTTTTTTAAGAAAATCAAATTAGAATACAGCCCCTTTCATTATCTTTTAAAATTGCAGCATTTAAAATAGCGGTGCTTTTAAAGACAAGATACGATTTTAAATTAATTTTCATTAAAAACAACATAAAAACCAAAAATAGAACCCTTTCAAGTTCTGTTTTTTTTTTTTTTGATAAAATGGCTTTAAAAAAGAGAGTTTAATTTTTATGACTTCAACTTCAAGCCATTCTTTTAAAGAACAAGATTTTCATATCCCTATCGCTTTTGCTTTTGATAAGGATTACCTCATTCCTGCGGGCGCGTGCATTTATTCCTTGCTAGAAAGCATTGCTAAAGCCAATAAAAAAATCCGTTACACCCTACACGCTTTAGTGGTAGGCTTGAATGAAGAAGATAAAGCAAAACTCCACCAAATCGCAGAGCCTTTTAAGGAATTTGCTGCTTTAGAGGTGAAAGATATTGAACCTTTTTTAGACACCATCCCTAACCCTTTTGATGAGGATTTCACCAAGCGTTTTTCTAAAATGGTGTTAGTGAAGTATTTTCTGGCGGATTTGTTCCCCAAATATTCCAAAATGGTGTGGAGCGATGTGGATGTCATCTTTTGCAATGAATTTAGCGTTGATTTCTTAAACATTAAAGAAGAGGATGAGAATTATTTTCATGGGGTTTTAGAAGTTAGAAAGCACCACATGATGGAAGGGTTTTTGTTCTGTAATTTAGATTACCAGCGCAAGAAAAATTTCACCTTAAGAATGCATGATCTTTTAAAGGGGAATGAGACTAAAGAGGAGTTGGATTTTACGAAATGGTGTTGGCCTAACATGAAAGCTTTAGGGATTGAGTATTGCGTTTTCCCTTTGTATTACACCATTAAAGATTTTTCTAACGCGTATTTAAACGAGAATTACAAGAAAACCATTTTAGAGGTGCTCAAAAACCCTATAGTCATCCATTATGACGCTTGGTGGGGGGCGGTGAAGCCCTGGGATTACCCTTTTGGTTTAAAAGCGGATTTGTGGCTGAACGCTTTGGCTAAAACCCCTTTTATGAGCGATTGGATTGATTCGATCGCTAGGGTGGAAATAGGCAGCGAAAAATGGCATCGTTACCACAGCATCGTTGCCTATCACTACTACTTTCCCCTATGGAAGACTGAAGAGCAGATCGCCCATGACGCGCTCAAGACCTTTTTAGACCATTATTTTTCGTGCATCCATGCCGCAATCAAGCAAGAAAATCTCGGAATGTTCTTGAACCACTACTTCTCGCATGCCCATGCAGAGATCAAAGAAAACTCCCTTGAAGCGTTCTTGAACCACTACTTCTCGCATGTTTATAAGCTCCCTAAAAACGCGCGAAAGAAACTCTTTAGGGTGTTTGTCAAACATTGCATTCTCATACCATTCAAGAGCCTTATTAGCAAAACCCTTAAAATCCTAGGACTCCATGTGCTAGCCAAAAAAATCCTAATCCAACTCAAGCTCTTAAAAAAGAGCTAGAGCCAAAACTTTTAATCAAACGATTTTTTCATATCAATCACATAGCGGAATTTCGCTTTCCCATGGGTTAGGTTGTGATAAGCGGTGTCAATATCCTTGCCTAAAATCAAATCTATTTCAGGGTAAATATTGTGTTTAATAGAAAAATCCATCATCTCTTGGGTTTCTTTAATGCCTCCAATCAATGAGCCATAAACCTTGCGATTGCCTAAATGGATAAAATCAAAAACGCTAAGCACTGGAGCGACTTCTACAGGGGGGAGTCCCACAAGGGCTAGATCGCCATTATAAGTTAAGAGCTTGAGGTAGTCTTTTAAATCATAATGGGTAGGAATGGTTGAAATGATAAAATCCAATTCTTCTTTGCATTGTTTAGGGTCAGTGTAGAAATGTTTAACCCCCATGCTTAAAGCGTCTTGCTTTTTGTGTTCATTTCTTGCAAAAACGCTCACTTCAGCCCCCATAGCCACAGCGTATTTAACCGCCATGCTTCCTAGCCCGCCAAACCCAGCGACGCCAACTTTTGTGCCTTTAGTAACCTTAGAAAATTTTAAGGGCGAATAAGTGGTGATGCCCGCGCAAAGCAAGGGGGCTACTTTTTCTAAAGGAGCGTTTTTATCCACGCTAATCACATAGTTTTCATCCACGACAATATTATTAGAGTATCCGCCCATGTGGGGTTCGTTGTCATGGAAAGAATCCAAACAATCATAAGTAAATACCACTTTGGTGCAAAATTGCTCTTGGTGTTCTTTGCAGGGCTTACACGCTTTGCATGAATTGACAAAACAGCCAACGCCCACCACATCGCCAACCTTAAATTTCTTAACTTCCTTACCCACTTCTTTGATGACCCCAGCAATTTCATGCCCAGGAATCATAGGATAGATGCCTTCTTTCCATTCGCTATAAGCGCTATGAATATCGCTATGGCAAATCCCTGCATAAAGAATGTCAATCAACACATCTTTAGGGCCTACAGCATGGCGGCTAAAATCATGGGGTTTGAAATGCCCGTCTTTAGAAAAAATAGCAAAACCTTTAGATTGAACTCTCATTAAAACTCCTTGTTTTATTAAAATACCGCTATTGTATCGTTTTTATGGTTTGCTTATGTTTCTATAGGTTTAACTAATTTTATAACTGCTGGTTACATGGTATCGTTGTTTGGCGCGCTCAAACACACCCCTTGTATAAGCCCGCTTCTATCTTAACGCTGCTATATCTTATCATGCAGTAAATAATTCTCTAACGCAATGCCTGCCCCATCAAGTCCCGGAGTTTTTTTCAGCACGACATGTACAGGGATAGAAGCGAGAAACGCTCCCATGCGCCCTTTTGTTTCAAAACGCACTCTAAAGGGCGAAGTTTTAAAATAATCAATGAATCGAGGGATAATTTTCCCACATCATTACATCTCATGCATCGCCTCTCAATTACGAGCTACATCATCAACGAGAGTGTCTAACAGGGAGTGGAAGATTATTAGTTTCTATGGGCATTTTGGTTCGTCGCATTTTATGTTGTCTTCTCTCCTTTTTTGTGTTGTTTACTTGGCAATTTCTAAAACGCATCATTATTACACCCAGTCGCGTGTAG
>NZ_VEZH01000022.1:0-14000 GCF_006440215.1 Helicobacter pylori | reverse complement strand
CCCTTAACCCCCTTAAGAAACCCCCTAACCCCCCAAGACCGCTTTTTTCAAGAGATTATCGCTTGATTAAAATCAAGCTCTTTTATTTATCTTTTTTATCTCACTCTCACTTTTTTATCTTTATAAAGCCTGAATATTTTAGAGCTAGAGCTTTCAAACAAACCCCTTTCATCGCTCACAATCACATCAGCGAGGCTGGAAGCGATTTCTTTATCATAAGCGCATTGGGTGAGGTTGGCTGAGGTGCTATAAAGCGTTTTAAAACGCTTTAAAAAATCCCCATGCCTGCCCCTAACCACACGAACGGCCTTATAGTTAGGATAAATGAAAGTGGTTTTAAGGCTTCTTCTGATGAGGTTTTTAAAAGCGTTGGGCGCGCGCACCAGACTTTTTAAGGTGGTAAAATCAGCGCTTTCTGTTAAAACGCTTTGGTTTTTAGGGCGATTTTTTAAGGCGTTGAGCCTTTCGCTGTCTTTAGAAAGCAGTCCTATCGTGGTATCGCTTTGAGCCAGATACACTAACGCCATCAAACTACTTTAAATAATCTTGTAAGGCTAACAACTCGTCTTCTTTAGAGCTTTCTTCTAACGCTAAAATCAAGACTTCTATCGCGCTTAAAGTCGTGAAATAACTCACATGATTTTTAAGCACAGAAGCGCGAATGAGTTTGGCGTCATCTTGAGATTTGTGATCGCTGGTGTTGATAGCCATGCTGATTTCCCCATTCATCATTAAATCCATGATATTGGGGCGGCCTTCAGAGATTTTAAGCACTTTCAAAGACTTAACCCCAGCTTTTTCCAAAGCTTTATGCGTGCCTTCTGTGGCGCACAATTCAAAACCCAATTCAACCAATCGCTTCATTAAAACGCATGCTTCTTCTTTATCCTTATCTTTAATAGAGACAAAAATAAGCCCCTTGTTTTTAATGGGGTTAAAGCAAGCCGTTTGAGCCTTGAAAAATGCAAGCCCTAAAGATCTAGCAATCCCCATCACTTCGCCGGTGCTTTTCATCTCAGGCCCTAAAATCAAATCCGATCCATAAAGTTTATTAAAAGGGAAAACCGCTTCTTTTAAAGCCACAAAATGGGGTATTTTAGGCTTATAAACGCCATTAGAATACCCCACGATATTTTTTTTATCATAGAATTTCAAGGCTTCTTTCAAATCTTCTGACACCATAACCCTAGTCGCAACTTTGGCTAAAGGAACGCCTAAAGCCTTGCTTAAAAAAGGCACGGTTCGGCTGGCTCTGGGATTGACTTCAATCAAATAGAGCGAATTGTGATGCACAGCAAATTGGATATTCAATAGCCCTACTACGCCTAAATGCAGAGCGATTTTTGCGCTCACTCGCTCAATTTCATCTAAAATTTTAGGGCTTAGAGTGGAAGGGATAAAGCACGCCGAATCGCCTGAATGGATCCCAGCTTCTTCAATATGCTGTAAAATACCGGCAATATAGACCTCTTTTTTATCGCAAATAGCATCCACATCTAATTCCACCGCTTTTTCTAAAAACTTATCAATGAGGAGCGGGTTTTTAGGGCTAATCTCTAAAGCATGCGTAACGCTTTCTAGATAATGGTGCAGTTCTTCAATATTTTCTAAAATTTGCATGTGTTGGCCGCCTAGCACATAACTAGGGCGCACGATAATAGGGAAACCAATCACATTAGCGATACTATAGGCTTCATCAACGCTCTTAGCCATGCCGTTTTTGGGCTGCTTGATGTCAAGCTCTTTTAAAAAGAGGGAAAATTTTTCTCTGTCTTCTGCAATATCAATCACCTTAAAAGGCGTGCCAATAATGGGGGCTTGCATTTTGGCTAAATCTTTAGCGAGTTTTAAAGGGGTTTGTCCCCCAAAATGCACGATAATGCCATCCACGCACTCCCTTTGAATGATAGTCTTCACGCACTCAAAATGAATGGGTTCAAAATAGAGCGTATCGCTGGTATCATAATCCGTGCTCACCGTTTCTGGATTGCAATTGAGCATGACGCTTTTAATGTTTAAATCTTTCAAAGCAAAGCTCGCATGCACGCAACAATAATCAAATTCAATGCCTTGACCGATGCGGTTAGGCCCAGAGCCTATGATTAGGATTTTCTTTTCTTTCTTTTCTTGTTTGTTTTCAATAGGAGGCAAAGGATTGGGGGCATAGGTGGAATACAAATAAGGCGTGAGCGATAAAAACTCCGCCGCACAAGTGTCCACTTCTTCAAAATGGGGCGCGATTTGTAAATGCATTCTGGCTAATTCCACTTCAAAAGGACTCACCTCTAAATTTTCATTTTCTTTGATTTTAGCGGCAATCCTGACATCGCTAAAACCTAAACTTTTAAGCCCTCTTAATTTTTTGGCGTCCGTTAAAACGCTAGAATTGATGCTTTCTTCTGCCTTGACTAGCTTTTGGATTTGGGATAAAAACCACCTGTCAATCTGGCATAATTCAAAAACTTCATCAACACAAACGCCAAGCCTGAACGCATCAGCGATATAGAGCAAGCGCTTGAAATTCGGCCGGCGGATTTCCTTTTTTATCATTTCTAAATCTTTGCTTAACGATTCAAACCCTAGCCAATTGTTTTCCAAAGAGCATAACGCTTTTTGTAAGGCTTCTAAGAAATTCCCCCCTATCGCCATCACTTCGCCAATGCTTTTCATAGAAGTTCCTAAAGTGCTAGAAACACCGGCAAATTTTTCAAACGCAAAGCGAGGGATTTTCACCACGATATAATCCAAACTAGGCTCAAAACTCGCCGGGGTGTTGGTAATATCGTTTTGGATTTCATCTAAGCTAAAACCCACCGCAAGCATGGTAGCCACTTTTGCAATGGGAAAACCGGTCGCTTTTGAAGCTAATGCGGAGCTACGGCTCACTCGTGGGTTCATTTCAATCACGACCATTCTTAAAGTCTCTGGGTGGATCGCAAATTGCACATTACTCCCGCCCGTATCCACGCCAATTTCTCTCAAAATCGCAAAGCTCGCATCGCGCATGCGTTGGTATTCTTTATCGGTTAAGGTGAGGCTTGGAGCGATCGTGATGCTATCGCCGGTATGAACGCCCATGGGGTCAATGTTTTCAATACAGCACACAATGATGCAATTGTCCTTGCTGTCTCGTATGACCTCCATTTCGTATTCTTTCCACCCCAACAAGGACTCTTCAATCAAAATTTCATTAATGGGCGAAGCGTCCAGGGCATTTTTAGCCAATTCTTGAAACTCTTCAATATTATAAGCGACCCCACTCCCTCCCCCAGCCAGAGTGAAACTCGCTCTGATAATGGCTGGAAAGCCAATTTCATTAATGGCTTCTAGGGCTTCTAACTCGCTATAAGCGTAACGCCCTTTAGGCAAATCCATCCCGATTTTTAACATCGCTTCTTTGAAAGCCTGCCTGTCTTCGCCTTTTTTAATCGCTTCAATCTTAGCCCCTAAAAGCTCCACGCCTTCTAACATGCCCTTTTGGTGCATTTGCATGACCGCATTCAAAGCGGTTTGCCCGCCCATTGTGGGTAAAATAGCGTCAATCTTTTCTTTTTCAATGATAGCAGCGATATTTTCTGGGGTGATGGGTTGGATATAAGTTTGATGAGAAAATTCAGGGTCAGTCATCACGGTGGCCGGGTTAGAATTGATTAAGATCACTCTATAACCTAAAGATTTTAGGGTTTTACAACTTTGAGTCCCTGAGTAGTCAAACTCGCAAGCTTGCCCGATCACAATAGGACCTGATCCTATCAGTAGGATGTTGGAAATATCGGTGCGTTTAGGCATAACTAATCCTTAAAGAAAGAATATCAACGAAGCGTTATCAATATTTTAGAATATTTTTTATTAGGTTTTTGCGTGGCGTCCCCCCCTATTTTTTCAAACTATTTGTCTCTGTCTGAAAAAATACCAATGATTTGCAAGATAGAAATAAAGACATTCAAAAAATCTAAATACAAGTCCACCGCCGCATCAATGGGGCTATCATACATGCCTTTAACGATGTTTTGGGTGTCATAAGCGATGTAAAGACTGAATAAAATCGCACTCGCTCCCGCAATGACAACCTGGAACATGGGACTACCCAAAAACAAGTTAATGAGCGAACACACCACCACCACAATCAAAGCGATAAAGAGCATTTTACCCATATTCGCTAAGTCGTTTTTAGTTTTAAGGGCATACACGCTCATCAAACCAAAAACAATAGTTGTCATGCCTAAAGCTTGCCAAATCGCTCCCAAACCAGCTTTTGCGATCACCATACCCAACAAAGGCACCAAAGTAACCCCTGATAATGAAGTGAAAGCAAACAGCATGAATAAATTCAATCCGGGTTTGGATTTAGAAAATATCAAACCAAAAAGCGCCGCAATTTCAGCGATAAAAAACACCCATTTATACTGCACTACGGTCTGAAAATTCATTAAACCCAATAACGCCCCAATAGTCGCTAGTAACAAACTGCCCGCAAAGAACTTGTAAGTCGTTTTAACAAAACTTACCAACTCGCTTTCATGCGATAAAGAATTTTCTGCATACGCATTATGAGAATTAGCTCTGTCATACAATGCCATGTTTTACTCCTTGAATTTCAACTCAATCAATAATTTTAATTAACCCTACAGCTAGGTCCAATATAATAGCGCAAAATGTAGTAAAATACCAAACAAAACCCCCTAAAATTGAAATTGAAGTCTGAAAATAGGATAATAGTTACGATGAAAATTTTTATCAATGGATTTGGCCGCATTGGGAGATGCGTTTTAAGAGCGATTTTAGAGCGTAGCGATAACCCTAACTTAGAAGTGATAGGCATCAATGACCCTGCTAATTGGGAAATTCTCGCTTATCTTTTAGAGCATGACAGCGTGCATGGGCTGCTCAACAAAGAGACGCATTATTCTAATGGTAAGCTTATTATCGGCTCGTTAGAAATCCCTGTTTTTAATAGCATCAAAGACTTGAAAGGCGTGGATGTTATCATAGAGTGTTCAGGGAAGTTTTTAGAGCCTAAAACGCTGGAAAATTATCTTTTGCTTGGGGCTAAAAAGGTTCTGTTATCCGCTCCCTTTATGGGCGAATACGATGAAAAACAATACCCTACTTTGGTGTATGGGGTCAATCATTCTCTCTATCAAAACCAGGCCATTGTTTCTAACGCCTCTTGCACGACTAACGCTATCGCACCCATTTGCGCCATTTTAGACAAAGCTTTTGGCATTAAAGAGGGCATGCTAACGACCATTCACAGCTACACGAGCGATCAAAAACTCATTGATTTGGCCCACCCTTTAAACAAACGGCGCTCAAGAGCGGCCGCAAGCAACATTATCCCCACCACCACTAAAGCTGCTCTGGCCTTGCATAAAGTTTTACCCAATCTCAAAAACAAAATGCATGGGCATAGCGTGAGAGTGCCTAGCCTTGATGTGTCCATGATAGATTTGAGTTTGTTTTTAGAAAAAAAGGCCTCTAAAGATCCCATCAATGATTTATTGATTGAAGCTTCCAAAGGGGTTTTAAAAGGCGTGTTAGAGATAGATTTAAAAGAAAGGGTGAGTTCTGATTTCATTTCTAACCCTAGCAGTGTCATAATCGCACCCGATTTGACTTTCACGCTAGAGAATATGGTCAAAATCATGGGGTGGTATGATAATGAATGGGGGTATTCTCATCGTTTGGTGGATATGGCGCAATTCATGTATCATTATTAAGTCATTTTGCGAATCTTTTTGAGTTTGTTTAACATCAAGTTGTATAATGTGGGATTTACAAAAACGATTGGAGTTTTAAGTGGCGTTTAAAAAGGTTAGATTGATTTCTAAGTTTATTTCAAAGGGATCTTTCAAATTAAACAAGATTTCAAAGAAAATTTTCAAATTGAATCAAATCTTGAAGCGTGAAAAGCCCTTAAAACGCCATAAAAAAACAAAATCCATTAAAAAGCCCTTCAATCAAAACAAATCTTTTTTAAAAGCTTCGGTTTTATTGATAGGAGCGTTGGGGGGATTATCTCACCTAAGGGCTAGCGAATGCCGTTATTGGTCATGGTCGTCTTGGAGTTATCAAGATAATATTGAAAGCGGCCCTAATTCGCCCACGCACAACTCTTATTGTCTTTTTAATAGCGCTCAAGGCTCTGGGACTTACTATTTGAACACCCTTACCACTTATAGTGCTGGTGGGGCTAGTTTCACGCAAAAATTCAATAATGGCACGCTTAATGTGGGAGGGAATATCCGCTTTGGAGGCACGGGTGTCAATGGAGGTGATGTAGGGTATATCACAGGCACTTATGACGCTCAAACGATTAATTTTAATTCTAGCCGTATCACAACCGGCAACTCATTTTCTACTGGCGGTGGGGCCACTCTCAATTTTAATGCGGCTAACCATATCACTATCGATCAAGCCAGCTTTGATAACGGCGATGCAGGAACACAGCACTCTTACATGAATTTCAGTGGTTCTAACATCAATGTGAGCGACTCTAGCTTTACAGACGACACCAATGGGGGCTTTAGTTTCAGCGCGAATGGGACTAACAGCAATCTCTCTTTTGACAAAACGAACTTCAATCAAGGCACTTATAAATTCACTAACAGCGCTAACTTAAACTTCAACAACAGCACTTTCAATCAAGGGACTTATAACTTTAATAGCACTCAATCCACTTTTAATAACAGCACTTTCAATCAAGGGACTTATAACTTTAATAGCACTCAATCCACTTTTAATAACAGCAATTTCAATCAAGGGACTTATAGTTTTACTGACAATACAGGTTTAAACTTTGATAACGACACTTTCAATCAAGGGACTTATAACTTTAATACAAGCAAGGTGAGTTTTTCAGGCGCTAACACTTTAAATTCAAGTTCGCCTTTTGCTAGTCTTAAAGGCAGTGTGTCTTTTGGTTCTGGTGCGATTTTTAACCTCAATCAAACCCTTAATACCAATCAAACCTATGACATTCTCACCACAAACGGAACCATCCAGTATGGGGTTTATCAAAGCTATTTGTGGGATTTGATCAACTATAAGGGCGATAAAGCCATAAGCCATGTTGAAGTGGGTAATAACACTTATGATGTAACCTTTGACATTAACGGGCAAGATGAAACCTTACAAGAAACCTTTAGCAATCAAGCCATTACCACCCAATTTTTAGGGGACGATTTACAAGCCAAAGCCCAAGCAACCTACCAACAAGACTTGAGTAACTCCCAAACCGCTTTAAATAACGCTACTAGTGATAATAAGATCGCAAGCAATGATACAAGTTACACCAACAATCAAAACACCACTATCAAAAAAGACGCTCAGAATTTAGAAAACACCGACCAAACCATCCAACAAGACAAACAAGCGTTAGAAAAAGATTTAGCTAGTGTCAAACAATTAGCCAACTCCACAACAGGCTTTAACCAACAAGCTTTCAATCAAGCCCAAAGCACAGAACAACAAGATTTACAAACCTTACAAGAGAATGAAAATACTTTTAACGCTGAACAAGAGGGATTAAAACAAGCGATAGCTAACGCTAAGCCTGCAAGCCCTACACCAAGCCCTACACCCGCTCCTACAAAACACACAGCGCAAAACACTCCCCCTAATAAAGTTCCACCAACGCCCCCTACTCAAAATTTACCCACAACGAATGTGTGGAATGGGGTCTATAACCTTCAAAATCAAACTTACTCGCAAAAAGGCGTTTATTATATTGATCCCAATCTTTCAGGACAGAGCGGTCAAAGCGGTAACACGCTCAACACTTATACAGCCAATTTGTTAGGAAGAAGTTTTGGCGTGAATATCCAAAATGGCACTTTGATCATAGGGAATAACACAGAGAGCGTGAATGATAATGGGTTGATTTGGATAGGGCATGGAGGCTTTGGCTATATCACGGGGACTTTTAATGCGGCTAATATTTATTTGACCAATAATTTTAAAACCGGTGAAGGCGTTTCAGGCTCAGATGGTGGGGGAGCGAACATCACCTTTAAAGCAAGCGATAATATCACTATGGATGGCTTGAATTATAATGACGCTGAAACCGTTACTAAAATGATTCAAACGGGGGCTAGTCAGCATTCCTATGCCGCTTTTGACGCTACAAACAATATCAGCGTGACTGATTCCAGTTTTAGCGATATGACTTGGGGGAAATTCAGTTTTAGCGCTAAGAACATTTCGTTTTCTAACGCTTCGTTTAGCGGCTTTACAAACCCTGGAGGATCAAGCGTTATCAGCGCTAATGCCGCTAATTCTTTAAGCTTTAGCAATTCTCGTTTGAATGGTGGAGCAATCTATAATTTGCAGGCTAATAGCCTTATTTTCAATAACACGCAAGCGGTTTTTAATGTCTTGTATTCTAGGGGGACAAGCAATTTTAACGCTACCACACAGCTTTTAGGCAACACGAATTTTACGCTTAGTTCTCAAAGTTTGCTCAACTTTAATGGCGATACAACCTTGCAAAACAACGCCAATATCACGCTTGGCAATAAAAGTCAAGCCGCTTTTAAAAATTCTTTAACGCTTGATAATAATTCTAATTTAAGCTTAGACAATCAAAGCGTTTTGAATGCCAATGGCACAAGTGCTTTTAACAATCAAACGAGTCTCAATATTTATAACGGGAGTCAAGCAACCTTTAACAGCCTCTTTTTTAATGGTGGGATACTCAGTCTTAACGCTAATAGCAAGCTCAACGCTTCTAGCGCTAGTTTTTCAAACAACACCACTATCAATTTAGACGATAGCGTTTTATCGGCTAGCAACACAAGCTCTTTAAACGCTGATATCAATTTTCAAGGCGCAAGCCAGGCTAATTTTGGAGGCAACACGACTATTGATACGGCAAGCTTTAATTTTGACAGCACAAGCTCATTGAGTTTTAATAACCTTACGGCTAATGGGGCGTTAAATTTTAATGGTTATGCGCCCTCTTTGACTAAGGCTTTAATGAGCGTTAGCGGGCAGTTTGTTTTAGGGAATAATGGGGATATTAATTTATCTGACATCAATATTTTTGACAACATTACAAAATCTGTAACCTACAACATCCTAAACGCTCAAAAAGGCATTGCTGGCATTAGTGGGGCTAATGGCTATGAAAAAATCCTTTTTTATGGCATGAAAATCCAAAACGCTACCTATAGCGACAACAATAACATTCAAACTTGGTCGTTTATAAACCCTCTCAATTCTTCTCAAATCATTCAAGAAAGCATTAAAAATGGGGATTTAACCATAGAAGTTTTAAATAACCCTAACTCGGCTTCTAACACTATTTTTAATATCGCTCCTGAGCTTTATAATTATCAAGCTTCTAAGCAAAATCCTACCGGTTATAGCTATGATTATAGCGATAACCAAGCAGGCACTTATTACTTGACAAGCAACATTAAAGGTCTTTTCACCCCTAAAGGCTCTCAAACGCCTCAAACCCTAGGCACTTATAGCCCGTTTAACCAGCCTTTGAATAGTTTGAATATCTACAATAAGGGTTTTTCTAGTGGAAATTTAAAAACGCTTTTAGGGATTCTTTCTCAAAATTCCGCTACCTTAAAAGAAATGATTGAATCCAATCAATTAGACAATATCACTAGCATCAATGAAGTGTTGCAACTCTTAGATAAGATTAAGATCACCCCAGCGCAAAAGCAAGCGCTCCTAGAAACCATCAACCATTTGACTGACAACATCAATCAAACCTTTAGTAATGGGAATCTCGTTATAGGCGCTACTCAAGATAATGTTACAAACTCTACTAGCTCTGTATGGTTTGGGGGCAATGGTTATAGCAGTCCTTGCGCACTAGATAGCACCACTTGTTCTTCTTTTAGAAACACTTACTTGGGGCAATTATTAGGCTCAACTTCCCCCTATTTAGGCTACATCAACGCTGATTTTAAAGCTAAAAGCATTTATATCACTGGAACGCTTGGAAGCGGTAACGCCTTTGAAAGCGGAGGGAGCGCGGATGTAACCTTTCAAAGCGCTAATAACTTAGTGTTGAATAAAGCTAACATAGAAGCTCAAGCTACAGACAATATTTTTAATCTTTTGGGTCAAGAAGGGATTGATAAAATCTTTAATCAAGGGAATTTAGCGAATGTTCTCAGTCAAATGGCTATGGAAAAAATCAAGCAAGCCGGCGGTTTAGGGAACTTTATAGAAAACGCTCTAAGCCCTTTGAGTAAGGAATTGCCCGCTAGCTTGCAAAATGAAACCTTAGGCCAACTTATAGGTCAAAATAATTTAGATAATTTATTGAATAACAGTGGAGTCATGAATGAAATCCAAAATATTATCAGTAAAAAACTAAGCATTTTTGGTAATTTTGTTACCCCATCAATCATAGAAAACTACCTTGCTAAGCAGTCTTTAAAAAGCATGCTGGACGATAAAGGGCTTTTGAATTTTATCGGTGGGTATATAGACGCTTCTGAATTAAGCTCTATTTTAAGCGTGATTTTAAAAGATATTACTAATCCCCCTACAAGCCTGCAAAAAGACATTGGTGTGGTGGCGAACGACTTGTTGAACGAGTTTTTAGGACAAGATGTTGTTAAAAAGCTAGAAGGTCAAGGCTTAGTGAGCAATATCATTAATAATATTATTTCTCAAGGAGGATTAAGCGGCGTTTATGATCAAGGTTTGGGGAGCGTGTTGCCACTCTCTTTACAAAACGCTCTCAAAGAAAACGATTTAGGCGCTCTTTTATCGCCTAGAGGCTTGCATGATTTTTGGCAAAAAGGGTATTTTAACTTTTTAAGCAATGGCTATGTTTTTGTCAATAATAGCTCTTTTAGCAACGCTACAGGGGGCAGTTTGAATTTTGTCGCCAACAAGTCTATTATTTTTAATGGCGATAACACGATTGATTTTAGCAAGTATCAAGGCACATTGATTTTTGCTTCTAATGATGTTTCTAATATCAATATCACAACCCTAAACGCTACTAACGGCTTAAGCCTTAATGCGGGTTTGAATAATGTGAGCGTTCAAAAAGGGGAAATTTGTGTCAATTTAGCCAATTGCCCCACAACCAAAAACAGCTCTTCTACAAACTCTAGCTTAACCCCCACTAATGAATCTTTGAGCGTGCGCGCTAACAACTTCACTTTCTTAGGCGCAATCGCTTCTAATGGGGCTATTGATTTGTCTCAAGTAAAAAATAATAGCGTTATAGGCACGCTCAATCTTAATGAAAATGCGGCCTTGCAAGCCAATAATTTAACGATCACTAACGCTTTTAACAACGCCTCTAACTCTACAGCTAACATTAATGGTAATTTCACCTTAAACCAACAAGCGACTTTAAGCACTAACGCTAGTGGTTTGGATGTCATGGGGAATTTTAATAGCTATGGCGATTTGGTGTTTAATCTCAATCATTCAGTTAGCCATGCTATTATCAACGCTCAAGGCATAGCAACGATTATGGCTAATAACAATAACCCCTTAATCCAATTCAACGCTTCTTCAAAAGAAACAGGCACTTACACGCTCATTGATAGCGCTAAGGCCATTTATTACGGGTATAACGACCAAATCACAGGAGGCAATAGCCTAGCCGATTATCTTAAGCTTTACACGCTCATTGACATTAATGGCAAGCATATGGTGATGACTGACAACGGCTTAACTTATAATGGGCAAGCCGTGAATATTAAAGATGGCGGTTTAGTTGTAGGCTTTAAAGATTCTCAAAATCAATACATTTACACTTCCATTCTCTATAATAAAGTGAAAATCGCTGTTTCTAATGACCCTATCAACAACCTACAAGCCCCCACTTTAAAACAATATATCGCTCAAATTCAGGGCACTCAAGGTGTGGATAGTATTGATCAAGCTGGAGGCAGTCAAGCGATTAATTGGCTCAACAAAATCTTTGAAACTAAGGGAAGTCCTTTATTCGCTCCCTATTATTTAGAAAGCCATTCTACAAAAGATTTAACCACGATCGCTGGAGATATTGCGAACACTTTAGAAGTCATCGCTAACCCTGATTTTAAAAATGATGCCACTAATATTTTACAGATCAATACCTACACCCAACAAATGAGCCGTTTAGCCAAGCTTTCTGACACTTCAACCTTTGCTAGCGCTGATTTCCATGAGCGTTTAGAAGCCCTTAAAAACAAGCGATTCGCTGATGCGATCCCTAACGCTATGGATGTGATTTTAAAATACTCTCAAAGAAACAGAGTTAAAAATAATGTGTGGGCGACAGGAGTTGGAGGGGCTAGTTTTATTAATGGAGGCACTGGGACTTTATATGGTATCAATGTGGGGTATGACAGGTTTATTAAGGGCGTGATTGTGGGAGGTTATGCCGCTTATGGGTATAGCGGGTTTCATGCAAACATCACTCAATCAGGCTCTAGCAATGTCAATATGGGTGTTTATAGCCGAGCCTTTATCAAAAGAAGCGAATTAACGATGAGCTTGAATGAGACTTGGGGATACAATAAGACTTTCATCAACTCTTATGACCCCCTACTCTCAATCATCAACCAGTCTTACAAATACAACACCTGGACGACTGACGCTAAAATCAATTACGGCTATGATTTCATGTTTAAAGATAAAAGCGTTATTTTTAAACCTCAAATAGGCTTAGCCTATTATTACATTGGCTTATCTGGTTTAAGGGGCATTATGGATGATCCTATTTACAACCAATTCAGAGCCAATGCTGACCCTAATAAAAAATCCGTTCTAACGATTAATTTTGCCCTAGAAAGTCGGCACTATTTCAATAAAAACTCTTATTATTTTGTGATTGCGGATGTGGGCAGGGATTTATTCATCAATTCTATGGGGGATAAAATGGTGCGTTTCATCGGTAATAACACCCTAAGCTATAGAGATGGTGGCAGATACAACACTTTTGCTAGCATTATCACAGGCGGGGAGATAAGGTTATTCAAAACCTTTTATGTGAATGCCGGCATAGGGGCTAGGTTTGGGCTTGATTATAAAGATATTAATATTACCGGAAATATTGGTATGCGCTATGCTTTTTAATGGTATCATTAAACCTATTTTTAACAAGCCCAATTCATAATAGGATCACCCATGCAAAAAACCTTATTTTCTTTTTTATCTTTGCCTTTATCTTTATCTTTTTGTATCGCTGAAGAAAATGGGGCGTATGCGAGCGTGGGGTTTGAATATTCCATTAGCCATGCCATCCAACACAATAACCCTTTTTTCAATCAAGAACGCATCCAAATCATTTCTAACGCTCAAAATAAAATCTATAAACTCAATCAAGTCAAAAATGAAATCACGAGCATGCAAAACACCTTTGCATACATCAACAACAATTTAAAAAACCATTCTCAATTAACCCCTACTGAAATGCAAGCTGAGAAATACTACCTCCAATCCACGCTTGAAAATATTGAAAAAATAGTGATGCTTAGTGGTGGCGCTGCATCTAACCCCCAATTAGTCCAAGCATTAGAAAAAATACAAGAACCCACTAATAGCCCTTTAGAATTTGAAGAAAACTTAAAAAATTTAGAAGTGCAATTCAATCAATCCCAAAACCGCATGCTTTCTTCTTTATCTTCTCAAATCGCTCAAATTTCAAATTCCCTAAACGCGCTTGATCCCAATTCTTATTCTAAAAACATTTCAAACATGTATGGGGTAACTTTGAATGTGGGTTATAAGCATTTCTTTACCCAGAAAAAAAATCAAGGGTTTCGCTATTACTTGTTCTATGACTATGGCTATACTAATTTTGGTTTTGTGGGTAATGGCTTTGATGGTTTGGGCAAAATGAATAACCACCTTTATGGGCTTGGAATAGACTATCTTTATAATTTCATTGATAACGCGCAAAAACATTCTAGCGTGGGTTTTTATGCGGGCTTTGCTTTAGCGGGGAGTTCGTGGGTAGGGAGTGGTTTGAGCATGTGGGTGAGCCAAACGGATTTTATCAACAATTATTTGACCAATTATCA
>NZ_VEZH01000021.1:0-18893 GCF_006440215.1 Helicobacter pylori | reverse complement strand
AATAAAAGAATAAAATCTAAAACGCTAAAAGCGTTTTTTACAATCAAACTAAAGAGCTTGGTTATAAAGCGATAACTTTTTAAAGAATAAAGAATAAAACTTTCTAAAAGCATTTCTTATCGCTCTTTGGAATTTAAGTGCAGTTTAGGGATTTTAAAAAACTTCATAAACTACTTCCTTTTAAAAAAAGCTTAGATAAGAGTTCTATAAATAATTACATTCGCTAAAGAATGTAATTTCTTTTTTTCTTAATAATTTCTAAAAAAATGTAAATATACTCTCTTTTTTCCTTAATAATTTCTTGTTCTTTTTCTTGTGTTAGCTTTTCTAGCTCTTGCTTTTGTTTTTCTAGATCTAGTTTTTGTTTCTCTAGCTCTAGATTTTCTGTATCTTTGACATCATTTTCCACACTCACTCCTAAAATATTTTGATAACCAATAAATGATTTGAGCGCTCAACCTGCTGATGGCTATCCCACTAAGAGCGTTATAGATGATAAACACTACCCAGCCCGCAACCATAAACCCCTTATTCATGCCCATGCTCTCTGCTTTGAGCATGCCCCACCAAGCAAACCCCTCTAACATCTTTTTAGCCTTCAAAAAATAATCCGTGCAGTCGCAGCTAGAATAGATGGAATCACTCGCTGCCTTAATTGTGTCTATCAAAGCTGCTCTCAAATAACCGGGTATGTTGTTAGTACAAATCACACAGCAACTCAAGCCAAAGAAGAAAAGAGCCCCCACAAGAGAGCTCGCTTCTCTAGACATCAGCATCAAATAATCTTCTTTGATGATACCCTTGAGCATCTTTTCAAACACACCAAACACCGCAGCGCAAACAAGGATAGTGAGAAAAACAATCCCCCACATCATCCAATTATAGTCCAGCACGCTATAAGCGATGGATATAGATGTGAAAATTGAAAAAATAAAATAAAAGCAAGACACCATTATTGGGGAGTGTAGCATCGTGAACAAACAGGATTTTTTATTCACATAACAATCGGCGAAGCATTTTCTCTGATGCATTTTTAAAGAAACATAGCTGTAAGTGACAATCCCTAGTATCAGCAGCACAAAGACCAACGAGAAGCAGGACTTATCGTAAGTCCAACGCCACAAACCCAACAAAACCCCCACAATCACGCTTGTGCGTAGAATGGTTTTAAAACAACGAAACATTATCTTTTATCCCTCTTATTGTTTTTGAAGCGTTTGTTAGGGTTATCTTTGAGGAGAAAAATCTTAAACGCTACCAGTATCAAGGATAGTGAGAATATCGTTAGCGCTACTATCCAAAAAAGATCCTTGCTGGCAAAATAAAGGATTGCACTCTCTGTCAAGCAAATGAGCGAAACGCCGTATTTAAACTTAAGCTTTAAAATCTTATGGTGGGACACAACCATAGCGACTAAAAACCCGACAGACCCGCCAAGGAGCGATAAAACCCACAAAGTTTTTTCAGGAATACGCCACATTTTTTGCTCAATTTTTATCCACCAGCATGAGAACAAAAATCAAAATATTGACTATGAGCAACCAAACGATAAAAACAAATTCCATGTTTGCCCTTTCAAGAGCGTTTTAACAGCCCTACCACTTGGCTTTTTAGAGAGAGAGAGAGAGAAGGCAAAATTTTAAGATTGATTCTCAAATCCATTCCTTTACAAAAATTAATCCTAGGTGTTCTAACATGATTTTTAGCATGATCGCATCAAGCCTTTTTTTAAAATATTCCTTAGCTTGAGAAAAATCTTGCTCTTTGTAATTCTTTATACCCAAAAGGACAAGCTCTTTAGGGTTTGGCTCTTGCCATTAACCCCCCAATAAACCCAACGTACCCAAGCACAAAGCCCTAAAAAAGGCTTTTTAAAAACTTTTTAACATGGTGCTCTTTCTTATTCTCCAAGCAAAATACAGCCCTCGTTCAAATATTCTTTCAAGATTTCTCGCCCTTTAGGGGTTCTCATCAAAATAAATATCACCCGTTTTTTCAATCTCTCAGGCTCTTCTCTGTTGGCGTTTTTGGTCAGATCGTATTCGTTGAAAAAATACAGCATGACGGACTTTGATTTGAGTTCAAGCCCCACCTCTTTGATCACCTTTTCTATCGTGTATTTTTTCTTACAATGTTTTTCGCAACCCCCCAATTTCAAAATTTCCACATTCCTTGACGCTCTTTTTCTCACTTGATTGAAATACGGGCTTTTTTGCAGTCTCTCCACAGCCAGAGCGTAATTCTTATCCTCTATGGCCTGATGAATTGCTTGAATTTGAATAGCCCACTCAAGCCTAAATTGTAGCTCAAATCCAAAATGACCATTCTCCTCATTGCGTCCAAATTTTTATGCCACCCATAAGAGAGGAGGGCCTTATAATTCTCTTTCAATATGTCAGTTAAAAGCCTATACGCCTGCGGTTTGGTGATACGCTTACTCTCATAAGAATAAACGCTCAAATTATAGCCATAACCAATCGTGGGATGCCCCGTCTTGTCGGTATATCGGTGTAAATGGAAGGCGAAAACCCCTCTGAATCCACTATCAAAAACGACGCCGCTAGGATCAATTTGCTAAGACAGAGCATATAACCCTCCTCAATCGCTTCTTTCTTTCTTGCTCCTCAACTCTTCTTGTTTTTTGAGAATCATCTCTTCGGTAACGCTAGAGAGCCTTTCTTTTGGGGGAGTTTTACCCTCTTGCTGGTGGGAGCGCTTTTTCAGACTCTCTCTGATCTGTCTTTTTTTTTGGATGAGCGCAAACATCTTTTGGCTGAACTTATAGCATTGGCGCACGCTTATGACAATCACGCCCCACTTGATTAACAAAGCGGCTAAAAGCAGAATAGGCGAGCTGGCAGTATCTAGCAAGAATTGGCGCACATCGCTATACACCCAAATATCCACCAAAATCACTAACAGAGTGATCAAAATAGAAAACGCAATGCTTTTAAACCGAAAAAGCCACGCCACGATCACAAACCCTCTCGTGTGCCTGTGGGCTAAGAGCCAGCGTTCATTCTTTTCGCTAAAAAACCCCATCACGCTAGAGATGAAACTATCTTTCTTGCTCATTATCGCCCCTCTCCCAAACTTCTTTGAAATGCTTGGCGCTCTTTTCTTGATTTTCTTCAGATTCTTTGGCGTGGATCTGCTCTAAAAGCCTCTTTTCTTCCGCTTCAAACATGATTTTTAATTCCTCTTCATTGAAATCGCTCAATTTCATGCCCTCTTTTTTCAAGCGTTTTTCCACGATTTTAACCGCTTGCTCTCTGATCTTTTGAGATTTTTCCTTGAAGAGCGCCCGCTTGGTCTTTTGGAGCGCTTCGTTAGAATTTTTTTGGATCGTTTGTTTGCAAGAATCTAAAAAATCCATAACTTGATGCATGATTTTCATTGTTATCCGTTTTTAAAGAGTTTTTAAAACTAATGATCTCTAAAAGAATACCAAAAAAAGACTAAAACTCTCTAGTAAAATACTCTCTTAAAAGAATAGGGGGCATTTGGGCAATACCCTAACCCCCTTAAATAGGGCTTTTGTGCGATAATTTCTAGGTGAGATTATCGCATGTTTTTTGCCCCTTATCTCAATTCTTTGAGCATCTCGCATGCTTTTTTATATCCTAGTTTGCATGCTTTTTCAAACAGAGCGACAGCTTTTTTTGAGTCCTGTTTCACCCCATCCCCATTATAATATAACGCCCCTAAAGCACCACACCCATCACTCTCTTTTAAATCGCATGCTTTAGAATAAAAATAAGTGGCTTTTATTAAGTCTTTTTCCACTCCTTGACCATCTTTATATAGAACCCCTAAACCATTACACCCCCCACCATTATTCAAATCGCACGCTTTTTCAAAATATCCCTTAGCTTTAGAAAAATCTTGCTTGTCATAACTCAACATACCCAAATTGAAAAGCTCTTCAGGGTTTGGCTCTGCCATTAACCCCCCAATCAACACACAACACAAACATAAAACCCTAAAAATGGCTTTTTTGAAACTTCCTAGCATGACGCTTCTCCCTTTTAAAAAAAATTAGACTTTATTACAATCAAATTGCAATCAAATCTAGCGATTTTTTAAAACCTGCTGGCAATAGCGCTCTAAGATCCTGCAAGCGCTCAAAGAGTCTAGCCGGCCGTCTTTAATAGCGAGCCGCTTGTTTTTCTTACCCAAATGCCCTAAATTTTCATAGGCTTCTATGCTGGATCTGTCTTCATTAATAAAAACGATTTCGCCCTTAAAATCCAAAAGCTTGATGAAATGTTCAATGCGCGCGTTCGTGTCCGCATAGCTTTCGTTGGGCTTACCCACCACTAGTACCTGAATGTTTTTTTCCCTCAACAAATCGCTCAAATCCCTAGAGGCCTGATTCCTATTTTGGCGCAAGATCGCTTCTAAAGGCAAAATAACGCCGTTTAAAAGCATAGCGATCCCAATGCGTTTTAACCCCACATCGCATGCCAAAATCACGCTAACACCACGATATGATTGATGCGTTTAATCTTACCCAGCAGCTCGTATTCTAAAAGCTTGTCCCCAAATTTGAGATACGCCTCTTCATAGCTAGGGTTTTTGGCGCAATATTCTAAAAATTCGTCTTTGATTTCAGGCATTTCTTTTAAATGGTGGTCTTTTAAAAGGATGTTTATAAAATTTTGAATATTAAATATCCCTTGAGCCTGCCCTTTTTCTAAAAGCTCATTAGTGCCATCGCTCTCATTCAGGCGCTGGGGTAAAACAAATAAGGGTTTTTGGTATTTTTGGGCCAATCTAGCGCTGCTCATAGAGCCGCTTTTCAAATCCGCTTGGGGGATAATTACCGCATCGCTTAAAGCGATCACCAGGCGGTTTCTGGCTAAAAAAGAGCCTTTAACGGGCATAAAATCCTTTTCATATTCGCTTAAAATCAAGCCGTTTTGCGCGATTTCTTGGATCACTTTATGGTTGTTCGTAGGATAGATTAAATCCAAACTGCAAGGCGAAAGCATGATGGTTTTTGGTAAGGCGTTTTCTTGAGCGATAATATCCACGCCTAACGCTCCTCCGCTCACAATAACCGCGCCATTTTTAGCAAGCTCTCTGGCTAGAGTGATGGTGTGTTGCTTGCTATAAGGGGTGGGTCTTCTTGTGCCGATGATAGCCACTTTTAAAGGTGCGTCTAAAAGCTTTATGTCGCCCACACAATAGAGCTTTTTAGGGGGGTCTTTGAGCATGTCAAAGGCTTTAGGGATATCCTCTAGCGCGCTGTATTGGAAATGGCTTTTCATTTTAAACTATTTAGGCAATATGATCTCCACTTCAATCGTTTCCACGCTCTGGTTGCTGTCAAGGGTTTTGAAATGGATGTCTGAAGATTTAGTGTATTTTTGAATAACGGCAATGATTTCTTTACGCATTTCTTCCATGTAGGGTAAATTTAAGGTGCGCTCTTTGGCTAGAATCAATTTTAATCTATCGGTTGCGGTAGTCGCGCTCCCTTTGTTTTTAAAAAAATCAAACAAACTCATGAAAATATCCCTTTTAACGCGCTAAAAAAGCCTCTTTTAGCCTTAAATTCCACGTATTCCACTTCTTCGCCTAAAATCCTTCTGGTGATGCGCTGGTAAGCCTTTGCGCTCTCGCAATCCGTGCGAATCACCGGCTCGCCCTTATTGGTCGCTGAAATAATATGGTGATCTTCAGGAATGATCCCAATTAAAGGCAAGCATAAAATTTTAAGCACTTCTTCTATAGGAATCATCTCGCCATTGGCCACTAATTCAGGTTTTAAGCGATTGATTATCAAATGCTTATGCACTTCTTCGCCCCTTTTGGCCCGATTAGACTTCGCGTCAATAATGCCAATCACTCTGTCGCTATCCCTTAAGGAACTCACTTCCGGCGTTACTACCACTAACGCCATGTCCGCATGCAAAATCGCATGCTCAAAACCGCTCTCAATCCCAGCTGGTGAGTCAATCAAAATATAGTCAAAATCCGCCCTTAAAGCGTTGATTAAAATCGCTACTTTTTCCTTATCTAAAACATTTTTATCCTTGCTTTGTGAAGCCGCTAAAAAAGAAAGGTTTTTCGTCTTTTTATCCGTGATCAAAGCCTGCGAAAGGTTGCAATTTTTTTCCATCACATCCACCACATCATAAACAATGCGATTTTCTAAGCCTAAAATCATATCCAAGTTCCTAAGGCCTATGTCAAAATCAACCGCTACGACCTTTTTACCGCTCTCAGCCAAGCCGATCGCTAAATTAGCCGTGGTGGTGCTTTTACCCACGCCACCCTTACCTGAAGTGATAGTAACTACTATTGCCATATGATTCCTTTTAATTTAATGATTTATTTTTTATGATTGAACGGGGCGCGTAAAATTTCCCCAATTTGTTCTATTTTAGTTTCTTTAAGGGCTTTCCTCTCTGTGTTTAACCTGGGGTAATTCAAGCTCTTTTCCAGTAAAAAATCCTTAGCGAATGAGCCGTTTTGAATCTTTTTTAAGATTTTTTGCATGCGTTTTTCCAACAGATTTCCCATAGGCTCTCTATTTTTAATCGCTCCGAATTCAGCGGTGTTAGAAATGTGTTTCCTTAAGCCCTCTACCCCCTTATAATGCAACAAATCCGCTACTAATTTCACTTCATGCACGCATTCAAAATAGGCTAATTCTTCAGGGTATCCTGCCTTAATTAAAGTTTCAAACCCCATTCTAATAATCGCTTCTAACCCTCCGCACAAAACCGCTTGCTCGCCGAATAAATCGCTCTCGCATTCTTCTTTAAAGCTCGTTTCTAAAACCCCCATTCTCCCCCCACCCATCGCTTTGGCGTAGCTTAAAGCCACCGCTTTAGCGTTATATTTTGAGCTTTCTTGCTCTATGGCGATTAAATGGTATAAGCCCTTATTTTTAAGGTATTCTTCTCTTAAAGCACTCCCTGGCCCTTTTGGCGCAACTAAAATCGTGCCCACGCCTTTTGGAATAATGACCTGATTGAAATGCACGCTAAAACCATGAGCAAAGCCCACAATTTGCCCCTCTTTTAAAAAAGGGATCACTTCTTTTTCTAACACTTCCTTATGCAATTCATCCGGAAGTAACGCCATGATCACATCAGATTGTTGGACTAGCTCTTTGACTCCTAGCACCTTAAAGCCCTCTTTTTTTGCTTTTGAAACGCTCAAACTCCCTTGATACAAGCCAATACGCACCCTTACTTTAGAGTCCCTCAAATTGAGCGCTTGGGCTTCTCCTTGCGCGCCATAGCCAATAATGCCCACTTGTAAGGATTGGATAACGCCTAAATCAATGTCTTTATCATAATAAACGGGTAATGCCAAAATCAAATCTCCTAGCGTGTTTAAGCAAGTATTTATTTTACCATAATAATGGGAGCGATAATGTTTAAAAACATGCAGAATGTTAAGAAATGGTGTGCTCGGAGGGATTCAAACCCCCGACCTACAGGACCGCAACCTGTTGCTCTATTCAGCTGAGCTACGAGCACTTTTAAAGAAGTGAAACGATGATTATAGCAATAAAAGCTAATTTTTCACTTAAACGATGCGTTTTTTCTATTATAATTTACGGCATGCAAAAAGATTACCAAAAACTCATCGTTTATTTATGCGATTTTTTAGAAAAAGAAGTTCAAAAAAAAGGCTTTAAAAAAGTCGTTTACGGGCTGAGTGGGGGTCTAGATAGCGCGGTCGTTGGGGTGCTGTGTCAAAAGGTTTTTAAAGAAAACGCCCATGCCCTTTTAATGCCCTCTTCAGTCTCTATGCCAGAAAGTAAAACAGACGCTTTAAATTTGTGCGAAACATTTTCTATCCCTTATACAGAATATTCTATCGCTCCCTATGATAAAATCTTTGGCTCTCATTTTAAAGATGCAAGCCTTACTAGAAAGGGGAATTTTTGCGCAAGATTGCGCATGGCTTTTTTATACGATTATTCTTTAAAAAGCGATTCTTTAGTCATTGGCACGAGCAATAAAAGCGAAAGAATGTTAGGCTATTGCACTTTATTTGGGGATTTGGCGTGCGCGATTAACCCGATTGGGGAATTATTTAAAACCGAAGTTTATGAACTCGCTTATTATTTAAATATCCCTAAAAAGATTTTAAACAAGCCCCCTAGCGCGGATTTATTTGTAGGGCAAAGCGATGAACAAGATTTAGGCTATCCTTATAGCGTGATTGACCCTTTATTAAAAGATATTGAAGCGTTGTTCAAAAACAAGCCCATTGATGCAGAAACGCTCACTCAATTAGGCTATGATGAAATTTTAGTGAAAAACATCATAAGCCGTATCCAAAAAAACGCCTTTAAATTGGAATTACCCACTATCGCCAAACGATTTAACCCTAAATGAAAAGCGATAAACCCTTTTTAGAACGCTATTTTTATGACCCAACTCTTTTGCAAAAGGGGTTGATTTTCGCGCTCTATCCTTTTTCTTTACTCTATCAAGGCATCGCCACCCTTAAACGAAAAACCGCTAAAAAGCATGATTTTAAAATCCCCATTATCAGCATAGGCAACTTGATCGCTGGGGGAAGCGGTAAAACGCCCTTTATTTTAGAAACCGCTCCAAGATACCAAGAAGTGGCGGTTGTCTCTAGGGGGTACCAACGAGATTCTAAAGGCTTAGTGGTGGTGAGCGTTAAAGGAAACATTTTAGTTTCTCAAAAAACAGCGGGCGATGAAGCCTATCTTTTAGCCTTAAATTTAAAACAAGCGAGCGTGATTGTGAGCGAAAAAAGAGAGCTAGGCGTTTTAAAAGCCCTTGAATTAGGGGCAAAGATCGTGTTTTTAGACGATGGTTTCAGGTTTAATTTCAACCAATTCAATTTGCTTTTAAAGCCTAAAGTCCCCCCCTACTACCCCTTTTGTTTGCCTAGTGGGTTGTATAGAGAAAGCATTAAAAACTATAAAGAAGCCCATTTAGTCATTACAGAAGATAAGGATTATAAAAGAATCACCTCAATTTCTCACCCTACCAAACGCATGCTTTTAGCAACGGCTATCGCTAATCCTAGCAGGCTTGATGCGTTTTTACCTAAAGAAGTGGTTAAAAAATTGTATTTTAGAGATCATGCCCCTTTTGATTTGAAGCTTTTAGAAAAAGAGTTTTATCAAAATAACGCTACTTCCTTATTGGTTACTTCAAAAGATCTCGTCAAATTACAAGATTGCAACTTGCCCTTAAGCGTATTGGATTTAAAGCTAGAAATTTGCCCTAAAATTTTAGAGCAAATTGATCGTTATATCCTTTCTTATCCTTGTAATACAAAAGAACATCTATAAATTCCTTTTCTTTAGAGATAAAGCCTTTCAAACGCCCCTCTAACTCATAATGGTTTTTTTCATAAAAAGCGATCGCTTTGAAATTGTTTTCCATCACTTCTAAATGTAAAGAATTTAATTGGAACTCTTCAAAAGCGATGCGTTCCAAAGCTTTTAAAATAGTTTCTCCCCTATTTTTCAAAAAAGGGTTTTTATAAATCCCCAAATACCCATGCTTATGAAAAAAATTGATTTTAGTGATAGAGCCAACCCCTAAATAAACGCCCTCTTCTTTAAACAAAAAATAGCGGTGGTTTGGCGAGTTTTTTAAATCTTCTATGAATTGCAAATGCGTTTTTAAAGGAATAAAAGCGCTATACATCCATAAGGCAGTGTTTGGGTGGTTACGAAACTCTAAAACCAACAATTTTTCTCCATCGTTTAAATGGGTAAAATCAATCGCTTGGATATTTTTATAAGAATAATTTTTTTTCAAATTTCTAAAAACTCCCTTAACGCGCCCTCTAGCTCACTCCCAAAGGCCAGGTTTTTTGCCCAAGCTTGATTTTTTTGAATTTGTAATTTTTCAAAATCTTTCGCTAAAGTTTTCAAACTCGTTTGTTTGAATATGCCCAGACTTTCAAATTCTTGGCTTTGAAGGATTTGATTAGAAGCAATGGGAAGGATAAGAGAGGGCGTTTGAGAAAGGGCCAATTCATAGAGGGTTTGACCCGCAGCGCTAATGGCGCAAGCGCAAAATTTCATCAAAGAACTGAATTCTAAAGGGTTTAAAGGGCTGTAATAATGCGTGTTTTTGGGAGGATTTTTAGGCGTATAAGGTGAAATGATATGCAAATTCACATTCTTATTTTCTAAAATTTTGACTATCTCTTTGAGCGTTTTTTGCTCGCTCCCCCCTAGAGTGATCAGCACTTCTTTATTCTCTGTATTGATAGGGCGCTCATAAACAAAACGAATATCAACAGGGTAAAACCCCACCCCCAAATAATACTGATAATCTTTTGATAAATGATGGTAATGCTTTAAAGCGTTCAGCGTGGAATTTAGGATCTTGGTGTTTTTAGGGTAAAACCCCTTGGCATGCTCTTTATCTTCTATGACCATAAGGCTTTTGGCTTTTTCTTTTAAAAGATAAAAATCCTTTGAATTTAAACGATAGCTGTCCGTAATCAAAAAATCATCATTGCCAACGCCCTCTAAAAAAGCGCTTATATTATTTTGCTTGTGTAAATAAAGATTCGCTTCAACCCCTAATTTTTCTATAAAAGAAAGGATTTTTTCACAACGCCTCACATGCCCTAAACCGCTTGTTACAAACGCATCGCACAAAATTTTTACTGGCATGCGTTTTTCAAACGGCTGTATTTGAGCTTGGCTAATTCTAAATCTTCTAAAGTGTCAATATCTTGGACTTCTAGGGGCGATAATTCTAAAGCGATGGAATTTGGGCTAAAAATAGGCCGCATTTCTTTAAAGGCTTGAGCCTTCCCCATATAAAGCAACCCTGCGTCATGATAGAGCGTTTTTAAATCTTGCGTGCGCGTGTTTGAATGCTCTTTAAAAGCCATTTGAACGCCGTTTTCAAGGCTAAAAGAACGATAGGGCGAAGCGCTAAAGGGAGAGCATGTGAAAACATAATCCGTATTTTGATTTTGTTTTAAAGTTTCACAAGCGTTTTTTAAATGTTTTTCTTGTAAAAGCGCTGAAGTGCTATACAAACAACACGCAATATCTTCATCTTTTAACTCTAATTCTTCCATGTGATAAGCCATCACCTCTAAAGTCGTGGCCCTGTCATCCGCTAAAACTTTAGGGCGTAAATTCAAAAAACTCGCCCCATAATTTTTAGCCAGATTAACATACTCCATGCTATCGCTAGAGATAAACACCTTTTCAAAAAGCTTGGAATTTAGCGCCGCTTCAATAGGGTAAGCGAGCATGGGTTTATTGAAAAAATCAATAATATTTTTATTTTTGATCCTTTTACTGGAACTTCTGGCTAAAACAATAGCGATCGCTCTCATGCTAGGCTTTGCTCTTTTTAATAAGGCATTTGGGTTTCCATCGCATCAGCAGCGAATTTCTTTTTATTGGAATCGCTCAAATGCCCTAAATTCGTGTATTCAATCTTAGCGTCAGCTAAAAACTTGGATTGGATGGTGTTATTCCTTTCAATATCATAAGGGCGGATCACCCCGCTCACCTTAAGGATTTGCTTTTCCCCATCCACTAGCACTTCCTTATTCCCATAGATGAAATAATTCCCATTTTCTAGCACCTTAATGATTCGAGCGCTCAACACGATCTCTAAATCTTCGCTCTTTTTTTGCGAGCCACCGCCTTTAAAATTCGTGTTATTGCTGGATTTGGTGAAATTGTAATTATTCTTATCGTCTAAATACTGTGCTTCTTGTTTCTTTTTTTCATCTAGCCCGTTATAAGTGAGTCTTGGGGGCGTGGAATTACCCCCTGAAGTGCTTTTATAATCTTTAGAGCTAGAATAATTCGCACTCGCTTTTTCAGAGACAATGATTGTGATCAAATCGTTAGGCTTCATCGCCCTCCTGTCCGCAAATAAAGGGCGCTCGCCCTGCCCAAACAAACTCCCCAACTTGTTCAATTCAGGGATAAATTCTTTAGAGGGGGTTTCTTCTACATAATTAGGAGGGTTAAAATCAATTTTTGGCTCATTGGCTGATGCCATGCTGAATGCAACGCTAAACACAACAGCCCCTAAATAAAGTGCTTTTTTCATCCACTAGCCTTACTTGAGTTATTTTAAGCTTTGAATTATACTCTCTTATAAAGAATAAATGCTTAATTTTGAGTAAGTTGTTGTAAAATTTAGATCTTTATAATGAAACTTAACTTGCAGGAGATAATATTGAGAACCTTGTTAAAAATGTTAGTTGGCACAAGCTTGCTGACACACGCCTTAGTAGCTAAAGAAGAAAGTGCAGCACCTTCTTGGACAAAAAATTTGTATATGGGAGTCAATTACCAAACAGGTTCTATCAATTTATTGACTAATATCCATGAAGTTAGAGAAATTACTAACTATCAAACCGGTTACACCAATATCATAACTAGCGTTAATAGCGTTAGAAAACTCACCAACATGGGATCTAATGGGATTGGATTAGTCATGGGCTATAACCACTTTTTCCATCCGGATAAAATCTTGGGCTTGCGCTATTTCGCTTTTTTAGACTGGCAAGGCTATGGCATGAGATACCCTAAAGGCTATTATGGCGGCAATAACATGATCACTTATGGCGTGGGCGTGGATGCGGTGTGGAATTTCTTCCAAGGGAGTTTCTATCAAGATGATATTAGCGTGGATATTGGCGTTTTTGGGGGGATTGCGATTGCGGGGAATAGCTGGTATATTGGCAGTAAAGGGCAGGAACTGTTAGGCATCACCAACAGCAGTGCGGTTGATAACACCTCTTTTCAATTCCTCTTTAACTTTGGCCTCAAGGCTTTATTTGTAGATGAACATGAATTTGAAATCGGGTTTAAATTCCCCACCATTAATAACAAATACTACACTACTGATGCGCTCAAGGTTCAAATGCGTAGGGTCTTTGCCTTTTATGTGGGGTATAATTACCACTTCTAAAGGGCTTTAAAACCCAACACAACTCCCTAACATCTTTTGATAGTAACTCTTGGCTTTGAGGATTGTTTCTGTGTCATCGGTTTTTAAAAGCACTTCATAATTGTTTTCAAAAGCGTTTTTGCTCCAATTCGCTGAGCCTAAAAACACGATCTTATCATCAATGATCGCTACTTTTTGGTGCATGATGCCGTAATAATTCCCGTTTTTAGCCTTAAGCCCTTTCAATAAGCACACTTTCGTGTTAGGGTATTTGTCCAGATAGCCAATAGTGGATTGCTTGTTATTGTGATTGCTTTCATAATCATAAATGATTTGCACCTTAATCCCCCTACTCGCTACGCTTTTAATCGCTCTTGCAATATCTCTGTGCGTGAAACTATAGATAGCGATTTTCACGCTCTCTCTGGCGTTACTGATGCCAGAAACTAAAGAATTGAGAGCGTCTTTTTGCTCATAAGGCAAGACAAATAAGCTGTTTTTAGCTTGCAAAACCCCTAAACAGCCCACTAACACACCCACGCCAACGATCTTTTTCAATTTGTTTAACATCAAATGATCCTTATTTTAAACTACACTCTATGATAAAAACAACCAACCAAGTGGATTTTTGATTATAATAAAAGATTTAAAAAAAGCGATAAAATGGATAGGCTTAAAGAAGCGTTTCTTATCAAATAAGGAGTCCCTAAAATGAAAATGATTCTATTCAACCAAAACCCCATGATCGCAAAGCTGCTTGAGAGTGTTTCTAAGAAATTAGAATTGTCTATGGAAAATTTCAACCACTATCAAGATCTGTCCGCACGCCTTAAAAAAGATCCAGAATGGCTTTTGATAGCCGATGATGAATGTTTGGAAAAACTAGATCAAGTGGATTGGCTAGAATTAAAAGAAACCATCTCTCAAAATAAAAACAGCGTGTGCATGTATAAAAAAGGCAATGAAGCACAGCCCTTTTTAGAGGGCTTTGAGATGAAAATCAAAAAACCTTTTTTACCCACTGAAATGTTGAAAGTCCTTCAAAAAAAGCTTGGTTCTAACATAAGCGAGCTAGAGCCTAGCCAGAATTTAGATCCAACTCAAGAAGTTTTAGAAACCAATTGGGACGAGTTAGAAAATTTAGGCGATTTAGAAGCTCTCGCCAAAGAAGAGCCTAACAATGAAGAGCAACTACTCCCCACTTTAGATGTGCAAGAAGAAAAAGAAGAGATTAAAGAAGAAGAAAAAGAAGAGGTTAAAGAAACGCCCCAAGAAGAAAAGCCTAAAGATGATGAAACGCAAGAGAGTGAAACCCCAAAAGATAAAGAAGTTTCTAAAGAGTTGGAAACGCAAGAAAAATTAGAAATCCCTAAAGAAGAAACGCAAGAAGAAGTTAAGGAAGAGATGAAAGAAGAAACGCAAGAACAAGTGAAAGAAGAAACACAAGAAAATAAGGAGGAAAAACAAGAAAAAACACAAGATTCCCCAAGCGCGCAAGAATTAGAGGCCATGCAAGAATTAGTCAAAGAAATCCAAGAAAACTCTAATAACCAAGAGGATAAAAAAGAAACGCAAGAAAACGCAGAAATTCCACAAGATAAAGAAATCCAAGAAGTTGTTACCGAAAAAACCCAAGCGCAAGAATTAGAAATTCCTAAAGAAAAAACGCAAGAAAGTGCAGAAGCTCTCCAAGAAACCCAAGCACACGAGTTAGAAAAACAAGAAATCGCAGAAACTCCGCAAGAATTAGAAAACCAAGAAATCGCAGAAACTCCGCAAGAATTAGAAAACCAAGAAATCGCAGAAACTCCGCAAGAAAAAGAAATGCAAGAGTTAGAAACCCCACAAGAAGAAACCCAAGAAACCCAAGAAGTTGTTGCCGAAAAAACCCAAGCGCAAGAAAAAGAAACGCTCAAAACCCAAGAAGACCATTACGAAAGCATTGAAGACATTCCTGAACCGGTGATGGCTAAAGCAATGGGGGAAGAATTACCCTTTTTGAATGAAGCCGTTGCAAAAACAAATAATAACGAAAACGACACAGAAACCCTTAAAGAGAGCGTTATCAAAACCCCGCAAGAAAAAGAAGAAAGCGATAAAACTTCCAGCCCTCTAGAATTGCGCTTGAATTTGCAGGACTTATTAAAAAGCCTGAATCAAGAGTCCTTAAAAAGCCTTTTAGAAAACAAGACCTTAAGCATTAAAATCACTTTAGAGGATAAAAAACCTAATGCATAACGATTTTAATTTGCTCATCCTTTCAGGCCCTAGCGGAGCGGGTAAAAGCACCCTTACAAAGTATTTGCAAGAAAAAATCCCAAAAACCCATTTTTCCCTTTCCACCACCACAAGGAAGCCCAGAGAGGGCGAAGTTGATGGCTTGCATTATAATTTTGTCAGCGAAGAAGAATTCAAACAAGGCATAGAAAAAGGGCAGTTTTTAGAATGGGCGATCGTACATAACCACTATTATGGCACTTCTAAAATCCCTGTAGAAAAAGCCTTAAAAGAGGGCAAAATCGTCATTTTTGATATTGATGTACAAGGGCATGAGATCCTTAAAAAGCATTACCCCAACGCATGCTCAGTCTTTATTAGCACCAAAAACCAAGAAATTTTAAAAGAGCGCTTGCTTTTAAGGGGGACGGATTCTAAAGAGACGATAGAAAAACGCTTGATCAACGCTTATAAGGAAATGCAGTGCTTGGAAAGCTTTGATTACCTCATCATCAATGAAGATTTAGAAAAATCCAAAGAAATCATCTTAAGCATCGCAAAAACTTTAGTCTATCGCTTAAAAGCGTTTAATTTTGAAAAAATATGCAAGGCCTGGAAAAACGAATCCTTATAAAACCTATCAATTATTTTTTAAAAAAGCTATAATTCAAATAAAAACCAACCAATAGATTAAGGAGTAAAATATGGGCGGATTCACAAGCATATGGCATTGGGTCATTGTTTTATTAGTGATTGTGTTGTTGTTTGGGGCTAAAAAGATCCCAGAGTTGGCTAAAGGTTTAGGCAGTGGGATTAAGAATTTCAAAAAAGCCGTGAAAGACGATGAAGAAGAGGCTAAAAACGAGCCAAAAACCCTAGACGCTCAAGCAGCGCAAACCAAAGTGCATGAGAGTAGCGAGATTAAAAGCACGCAAAAACAAGAAAGTTAAACATGCACACTCTCATTAAGGGCGTTTTAGAAGAGATTTTAGAAGAAGAAGTCATTATTGAATACCCTAAAGACAGAGAGCATGGGCATTACGCTACGCCCATTGCTTTCAATCTCGCCAAAGTTTTTAAAAAATCGCCCTTAGTTATCGCTGAAGAGTTAGCCCTTAAAATCAGCACACACAAAAAAACTCAAGGGTTTTTTGACAGCGTAGTGGCTTGTAAGGGCTATATCAATTTCACGCTTTCTTTAGGTTTTTTGGAGCGTTTCACCCAAAAGGCTCTAGAATTAAAAGAACAATTTGGCTCTCAAGTTAAAAACGAACATTCTCAAAAAATCTTTTTAGAATTTGTGAGCGCTAACCCTACAGGACCTTTACACATAGGGCATGCTAGGGGTGCGGTGTTTGGCGATAGTTTGGCTAAAATCGCTCGCTTTTTAGGGCATGAAGTTTTGTGCGAATATTATGTCAATGACATGGGATCTCAAATCCGCTTGCTAGGGCTTTCGGTATGGCTCGCTTACAGAGAACATGTTTTAAAAGAGAGCGTAACTTATCCGGAAGTCTTTTACAAGGGCGAATACATCATTGAAATCGCCAAAAAGGCGAGTAACGATTTAGAGCCAAGCCTTTTTAAAGAAAACGAAGAGACTATCATTGAAGTTTTAAGCGGCTACGCTAAGGATTTAATGCTTTTAGAAATTAAGGATAATTTAGACGCTTTAGGCATTCATTTTGATTCCTATGCGAGCGAAAAAGAAGTTTTTAAACATAAAGATGCGGTGTTTGAACGATTAGAAAAAGCGAACGCCCTTTATGAAAAGGACTCTAAAATCTGGCTCAAATCTTCACTCTACCAAGATGAAAGCGATCGGGTGCTGATTAAAGAAGATAAAAATTACACTTATTTAGCTGGCGATATTGTCTATCATGATGAAAAATTCCAACAAAATTACACCAAATACATCAACATTTGGGGGGCAGACCACCACGGCTATATCGCTAGAGTGAAAGCCAGCCTTGAGTTTTTGGGCTATGATTCCAACAAGCTTGAAGTCTTACTCGCTCAAATGGTGTGCTTGCTCAAAGATAACGAGCCTTACAAGATGAGTAAAAGAGCGGGTAATTTTATTTTGATTAAAGATGTGATTGATGATGTGGGTAAGGACGCTTTGAGGTTTATTTTTTTGAGCAAACGGCTTGACACCCATTTAGAATTTGATGTCGATACTTTAAAAAAGCAGGACAGCTCAAACCCCATTTACTATATCCATTACGCTAATTCACGCATCCACACCATGCTAGAAAAATCCCCCTTTTCTAAAGAAGAGATCTTGCAAACCCCTTTAAAAAATTTAAACGCTGAGGAAAAATACCTGCTTTTTAACGCTTTAAGCTTGCCTAAGGCAGTTGAATCTTCTTTTGAAGAATACGGCTTGCAAAAAATGTGCGAATACGCAAAAACCCTCGCCTCAGAATTCCACCGCTTCTATAACGCTGGCAAAATCTTAGACACCCCTAAAGCTAAGGAGCTTTTAAAGATTTGTTTAATGGTGAGCTTAAGCTTAACTAACGCTTTCAAACTTTTAGGCATAGAGATAAAAACCAAAATTTCCGCTAAAGATTAAGCTAATATTTAATTTTTTGTTATAACATTCCCCTTATTTTTTGAAAATAAGGAGAATATTTTGCTTAATCGTATTATAGAGCACATGAACGCTCACCATGTAGAAGACATGAAAGGTTTATTGAAAAAATTCGGGCAAGTCCATCACGCTGAAAATGTCGCCTTTAAAAGCGTGGATTCTCAAGGCGTTGTGATTGGTTATAACAACAACCAAACTTTAAGGATTGAATTCAACCACGAAGTTAAAGACCCCAAAGACTACAAAAACGCTATCATTGAATTGTGCCAAAGCGTGGAAAAAACCCATGATTTAAAAGGCGTGGAAGAAGAAGTTAAAGCCTTTAGAAAAGACTTTGATTCTGTTTGTTTAGCGACCTTACACCCTAATGGGCATGTGGTATGCTCTTATGCGCCTTTAATGACAGATGGCAAACAATACTACATTTATGTGAGCGAAGTGGCTGAACATTTTGCGGGCCTTAAAAACAACCCCCACAATGTGGAAGTGATGTTTTTAGAAGATGAAAGCAAGGCTAAATCAGCTATTTTGAGGAAACGCTTGCGTTATAAAACCAACGCTCGTTTCATTGAAAGAGGGGCAGAGTTTGACAAAGCGTTTGATTCTTTCATTGAAAAAACCGGCGGTGCCGGGGGCATTAAAACCATTCGCGCCATGCAAGATTTCCATTTGATCGCATTGGATTTCAAAGAAGGGCGTTTTGTGAAAGGCTTTGGCCAAGCTTATGACATTTTAGGCGATAAAATCGCTTATGTTGGGGATAAAGGCAACCCACACAATTTCGCTCATAAAGAATAAACTTTCTCACTCATAAGGGGCAAACGCCCCCAAAAGACCGCTTTTTAAAGAGGTTATGGCAAAATCAAGCTCTTTACTATTTAATCTTAAAAAATGCTAAAAGCCTTAGTTTTATGGGCTAACACCAAACAAAAAGCACCACAAAAAGCGCTAAAAAGTAAAAAAATGGCAAAATTTTTCCAAAATGACAAAAAAAAAAAAACGCTTTCATGTTATAATACGCCCATGTTTAATGCATCAAAATACTAATTTAAAAAGGAGAATGTGATGAAAAAAACCCTTTTACTCTCTCTCGTTTTTGCTCCACGCTGAAGACGACGGCTTTTACATGAGTGCAGGCTATCAAATCGGTGAGGCCGCTCAAATGGTGACAAACACCA
>NZ_VEZH01000020.1:0-26458 GCF_006440215.1 Helicobacter pylori | reverse complement strand
TCCTTTGTTTTTATTTGGTTTTGTTTAATATTTGCTTGCTTATTGTTTGTTATTTCTTAATGCTTATATTTTTAGTTGTTAGTGTTTTTATATTTGTTGGATTTTTAAATCTTATTTTTTCATTCTTGCGCTTGAGTTTTTACTTCTTATTTTTTGTGTTTTGTTTAATGCTTTTGCTTACTTGATCTTAATGTTTTGTTTTTAGAGTTTTAAACGCTCAAGGATTTGGGTTTTAATTTCTTTCGGATCTAATTGAACAAGTTGTTGGCGTTCAAAATTGCGTGCCTGAAAATCAATGCAATAACTCAAAAATAATAGAATCGTTTTCATAGGGGGCAACTAGGCGCATGCCCGAATAATGGAATTGAGCACAAGAAAGCACAATAAATACGCTGTAGGGTTTTAATAAGGGATTTCTATTGTGTGGATTGAGTTTGATAACACCTCCAAAAGCAATTGGTTTTATATTTTTGTTTTCATCAGATGGGCTTTGTAAAATAACTTGTTCTAAAAAATGATTGATGAGCGGCACTCTATGCACTGATGTGAATCTAGAGATAGACGCCTTTTGTAATGCTGATGCAAGACTTCTTCCCATCGTATGGTTCTCTAAAACTTGTGCTTTTGGGACAACTTGCAATTGATCGATCATTATCTCAATTTCTTCGTTTATAATGTAGTTTTTATGCGAAGGGTATTTTTTGCCTTGTTTATTTTTTGTTGTTTGTGGGAATGCTAAGAAAAAGTCCTTGTTTTTATAAAATCCCTATTTTACTGAACTTATTGGATAAAACCTGCTTAAGTTAAATTGATCTCATTCTATTATAAAATATAAAAAATCAAATCTTAAAGGAAAATCATGCAAGAAAATCAAACCCGCCCTTTTATATGCCCCAAGTGTCAAGAGCCAATTGATGTGAATGAAGCGCTATACAAACAGATTGAGCAAGAAAATCAAAGCCGGTTTTTAGCCCAACAAAAAGCGTTTGAAAAAGAGGTGAATGAGAAAAGAGCGCAGTATCAGAGCCATTTCAAAGCTTTAGAGCAAAAAGAAGAGGCCTTAAAAGAGCGAGAGAAGGAACAAAAGGCCAAATTTGATGATGCAGTCAAACAAGCGAGCGTGCTAGCCTTGCAAGATGAAAGGGCTAAAATCATTGAAGAAGCCAGAAAAAACGCTTTTTTAGAGCAGCAAAAGGGCTTGGAGTTGTTGCAAAAAGAATTGGATGAGAAATCCAAACAGGTCCAGGAACTGCACCAGAAAGAAGCGGAAATTGAAAGGCTAAAAAGAGAAAATAACGAAGCAGAGAGCCGATTGAAAGCGGAAAATGAAAAAAAATTGAATGAAAAATTGGAAACGGAAAGAGAAAGAATAGAAAAAGCCTTGCATGAAAAGAATGAATTGAAATTCAAGCAGCAAGAAGAGCAATTAGAAATGTTAAGAAATGAGTTGAAAAACGCTCAAAGAAAGGCTGAATTAAGCTCGCAGCAATTCCAAGGCGAGGTGCAAGAATTAGCGATTGAAGAGTTTTTGAGGCAAAGATTCCCCTTAGATTGCGTTGAAGAAATCAAAAAAGGGCAAAGAGGGGGCGATTGCATTCAAGTGGTGCATACTAGGGAATTTCAAAATTGCGGGAAAATTTATTATGAGAGCAAACGCACTAAAGAATTCCAAAAAGCTTGGGTGGAAAAGCTTAAAAGCGACATGCGAGAGATTGGGGCTGATGTGGGGGTCATTGTGAGCGAAGTGCTGCCTAAAGAGATGGAGAGGATGGGGTTATTTGAGGGGGTGTGGGTGTGTTCGTTTGAAGAGTTTAAGGGGTTGAGCACGGTGTTAAGAGAGGGGGTTATTCAAGTGAGTTTGGCTAAAAAAAGTCAGGAAAATAAGGGCGATAAAGTGAATCTGCTCTATCATTATTTGACAAGCTCTGAATTTTCTATGCAAGTGAATGCGATTATAGAGGGATTTGAGCAATTGAGAGCGGATTTAGAAAGAGAAAAACGCGCGATGAATAAGATTTGGAAAAGCAGGGAAAAGCAAATGGAAAAAGTGTTTGAGGGCACGATTAACATGTATGGCTCTATTAAGGGCATTGTGGGTAATGCGATAGGGCAAGTGAAAGCGTTGGAGCTTGGGTATGATGGGGAAGATTTAGAAGATTAGTTTTTGTGGGGTGCTTTGAGATAATATTATATTAGGAGAAAATGTGGGCAATAAAGATCATAGTAAAGGTTCAAGTTGGCACAAATGGGATTTGCATGCGCATACGCCATACACACATTTAAATAAGGCGTATAAATGTTCTGAAGAGGAGTTCATACAAAAACTATGTGATAGCAAAATTGATTGTATTGGATTAACGAACTATTTTAAGTTTAATGAGAAAGAATTTGAATTAAAAGAAAAAATAGAAAAGAAGGGCATTAAGGTTTTTTATAATTTAGAAGTCAGGTTGTCTTACAAGAATAATAAAAATGAGTTTTTGGATTTCCACATTATTTTTTCAGATGAGATCTTAAGTGATAATATAAAAAGGTTTTTATCAGATATGAAAGCTACTATTGATGGACCTGATAAAAGACTTGCAGATTTAGAAAAAAATGATTTTAATAAAGCGGTAGTTAAATTTGATCAATTATTGGAATGTTTAGAGGAAGAGTCTTTAAACTTGAGAGGCAAGTATTTATTAGGGTTTTTATCAAGGGGGCATGGCAGTATTGAATGTGAGTTTCTTGAAAAAGGTGGTCGCAATGAGGCTATCTATAAAGAAGTCATTAATAAGTCGCATTTTTTAATCCATTCATCAAATAACCAAGAAAATCTTAAAAAGGATAGAGAATCTTGGCTTGAATATAACAAACCTCTCTTACAGAGTAGCGATGCCCATAAAGAGGATTCAATAGGGAAAAAATACACTTGGATAAAGGCTGAAAAAACTTTTGAGGGGTTAAAGCAAATTATTTATGAGCCAGAAACAAGAGTGAGCATTGATAAAAATAAACCTGAAGATCCTTTATATAAGATAGATCGTGTGGAGTTGCGCTTTGATAGAGAAGTAAAAATCACCAATGAAAAAGGCGATACTCCTTTTTGTTACGCAGGATTTAATGAAACGCTATTTTTTAGTCCGAACTTTACTTGTGTGATAGGGGGTAGAGGAAGCGGTAAAAGCACTTTGTTGCAATTGATAGCCTCAGCAATTAAAAATAAAAGTTTTGTGAAAGGCTTAAACCATGAAACTATTCAAAATATAAAGATACAGCCAGACATAGACCTGGTGGATAGCGTAGAGTATTTAGCTCAAAATGAGGTAGAAGAATTTGCAACTAATGTTTCAAAATTCACAGAGGCTATTTTTAACAGAATAGATAGCAAGTTAAGTGGAAACCTTAAGGAGTTAGAAAAGCAAATTACAAAAGGCATTGAAAAGTTTGATGATCAAATCGCATATTGGCAAGAAAAGAGCAAACTAGAAGAGCGATTAAAAGAGAGCGAAAAAATAAGAAAGAAATCCCAAAGTATTGTAGATGCTTATACGGATAAAGACTATTTGGACAAAAGAGATAAATTGCAAGCAAAACGCAAAGCGCTCATTGATTTAGAACAATCTAAAGAGGGATTTTTGACTTTTATTAAAGAATTAAAACGGGTGGTGAATTTTGAATCAAAAGAAAACATGGAAGAAAAAAATAGCTATGATAAGGTCTATAACCAACTCAAACAAGATATTTGTAAGGAACTTGAACAGATAGATATAAATATAAAAAACGGGTGTTTTAAAAGCGAAGATGAGAAAATAAGGACGCTAAAAACAGAACGCGAAGTATTGAGCCAAGAGATTGGGGAATTTCTTAAAGAAAAAGGCGTGAGCGATGAAAATATAGGAGATATTAGAAACGCTAATGACCGTTTGGTAAACATAAAAAAGAACATTGATGATTTGAAGCATGAAATAAAAGAGAACGCTAACAAAATAGAGAATTTTTCTTATGAAGATATGGATAAAAATATTGAAGAATTTAAAGATCAAATCAATGAGGAATTAAGCAAAATCAATTCGGCTCTTGAAGAAATTTCAAAAAATCACAAAGAAGTGAGACCAATTACCATAGAATATCGTTTGAATGAAGATATTTTTGAAGAGGTTTTTGAGGATTTTGATAAATTGGTGGATAAGGGTTTTAATACCCAAAGACACCAATCAAAAATCAAGGAATATTTAAAAGAAATTGAATTAAAAAATGTTACAGGTATGCAACACGCAGAATTTATAGAAAAGCTTGATAGCCGAATTGAAAATAAAAAAGCGGCATTTTATGAAACCATGAAGGATATATTTGATAGAGAAATTCATTTTCAAATCTATCGGATTCTCATTCTCAAACATTTAAGGAATGTTAAAAAATATAAAATTTTTAAAGTCCGTTATGACAAAAGAGCTTTAAACGAAACTTCCTTTGGGCAAAAATGCACGGCTGTATTGGTTGCCCTTTTATCTTTAGGGAATAACCCCATCATTATTGATGAGCCAGAAGCGCACTTGGATAGCGCTTTAATCGCTAATTATTTAGTTGCTTTAATTAAAGAGCAGAAACAAAAAAGACAAATTATTTTTGCCACCCATAACGCTAATTTTGTTTTGAACGCTGATGCAGAGTTGATTATTCAGTTAAAAAATGAGAATAACAAGATAGTCGTGCGATCTTTTATGATTGAGAGCGATGCATATAAAGAGGATTTATTGAAATTAGAGGGAGGCGAAAAAGCTTTTAAGGATCGTGAAAGAAAGTATGGCATTACAAAAGATAAATATTAAAAACAAGGAATAACATGCGCATCGTATTTATGGGAACGCCGGGATTTGCTGAAGTGATCTTAAGGGCGTTAGTTAAAGATGAAGAGATAAAGGTGGTGGGGCTATTCACTCAAATGGATAAACCTTTTGGGCGTAAAAAAGAATTGAAAGCCCCAGAGACTAAAACATATATTCTAGAAAATCATTTAAACATCCCCATTTTCCAGCCACAAAGTTTGAAAGAGCCTGAAGTTCAAATTTTAAAAGATCTAAAGCCGGATTTTATCGTGGTGGTGGCTTATGGTAAGATTTTGCCTAAAGAGGTTTTAACCATCGCTCCTTGCATCAATGTGCATGCGTCGTTATTGCCTAAATACAGGGGGGCTTCGCCCATTCATGAGATGATACTCAATGACGATAAGATCTATGGCATAAGCACCATGCTTATGGATGTGGGGCTGGATAGCGGGGATATTTTAGAAAGCGCTTCATTTTTAAGAGAAGATTATTTGAATTTAGACGCTTTAAGTTTAAAATTAGCGCATATGGGGGCAGCCTTACTCCTTTCAACGCTCAAAAATTTCTCTTCCATCACAAGAAAACCTCAAGATCACACGCAGGCTACTTTTTGTAAAAAAATCACCAAAGCCGATGGTTTAGTGGGTTTTAAAGACGCTAAAAGCTTGTTTTTAAAATCGCTTGCGTTTAAATCTTGGCCAGAAATCTTTTTAGAAAACAGCCTTAAACTTTTAGAAGTGGGGTTGGTGGAGAATGAAAAGAGCCACAAGGAAGGCGAGATTTTGAGAATTGATGAAAAAGGCGTTCTTGTGGGTTGCTTGAAAGGCAGCGTGTGCATAGCTTGGTTGCAAGCGGTGGGTAAAAAGCCTTTGAAAGCGAAGGATTATTTGAATGGCAAGCGTTTGAAAGCGGGCGATATTTTGGCATGAGAAAAAGCATGAGAAAATGTGAAAAAAGGATTTTTGATAGCCTGCCTTCCACGCAAATCTATCTTTTAGAAAAACTTAAAAACGATGTGCTCAAAGCCCCTGTTTTGATTGTGGCTAAAAACCAAAGCGCTGGGATAGGCAGTAGGGGGAATATTTGGGAGGGTGTAAAAAGCGCTTTGACTTTTTCGCTCGCTTTAAACGCAAGCGATTTGCCTAAAGATTTACCCTTGCAAGCGAACGCTTTGTATTTAGGGTTTTTATTCAAAGAAGTTTTAAAAGATTTAGGCTCTCAAACCTGGCTTAAATGGCCTAACGACTTGTATTTAGGGGATCAAAAAATAGGGGGCGTGCTGGTTAATGTTTATAAAGACATGCGGGTGTGCGGCATTGGCGTGAATAGGGTTTCAAAGAAATGGGCATGTTTAGATATTGGCGCGAGCGATGATTTGATTATAGAGGGCTTTTTAAAAAAAATAGAAGAAAATCTTTTTTGGGGGGAAATTTTAAGTAAGTATGCGTTAGAATTTCATAGAAGCAACTCTTTTAGTTTCCATAATGATTGGGGCGAAGCGGTGAGTTTGAAAGATGCGGAATTGTTAGAAGATGGTCGCATTTGTATTAAAGGTAAGATTTATGATAGGATGTGAGTATGATGAGTGAAATCATTGCAGTGGCTAATCAAAAAGGGGGTGTGGGCAAAACAACAACAGCGGTTAATTTAGCGGCTTCTTTAGCAGTGCATGAAAAAAAAATCTTGCTGATTGATTTTGACCCTCAAGCCAACGCCACTTCAAGCTTGGGTTTTAGGCGCGATAAAATTGATTATGATATTTATCATGTGTTGATTGGCCGTAAGCAAATTTCTCAAGTGATCTTAAAAACCCAAATGCCTTTTTTGGATCTAGTGCCTTCTAATTTGGGTTTAGCTGGGTTTGAAAAAACCTTTTATGATAGCGTTCAAGATGAGAATAAACGAGGCGAGCTCATGCTCAAAAACGCCTTAGAGAGCGTGGTGGGGCTTTATGATTATATCATTATTGATTCCCCGCCAGCTCTAGGGCCTCTCACGATCAATTCGCTTTCAGCAGCCCATTCGGTGATCATTCCTATCCAATGCGAATTTTTTGCCCTTGAAGGCACTAAATTATTGCTTAACACCATTAGAATGCTGCAAAAAAGCACGAACCCTAAGCTCAAAATCAGAGGTTTTTTGCCCACTATGCATGTCCCTCAACTCAATTTGACAAAAGGGGTTTTAGCGGAATTGTTCAAGTATTTTGACTCAGAGTTTTTTAGAGATTCAGCTACAGGAGAGTATATTATGATCCCTAAAAGCGTGAAACTAGCGGAATCGCCTAGTTTTGGTAAGCCTATTTTGCTCTATGATATTAAATCTAATGGCAGTATCGCTTATCAAAAATTAGCTCAAAGCATTCTTCAAGGGTAGCATATGGCAAAAAATAAAGTGTTGGGTAGGGGTTTAGCGGATATTTTCCCTGAAATCAATGAAGTGTATGAGCAGGGGCTGTATGAAAGAGCGAATCGGGTTGTGGAGCTTGGTATTGATGAGGTGATGCCTAATCCCTACCAGCCCAGAAAAATCTTTAGCGAAGATTCTTTAGAAGAATTAGCGCAATCCATTAAAGAACATGGTTTGTTGCAACCGGTTTTGGTGGTGAGTGAGAACGGGCGTTACCATTTGATCGCTGGTGAAAGGCGCTTAAGAGCGAGCAAATTAGCTAAAATGCCTACGATTAAGGCGATTATTGTGGATATTGAGCAAGAAAAAATGCGTGAAGTCGCTTTGATTGAAAATATCCAACGAGAAGATTTAAACCCTTTAGAGTTGGCTAGATCTTATAAAGAATTGCTTGAAAGCTATAAAATGACCCAAGAAGAGCTGTCTAAAATCGTTAAAAAATCCAGAGCCCATGTGGCTAATATCATGCGTTTATTGACGCTCTCTTCTAAGGTTCAAAACGCTCTTTTAGAAGAAAAAATCACTTCAGGGCATGCAAAAGTTTTGGTGGGTTTAGATGAAGAAAAACAAGAATTGATCTTAAATTCCATTATAGGGCAGAAACTCAGCGTGCGCCAGACAGAAGATTTAACGCGTGATTTTAAAATAAACGCAAATTTTGACAATAAAAAACATGGTTTCAAGGAAACCCAAACGCTCATCGCTGAAGATGAATTAGAGCGCTTTAATCAAAGTTTGTGGGATCGTTACAAGCTTAAAGCGGCTTTAAAAGGGAATAAAATAGTTTTACGATGTTATAAAAATTCTCTTTTAGAGGCTTTTGTGAAAAAAATGATGTCTTAATGCTTAGATATTCTCAGTTTTTAAGCGATTTTTTGTTAAGATAGAGTTAATGTTTTTATAACAAATGCGAATTTCAAATATTTTGTAGGTTTTTAGGAAAGAAATAGGCTATGAATATATCGGTTAACCCCTATTTAATGGCGGTCGTTTTTGTAGTGTTTGTGTTGTTGTTATGGGCGATGAATGTTTGGGTGTATAGGCCTTTGTTGGCTTTTATGGATAACAGACAGGCAGAGATAAAGGATAGCTTGGCTAAAATCAAAACGGATAACACCCAAAGCGTGGAGATTGGCCATCAAATTGAGACTCTTCTTAAGGAAGCTGCTGAAAAGCGCAGAGAAATGATAGCAGAAGCGATTCAAAAAGCCACAGAGTCCTATGACGCTGTGATCAAGCAAAAAGAGAACGAACTCAATCAAGAGTTTGAAGCGTTCGCAAAGCAATTACAAAATGAAAAGCAAGTCTTAAAAGAGCAGTTGCAAGCGCAAATGCCGGTATTTGAAGACGAGTTAAACAAGCGTGTGGCTATGGGTTTAGGGAGTTGATAGATGGTGTTAGTTAAAATGGTGTTAGGGTTTTTGATCCTTTTAAGCCCTTTGTGCGCTACTGGATTGGATATTTCACAAACGGACATTATAGAGCGATCTTTAAATTTCCTCTTATTTGCGGGGATTTTGTGGTATTTTTTGGCTAAAAAACTGCGAGCGTTTTTGCACTCCAAAAGCCTTGAAATCTCCAAACGATTAGAAGAGATTCAAGCCCAACTTAAAGTGAGTAAAGAAAATAAGAAAAAACTCCTTAAAGAATTAGAGCAAGCCAAAGAAAAAGCTGAATTGATTATTTCTGATGCGAATAAAGAAGCCTACACGATCACGCAAAAATACGAATTGCAAACCAAAATGGATGTGGAAAATTTGATCAAAAATTCTAAGGCGTTGATGGATTTAGAAGTTAAAAAGATCAAAAGAGAGCTGGTTGAAAGCGTTTTTAAAGATCTAAGAGAGAGCAAAAAAGTCTCTTTCAATGCACAAGATTGCGTGAATATTTTGAAACAAAGGCTTTAAATGCAAGATTTAAAAGTGATCTCTAAGCATTATGCTAAGGCGTTGAAAAACCACACTAAAGGCGATTTAGCGTTATTGGAAGAAATCGTTGTGGGGCTTAAAAATGCAGCAGAAGCCATAAAATTGCACAAACTCAACCGGGTGTTAGTCCATGTTTCTCTAAAAGTGAAAAAAGAGGTTGTATTTGAAATCTTAGAAAAAATAACTTCCACAAAAGCATGTTCAGTGTTAAAGCCTGTGATGGAAGTGGTGTTAAAAAATAATAGGCTTGATATGCTGGAATTGATCATTCAAGAGCTGTCTTTTGATTCTAAAAAGACTTTAGAAGCCACGCTTTTAGTCCCACAAAAGCTTGAAAACAATGAGCTAGAAGCCGTGCAGCAAAAATTGCAAGTGCGTTTTAACGCTCCTGTAGAAATCGCTCAAGACACTTGGTCTAAAAAAGGGGTTTCTTTGAGCGTTTCAAGCCTGGATTTAGAAATAGGCTTTTCTAAAGAAGATATTTTAAAGAAAATAGAAAAACAGATTATTCAATCTATTTAATCAATCTAAGGAGATAAAGATAATGTCCCAACTAAAATTGGAAGAAATCAGCTCGGTTATTGAAGAAAAAATCAAGAATTTTGAACTTGATTGCGATATGGCTGAAGTAGGAAAAGTCGTTTCATACGCTGATGGTGTGGCTAAGGTTTATGGCTTAAATGGTGTGATGTCGTATGAAGTGCTAGAGTTTGAAACAGGGGATAAAGGCGTTGCGGCTAACTTAGAAGAAGATAGCGTTGGCGTGATTGTGTTTGGTTTTGGCAACAATATTAAAGAGGGGACTAGCGTTAAACGCACGAAGAGTTTGATGAAAGTTCCTGTGGGCGATGCAATTGTGGGGCGTGTGTTGAACGCTTTGGGTGAGCCTATTGATGGCAAGGGTGAGATAGAAACGAATGAGTTTAGTCTCATCGAGCAAAAAGCCCCGGGCATTATGGACAGAAAATCCGTGCATGAGCCTTTACAAACAGGCATTAAAGCCATTGATGCGTTGGTGCCTATTGGGCGTGGGCAAAGGGAATTGATCATTGGAGATAAACAAACCGGTAAAACCACCGTAGCGATCGATGCGATCATTAACCAAAAAGGGCAAAATGTGATCTGTATCTATGTGGCTATTGGGCAAAAAGAATCCACTGTTGCGCAAGTGGTGCGCAAATTAGAAGAATACGGAGCGATGGAATACAGCGTCGTGATCAACGCTTCGGCTTCAGATTCAGCTGCGATGCAATATTTAGCCCCTTATTCAGGTGTGGCTATGGGGGAATACTTTAGAGATCATGCCCGCCATGCCCTAATCATTTATGATGATTTGAGTAAGCATGCTGTCGCTTACAGAGAAATTTCTTTGATTTTGAGAAGACCCCCAGGTAGGGAGGCTTTTCCTGGAGATGTGTTTTATATCCACTCACGGCTTTTAGAAAGAGCGGCTAAGCTTTGCGATGAAAAGGGTGCGGGTTCTTTGACCGCGCTCCCTATTGTGGAAACTCAAGCGGGCGATGTTTCAGCTTATATCCCTACGAATATCATTTCTATTACAGACGGGCAAATTTTCTTAGAAACGGATTTGTTTTATTCAGGGATCCGCCCGGCTATCAATGTGGGCTTATCGGTTTCAAGGGTTGGAGGGGCCGCTCAAATCAGAGCGACCAAGCAGGTTTCAGGGACTTTGCGCTTGGATTTAGCGCAATACAGAGAGCTGCAAGCCTTCACGCAATTCGCTTCTGATTTAGATGAAGCGAGTAAAAAGCAATTAGAAAGGGGGCAACGCATGGTAGAAGTGCTGAAACAAGCCCCTTATTCGCCCTTGCCTATTGAAAAGCAAGTGGTCATTATTTACGCTGGGGCTAAGGGCTTTTTAGATAGCGTGAGCGTGAAAAAAGTCGTGGATTTTGAAGAGCAATTGCACCCTTTCTTGGAAGCAAAATACCCCCAAGTTTTAGAAGAAATCCACACTAAAAAAGCGCTAGATAAGGATTTAGAAGCCATGCTAAGAAAAGTCTTAGAGGAATTTAAGCTCACTTATAGCGAGTAGGAGACGGCTAGAACATGGCGAATTTAAGAGACATTAGAAAGAAAATTGGAAGCGTTAAAAACACGCAAAAAATCACGCATGCGATGAAACTCGTTTCCACTTCCAAGCTAAGAAAGGCTGAAGAAGTTGCAAGAAATTCCAGAGCGTATGCGTTGAAACTGGACGCTGTGTTTGATGATGTGCTATCTAAGATGAAAAATCAAGGGATTGAAGACATTCAAAGCAAGTATTTTAGGGAACTAGAAAGACTTGAAATCAAAAAAGTGGATATTATTTTTATCACAGCCGATAAAGGGCTTTGTGGGGGCTTTAACACCAATACCATTAAAAAAGTTTTAGCATGCACGAATGAATACAAAGAAAAAGACATTAAAGTGCGTTTGCGCGGCATTGGTAAAAAGGGTAATGAGTATTTTAGCTTTAACGGGATAGAGGTTTTAGACAAGATCAATAATTTGAGTTCTATGCCTAATTATGAACGCGCTCAAGAATTCATGAAAAAAGTGGTAGAGGATTATTTGAGTGGGAAAACCGATAAGGTGATTATCATTCATAATGGCTTTAAAAACATGATCAGCCAAGAAATAAGAGTCAAAACAATTTTGCCTATTGGGTATAAAATCATCCACCAAAACCCTCAGCCTAATGAGACGCAAGAGACTATTACTAGCGAACCAAGCGGGAGTGAAGATGAAATTTTAGACTCTTTGGCAGAAAAATATGTGGAGTATAGTTTATACTATGCTTTGATTGATTCTTTAGCCGCAGAGCATAGCGCTAGAATGCAGGCTATGGATACAGCGACAAATAACGCTAAAGATTTGGTTAAAACTTTAACTATTTCTTATAATAAAGCCAGACAAGAGGCGATTACGACCGAGCTAGTAGAAATCAATGCAGGCGTAGAAGCCCTAAAATAAAAATTACATTAAAATAAGGAGCGATGAAAGCGATGGAAGGTAAAATCATTCAGGTTTTAGGCCCGGTGGTAGATATGGAGTTTGAGTCCTATCTACCGGCGATTTTTGAAGCGTTAGACATTAATTTTGAAGTCAATGGCGCTCAAAAATCTTTAGTTTTAGAGGTGGCAGCCCATTTGGGCGGTAATCGGGTGCGAGCGATTGCTATGGATATGACAGAAGGCTTAGTGCGTAACCAAGCCGTCAAAGCTCGTGGAAAAATGATTGAAGTGCCTGTGGGCGAAGAAGTGTTAGGGCGCATTTTTAATGTTGTGGGCGAGAGTATTGACAATTTAGAGCCTCTTAAGCCGTCCTTAACCTGGCCCATTCACAGAAAAGCCCCTAGTTTTGAGCAGCAAAGCACTAAAACAGAAATGTTTGAGACCGGTATCAAAGTCATTGACTTGCTTGCACCTTATTCTAAGGGCGGTAAAGTAGGCTTGTTTGGTGGGGCTGGCGTAGGGAAAACGGTGATCATTATGGAGCTTATCCACAATGTGGCTTATAAACATAACGGGTATTCGGTGTTTGCAGGTGTGGGGGAGCGCACCAGAGAAGGGAATGATCTGTATTTTGAGATGAAAGAAGGGGGCGTTTTAGACAAAGTCGCGCTGTGCTATGGGCAAATGAATGAGCCACCAGGCGCGAGAAACCGCATCGCATTCACCGGCTTGACGATGGCAGAGTATTTTCGTGATGAAAAGGGCTTAGATGTGTTGATGTTTATTGACAACATCTTTAGATACGCTCAAAGCGGTGCGGAAATGAGCGCGCTATTAGGCCGTATCCCTTCAGCCGTGGGGTATCAGCCCACGCTAGCCGGGGAAATGGGGAAACTTCAAGAGCGTATCGCTTCCACTAAAAATGGCTCTATCACTTCGGTTCAAGCGGTGTATGTGCCAGCAGATGATTTGACTGACCCAGCCCCTGCTTCAGTGTTTGCGCATTTGGATGCGACTACGGTATTGAATAGAAAGATCGCTGAAAAAGGGATTTATCCGGCGGTGGATCCTTTAGATTCCACTTCAAGGATTTTAAGCCCTCAAATGATCGGCGAGAAACACTATGAAATCGCTACCGGTATCCAGCAGGTTTTGCAAAAATACAAGGATTTGCAAGATATTATTGCGATTTTGGGCTTAGACGAATTGAGCGAAGAGGATAAAAAGATTGTTGAGAGGGCCAGAAAAATTGAGAAGTTTTTATCCCAGCCGTTTTTTGTGGCTGAAGTGTTTACAGGAAGTCCTGGTAAGTATGTAACCCTTCAAGAGACTTTAGAGGGTTTTGGAGGGATTTTAGAGGGTAAATACGATCATATTCCTGAAAATGCGTTTTACATGGTGGGCAGCATTCAAGAGGTTTTAGAAAAAGCTAAAAACATGAAAAATTCCTAAGGGTTTTGCCATGGCTTTGTTGAAAATTAGTGTGGTAGTTCCTGAGGGGGAGGTTTATACAGGAGAGGTTAAAAGCGTTGTGTTGCCAGGAGTTGAAGGGGAATTTGGGGTGCTTTATGGGCATAGCAACATGATCACCTTGCTTCAAGCGGGAGTGATTGAGATTGAAACTGAAAACCAAAAAGAGCACATTGCGATCAATTGGGGTTATGCAGAAGTTACCAAAGAACGGGTGGATATTTTAGCCGATGGGGCGGTCTTTATTAAAAAAGAATCAGATGACAGAGATGATGCTATCTCTAGGGCTAAAAAGCTTTTAGAGGACGCAAGCTCTGACAGGTTAGCGGTCTCTAGCGTGCTTGCTAAGATTGAGTCTCTTTAGGGGGATAACATGTTAGATTCAATCGTTTATTTTTTCAATAAGAGCGGGTTTGTTACCACGCTTGTTTTAGTTTGGATTTCGCTTTATTTGGTGATGACTTTATGGGTCTTTTTGTATAAGAGCATTGTGTTAAAGATTGAGCTCAAGCGCGAGATGCAATCTTTGTCTAACATTCTTAATGGGGCACAAGACGCTCCAGAGCATTTTATGTTTAATAAAAAAAGAAATGATGAGACCAAAAGGTATTCTAATGAATTGTTGCAGGCTTGGAAACATCAAGTTCTTAAGCAAAGCACGACGGGTTTAGTGGTATTGAGCATCATCTCTTCTACAGCCCCCTTTATTGGTTTGTTTGGAACGGTGGTTGAAATTTTAGAAGCGTTTAACAATTTGGGCGCGTTAGGTCAGGCTTCTTTTGGGGTGATCGCACCCATTATTTCTAAGGCTCTTATCGCTACCGCTGCAGGTATTTTAGCGGCCATTCCAGCCTATTCTTTTTACTTGATTTTAAAACGCAAGGTGTATGATTTATCGGTTTATGTGCAGATGCAAGTGGATATTTTGTCTTCTAAAAAATAAAGCTTTTAAGGGGATTTGATAAATATCTTAAATAGGGAGTTAGAAGGTTTTTATGAATTATGATAACTATTGGGATGAAGACAAGCCAGAACTCAATATCACGCCTTTAGTGGATGTGATGCTTGTTTTATTGGCTATTCTTATGGTAACGACGCCCACTCTCACTTATAAAGAAGAGATTGCTTTGCCTTCTGGTTCAAAAACTGCTAGAGCCACTCAAGATAAAATGATAGAGATCCGCATGGATAAAGACGCAAAAATCTATATAGATAGTCAAACCTATGAATACAACTCTTTTCCGGATACTTTTAACTTGCTTTCTAAGAAATACGATAAAGATACTAGGGTTAGTATCCGCGCGGACAAGCGATTGACTTATGACAAAGTGATCTATTTGTTAAAAACGATTAAAGAAGCGGGTTTTTTAAAAGTTTCTTTAATCACAAGTCCTTAAAAAGCAGGGCTAATTTGCATGAGTAAGAGCGCGATCTTTGTTGTTTCTGGCTTTTTAGCGTTCTTGCTCTATGCTTTGTTATTGTATGGTTTGTTGTTAGAAAGGCACAATGAAGAAGCGGAGAAAATCCTTTTGGATTTGGGCAAAAAAAACGAACAAATCATTGATTTGAATTTAGAAGATTTGCCAAGCGATGAAAAAAAAGATGAAAAAGTAGTTGAAAAAAAAGATGAAAAAGTAGCTGAAAAAAATGCAACTGATAAGGAGGGCGATTTTATTGATCCCAAAGAACAAGAAGAAAGCCTTGAAAATATTTTTTCTTCACTCAATGATTTTCAAGAAAAGACAGACACAAACGCTCAAAAAGATGAGCAAAAAAATGAACAAGAAGAAGAGCAAAGGCGTTTAAAAGAACAGCAACGCTTGAGAAAAAACCAAAAAAATCAAGAGATGTTGAAAGGTTTGCAACAGAATTTAGATCAATTCGCGCAAAAACTAGAAAGCGTTAAAAATAAGACTTTAGATTTGCAAATCCCTAAACAAGATGGGGTTGATGAAAAAGCCTATCAAGAGTGGTATGCTCAAATCTATCAGATTTTATATAAAGGTTGGAAAGGGGTTTTTTACCACAAGGCTTCAGTGAGCGTGCTGATTATGATCACTAAAGATGGAGAGTTTGATTATACCATTCTTAGCTACTCCGATTTTAAGGATTATAACAAGAGTGTGATGACCCTTTTAAATGATTTAAAGAAAGTGGATTTTCCCCCATATCCTGGAGGAAACATGATTTCTATTCAAGTTAATTTCACCACTAAGGAAGAACAATGAGGTATTTATGGCTTTTTTTAATATGCGCTATAGGGCTTTTTGCAACAGATAAAACACTAGATATTATTAAAACCATTCAAAAACTTCCTAAGATTGAAGTGCGCTACTCTATAGATAACGATGCCAATTACGCTTTAAAATTGCATGAAGTCTTGGCGAATGATTTAAAGACTAGTCAGCATTTTGATGTTTCTCAAAACAAGGAGCAAGGCGCTATCAATTACGCAGAACTCAAGGATAAAAAAGTCCATCTTGTAGCGCTTGTGAGCGTGGCGGTAGAAAATGGTAAAAAAATTTCACGATTAAAACTTTATGATGTGGATACAGAAACGCTCAAAAAGACTTTTGACTACCCCATTTTAAGTTCCGATTTATACCCTTTTGCAGCGCACAACATGGCCATTGTGGTGAATGATTATTTAAAAGCCCCTTCTATCGCTTGGATGAAGCGCCTTATTGTTTTTTCTAAATATATTGGACCAGGAATCACAAACATCGCATTAGCCGATTATACGATGCGCTATCAAAAAGAAATCATCAAAAACAACAGGCTCAATATTTTCCCTAAATGGGCGAACGCTGAGCAAACGGAGTTTTATTACACGCAATATGGCGAAAGAACGCCCATGATTTTAAAATATAACATCCAAAAAGCCACTCATGAGAATGTTGCTAGCTCTCAAGGAATGGCTGTGGTCTCTAGCGTGAGTTCTGATGGCTCTAAAATTTTAATGTCTTTAGCCCCTGATGGCCAACCGGATGTGTATTTGTATGACACGCATAAAAAAACTAAAACCAAAATAACGCGCTATCCTGGAATAGATGTCTCAGGAGTGTTTTTAGAAGATGACAAGTCTATGGCTTTTGTTTCGGATAGATCCGGTTATCCTAACATCTATATGAAGAAATTGGGATTAAAAGAGAGCGCGGAGCAACTCCTTTATGAAGGAAGAAGCAATGAATCCATTGACGCTTATAAAGACAGTATCGTGTATGTAAGCAGGGAAAATCTTAATGAATTTGGCAAAACAGTGTTTAATTTGAATTTGATCACTCTAAACAGCAAATATATCCGTAGGCTTACCGTGAATGGCTCTAACCAGATGCCTCGTTTTTCTATGGATGGGAGGAATATCATGTATATCAAAAAGACACCCCAAGAATACGCCATGGGGCTTATTTTGCTAGACTATAATCAGAGTTTTTTATTCCCTTTAAAGAATGTGAAAATACAAGCCTTTGATTGGTAAGGTTAAATTAAGCGAATATGAGTTAATATTGACATTTATTAAATTTTATTCTTGGAGAATTTATAATGAAAAGATCTTCTGTATTTGGTTTCTTGGTAGCTTTTTTATTCATAGCTGGTTGTAAACACAACATGGATAAAGAAACCGTGGCTGGTGATGTGAGCGCTAAAACGGTTCAAAGTGCGCCTGTTTCTACAGAGACAGCTCAAGAAAAACAAGAGCCTAAACAAGAGCCAGCTCCAGTGGTTGAGGAAAAGCCAGTTATTGAGAGTGGGACTATAATCGCTTCTATTTATTTTGATTTTGATAAGTATGAGATCAAAGAATCCGATCAAGAGACTTTAGATGAGATCGTGCAAAAAGCTAAAGAAAACCACATGCAAGTGCTTTTGGAAGGCAATACCGATGAATTTGGCTCTAGCGAATACAACCAAGCGCTTGGCGTTAAAAGGACTTTGAGCGTGAAAAACGCTTTAGTCATTAAGGGGGTAGAAAAAGATATGATTAAAACCATCAGTTTTGGTGAAACCAAACCCAAATGCACTCAAAAAACTAGAGAATGCTACAAAGAAAACAGAAGGGTGGATGTCAAATTAGTGAAGTAATTCTAGGATGAAAAGGCTTTTTTTTATCCCTTTTATCGCTCCCTTTTTTCTCAATGGGGAGCCTTCAGCGTTTGATTTGCAAAGCGGAGCTACCAAAAAAGAACTCAAGCAGTTGCAAGTCAATAGTAAGAATTTTTCTAATATTTTGACCAAAATCCATTCGCAAGTAGAGGCTAACACTCAAGCTCAAGAGGGTCTAAGGAGCGTTTATGAAGGGCAGGCTAATAAGATTAAAGATCTCAATAACGCTATCCTTTCCCAAGAAGAATCCTTACGAGCCTTAAAAGCTTCGCAAGAAGTGCAGGCTAACACATTAAAGCAGCAATCGCAAACTTTGGAGGATTTGAGGAATGAGATTCATGCTAACCAGCAAGCTATCCAGCAGTTAGACAAGCAAAATAAAGAGATGAGTGAATTATTGACCAAGTTAAGCCAGGATTTGGTTTCACAAATCGCCTTAATCCAAAAAGCCCTCAAAGAACAAGAGGAAAAAGCTGAAAAGCCGCTCAAATCAAGTGCTCCGACTGATAAAAACCCTCCTTTAAAAGCCGAATCCCCAAAAAATCAAGAGAGAAAAACCCAAGAAAAGGCAAAAGTTGAGTTTGATAAAGACTTGTCTAAGCAAAAAGAGATTTTTCAAGAAGCTCTGTCTTTTTTTAAAAATAAATCCTATGCAGAAGCCAAAGAGCGTTTGTTGTGGTTAGAAGCCAATAGTTACCGACTTTATTATGTGCGTTATGCGCTTGGAGAAGTGGCTTATGGGGAAAAGAGGTATAGAGAAGCGATCAAATATTACAAAGAGAGTGCTCTTTTAAATAAAAAAGCGTCTTACATGCCTGTGCTTTTGTGGCATACGGCATGGTCGTTTAAAAAAATCAAAGACGATCAAAACTATTATAAATTTTTAAACACTTTGCAACACCTGTATCCTTCAAGCGAACAAGCTAAAATGGCAAAAAAAATCTTAGAAAACAAGGAGAAACACCATCATGCAAAACCATGATTTAGAGTCAGTCAAACAAGCCGCTTTGATTGAATATGAAGTGAGGGAGCAAGGTTCTAGCGTTGTGCTAGACAGCAATATTTCTAAAGAGCCTTTAGAGTTTATTATAGGCGCTAATCAAATCATAGCAGGGTTAGAAAAAGCGGTGTTAAAGGCTCAAATTGGCGAGTGGGAAGAGGTTGTTGTCGCCCCAGAAGAAGCTTATGGGGTTTATGAAAGCAGCTATTTGCAAGAAGTCCCTAGAGATCAATTTGAAGGCATTGAATTAGAAAAAGGCATGAGCGTTTTTGGGCAAACTGAAGATAATCAAACCATTCAAGCCACTATCAAAGATTTTAGCGCTACGCATGTGATGGTGGATTATAACCACCCGTTAGCCGGGAAAACTTTAGCGTTTCGTTTCAAGGTTTTAGGTTTTAGGGAAGTGAGCGAAGAAGAAATTTTAGCTTCACACCATGGCGGTGGGACAGGTTGCTGTGGCGGTCATGGGGGTCATGGCGGGAAGAAAGGTGGGGGTTGTGGTTGCTCATGCTCGCATGGGTAGTAGGGTAGTAGTAGGGTATAGGAGTATTTAAAAGGCAAGGTCATGAATAGTTCTAACCTCAAAAATTGGCTATTCCCTACCATTTGCTTTTTTTTATTTTGCTATATTTTAATTTTTTTAATGTTTTTTATGTTTAAAAGTTTGCAATCGCAATCGTTTGGCTCTGTGGCAGAAACCGGAAAAAAACCCATCACCACCACCAAGAAATTTGGTAAGGAATTGCAAAAACAGATTTCAAAAATCCATTAACTTTTTTTCTTTTTTGCCGATACTTGCTGTAATGAATTGAATATTAAATTAAAGGATTTTACAATGATCAATGCCATTTATTCTCCTGCTCCGGTGCAGTCTTTGGGGAATTACAAACGTGTGGAAAAGAATGAAAAAGTTGAAAACAGCGAGACCGCTCTTGATAGGGTAGCTGAAATCAAGCAAGCTATTGAAAATAACCAGTATAAAATCAACTTGCATGAGACTTCTCACAAAATGGCACAGGATTTATTGGGGATAAGCTAGGGGCTTCATTTCTAGGGGGTTTGTTCTTGCTGTCGTTTTGTTTTCCATTAAATTTTAGTTTCTTTATGTTTTGAGTTTTTTGCTCTCTTAAATAGGGCGTGTTTTTTTGTGTGTTAGGAATGATTGATTGGGAATTTTAACTTTTATGGATTTTTGCTCTGGTATTGGTGGAGGTCGTTTGGGCTTGGAGCAATGCCGTTTAAAATGCGTAGGGCATGCCGAAATCAATCATGAAGCCCTTAGAACTTATGAATTATTTTTTAAGGACACCCATAATTTTGGGGATTTGATGCGAATCAACCCTAATGATTTGCCCGATTTTGATGCGTTAGTTAGCGGGTTTCCTTGTCAGGCTTTTTCTATCAATGGCAAAAGGAAAGGGCTTGAAGATGAAAGAGGGACTATTATTTATGGGCTTATTCGTATCTTAAAAGTCAAACAGCCCAAATGTTTCTTGCTTGAAAACGTTAAGGGCTTAATCAACCATAAGCAGCAAGAAACTTTTAAAACCATTATCAAAGCCCTACAAGAAGCGGGTTATACAACTTATTATAAAATTTTAAACAGCGCTGATTTCCAATTAGCCCAAAAGAGGGAACGCCTTTATATCGTAGGGTTTAGGAAGGATTTGAAACACCCATTTCATTTCCCTTTAGGTTTAGCCAATGATTATTGTTTTAACAATTTTTTAGACGCTGGCAATGAATGCTATTTGGATGTGAGTAACGCTGCATTTCAAAGATACTTGCACAACCCATACAACCATAACCAGGTTTCTTTAGAGAATATCTTAACTTTAGAAAACGCCGTTTTAGACACAAGACAATCTGATTTAAGGTTGTATTTTAATGTTTTTCCTACTTTAAGGACTTCTCGGCATGGCCTGTTTTATATTCAAAAAGGCAAAATCAAAAGATTAAACGCTATTGAAAGCCTGCTTTTGCAAGGATTTCCTAGGGATTTGATCGCTAGGATTAAAAATAATCCTAACTTTAAAGAAAGCCATTTATTATCCCAAGCAGGGAATGCGATGAGTGTGAATGTGATTGCTGCAATCGCTAAACAAATGTTAAAGGCGATTCAATAAGGGAGCTTTAAGGGGAGAATGATTTCAAAATACCCCCTATCCCCTTAAGAAATTGGGTTTTATCATCAAATAAAACGGCATAGTATTTGCTTGAATATCACTGAAACAAGAGCTAAAGGATTTGTTATGGTCGTTTTACATTTTCATTTAGAAAACGCACTAAACCAATTGAAAGAATTGATTGATTTAACCGAGCACGATATAAGAGACATCAAGCTCGCTAAACACACCGAAATTTTTGAAAGAAACCATCAAAAACAGCTAGCGATTCAAGCTTTTGAGAAAGAAAAAGCGAATATAGATGCACAAATGTTGTCTTTAAAAAACCAATTCCCTAATAAAGAAATGAGTGAATTATTAGACGAAAAAACGAGCGATTTTTTAAACCAAATGCGAGAGTCCTTGTTTGTTTTGAAAGAAAAAAACCTGATTTATTCGCGCATGGCGTTTGCGGTCTCTGAGTTTTATTCTTCGCTCATCCAACAAATCATCCCCCATGACACTTGCGACTATAAAGGCTCTAGGCATGTGGGGAGCCATTTTTTAAGAGTGCAGGCGTAAAATGGGCGGGATTTTATCTTCACTCAACACTTCTTACACGGGCCTACAAGCCCATCAGAGCATGGTGGATGTTACCGGGAATAACATTTCTAACGCCAGCGATGAATTTTATAGCCGTCAGCGTGTGATTGCAAAGCCCCAAGCGGCTTACATGTATGGCACTAAAAACGTGAATATGGGCGTGGATGTAGAAGCCATTGAAAGGGTGCATGATGAGTTTGTTTTTGCTCGTTACACGAAGGCTAATTACGAAAACACTTATTACGATACAGAGTTTTCGCATTTAAAAGAAGCGAGCGCGTATTTTCCGGACATTGATGAAGCGAGCCTTTTTACGGATTTGCAAGATTATTTTAACTCATGGAAAGAATTGTCTAAAAACGCCAAAGACTCTGCTCAAAAACAGGCTCTCGCTCAAAAAACAGAAGCTTTAACGCACAACATTAAAGACACTAGAGAAAGATTAACGACCTTACAGCATAAAGCGAGCGAAGAATTAAAAAGCGTGATTAAAGAAGTCAATAGCTTGGGTTCTCAAATCGCTGAGATCAACAAACGCATTAAAGAAGTGGAAAACAACAAGAGTTTAAAGCATGCCAATGAATTAAGGGATAAGCGAGATGAATTAGAGTTTCATTTGCGAGAGCTTTTAGGGGGGAATGTTTTTAAAAGCAGCATTAAAACCCATTCGCTCACAGATAAAGACTCAGCGGATTTTGATGAGAGCTATAACCTTAATATCGGGCATGGGTTCAATATCATTGATGGTTCTATTTTCCATCCTTTAGTGGTTAAAGAATCCGAAAATAAAGGGGGTTTGAACCAAATCTATTTTCAAAGCGATGATTTTAAGGTTACTAATATTACTGACAAGCTCAATCAGGGGAAAGTGGGGGCGTTATTGGATGTGTATAATGACGGCTCTAACGGGACTTCAAAGGGCAAATTGCAAGATTATATTGATTTGTTGGATTCTTTTGCTAGGGGCTTGATAGAATCCACTAATGCGATTTACGCTCAAAGCGCGAGTCATCATATTGAGGGCGAGCCGGTGGAGTTTAACAGCGATGAAGCCTTTAAAGACACGAACTACAATATCAAAAACGGCTCGTTTGACTTGATCGCTTACAACACCGATGGTAAAGAAATCGCCAGAAAAACCATTGCTATCACGCCCATTACAACCATGAACGATATTATCCAAGCCATTAACGCTAACACTGATGACAATCAAGACAATAACACCGAAAATGATTTTGATGATTATTTCACAGCGAGCTTTAACAATGAGACTAAAAAGTTTGTTATCCAGCCTAAAAACGCTTCGCAAGGGTTGTTTGTTTCTATGAAAGATAACGGCACGAATTTTATGGGAGCGTTAAAGCTCAACCCTTTTTTTCAAGGCGATGACGCTTCTAATATCAGCTTGAATAAAGAATACAAAAAAGAGCCTACCACTATCCGCCCATGGCTTGCCCCCATTAATGGGAATTTTGATGTGGCGAACATGATGCAGCAATTGCAATACGATAGCGTGGATTTTTATAACGACAAGTTTGACATTAAACCAATGAAAATCAGCGAGTTTTATCAATTTTTAACCGGTAAAATCAACACGGATGCTGAAAAATCAGGGCGTATCTTGGACACTAAAAAGAGCATGTTAGAAACCATTAAAAAAGAGCAACTCTCTATTTCGCAAGTGAGCGTGGATGAAGAAATGGTGAATCTAATCAAGTTCCAAAGCGGCTATGCGGCTAACGCTAAGGTCATTAGCGCTATTGATCGAATGATAGACACTTTATTGGGGATTAAACAATAATTTTTCTACCCATAGCGTTTTGATCAAACAAGCCTTATTTAACTTCTTTTTTAAACTCTATATTTATTTTAAAACTCATTTTTGAGCCTTATTTATAACCAACACTCAAACAATGATGGTTAATAGCATCATATAAGCTGTAAGCGAGAGGGTGCTTTGTAAAGCTTATGCTATAATAACAATTATTGTTGATTGAAAGGAAAACAGATGAGACGGAGTTTTTTGAAAACGATTGGCTTGGGCGTGATAGCGCTCTCTTTGGGTTTGTTAAGCCCTTTGAGTGCAGCGAGTTATCCGCCCATTAAAAACACTAAAGTAGGCTTAGCCCTTTCTAGCCACCCGCTAGCTAGTGAGATCGGGCAAAAGGTTTTAGAAGAGGGAGGTAATGCGATTGATGCGGCTGTAGCGATTGGATTTGCTTTAGCGGTCGTCCATCCTGCAGCAGGCAATATTGGTGGTGGGGGTTTTGCGGTTATCCATTTGGCTAATGGTGAAAATGTTGCCTTAGATTTTAGAGAAAAAGCCCCTTTAAAAGCCACTAAAAACATGTTTTTAGACAAGCAAGGTAATGTAGTCCCTAAACTCAGCGAAGACGGCTATTTGGCGGCTGGAGTTCCTGGAACGGTGGCAGGCATGGAAGCGATGTTGAAAAAATACGGCACCAAAAAACTATCGCAACTCATTGATCCTGCTATTAAATTGGCTGAAAATGGTTATGCGATTTCACAAAGACAAGCAGAAACCCTAAAGGAAGCAAGGGAGCGGTTTTTAAAATACAGTTCTAGCAAAAAGTATTTTTTTAAAAAAGGGCATCTTGATTATCAAGAGGGGGATTTGTTTGTCCAAAAAGATTTAGCCAAGACTTTGAATCAAATCAAAACGCTAGGCGCTAAAGGCTTTTATCAAGGGCAAGTCGCTGATCTTATTGAGAAAGATATGAAAAAAAATGGAGGGATTATCACTAAAGAAGATTTAGCCAGTTACAATGTGAAATGGCGCAAACCCGTGGTAGGGAGTTATCGTGGCTATAAGATCATTTCTATGTCGCCGCCAAGTTCGGGAGGCACGCATTTGATCCAGATTTTAAATGTCATGGAAAATGCGGATTTAGGTGCTCTTGGGTATGGGGCTTCTAAGAATATCCATATCGCTGCAGAAGCGATGCGTCAAGCTTATGCGGACAGATCGGTTTATATGGGAGACGCTGATTTTGTTTCAGTGCCGGTGGATAAATTGATTAATAAGGCGTATGCCAAAAAGATTTTTGACACTATCCAGCCAGATACGGTTACGCCAAGCTCTCAAATCAAACCAGGAATGGGGCAGTTGCATGAGGGGAGCAACACCACGCATTATTCTGTAGCGGACAGGTGGGGGAATGCCGTCAGCGTTACTTACACCATTAACGCTTCTTATGGGAGCGCTGCTAGTATTGATGGGGCAGGGTTTTTATTGAACAATGAAATGGATGATTTTTCCATAAAACCAGGAAACCCCAATCTCTATGGTTTAGTGGGGGGCGATGCGAATGCGATTGAAGCCAATAAACGCCCTTTAAGCTCCATGTCGCCTACGATTGTGTTGAAAAACAATAAGGTTTTCATGGTGGTAGGAAGCCCTGGAGGGTCTAGAATTATCACTACGGTGTTGCAAGTGATTTCCAATGTCATTGATTACAATATGAACATTTCTGAAGCGGTCTCAGCCCCTAGATTCCATATGCAATGGTTGCCTGATGAATTAAGGATTGAAAAGTTTGGCATGCCCGCTGATGTGAAAGATAACCTCACTAAAATGGGCTATCAAATCGTTACTAAGCCGGTCATGGGCGATGTGAATGCGATCCAAGTTTTGCCTAAAACTAAAGGGAGCGTTTTCTATGGATCAACGGATCCAAGGAAAGAATTTTGACTTTTTGAAGAATACAGGCTTTTTATCTCTCATCTTTCTCTATTTTTCGGGGGGGGGGGACTTTTTAGCGAGAAAATCTTAAATTTAGTTTTAATATTCATAAAAATAGTGTAAAATCTCTCATTACAAGAGACGATATTAGATCTAAAATGGTGTATGCAGAATGGAGTTTGAGAATGTCTGTTAGTTCTAGAACGCATGCAGTTTCTTTTTTAAGATCGGTAGCTATTGACATTATGTTTGATCTTATTAATAGCAGAGGAGTAACAATGGGATACGCAAGCAAATTAGCCTTGAAGATTTGTTTGGTAGGTTTGTGTTTATTTAGCGCTCTTGGTGCAGAACACCTTGAACAAAAAAGGAATTATATTTATAAAGGGGAGGAAGCCTATAATAATAAGGAATACGAGCGAGCGGCTTCTTTTTATAAGAGCGCTATTAAAAATGGCGAGCCGCTTGCTTATGTTCTTTTAGGAATCATGTATGAAAATGGTAGGGGTGTGCCTAAAGATTACAAGAAAGCGGCTGAATATTTTCAAAAAGCGGTTGATAACGATATACCTAGAGGGTATAACAATTTAGGCGTGATGTATAAAGAGGGTAGGGGCGTTCCTAAAGATGAAAAGAAAGCCGTGGAGTATTTTAGAATAGCTACAGAGAAAGGCTATACTAACGCCTATATAAACTTAGGCATCATGTATATGGAGGGTAGGGGCGTTCCAAGCAACTATGTGAAAGCGACAGAGTGCTTTAGAAAAGCGATGCATAAGGGTAATGTAGAAGCTTATATCCTTTTAGGGGATATTTATTATAGCGGGAATGATCAATTGGGTATTGAGCCAGACAAAGATAAGGCTATTGTCTATTATAAAATGGCGGCTGATGTGAGTTCTTCTAGGGCTTATGAAGGGTTATCAGAGTCTTATCGGTATGGGTTGGGCGTGGAAAAAGATACGCAAAAGGCTGAAGAATACATGCAAAAAGCATGCGATTTTGACATTGACAAAAATTGTAAGAAAAAGAATACTTCAAGCCGATAACTCTCAAACTTGGGCTTGATTCAAGGGTTTTTTGTTTATGCTAAGTAGCGTGTTTTTTGAACAATTGATTTGAAGCGATAGATTAAAGATATTGCATTTTTCATGGCTAAGCGGCTTTATATTAAAAACTTTAGCCAAAAACATTGCTTGCTATAACTTTGCTTTGTTTTTGCCTTAAATACTCCCCCAATCTTAACAAACCCCCTAGACTTACAAACTCCAATAACGCAGAAATCCCTACAAGCGGGAGAGATGCGATCACTTTTGGAACTAATAACCTAAACCCTGAAATGGTTGAATTTCTGCACAAAAACAA
>NZ_VEZH01000002.1:0-155967 GCF_006440215.1 Helicobacter pylori | reverse complement strand
ATCCAATTTTTTAAAAAGTTTAATATCTTTGGTGAGAAAAGAGTCCGCATCAATTAAACATGGATTTAAGAAAAAAGTTTTATTCTTTGAGAATGTTAGTTTCTGTCTCTAAGTCTCATAGAAAGGGACTTGAAAACTATGGCAAAGACATTAAAACCTAATTTAGATAAAGATGAGTTAAACACACTTTATAAGGCAAATCTTGCTTATGCTAAAAACACGCATGAGCATTATTTCAAATTTAAAAAAGATTTAGACTACAAACTCTTTAATCCTAGCATTATGCATGAGCAAGGTTCTATAAGTTTTGTAGGCGGACAAGGAGCTAAAAGATTATTAGACATACTCTACAAGCTCGCATTTAATGCTAAGTCTAATAAGATTGCCCTAGATAGACATTACGCCAAAATGTTTTTGCAAGTTGTATCAAGAACTCTAAGAAAGAATGTCAATATATTAGAAGAGCAAGGTTTTATTGAAGTCATTAAAGGAAAACAAAGATACTTGTATGTGTATCTTAAAGATTACAGAGAATTAGAGGGCTATAACTCCGTAGGAGCTAATCAAAAGAACAATATCCCATCGCCTTTTTTCTTACAGATTATGCGTTTCTTAGAAAAGTTTGCCAAAGAAATTGAGAGAGTAAAAATTAACAACAAAGAATGTGTTATGCATATTCCTAGCCAAGAGCTTATGCAAAGAGTTAATAATGTTGTTTTAAAATTCACGCCTATTTCTAATCCTAATACCACTTACACTTTATCCTACAAGGATTTAACAAACAAAGACATTCCTTCTAATCTTTGTTTCTATCAAACAGCCATTGTGAAGAAAAATCTCTTAAAGGCTTTAAAAGACAAAGAATGTGTAGGCGAACCTATTAACAACTCACCCAAAGTTTCAAACTACTTTCAAGAGAGTGCTTAAGAATGACACCAAGCACAACTTTGAATATTTGTTTCAATAAGAAAAACAGCAAACTGATTTTACAAATTGATTTTTCGCAAATGGATACCGAAACACAAGAAAAGTTTTTAGCGGATTTGTTTGAAAAAGCTTTACAAAAAAATCTACAAGCTTATTGGATAACAACAACTGAAACTAAGAATGAATTAACAAGAGAAGAGTTTTCAAATTTACTAAAGGAAAACAATGATTGAACTAATCTTACACAAGAAGTCTATACAAATTGATGAAACATTGCTGAATGTAAAAGAGCATTTAGAAAAGTTTTATTCAAACAAAGAACAAGAGACAATCGCAAAAACCTTAGAGAGCCAAACAGAGCTTACTTGCAGTTATTTATGGGATAAAGATTTTTCATTGCTAGAAAAGCATTTAGAAAATAGCTTAGGGCATTTTACTTTTGAGAGTGAGTTTGCCCTACTAAAAGACAAAGAGCCTTTGAATTTAGCTCAAATCAAACAAATCGGTGTTTTAAAGGTTATTACCTATGAAATGACACAAGCCTTAAAAAATCAAATCATTCATTTAACGCAAGTTGTCAATGAAGAAAATTTAGAGTTTGATGAAGAACTTGTTATTTATCACTTAGATTTTAAGCTCAATCAAAATACTTACAAAGTGTTAGCGAAATTTTGCGTGATTAAAAAGAAAGGAACATTGCATGAAAAAATTAAGGCATTTTAGAAAGCTTATCGTCTTTTTAGGTTTTTCACCTCTTTTATTACAAGCGGATATGACTACCTTTTTTAATTCCATTGAACAACAGCTCACTAGCCCTACGGCTAAAGGCATTTTAATGGTTATTTTTTTAGGACTTGCTATTTTTATATGGAAAAACTTAGATAGATGGAAAGAAATTTTAATGACCGTGCTTGCTATTGCAATTGGTGCTGCAATCTTTTTTAAAGCCCCAGCCTTAGCTAACTGGTTTATGAGTATTTTTTAAAAGAAGTCCCCATGCAATTAGTTGGTATTTCAGTTTCTAATCTCAAAGAAATCAGCTCCAAAGAAAAATTTCTTTGGCTCAATGCTAAGAGTTTTTTACTCTCAGGATTTGTGCCTTTTATTATGATACCTTGGCTAGATATATTGAACTCTTTTGTGCTTTATGTGTGCTTTCTCTTAATTTTTAGCATAGCGGAGTTCTTTGATGAATATATAAGTGACATTTTAATCGCTCATTCCAAAATTAAAACCAAAGCTAATTCATTTTACGCTTAAAAGGAAAAAATATGCAAAAAGAAGTCTTAGTAGAAAAACCTAATCCATTAACCATTTCTTACAACTTAGAACAAGCTATCTCTAGCTTAAAATCAAGTGTGAATGCGTTAATGAAAAAAGAAGCTCATTTAGATGCCTATATTCTTGTTACTAATATTAGAAATATTGTAGATGAGTTGCATAAAGAAGTTGTTTTAGCTAATCAAAGCAATAAAAACACCCCTAAAAGAAAAAGAAAGTCTTCTTAATGTTTGAAAACGCTCTTAAATATTGTAAAGAAAAAGCCATAGACCTTTTAACAGGTTTTGTTCCAAAAACCTATTCTATGACAGAGGAATGCAATATTTTAGGTTTGTATGATGATACTTTCATCATCACTAAACAAGAAAATTTAGTCGCTATTATGTCTTTACAAGGACTAAGTTATTCAAACTTAATGCAAAAAGATTTGGAGGGCTATTTTGATACAAGGCAAAATGTTTTAAACACCATTAGTAAAGACATTCAATTAAGAATTGTGACTAAAAGGCGTAAGGAATCTATCAATCAAAGTCCAAATATTGACAATATTTATGCCAAAGCTATTATCACACAATTTGAAAGCAAGGAAATCTATAAAACAGAGTATTTTTTAGTGTTTGAAACTATCACTTCTAATGTCAAGTCTTTCTTTGAAAAAAAGAAATTGGAAATGACTACTTCAATTAATGAAGAGTTAGAAGAAAGCTCTAAAGAAGATAAACAAGAGAATGAAAATAGCTCCAATGAAACTCATTCAAACACAAGCTCTAAAAAAGACAAGAAAAACAAGTTCAAAAAAAAGATAACCTTTAGCACCACAAGTAAAAGAGCCTTACTCATTCAAACCATAGAAAGAGTAAAAAACGCTCTTAAAGAATTTAAACCCACTTTACTAAATTCTAAAGAAGTATTAAATTTCTACGCAGAATACATCAATGGCAAATACATCGCCTTTAATCCTAAATTAAAGCGATTAAGCGATAGCTATATTGCATCTAATGTGCATTTTAAGAAAGATTACTTTGTCATTGAATTTCAAAATCAAAACACCTTTTGTGCGTGTGTGGGGATTAAGGCTTATGAGAGCGAAGAAATTTCTTCGCTCCCTATATCTACTCTTTTACACACCCAAATTGAACTAGATTTAATCTTTCATATCCGCTCTTTAGGGCAATTTGAAAGCCTGAATTTTTTAAAAACTAAGAAAAAGCTCACGCTTTCTAAAATAGTAAAAGCTGATATTGATAATTATATAGAATTAGTGCAAGCCAATCGTTTGAGCATGCAAGAGTGTGCTTTAAACTTAGTTATAAGGGCTAAAAGTAAAGCTAAATTAGACAAGTCTTTAAAAGAGATTTTATCCTTGCTTAATAATGCTGGACTAGGCAGTGTTACAGAAACTATAGGGCTAAAACCATCTTATTTTTCACTCTTCACAAATAACGCCAATATCAACCCTAGAATGAGACATCAAACTTCCCAAGTCATAGCATCTTTGATTTTGTTTGAGAAAAATAATACAGGTTTTAGAGCAAATTCTTGGGGGGATATGCCCTTATCTGTGTTTAAGAACCTAGACCATAGCCCTTATTTGTTTAATTTTCATAATCAAGAAGTCAAACATAAGGGCGTGTTAGCCCACAATGTCGCACGAGTAGTGGGACATACCATGATTATAGGAGCAACAGGTGCTGGTAAAACCACACTCATTAGCTATTTGATGATGAGTGCCTTAAAATATTCTAACATTGATATTTTAGCTCTTGATAGACTAAATGGTTTGTATTCCTTTACCAAGTATTTTGATGGGATTTATAATCAAGGCGAAAACTTTCATATTAACCCTTTTTCATTAGAAGATAGCGCAACTAATAGAGCCTTTTTATTGCATTTTTATGCCCAAATGGCAAAAGTGGATAGTTATGATGACCATAAGGATAAAGTAGAAGATAGAACAGCCCTTTTAAATGCTATTGATACGATGTATAGAAATTATAACGATGAAGTCAAACAAGCCAAATTTAGCAACCAAGAATTACCCCTTCCTTTTGATTTAAAAGAGTTTGTCAATGCCATTGTTAAAACCAATACAGACATTTTAGATAGTAGTTTTGAAGACTATTTAAAATCTTCCTTATTTTCTAGCCGAATGGATAGTCTAGATTTTAAAACTCGTATTAGCACCATAAATACTGATAGCATTTTACACAATGATGATGACGCTGGGCTTTTAGCCTACTATGTCTTTCATAAGATGATTGATAGAGCCTTAAAAATCAATCGTGGGTTTTTATGCTTTATTGATGAGTTTAAGTCTTACGCTCAAAATGAAATGATGAATAAAAAAATCAATGAAATCATTACTCAAGCTAGAAAGGCTAATGGGGTGATTGTTCTAGCCTTACAAGACATTAACCAACTAAGCGAAGTGAGAAACGCTCAAAGCTTTATAAAAAATATGGGGCAATTGATTTTGTATCCCCAAAGAAATATTGATACCAAAGATTTAAACGATAAATTTGGCATTAGACTAAGCGATACAGAAAAACATTTTTTAGAAAACACCGCCGTTAATGAATACAAAGTCTTACTCAAAAACATGAATGATGGCTCATCTAACATTATAGATGTGAGCCTAAGTTCTTTGGGTAATTACCTACAAATCTTTAGCTCTAATTCTAGCATGGTAGAACACATTGATAATCTCATTAAGCATTACCCTAAAACTTGGCGAGAAGTCTTTGTGAGTAACAAACACGAAAATTTTGATGACAAAAAACACTTAGAAAAGGTGCTTAAATGAAAAACATCATGCGTTTAGTTTTTGTGATAGTGGCTATGTTTCTATGTGCATGCTCAGAGAAATTCATAGAAATGAAAAAATCCCCTTGTGCGTTAAAGGACTTAAACAACTCTTTTTTAAGGGGGACACATGTCTAATTTGCAAGAACTTAGAGAGCATTTAAAAGAATTAGAAAATTCCTTTGAAATAGGCTCTTTTACTAAAGAAAATATTAAAGAATACGCTAAATGCTTTTTTATGAGTTTAAGCATGTTTTTAGAAGAACAAGAAAAAAACCAACAAGAAGAGCTCATTAAAAGCATTCAAACAAGCATTGCTAAAAACCAAGAGTTAGAAAAAATCTCTTTTGAAAAATGGGAGAATAAAATTCAAGAAAGGGTTTTGCCTAAGTTAAAACGCATTGTTACGCATAAGTTGCAAGAAAGTATCACATCTAGCATAAACACGCAATTAGAGAGTTTTAAAAAAGATGAGTTAGATTTATCTAGCGTGTTTGAAATCCAAAGAAAGAACACTCAAATAGCGTATAGATTAGCTATAGGGGGGCTTATAGGTATCATTGCTTTAAGTATAGCCATTTTTATTATGATGCCCTTAAAAGAAAACACGCCTTATTTTATAGACTTTGCTAATAGCGATAAGCATTTTGCTGTGGTGCAAAGAGCGGATACCAAAGTAGATTATGGCGAGGCATTTTTAAGAAATCTAGTCGGCTCTTACATTACAGCTAGAGAAACTATCAATCATATTGATGACAAAATCCGCTTGAATGAAACCATAAGAGAGCAAAGCTCTGAAGAAGTGTGGAAAACTTTAGAGCAGTTAGTATCAGGCAAGGGCAGTATCTATTCTAACTCTAATATGGATAGAGAAATTAAAATCATCAATATTTCCATCTATAAGCAAGGCAAACAACAAAATATCGCTGTAGCAGATATTGTAGCTAAGGTCTTTGATAAAGGCTATTTAATCTCTGAAAAACGCTACAGAGTGTCTTTAATCTATCACTTCAAACCCCTTATTCAATTTGATTATAGTTCTATGCCTAAAAACCCTACAGGCTTTATCGTAGATAAATATTCCTTGAGTGAAATCGCAAGCATTAAAGCCCTAGATAAGACTTATAAAAAAGTGGAAAGACCCCATTCTAAAATTGAATACAAAAAACAAAATCCAACTAACCCCCAAAACAACCCAGCTAATATGCCTAATAATAAGGAAGAACAATGATTAGGGCATTTAGGGGAATTAGTTTTACTTTATCGCTCTTAGCTCCCTTATTAGCAGAAAATAACATTCAAAATTATAATGAGCCTATGGATTATTCAAAAGGCGATGTTTCCTTACAACCCTTTAATAACCAGACTAACCAATAAACACAACCTAGCACTAACTACAACACACAGCCTAATTCTATGCAAACACCTATGCCAAATCAAAACCCTTATTCACAACCCACTACACCTATACAAAATAACCAACCAAATAACACACAAACTCAAACAATGCTAAATAACGCCAAGCAATTCACTAATAACGCTCTTAATAACACCAAGCAAACTATCACTAACGCCACTAATTATGTTAATGATAAACTCACCCCAAAACCTAATGATGCGCCTATTAGTGCGTTTAGTGCTAATAGCCCTTATGCAAATAAAGAAAACTCCAAACAAACTCAAAAGAGCGATGAAGTTTTAAGCGATGATAATAGCGATGAAGATAATTCTTTAAAACCTATGACAAACTTCAATGCCATCCAAGCCAATTTTTTTGCTAAAAATCGCTCTATCAAAGATAACGCCCACTTTATCCACTACACCATAGGCGATACTTTCAATATTCGCCTAAGATATGCTATGACAACCACTTTTATTTTTGATGAGCCAATCGCACAAGTGGTTCTAGGCGATGATATAGGCTTTTCTACTAAAATGCTTGGCGAAGATAAAGAGCATTTAATTTCTAATATCTTACTCATTAAGCTCTTGCAAATTGGCGTAGATAGCAATTTAACTATCATTGGAAAAAGCGGTAAGGTCTATAGCTTTTATATGTTTTCAACCACATATACTAGCTCTAAAAACCCAGCCTTAATGGTGTATATTTCTTCTAAAGAGTATTTTAAAAATTTCACTACCACTAAGAAAGAAATCAACAAAGAAAATAAACCCACTCATAGCACCCAAAACAAAGACATTAAAACAAGCCATAATGTCCCTAAAAAGATAACTAAAAAATCACCAAATATTAAAGAGCAAAACCCACTTACAAAATCTAAAAACCCTACTACCACTAAAATAGCGTTAGCAAATGCTCCCATTTCTTTAAATCGTTTCAAATCCCCTAGCTATCCACCTAGTAACGCTTTAGCTAATTCTAGAAGGGCTTCAGAAAATTTTAAAGTGATTAGCAATCAAACTAAAACTTTCAAAGAGCATAGACACAGCCAAGATGAAATGAAATATGTGGATTACTCCGCCAAAATCAAAGATGATGGCAAATTCATTAAAATTGGGGACAATGTCAATCACATCTATATCAACAAGAAAAAAATGGAATATGGCTATGTCATTATAGACAAGAAAAAACGCAAATGGTATTGCTTATGGATGTGTAAAAAGGTTGTCAAATCCAAATACAAAGATGATTTACCCACTCAAATCTTTAATGATGAGCAATTTACCTATTTTAAATTTAACCGCTCTAATGCTAGAAGTAAATTCCCTGTAGTTTATAAAGTTATAGATGACTATGATAATCCTGTTAATAGCAGAGTAGTAGGCGATTACTTAATCGCTGAAGATGTCTCAAATCAATGGAATTTAAAGCTTGGTAAAGCCTATCTTTGTATAGAAAAGATAGCAAAGAGGGCAAGATGAAACAATCCTTGCTTAAAAAGATAGGCTTAGGTGTTGGGGGCTTTGTTGTTTTAATGGCATTAGGATTGCTTGCTAATAAAGGCTCAAACAATAACAATAAAGAAGAAATCTTTCAAGTAAGTGAGAGTAAATTCCCTTTAAGTGATTATTTCTTTGAAGAAGTCAAAGAAGAGCCAAAAGAAAAAGCCAAAGAAACACCAGAAGTAACTACCCAAGAGCCTACAACACAAACTAGCCCCAATCCTAGTGTTTCAGCTAATCCTAACATTAAAGATTATAGTCATCTTAACAACAATCTTAATCAGCAAAATAATACTATCACGCATTTACAACAAGTTTTACAAAGCCCCTCTAAAATAAAGCCTAAACCAAAGCATACTAAAGAGCAATTAGAATTTTTAAACACACGCCTTAAACCTTTAGAACCAACTAAACCAGCCACTAAGCCTGAGACGGAATACGGCGTGGATAGTTTTACTAATTTAAAATATAAAGACATCGGCACTAATGAGCATAAGCTTTTAAGAACCATAACCGCTGATAGAATGATACCAGCCTTTTTAATCACGCCTATTAGCTCTCAAATTGCTGGAAAAGTAACCGCCCAAGTAGAGAGCGATATATTTGCTTCTATGGGTAGAGCGGTGCTAATCCCTAAAGGCTCTAAGGTTATAGGCTATTACAATAATAACAATCAAATTGGACAATACCGCCTTAACATTGCTTGGACTAGAATTATCACGCCTCAAGGCATAAACATCATGCTCACTAACGCAAGGGGGGCTGATGTGAAGGGTTATAATGGCTTAGTAGGCAAATACATTAGCCGAAACTTTCAACGCTATGGTATCCCCTTACTCACTAACACGCTCTCTAATGGTCTTTTAATAGGAATTACTTCAGCCTTAGCTAATAGGCAAAATAGAAAGGGTGATGGCAACCCTTTTTTTGGGGATTACTTGCTTATGCAACTCACTAGAAATACAGGCATGGGCATCAATCAAGTTATCAATCAAATGTTAAGGCAATATGGAGCGCAAAACCCCATTATCATCATTAGAGAGGGGAGCAGAGTGTTTATTAGCCCTAATTTAGACATCTTTATCCCTAAACCAAAAGATGGGGAGATTTTAGCGGAGTTCTTTAAAGAGAAAAAACCCCCAATCAAAACAAAAGAGGAAATTAACAATGAAGAAGAAATCTAATGTGTTTAAAATTTTAATGAGTTTATGTGTAGCACTTTCAAATAGCCATGCTCTTGTCATTCAGACTATGCAAGATTGGAATTTAAGAAAAAATAGCGAATTTAAGGCTTTAGTTGTTGTGGGTAATAAGGTGCAAGAAAATACCATTGCTATGGGTAATTACAAGGTTTCTAAAAACAGAGCTAATCTTTCTATTAGTGTAACTCATATTAAAAAGGGCAATGATTATAAGACCTTACAAAGCCCCACAAACGCCATTAAAGAAATTAAAAGCAAACTGGTTCTTAAAAAAGGCACAAGGATTGTCTTAGGCGGTGAAAACGATAGTGAGATGTCTAATGCCATAGGGGTGAGTAAAAGTGCGTATGTCTCTAGTAAAAATGGCAAAGGTTTTAGTGGGAGTGGGGCAAGTGGCATGGGATATGCAAGTGGTTATGGAGGCACAAGCAATAACGCTGGCTCTAATGGCACAAGTGCAAATGGAGTAAAAAATGGCACTTCTGGTAATAATGGGGCTAAAGGGGAAAATGGAAGTAGTGGAGCAAATGTAGCTAATGGCACAAGTGGTTATCAAGGCGTAGGCTCTAACCCATTCCCCCCAATTGCTGGGAGTGGAAATGGCTCTAGTGGGAGTTCTAATAGTGGCTATACCCCCTTTATGAGTGGAGGCGGAGGTATAGGAGGCATGGGAGGGGGCTTTATTCCTTTCCCTTATTCCCCCGGACTTCAAAATGGTAGTGGTGCTAATGGAATTAATGGCACTAATGGAATTGATGGCACAAGCGGAGCTAATGGGAGTAATAGTGCTAATGGAGGCACTGCTAGTGCAGATAGCCATTATACCAATGAATTTTGCACCGCTCCTATTAGAAATGGCAATACGATGAATATAGACATTGTGGATAGAAATGGCTCTTGCTTTAAAATGCAAGCTTTTAGAAATGACAATGTCTGTCAATACAACTACGACTTTGAAAATATGAAAGCCATTAAGCAAACACAATTTTATTTTATCAACAGAGAAAACAAAAGTATTAACATTGGGGGTTGTGTGGATTTATATGGGGAGCAATTTGAATTTCTTATGTATGAAGATGCCAATAAATGCAAGCTAGATACCACCACTAATAAAGGCTATGGAAGTGGCATGGCAAGTTTTTTTCAAACAGAAATTTTATTTCGTGGGCTTGATAACTTAATCCATGTAGCTAAACCTTGCACTGATTTTGCAAGTGTGCAAGAACAATTAGTTAAATACGATAATGACCCAAGCACTCGCACTGTTCAAAGAGTGATTAATCAATACTATATTAACCCCATTACTAAAGAAAAAGTCTTTATCAGTCATGATGTGGTTAGTCCTTTAAAATTTAGCTACCAAACTTATGCGTGCGGTAAATGGCAGTTTGATAACGATAAATTAGAGGCTTATCGCCCCACTCAAATTCGTATCTTTGATACGGTGTCTAACCAATACTACAATGTAACAGGCTGTGATTACACTTCTGATATGGGTAAAGTGCCTAAAATTATCCAACCTTATACCAAAATCAATGTAGAAAGTAGCGTTAAAGGCGAAGATGTAGGCGATTTAGACACTATTAGTGGCTCAAATTATGATTTGCCACAATATACCACTTTTGAAATTCAAGAAATGTCTTTAAATAGCAGTCAATGGATAACCACTTCTTATTGTGATGATGGATGGGGGTCTTGGACTAAAACACACAGCTATACAGGCTATTCTCAAGGTAATTTACGCACCCTAGCTAAATGGGTTACACAATATAAAACCATCAATCAAGGCACAACCATTGAATATATCCGCCCTAGAAATGAGGGCGATAGTGATGCAGTGTATGATACCTATAAATACTATTATGTCTCACAAGCTAAAAAAACGCTCAAACGCATTCCATCCACTATCTATGTGAATACCCCTAATTTAAGCGATGAGTATCGCAAAAATTTTGGACTCACTGTATTAAGCCAAAAGCTTAATCTCAATAATGGTGTTAAACAACTCATTAACACACAAGAATTTACCAATTGGCAAGCGACTTATTATCGCCCTAATGGGAATGGCAATCTTTGTATGAGTTATAACTTTAGCTCTGGAAATGCTTGGAAATCTAGCACTAAGGGTAAATATTGCTCATGGGCGCAGACGCCTAATGCTAATTATTCTTGTGCCTCACACAATAATTGGATTGTCCCTAACCGATAAGAAAGGAAAGTAATGGATTTACATTTAAAAAAAGCCTTGTTTTTAGCTAGTCTTAGTTGCTTGAATGCGAATGAAAGCTTTGTGGATAATAGCGATTTTTTAGCCATTATGCCTAGTGATAAAGAAGAAGAAAATACTCCACAAGTTAAATTAGAACACAAGCTAGAACAAAAAATTGCTCCACAAAATACCCTTAAAAAGCAACAATCAGCTCCTTTACAAAGTGCTGAGTTGTTACAAAGTCAAGTTAAAAGAGAAGTTAAAGAGCAAAAAAAGTCTCAAAAACACCTAGTAGCTATGCAAACTAAAAATGGCTTTTTCTTAGGCTCAGAAATTGCTATTACAGGCACAAGTTTAAAACAAAGTTTAAGCTTTATTTCTAATGATACAAATGATTTACTCACTTATAGCAAGACTTCTAAAAACGCTAATTTTAATATGGGACTATTAATAGGTTATCAGCATTATTTTGGAGCTAGTAAAAGGCATGGGATTAAAATCTCAAGCCATTTGTATGGAGGCACACCTAGTGATGTAAGCACAGACATAAAAATTTACAAATCTAAAGTTAGCGCTAATTACACGCCTTTAAATTTTGGCATAGATGTGAAGTATTTGTTTGATTTTTTAAATGTCATTAAAAAGAACCGCCATACACTAGGATTAAGTGTGGGCTTTGGCTGGCGTATGCAATATTATTTTGCAAAAATAGACCCCATAAAAACCAGCCATAGTGAGTTTATCACTAATAAACCTAAAGATATTTTTAATCATGGTTTTTATCCCACTATTGGACTACATTATTACTTAAACCATCATCAATTTGAAGTGAATTATCGCTTTGGAGGAGCAATTAACTATCAGTCAGTTATGCCTAGCAAAATTGTCGTTCAAAACGGGAATTTTAAGGGCGAGGTCTTGTTTTCTAATTTTCTTACCAAAGCGACTAATTCTAGCTACATAGCGTTCAACTACGCTTATTTATTTTAATTTTAAGGAGCCAATGATGTCAGATGAAATCACGCAAGAAAACGAGTTAGAAATTAACTCCAATAATCAAAACCAAGAGCCAAAGGAAGTAGAAAAAATGCCATTGAATAATATTCAAAAAGCTAAGGAATTAAAAAACAACGCCAATTTAATTGTTCGACGCACTGATAAGTTAGATAAGGCTATCAATAAGCGTGAAAGCTTGCAAAGAGAGTTTGAAAGACGCATTAAGCACTTGGATAACAAGATTGAAACGCTTAGTAACAATATTGAAGAATTAAAAAGAAAGTAATTCTATGGACTTAGACAAACTCAAAGATTATAGGGCTTTAAGAAACGCTATTTTAAGGCTATTGCCTTATTTAGATAGCGGTATTACAGAGCTAATTATGAATAAAGAAAAAGAAATTTGGCTCTATAAGCTTAATGGAGTAAGAGAAAAAGTCTTTGATGAAAATTTAGACAAAGCCTTTATTCTGGGGTTTGGGGAACAATTAGCGAGTTTTAGAGATTTGTTTTTTAATGCTAATTACCCCACCCTTAATACTTCCATTCCTACTTCTAGATACAGAGTGAGCATGAACCACTTTGCTATTAGTGCGGATAATGAGTTGAGTTTGAATATTAGAGTGCCAAGTGATAAAAAGTTTGATTTAAAAGCTTTCAAGCTTTCTAGTATCTGTCAATACGATTATGAGTATTTACAAAACTTAATGATTGAGGGCAAAAACTTACTCATTAGTGGAGGCACAGGCAGTGGAAAAACGAGTTTTTTAAACGCTCTAATTGAGTTTATCCCCAAACACACACGAATAGTAAGCGTTGAAGATAGCGAAGAATTAGATTTAAGAGCGTTTGAAAATCATAAATCCTTGTTAGTGGATAAAACTGAAAGCTCTAAATTTACCTATGAAAACGCCTTGAATATGGCAATGAGAATGTCTCCTGATAGGCTTATGGTAGGCGAGATTGACACACGAAATTCCATGCTCTTTTTAAGATTTGGAAACACTGGGCATAAAGGCATGGTTTCTACTTTACATGCAGATAGTGTGCATGGGGTTATAGAGGCGATTGCTTTAAATTTACAAATGAATAAAAGTGGTTTAGATGTCAATGTAGCAAAAAAATTCTTTAAAAGCAGTGTGGATATTGTCGTTCAAATTGTATTAGATAAAGCCACTAACACCAGATACATTCAAGAAATCTTACCAGCAAAAGATTTAAGAGATAGCCTATGAAAAAATATCAAAACAAACGAAAGCTGGGTAAGCGTATCAATTGCTTTATTTCAAATGAGTGTAAAGATATTTTAGAAAACTATTTAAAGGTCAAAAAGATTAGTGTTACGCAGTGTGTAGAAAATCTTGTATTAGGGCTAGACCCTAGCAAAGAAACGCTAAAAACAAAAGAATTTTATGAAAGCTTGTTTAAAGTCATTAGTATCAATCAGCATGTCTATAGAGAACTCATTGCTAATAGTAATAATCTCAATCAATTAACTAAAAACACTAACATTACCATTAAGTATAACAAACCCTTTTATTTGCAGAATTTAGCATTCTTAGAAGAGATTTTTAAGGTTATGGATACACTTAATAAAAATGTAGAAGAGTGTAAAAAAATCTCTTTGGAATTATTACTTCAAATTTACAAAGAACAAAAAAGCCAAACAGAATTTAACGCCATTTCAAAAATTCTCAACGCTCTTAATGAAAAACAATCTACTACTGATCCAAAAAAGGACAACGCATGAAAATGCAATTTGTGAAGGCTTTTTGCGTGCTTTTCAGCATTTTACTTATCCCCTTATTTTTTATCTTGGCAAATTATTACACTTTTGATGCCTTAAAGTCGTTGAGACAGGCTTATTTCTTTTCTCAAAGCGTGTTTGTAGGGCTTTATCATGGGGCAAGCATCTTTGATTTAAAATTTGAAGTCTATCTTACTATGCTAATCTCTTTAATGCCCTTTGTGGCTACGATTTATATCAATTTCCCAAAAACCACAGAAACTTCGCATGGCTATGCGAGATGGGCTAATGTTAAAGATATAGAATGCTTTAAAATTTTTAGCAAAGAGGGCTTTTGTAAAGTGGTGCATAGATTAGGGGTGCAATTTGATAATGGCTTTATTCTAGGTAAATTTGGTTTTCCAAAGCTTAGAAATGTGTGCTATGACAAGCCCTTAGGAGCGATGATTGTTGCACCCCCTGGTGCTGGAAAAACTGCATGTGTGGCTTTGCCAAATTTATTGACTTTGCCTAATAGCTGTATTATCACTGATATTAAAGGCGAACTAAGAGATAAGACCGCAGGTTATAGACAAAAATTCTTAAACAATAGAATTTTAATTTTTAATCCTTATGGTGATGATAACACTTGCTATTTCAATCCTTTTGATAAAAGGATTGTTGAAAAGATGACCTTTGCGGAGCAATTAAGGCATGTTAAAGCAGTAGGCGATGGTATTTTTGTAGATGAAGAAGACCATTGGGTATCTAAAGCTAAAGAGCTTTTTGTCTTTTTTGCTCTTTTACAAGTAGTAACCAAAGGGCATAGCTCTTTTTATGATGTCTCTATCGCACCAGCTAATGATTATGCCCCCTTAATACACCCTAAAAGCCCTTATTACAAGCAACTTTACCAACACGATAAAAAGACAGGCGAAGTTATCTTAGACCCACAAACTAACGCCCCTATGAAAAATCCCCAAGCTAATGTTTTAAAACTCTTTTTAAATCAAGTGGCTGACCAAAAATACATAGATATGAATGATGAAAAAAACTATGACCCAAGAGAACCTGAACCCCCTTATGGAACAAAAGGGGCGTTAGATGAGATTATAAGGACAGATGCTAGGAGTTTGGCAAACACTCCTGATGATGAATTTGGGAGCATTATGTCTTCTTTTAAGCGTTTTATGTATGTCTATAAAGACCCAAAAGTGCGTGAAGCTACTTCTAAAATGAGCTTTGATTATGAAGAATTAAGAACGGGCAATATCAGTATTTACATTGTAATCGCTCAAATTGATATAGGCACACTTTCTTCTTTAGTAAGAGCCTTTTTAGAGAGTATTGCTAAAAACCTTATGGTCAAAGAAAGCTCTAAACCTGAAGAGCGTATTTTTATCATTGCTGATGAATTTGTTAGATTTGGTAAGTTGCCTTTCTTGTTAGAAATGCCAGCACTTTGTCGCTCTTATAATGTTGTCCCCTTATTCATCACGCAAGATTATGCGATGATTAGAAAATACTATAGCGATGATGATTTGAAAATCTTAAAAGGCGTGGTGCATTATAACATTGTCTTTAAGATGAATAGTGCTGAAGATGCTGAGATTGTCTCTAAGGAAGTGGGCGAATTTACAAGACAATCTAAAAATTATTCTACCGAAAAAGGTCAATTGGTCTTTGGAGGTAGCTCTTCTTATAGCCATGAGGGTAGAAACTTACTCACAGCCCAAGATATTATGAATATCAATTCAGATGAAGTCATTGTTATTGTTACAGGGGCTAAAGCTACCCCTTTAAAACTTAAGGCTAATTATTGGTTCAAAGATAAAGAGCTTTTAAAAAGAGCTAATTTGCCTATTGATTTAGAAGTAGAGAGACAAAGAGTTGAAGAGCCTATACAACCCACTACAGAGATTGAAACAACCCCTAATCAAAACAAAGCTGACTTAGAACCAAGTAATAAGGGGGAAAAAGTAGAGAATGAGAGCAATGAGAGAAACACTAACGAGAATAATCCCACTACACCACAAGAGCTTGAAAATTCAAACTTAAAAGAAAGCGAGAAAGACAATGAAAGTCCCATTACCTTAGAAAATGCTAATGAAAATATAGAGCAAGGAAATCACAATGAAATTGATGAGATTTTAAAAAAGCCACTGAGTGAAATCAGTATGGAAGAGAAAAGAGCCTTGTTTAAGAAAATGCAACAAGGCGATGAAGAAAGCGAACAAGAAGTTACACAAAGCACCCAAAGTTAAATTTTAAAGGAGCAATCAAATGAATAACAGCGTCATCATTATTGAAAGTCCTAATAAGGTAGCTAAGATTAGAGAAATCACAGGAGCTAAGGTCTTTGCTACCATAGGGCATTTTATGCAACTTAAAAGCTATGATGAAAACAATAACTTTAAGCCAACCTTTGAATACGACCCACAAAAGAAAAAATGTATTTTTGAGATAATAGAGGCGTGTAAAAATAAAAAGGTTTATATTGCTACTGACCCTGATAGAGAGGGTTATGCTATAGGCTATCATTTTTATGAAAAGATTAAAAAAATAGCTAGTTCTATTTATAGAGCGGAGTTTTTTGAAATCACACCAAGTGGGATTAACAAAGGCTTACAAAATGCTCTTTTATTTGAAAACACTAATAAGCAAATGTATCAAAGTGCCTTAGCTAGAAGAGTGGCTGATATGCTTTTAGGTTTTACGCTATCCCCTTATTTAGGTAAGGCTTTAGGACAAATGAAAGGTAGTAGTGTTGGGCGAGTGCAAACCCCTTGTTTAAAACTCATTGTAGATAGAGACAGAGAGATTGAAAAATTTAAGGCTTTACCTGAAAATGAGAAAGTAAGCTATCAAATTCAAGCTAAGATTAACGATAGTGCCAACAGAGAAGTAACTATCAAGCATTGTGATGAAAAGGGCGAAGAGATTAAATTCAATGATAAAGAAGAGGCTTTAAAACTCTTTGAGAGCTTAAAGGATAATAAAGCTTGTCTTTTAAAGGATTTAAAAAACTCTGTTGTAGAGACTAAACCTAAAAAGCCCTTTATCACTTCTACGCTTTTAGAAAAAGCAAGTTCTATGCTTGGTTTAAGTATTAGCGAAGTGCAATCACTAGCTCAAAATCTCTTTGAGGCTGGACTGATTACTTACATTAGGACAGATGCGGAAAGTTTGAGCGTGGAGTTTTTAGATGAGACAGAGAGCTTTTATGCACCTATTTATAAGGACTTGTATTTAAAAAGAGAATACAAGGCTGGTAAGCAAAGCCAAGCAGAAGCTCATGAAGCCATTCGTATCACGCACCCCCACAAATACGAAGATTTAGAAAGCATAGTCTATAATGCTAGTATCACTAATCAAGACGCTTTAAAACTCTATAGATTGATTTTTGAAAGAACCATTGAAAGTCAAGGCAAGAATGCCATTTATGACAAGCAAGATTTGCTCTTTAAAATCAAAAACGAGTATTTTAAATGTTCTGTAAAGGGTTTAAAAAGTGCTGGATTTTTAGCAATGTTTTCTAAAAAAGAGCTAGAAAATGATGAAAGTAATGATGATAAAGACAATAAAGAAAAAGAACAAAACGCACAATTTAATCTAAAAATTGATGATGTGTTAAGTCTAAATGACTTAGTTTTAGCCACCATTAAAAGAAATGCCCCAAGCCCTTATAAAGAGGCAGATTTTGTCAAGCTTTTAGAAAATAAAGGCATAGGCAGACCTAGCACTTATGCGAGCTATTTGCCTACGCTTGTAAAAAGAGAATATATCAGCATTAGCCAAGATAAAAAACACATTATTACGCCTACACATAAGGGTAAAAGAGTGGTAGAAGTGTTTGAAAATGCTTATCAATTCATTATTGATTTGACCTATACTAAACAAATGGAAGAAGTGCTAGATGAGATTGTAGAAAATAAAAGCTCTTATGTGGATTTTATCAGCAATTTAAATTCTAAATGCCCTAAGATTGAAAAGCTAGAAAGAAATGATGATGAGATAAAACCTAGCAGTGAAGGACAAATCACTTATATAGAAAATATTTTAAGAGATTTGCAATTAAATTTAAGCGAAGAGTTTAAAAACTACAAAGAAGACAACAGAGTGGCTAAGGCGTTTTTAGACCGATACATTAAAGAGCATGAGTTTTTTAAGAAAAACAACAAAAAGGCTAGTAGCTCTAATAATGATGAAAATAGACCCGCTACGCCTAAACAAATTAGCTTTGCTGAGATGTTAGCTAAAAAGCATAATGTCAAGCTCCCCAAAGGATTTAAATATAGTATGAAAGTGTGTGGGGATTTTATCAATGAGTATCATAAGAAGTAGTAAGTGAAATTTTGCTAAACTAGAACCTAATTAAAACTAATGAGAGAGTTTAGCATGCTTTATATTCCACCCACTTCAAAAGAAGTCTATGTTAGCTCTATTGTGGCTTTAAATATCCATAGCCCACAAGGCACAGGAGATTGGCATAGTAGCTATGCTTTAATGGAGAATGCGTTTGATGATATAGGGGTTTATATCTATGGTGAAAAACAAGCTCATAATACTAATAAACTACTAGGCAATCTAGGCATTATAGATGGCACAGCAAGGCTCAATAAAATGGGCTATTACCCTAAACATACTCCCACTTATATTGCAGAGCATCCAAGAGCTTGTGTAGATTGTCTCTATGTTTCTGTATTGCAAACTGGAAAGCTAGGGGTTGTTATGCTAGATGAATGGTTTCCTAGTATTGAAGATAAAGAGAGTGTCTATGCTCTTATAGAAGTGATGAAACCCAAATTAAACAAGCAAGAAAGAGAGAATTTGGATAAATGGATAGCAAGAAACCCCATTATAGAGTGAGTTTAAGCGAACAAGCTCTTAATCATGAAAAACTGATGAGAGCCATTGTTAAAAATCTAGCCGACACCCCTATGGTATTAAAAGGCGGAACAGCTTTGTATCTAGGCTATGGCTTAAATCGTTTTTCAGAAGATTTAGACTTTGATTGTCATAAAAAAATCAATCTCTTAGGCAGAGTAAAGAGTGCTATTCCTAATGGCATTATCTTAAATGATATTCATATTAAAAAGACACTGATAGTGTGGGGCGTTATATGGTGCGTTATGCTACCAAAGACAATAAAGAAGAACAAACTTTAAAATTAGAAATATCTTATAGAGACGCACCAAAAGAGAGCGAAGTCAATGTGATTGAGGGAATGCGAATTGCTAAAATAGAGCGTATTATTGATAACAAACTCTGTGCTTGCTTTGATGGGGAGCATACAAGAACTAAAGCTAGAGATTTATTTGATTTGCATTTTTTAGCCAAGCATTATGAAGAACATTTTAACTTAGATTTAGCAAGTCGCTTAAAAGATTTTAGCAAAGACCCTGATAAATTAGTGAGCGATTATTTAGTAGATGTAAAACTAGATGCTTTATTAAATCAAATTATGGACTTAGAAGAAACAGCCCTAGAATTAGGGGTAATGGCTCAACTAATACATAAAAAACTTGAAAAACAATCTCATTCCCTTAATGCCTTGCAAGAGCAACAAGGCTATAGCAATAATGATAATAGCCTAGACAATTCTAATGAAAACACCTACACACCTAAGCGTAGGCGATAAGTAACCTTATTGAGTGGGTATTTGATAGTTTTTAGTTGTTTTGTCTTGTTAATTTAATTCTATTTAAAACTACTTAAATACCCTTGCTCTCTAAAATCTCTTTAAAACATTGTTGCAATTTTTTAGAAAATGGCTCTTTTTCTTTGTCATAGTCTTTTCCTAAGCTGATATAAAGTGCGGTGTCTTTGTCTTTAAAGTCTTTGATTTCTTTTGTAGGTTTATAACTCAAAAATTCTCTAATCTCTTTAGCATAACCTTTTACTAAAACTTGCAATAAGTCAATGTCATAAGAAAATTTATCTTTAAGGACATTTTGAGCGATTTCTATTAAGCACTCATCATAGATTTCTACACTTTCATTAAACACTTCTTCTACATCACTTTCTTTAATACCATTTAAAAATAGATAGTAATTAAAGAGCCTATCTTCTTTTTCTTCATTTAGCCATTCTAAATCATCTTCATATTCTTCTTCATCTATAGGCTTAAAATCACTAGGAATAGTGCTTTCATAATCAATAGGACTAAACTTACACATCAAGAGTGAAATAAGAATTTTAGGGGCATTCTCATTGCTTATCTTAGCAAACACCATATTGGCTAAGATATTAGCTAAGATTAACTTCTCTACTAAACTAGCTTGGCTGATTTATTGTTCTAGTGTATCCTTAAACTTTAAAGGGGTGTCTTTATAGATTATCTTATGCGTAAAAAATTCATTCAAGTTCATTGTTTTCATTATTGCCCTTTTCTTTGTTTTGTAATCTTTCTAGTTGCTTTAAAAGCTTTTGCTCTTGGGTATTTTTTCTGTGTTTTAAATGCCTAATAAGCGCTTCTTCAATAAAAGTGCTTCGTGTCTCTTTAAATGAGCCAAATTCTAGCAAAAATTCATCAAGTTCTTTTATCACACAAGGACTAAAGGCAATGTTAAAGCTCTTTTTCTTATCTTCATCTAACAAGCTTTTTTTACGCCCCCTTTTTTTAGGGATTTTTACTTCCTTTGTGCTAGGCTCTTGTTTTAGGGGGGTATCTTGGGCTTGTTCTTCTTGTTCTTCAAACTTCTTTTCTAGCTTATCAATTTGTTGTAAATCCATACTTGTATGCTCCTTATTGTGTTTATTTTTGTGCTTTTTAACTCTTCTAAAACGCATGTCTTTTCTCTTTTTCTAAATGGCTTTTTAATTCGTTATAAAAATTAACCCACTCATTGATAGCCTTTTTATCGCTGTATTCTATGACCCCTAAGCCTTCGCTTACACTGTGCTTATAAACAATGCGCTCACTCAAAGAGCTTTCTAAAAGTGTAATCCTATCGCTAGGATTATTTTCTTTAATAAACTCTATTAAGACTTGTCTTTCTTTAAAGGTAGGAATAATAGGCATTCTATTGATGACAATTAAGGCTCTTAGATTTTCATTAAGCTCTTGGAGTTGCTCAATTCTTTCTAGCATATTAGCTAAGACTTCAGTGTCTAATTGGCTAGGAGTTGTTGGCACTAGCACAATATCACTTAAAAACATAGCTTTTTGGGTTTCTTTGCTGTATTCCCCCTTAGTATCAATAAGGATATTTTCATACTTAGATACCATTTGTTTTAAGGTATCACTAAACCCACTACTACGATTAAATAAGCTAAAAGTTTTATATTCGTTATTTGAACGGATTTCCGTAAAAGTTTCCATAGACTTTTGGCTATCTGTATCTAAAACAACCACTTCTTTATTGTCTTTGAGTAATTGCACGGCTAAGTTTAAACAAAGCGTGCTTTTACCACTCCCCCCTTTTTCATTAGCAATGCAAATGGTCATGTTATTTTCCTTATTTTAGTTGTTTTAAAAGTATATCACAATTATATAGATTTTGAATTAACTTTAAACAATTTGATTGTTTAAGATTTTTTATATAAACATAGTAAATAATTAAACTTAGTAAGGGATAATAAACTATGTTATTTAAAGAGTATTTAGTTTTTAATTTAATATTACAATATTAAAAGAATTTATTCTTATTTAGCTTATATCATTAAACTATTAAGAAATTAAATTATCAATTAAATTTAAAGCATTTTAAGCGAACTTTCTCAAGAAATTCTAAGGTTTAATTTGTCTTTTTCATTTTTAAAAAAAGTTTTTTTAAACATTAAAAAGGAGCAAAAAACTATCATTTTAGCTTAAGATTAGCTTAAATTTTAACTTTTTTTCATTAAATTTTTAGGTTTATTTACTTTTCATTTACTTTTAGATTAAGTTACGCATTTTATGGGGTTGCATGGTTTGAGCCTAAAAAATGTGTGCGTACACACTTGTGTTTTTTGCTTAAAAATAGCTTAAAAAGTGGCATATGTGTACGCACACACTTTGAAAAAGTAAATAAGTCAAGACCTTGATTTCCTTGTAATTTTAATGGCATTCTAAAAAGATTTTTTAAAAACAAGGACAGAAAAAATGACACAAGATTTTTTAGAACTTAAAGAGGGAAAATACCCTATGAATGAATGGCAAATGATAGAGTTTATGCAAATGGGAGTAGAGCCTAAAAGCGAACAAGAAACAAAAATAGAGTTAGAACATTCCTTAGAAAATGAAGTCAATAAAAACAAGGAGCATTAAATGAAAGCGTGGAATGAAATGGATATTAAAGAGCAAAAAGAGGTTTTTGCTAGGTTTTTAGCGAGCGAAATTGCTAAAAGTTTAGAATCTGGATTAGAGTTTAAGCCAAATAATAGAGCTTATAATGGTAATGCTGGCAATGCCTATAATGGCTTAAATTCTCTTATTTTAGATGCCAAGCAACATGAGAATGGCTATGAGAGTAATGTTTGGGTAGGTTTAGATGATGCCTTAAAACTTGGGGCAAACCCTAAAGAAGTGGAGCATATTAAAAACAACACTAAGAGTAAAAATAATCCTAATGGCTTTTATGATAAGGCAAGTATTGCTTATATTAGAGATTATGAAATGCGCTATGTTAAAGCAAGAGATGAACAGGGTAATTTAATCCCCCTTAAAGACAAAGAGGGCAATCTTAAGCATTATTCTAATGGCGAAGTGATTTATGAGAATGAAAAAGTTCCTCAAAGAGACAAAGAGGGTAATATCAAGTATATGCAAGATGGCAAAACGCCCTTTTACGAATTTAAAAAAGAAAAGATAGACATAGAGCCGACTTTAGAGATTAAAAATCTCTACAATGTCAATGTTTTTCAAACGCTAGACAAAACTAAGCTTAAAGAATTAGACCCTAAAACTTTAAGAACACAATACATTAGCAATACTTTCTCTATGAATAATCAAAATTTGGTGATTTATGATTTAATCCAAGCATTTGAATGAAAAGCAGTATAACAAAGTGCTAGATTATGTCAATCAATATGGGGCAACCCATCATGAAAAAAGAAAGCAACACAAAATCTATCAAGAACCACAGCAACAAAAGTATGACCACTACTTTGCTAATGATGAAGTAGTGCTTACTCAATCTAAAGGCAGGGGCAGATAATGCAAGATTTTATCAATGGATTTTTAAAGACGTGGAAAGCTTGGAGTGATGATGGAAAGGACGCTTTTTTAGAGAGTTTTTTAGATGAAGTTAAAAATTCTAAAAATGACCCCACCAATTTTTTAGGCATTTTAGAACAAGAAATCAAGTCTTTAAGCCAAGAGGGCTTAAAAGATGACATTTCTTCTATACTAGAAGTCATTGAGAGCATGAAAAATGAAATCTCTAATACAAAAGACAATGAAAATGTAAGCGATTTTTTTTAATGCGTTCCAACAAGAAATCAATGAAGAGCAATCTATCTCTAATGATAATCCAAGCGAGTTTGTAGAAAGTTTAGAAAAAGTGATTGTTGAGACACAAAATGCTAATAAACATGAGATACAAAATTCTAGCGAAAATGAAGTAGAGCTTACAGAAGAAAAAAGCTTTTTAGAAATGAGCGAAGATGAGTATTATGAATACCAACAAGAGCAATACATACAAATGAATGAAGATGATGGCATTGCACGAGTTAGTGCCAAGTTAGAACAACAAGAGCTTGAAAGAGAAGAGACTGAGCTTGAAAGTAAGGCACTACAAGATTATGAAGAAAATCAAATTCAAAGAGTTGGAGAAATTAGTATTGCAGAGCATGAAAATAAGCTTGAAAAAGAAGAGCTAGAAAGATACGCCCTAGAGAGCGAAAATAAAACCCTAGAGCAATATTATGAGAGCCAAAACCCTGATACTCTCTATGAGCAACAAGTTTTTCAAGAGCAAGAAAAAGAGCTTTTAAACCAGCAAGACTTAGAATTAGAGACATTAAGAGATAATAATACCAAGCAAGGTTTGGATAATGAAAGTGCAACACTTTTAGAGAGTTTGCAAGTTATAAGAGATGAAACAAACGAAGTTATCACTTTTTTAAATCCTAATGAGCTTGAATTGCTAAGACCTACAGGAGAAAATACTACAAGTAAAATCGCTTCTATTGCTTTAGAAGAAAGCAATAAGCTTAATGAAAAAGAGCCTAACACACAAGAACAAGGCGAATACGCACAAAAATAGCAAGAAAAGAAAACACCTAGCAATGATATAGACCTTAAAGACAAATACGCTAGTTTGCATAGTTTCTTTAAACAAACCGAGCTTGATATTAAGCAAAAACGCATTAAGACTAAGCTTGATTTTAAAGAGAGCTTTTTAAATTACGCTAAAAACCACATGAATGAAGATGAATTGAAAGTCTTATTAGTGGTAAGCCAAAAAGAGCCAACCAAGCTCACTAAAGAGCATATCAATTTGATTAAGGATTGCTTAGAACAAGCGCATGGTAATAAGCACATGCAAGATAAGGGCTTGCAATTAAGCGTTAAGTCTATCTTGGGACACCAATTAGAAAAAGAACACCACGAAGTCTTAAAAGATTATTTAGCTAAATCTAAAGATAGCTTAGAGCCTATGGATAATAGAGTGTATGAAGTGATGCGAAAGCATTTAGACAAGCAACAAGCAAAAACACTCAAAAATTTAGATAGCGCCACTCAAAGTGTGGGGGCAAATGCTATTAAAGAGCAAAATAAGGCTAATAAAAATTCAGAGCAACCTAAAAACTCACAAAATGAGCCAAGACAAGAGACTGCTAACGCTCAAACTAATAGCACCGCTACACAACAAGAAAACACAAAACAAAACCAAGCTATAGAGCAAAATGGCACTACTCAAGCAAAAGAGCCACAATCTAAGCAAGAGCCAAAGAAAACCTTGCATCCTGATGAACCATGGCTAAATTATGACCCTAAAGCTCACAAATGCTTACAAGAACGCCAAAAAGAAGAAATCCAAGAGAAAGCACAGAGTAATAACAGCGATGAGCCTTGGATTGAGTTTGGTAAAAAAGAACAAGCTAGAGCTAAAGCACACTATCAAGCTATGCTAGAAAAAGAAAAAGCTAAAGAATTAGCTAAAGAGCAAAATAACGCTCAAAAAGAAGTGAAAAAAGAAATGCCAACTATAGATTATGGCTACACACAAAATACGCTCTCTAAGAGCAGAAGGCGTTAGGAAAATCCTATGAGTTATATCCCTAATCTCACTGCCTTGCCTTTGCATGAGATTTTATTAGATAATGGCTATGTTATCAACAAAAATAAGCATAGCAAGAATAACCCTTGCTTAAAGCATGAAAACGAAGAGGGAAGTTTAGTCATCTTTAAAAATCAAAATAAAGATGGCTCAATTAGTTACACCTACAAAGAAACTCATACCGATAAGGTCGGTAATATCATTACTTTTTGTAAGGATAGAAATATCAGCGTTGAAGACTTACTCGCTGGGAAGTTAGAAGGCTATCGCAATAAAAAAGATACTCTACAAGCAAGGGATAACTCTAGCGAAAATAACGAAGAAATTCAAAAAATCATCAATGAGTTTAAAAACCTTAAACCCTATGATTTACAAAACGCTACACTCATTAAAAAGCGTGGCATTGATACAAAGCTATTAGAGCCTTATAAAGAGCATTTAAAAACGGACAATTTTAATAATCTTATCCTTGCTACCTATTTAGCTTTTGAGAATAAAAATCTTAATGTCATACCCATTCATCAGTGTGGGATTAACAAACGCCTAAATACTCCCTTAAGCACAGACAAAGAGGGCAACATAAGAGACAAGCCATTAAAATCTATCGCACAAGGAAGTAAAGGCATAGAAGTCTTGTTCCCTAATAATTTAAGCTTAGTTAAAAATGTCATTGTTACTGAAAATATCTTTGATAGTCTAGCTTATTTAGAGTTACAAGGTTTAGAGCCTAAAGAGAGCGTTTTGATTAGCACCGCAGGGCAATTTAATGCACAAAAATTAGAACTCTTTTTAAAAAGTTTTTTTAAGCAATTAAAAGGGCGACAACAAGGAGCGTATAACCATTATCTAAAACAAGAAGAACAATGGCAAGAATTAGTGAGACAAGGCAGGGCTAGTGATGATTTTAATAGCGTGGTAGTAGAGACTTACACCGACATTATTAAAAATTATCAAAGAGAAAAAAATGCTCTTATTTACAACAAGCAAGTTGAAAGAACTAGAGAATACAGAAAGCCTAAGCCTGTTAATAAGCCACAAGATAGTTTTAATGTCATCTTAGCCTTTGATAATGATATTAAGGGTAAAGGATACAAAGAAAAATGCGAGGGTATTTTATATGCTCTTACACAGCAATTCCCCACTATTTATACGCCTTTTTCAAAAGATTGTAATGATGATTTGAAATTAGCACACATTATAGAAAATAAGGCGATTAACATTGACACTATGGCGGAGTTTTTAGAAAGCTATTTAGAAAAATTAAAAGACAACTACACTTCAACACAAGAAAAGGAAAATATCATGGATAAATTAGAACAAATTGATAGCATTAAGCCCTTTAATGAAAGGCTTAAGGGCATTTTAGAAAATGCTAAAGAAAATTTACAAGCACAAAGTTGTGTTAAAGGGAGGGGGCGATGAATTTTTTTGACACCCTTATGGGCATGTTTGTTGAGCCATCTCAAAAAGTAGCCAAAAGTCTTGCTGAACATGTGGGTAGCTTTTTTCATGCACAACTCATTTTAAACACCATTATTACTATTTTATTTATGATATGTGCGTATAAGCGTGTGAAAGAGGGCGATATGTTTGAGTTTAAAACCGCTATGGGAGTGGTTGTATTCATCGTGTTTGTGGGGTTTATCAATTGGGGGATTAGAAATCCTAATGATTTTAACACCTATTTCATTAACACGATATTTTATCCAGCTGAAAAGCTTGCTATACTTATCGCTCAAAGCTTAAATGATGGCTTAGAAATTCCTACCAATGCTAATGCTAGTCCTAGTGAAACCTTTAATATAGGCAATCTAGTTTCAAGTGCTTATGCAATGATAGTTAATCTGTGGGATAATGCTTTTGATGGTATTAGCATGTTTAATTGGCTCACAATGATACCTAAAATAATCATGTTTTTTTTAGTGATTTTAGGGGAATTATTGTTTTTAGGCTTATTGCTTATTATTGTGTTATTAGTTACAGCAGAAATTTTTATGTGGTCAGCATTAGGTTTAATTGTATTGCCTTTAGGTTTAATCCCCCAAACCAAAGGCATGTTATTTAGCTATCTTAAAAAGCTCATTTCCCTTACTCTTTATAAACCTTGTATGATGTTAGTAGCTTTTTTTAATTATGGAATAATCTATAAAGTCAATGCTTTAATCCCCACTAAACACGAAGTCACACAAGGCTTTTATGGCAATGCGGATAAAATGGCAAATGAGGGAAAAATTATTGATGCCTTTGGCAATGTCTTAAAAGGAGATTGGAACTCTTATATAGCCCATAGTTCTATTGTAGGCTTTTTAACCATTATTGTTTTAGGTTCTGTGATTTGTTTCTTTCTAGTCAAACGAGTGCCTGATTTTATCAATAATATCTTTGGCACAAGTGGAGGCGTGGGGGCAGTAACAGAAATGATGCAAAAAATTGGCATGACAATAGGCGGAGCTGTATTTGGGGGTAGTGCAGTTATGGTTGCTAATCAAGTTAAGCAAGCCTATCAGAGTGCTGGGGGCGGACTAGCAGGACTTCAAGCTGGAGCTAAAGCTCTTGGACTTGCTGGACTAAGTGGAGGGGCAAATGCTGTAAATGCAAGAAGTGCTAAAGCTGGTGTGAGACACTTTGTAGCAAGTGTTAAAAGTGGCTTTGGATTTGATAATGATAAAAATAACAAATGAAAGGTTTAAAAATGAAAAAATCAATTTTTAGTGCACTTTTTAGCACTCTTCTATGTTGCAAAAGTGTCTTTGCAGAGGGGGAAACTCCTTTGATTGTCAATGACCCAGAAACCCATGCAAGTCAAGCCACTATCATAGGCAAAATGGTAGATAGTATCAAAAGATACGAAGAGATTATTTCTAAGGCTCAAGCTCAAGTCAATCAGTTACAAAAAGTCAATAACATGATAAATACGACTAATTCTTTGATTAGTAGTAGTGCTATCACTTTAGCCAATCCTATGCAAGTTTTACAAAACGCTCAGTATCAACTTCAAAGCATTAGATACAACTATGAGAATTTAAAGCAAAGCATAGAAAATTGGAACACACAAAATTTGCTAAGAAACAAGTATTTATCGCAACAATGCCCTTGGCTTAATGTCAATGCTCTTACTAACAATAAGATTGTCAATCTACAAAATCTTAATAATCTTATTTCTAAAAATGGCGAACAAACCCAAACCGCAAGAGATGTGCAAAATTTAATCCAATCTCTAAGTAGCAGTGGCTATGAAAACATGCAATCACTTGCTGGGGGATTGAGTGGTAGAGCGTGGGGAGAAATGTTGTGTAAAATGGTAAACGATAGTAATTATGAAAGCGAGCAAGCTCTTTTAGCAACAGGCAATAGATCAGAAGAGCAAAAACGAAGATTTTTGCTTAGAGTAAAGAAAAAGGTTAATGATAATAGGCAGTTAAAAAAGAAACTTGACCCATTTCTAAAAAGACTTGATGTCCTACAAACTGAGTTTGGTGTAACTGACCCTACAGCTAACCATAATAAGCAAGGGATACATTATTGCAGAGAAAATAAAGAGACAGTTGACATACTCCCCATAGCTAAAGCTAGGGGATTCTAGCTAAAGCATGAGGAAAATTGGGATCAAGCAAACTCAGCCTACTAGGTAGGTCTTACAAATTCTACCCCAAGAGTTGATGCCCCAACCCTATGAATATTAATAGACGCATTTAAGTCCCTGTCTAGTTCCAATCCACAATATTTGCAGTGGTATTCTCTTTCTTTATCTGTTTTGCCTAATTTTTTAATGTCTTTATTAAAGTTTTCATCAACAGATAAGCAATTAGAACAAGTCTTAGAGCTAGGATAGAATCTATCAATCTTAACGACATGAGCCTTGTTTTCAAGGATTTTCACAAACTCGCTAAAAGCTATATCGCTCACTTTCCTACCCCAAAGTTTTTGCATAGCTTTCATGTTCAAGTCTTCAATAAAAATGCTTTGGTATTTTCTGCTTAACTTCAAAGCCAATTTATAAAAGAAATCGGTTCTTAAGTGTTTGATTTTTTGGTGCAGTTGGGCTAGTTTCTTTTTAGCTTTTTTAAAGTTATTAGAACCCTTAACTTTCTTGCTAAGGTTTTTACTAAGTCGTTTAATCAAAGGCAAGTATTTAGAGAAAAATAAAGGCGATTCTATCTTGGTATTGTCAGATCCGGTTAAAAAAGTCCTTAACCCAAAGTCAAAGCCCACGCTTTTATCGCATGCGGTTTGCTTGTTAGGGTTATTTTCTAATTCACAGACTAGACACAAGAAATAATCGCCCATATTATCTCTTTTAATGGTTAGAGTTTTTACTTTCCCTATCAAAGCATAAGTTTTAATGAACTTGTAGCTATAACCATTAAAAGAAACAACATTGTCTTTTATCTCAAACCCCACTCCCTTATTCAACCCTGTCTTTTTATCAACTTGGCTTTTGAAAGTGAAAGATTTGTAGTTGGCTACTTTTTTAAATCGTGGCAATTTGGCTTGTTTCTTAAAGAATTTTTTAAACGCTTTATCTATCCTTTCAGTTAAATCTTGCAGGGTTTGTGAGCCTAGTGTTTTTAAAAAAGCATAACGATGGGTCTTTTTCAATTTGGTGGTGTGTTTTTGCAAATCGTTAAGCTTTAAATACTTTTTGAAAAGTCTATAATAGCGTTTGTGCAAGGCAATGCAATGGTTATAAAACACGCCATAACGCCTTAATAGTGTGTCTATACGCCTATTCTTATCGTTATTATAGAGCTTTTGTTTGTAGGTTATCAACATAACTTTTCCATTTTTCTTTTTGCTTAGGGCGGTTGCTGTTTTGTTGGTTTTCAATGTATTGTTTGACAACATTCAAAGGCGCACCCCCCCACTGTTGAAATGAAACAGGAATTGGTCCATAAAGTAGGTAGTTTTGTTTTTAAGTGGTTAAATTCTTGTCTTAATATCCTACTGCTACGACCTTTAGCGGTTTTAATGAACTTCATCACTCCAAAGCTTGGATCAATGTCAGCTAAAATGTGGATATGGTCTTTATCGGTTTGCATCTCTATAATCTCTACTCTTAATTCTTTAGCCACTTCTTGAATGATTTCTTTCAATCTCATTTCTACAGCTCCCACTAAGACCTTACGCCTGTATTTAGGACACCACACGATATGGTATTTGCAAGAATAGACAACATTATGATTGCTTTTGTATAAAACAGCGTTACTCATATTTGTAGTATATATAAAAAAAATAACTAATACAAGATATTCATAACATTACCCTTATTTTTGTGTATGATATTGACTCTAATACCCCTATTCCATATTGGCACGCCTAAAGGCGTTTCGCCTTGTATCCCCATAACTAAAAGCTAGGGGCTTTAAGGCGTTAGTTTTGGGTAAATGCGACCCTATTGATAATGTATTTAGAACAACTCGCTTAGATAACGAATTAGAACAAGAAATCCAAACGCTCACACTTGATTTAACCAAAGCCCCCAATAAAGACGCTCAAAGCCAAGCCTACGCAAATTTCAATCAAAGGATTAAATTACTCACTCTAAAATATTTAAAAGAAATTACCAATCAAATGCTCTTTTTAAATCAAACAATGGCAATGCAAAGCGAGATTATGGCAGATGATTATTTTAGGCAAAATAATGATGGCTTTGGGAAAGAAGAAAACCATATAGACAAACAATTAACGCAAAAAAGAATAAACGAAAGAGAAAGAGCTAGAATATACTTTCAAAACCCTAATGTTAAATTTGACCAATTTGGTTTTCCCATTTTTAGTATATGGGATTAAGGGTTTATATTCAAGTATTGAGAGCCGTCCACCTTAGCATTACAGCTAGTCAGCGTATCTTCTTTGATATTGTGTAGTTTTACTCGTTTCAATAAGTCTTCATCGCTTAATAAAGGCTTTGCCATTAAGGGAGCAGTAGCACCTAGTAAAACCCCAGCTAATAAGCTTGTTTTTAAAGTTTTATTCAAACCATTTAATTTAATCATTTTTCTATTCCTTTTAACTTAACTTGAATTGTAATCATTATAGCATAGAAATTTAAAGAAATACTAATAATAATTAAATATTAAGTTATTTTGTATGTATTTAGTAGAATTTGGTTATTCTTTTATAACTAATTAAGTCAAACCAAAACCAACACAAAATTTGCTAAACTACAATCAAATCAATTTAGGGAGGATAAAAATGTCATTTGCCCCTATGTTATTAGCTACAATCAATAACTCTATTGGCAATAAAGATAAGCATGTGAGTTTAGAGTATCTTATAGGGCTTTTTATGGATAAAAAAACAACTAATCTAAGCAATACTGACAAGTATATTATAGGCACAATTCAAACAGAGGCATTAGAGCAAGAAATAGAATGGTTTTCACAAGACTATCACATTCCCATGGAGAATATTTTACATGTCCTTTCTATCAATCCCTATCAATGAAAAGAGCCTTAGTTTTATCAAAAACAACTTTCAAGCTCAAATTCAAGCCCTAGAACAATTTTATCCCATTATTAAAAATGCTTTGAATTTAGGGCTTAATCCTAGTAGTATTAAGTTTGGAGGAGGCACAGCTTTGAGCATGTATTACTTCCAGCATAGATTAAGCTTTGATATTGATTTGTTTGTCAGTGATGCTCAATGTTTGGGATTTTTTAGCCCTAAATTATGGATAGATAATTGCAGTCATTTTGATAGCACAAGATACATAGACCAACATAATCATATAGGCGTAACGAATAAAGACAACATTAAAATAGATGTTTTAGTGGATTATGCTAGTAATGAGAGATATGTAGATAATTCTAAAAAGATTTTTGCTTTTGATATTTATATAGAAAGTTTAGAAAATATTATCGCTAAAAAGATTACTTTTAGAAAAACTGATAATAAAACAAGAGATATTTTTGATATAGCAGTGGCTTTGCATAATGACAATAATTTATTTGACAAGCTTTTAAGTTCTCAAAAAATAACTAAGCAAGACTTACTAACTCTTCAAAATTCTTTGCAAGAGTTAGATAAAAAGCGTTATAGCATAGAAATAGATATGGTAGAACCCATTTCACATTATAAAGACCTTTCTTTAAGTGCTTATGATTTTTTAATAGACAAAATAGACCAAATTAAAACAGCGACTTACTCAAATTCCCATGACAACGCAGATGATTTAGACAATTCCAATGAATACACCCCCACACCTAAGCGTAGACGATAAACAATCTTGTTAAGTAGATATTTAATAGCTTTAGTTAATCTATCAGTATTTAATAGAATTTAGTTATTTGTGTTGTTAATCAAATATATTCTTAATGAGTAACAATAATCTATAATTACATTGTTTTTAGAATATTTTGTAATTTAAGCTAACTCTATAAAATCTCAATGATTTTAACAACCCTTATAAAACTAATCATTTTTAATTAGCAATAAAACATTAAATAGTTAATTAAAATTATCTAATGCTAGATTATTTATCTTAATAAGATTATTTAAACTAATTACACTAAACTACCTAATCAATTTTAACCACCTTACTTCTTGTTCTCTATCAAACTATCAAACACAAGAGCCACTTTCTTGTTATGCTCTTGTGTGGTATGAATATAAATCTTAGTAGAGAGTAAGGAACTATGCCCTAACGCCCTTGAAGTTAAAACCAAGTCTTGGGTTTCTTGATAAATGAGTGTTGCAAAACTATGCCTAAATAGATGTAAGCCTGTGCCATATTGCTTATAGTGTTTGATTTGAGCTAGTTTAAAGATTAAGGGGATAAAGTTATAAAGCGTTAAAGAATTTTGTGCTTTTTGTTTGTCTTTTTTAAAAAGATATGCCCCATTAAAATATTTTAGTCTATATTCATCACTAAGCCAAGCATTCAAGCTTGGTTCTAACAAACTCTTTTTAATATAAGCTTTTCTCTCTTTTCTACCTTTACCTTGAATTAAAATAGAGTAGTTTTGCTCTTCTACTTGAATGTGTTTTAATTCTATGTTTAACACTTCGCATTTTCTAAGTCCCCCAAGTATTACAATAAGTAGAATACACTTATTGCGTTTTTCAAAGCTTGTAGCTGGCTTATAGTCTAAGAGTGTTTTTAAAAAACTCTTTAAGTCTTTATCGTTTAAATGTCTGGGTAAGCTTTCTTTGGTCTTAGCAAAGGCTAGGTTTTTAAGCGTAAAATCAAAGCTATAACGCCTTTTTCTATCCAAATAATCAAAGAATTGTCTTAAATACATCACATATTTAGCCATAGAGCTTGGCTTTCTATTTTGAGCAAGTTCAAAAAGAAAGTTAATGACTTGCTCTTCGCTAAGCACTCTAAAACTTCTTAATTTGAGATCATCTTTAAAATAGTTGAAGAATAAAAACAAGCCTTGCATCATTATAGTGTGTTTAATGCCTTGATTATAAAGAATATGACAGAGTTGTTTTAATTGCTCTATATTATGACATTTTAAGATTTTATCTTGTGTGTCTAGGATTAAAGCCATATCCTTCACATCTTGAATGGGCGTGAAGTTTTTAGCCTTAGTGTATAAAAAGGCTTTGAGATTACAAAAGAGTTCTCTCTGAGATTTAGTGAGTTTGTTATGTGGCATATTGCTCCCTTATTAAAATATAAAAAGAAATCTTAAAGAATGAGAGTTTTATGTTTTTTAGTTTGTTAGGTTCTAAAAGCGGTATTTTTAAAAATTTTGCATGGCTCCTTAGAGATTTGAAATTCCGCCTTTAAATCTAAATCTCTAAAAAGTTCCGCTTTTAACTAAGGCATAAAAGCAAAATTTCGCCCCCTTAAAAGTAAATAATCAAATACATAGTTATTTGCATTACTCACTAAATACAAAAATTGAATTTGTCAACGATTAAATAGTTTTTGAAAGTAAGCTTTAAGCGCTTTTTAAGGTTAAGAAGTGCGTGTTTATGGGTATTAGATATGAAAGCGGAACTTAAGTTCCGTATAGTTATAAAAATATTAAGGGAAAGAAAGTTTTACCTTTCTTTCCTAACCTATTGAGTAAACATGTTATTAGTAAATATCATGTCATGAGGGGGATTTCTTTTTTTTAAAAAACTTGATTAAATTAGACAACTAGGAACTTGCTAAAGGAAAAAAAGAAAAATCAAGAAAAAGAACTTTTGATTAAAAGAGACAAACTGACTGAAAGAGCCATAAGGTTAGTTGTGGCTAGGTTTAGTTTAAGGAAAGTTTTTAATTTCTTTTATTAGTAAAAATAAGAACAAAATCAAAATAAAAGAAAAATAGGAATTACCTATCAATGACATGTTAGTTGTGGAAGGAATGATTAGTCAAGGCTTGTGTTATTTAAGTTAGGTTGTAAGCGGTTTGTCTCATTAGCATTTAGGATTAGAAAGGTTTTTGTTTAGAGTGTGTAGGGTTAAGGTTTGTTTCTAGCTCTTAGTATTAAAAGAGTTAAGTTTGATTTGATAGTAGGTTCAAGGGTTAGGTTTAAACTTGTTTTATGATTATGTTTAAGAAAACTTTAAGGTTTTAAATTTTTGCGTGCTACTTAAGAAAAATTTAAGCTCTACAAGGCGTTTTAAAGCGTTTTTGTTTTTAGGTTAATAGTTTGTCTTATCTTATGGCTTTATTTTGATTGTGGGGCATTTTAGAGTGCTTTATTTGTATATCTGTTTAAATAAGCTAATTTGTGAAAAGAACAAGAATAAACCCCTTTAATCAAAGGGTATATTCTTTATTAAGAACATTAAAGGCAACCATCGCTTGAGAGCATTATCTATTACGCCCTTTAAAGTTTGTGTTGTCATTTTGTTTTAATCCAGCATGAGCTTTAGGGTCATCATCAAGCTCATTAGAGTGCAAGGTGTTAGCTTGTTGTTTAGCTAATTCTTTAGCTTTTTCTTTTTCTAGCATAGCTTGATAGTGTGCTTTAGCTCTAGCTTGTTCTTTTTTACCAAACTCAATCCAAGGCTCATCGTTATTAGGCTCTTTTGTGATAGCTTGAATTTCTTTTTGCTCTAGCTTAGTATCTTTAGCGTGTTCTAGGACTTTTTCAAGGTTTAGGTTGTCATAGTGGGTTAAAAACCTATTAGCTCCTATGATTTCATTACAAGTATAGAGAATATCCTTAGAAATTTTAGAAAATTGTTTAATTTGTTTGAGAAAGCCTTGTTTTTCTTTTGGAGACAATGAAGTTTCTCTATAATGTTTTAAAGATTTCACATAATGTTCTTTGGCTCTTTCAAATTCTTCTTCTTTTTGTTTTAAATCTTGTTCTAAAAAAAGTAATCTCTCTTTGGCTAATAAAAGCATGGTGTTTTGATAGTCTTGTAGTTGCTTACTCACTAGCTCATAAGTGTTATCATTAAGCTTGTAAGTGGGGTCATTTTGCTTAGTTTTAAAGCTCTCTAGCATGAATTGATATTTTCTAGCACTAAAATAAGCGTTTTTAAAAGTTTTGAGAGTGGGGCGTTTATCTTTAGAAAGTTCTAAGGCTTTGGCTAAAAGAATAGGATTAGTTAGAGTGTTGTATTGGGTGTTTTGCTTGGTTTTAACTTCATTTCTTAGCTGGGCTAATAGTAAGTGTGAGTTTTTATCTAAAAGGCGTTTGTCTAGGTGTTCAAGCTTATTTAAAAGCATTTCTTTTTTCTTTAAAACAGAATAGCCCTTAGTCTCTCTTTCAAAGTCTCTGTCTAAACCATTGAGAATAGCAAAATTCTTAAAGGCTGAATGGTTTTGTTTTTTATCTAATTCTTTTTGATAAAAGCCTAAGAGTTCGTATAGCTCGTGTTTGTTAGTGTTTTTTAAGTGTTCGCTTACTGGTTTTCTCTTATCTATCCTGTCAATATCTAGCTGTTCTTTTTCATCATCGCTTGTGTCTTTGTGATTAAACAGAGCGATTTTAAATTCAGAAATCTTTTGTTTTAAAGGGGTGCTGTGGTTATTTTGAATGTCTAGGGCTTTTGCTTTGTTTTTATATTTGAGTTCTTGTAAATACTCGCTTTGTAAAGCCTTGTTTAAGTCCCACTCATCTTGTGGGGATTTGATTTGTTCTAAGGCTTTTTCTTCTTTTTCCAAGTCTTGTAATTGTTGTTTGACATTGTCTAGCTCTTTAAATTTTGGCTCATTGACATACAAGTATTCTTCGCTCAATAAGTGGTCATTCAACCTATAAGCAAACTCACTTCTTAATTCATTAAAAAATTCTTTACAATCTTCATGCCCCTTAAAACGCAGTCTTCTTCGTGTGAGCTGATTAGTCTTATTGATAAAACAATGGATATGGGCATGGTCTTGATGAGCGTGTGGCACAAGGGCAAACTTGTATTCAGGCAATCTTATTTTTAAGCTCTCCCAAGTAGAATGTAAAAGCCCTTGCATTGTCTCTTCATCTGGCTTATCTTTGATAGAAAAAACTAAGTGCATAGTCTCGTTATAATCTTTAGTCAAATCAAAGTCATTGAGCCAACTCTCTAAGATGAATTGTTTATCGCATTCTAAAAACATTTCATTGTAAGCTGTTTCGCTATTTTCTAAAGCATAATTTAGGGCATTTTCTAAGTGGGAGCGTTTCATTTGCCCTATGTTTTTAATAAGCACAGGACTAGCTGTTTTTGTGCCAACTAGATTAGATTTAATAAACTTTGAGTTAGGGTTAAATTGATTGAACTTAATGAGCAATCTTTTATCTACTTTATCGCTATCACTAAATCTAGGCTTTTGCATATGCTTTAAAATATCATCTAAGAAAGATAAGTCCATAGGGCGACTATCTAGCTTAGTATCTAATATAGCCCTATCTAGCATACAAACCCTTTAAGACTTAACAACATTGCTAAATTTTTATCTAATTCGCACACTTTCAAGCTAAACTTCTTTCCATTACTAACAAGGCATTTAAAACGCCCAAATTTTATTCAAGCTAACGCTAATTTAAGAGCTAGACTTTTGATTTTAAATCTAGCGATTTTTCAATTCTTTGTAGCATAGCACAAAGAATTGAAATTACTAAATCAAAAAAGGTGCAGGATAACACCATGTGTGCATACACATATGGTTAAAACTTCGTATTCAAGGGACTTGGAGCTAGATTTTTAAAAAATAAGAGTTTTTGCTAACTTTTTGCCTAAAAAGTTTTTAAAAAGTGCTTTGATAGATGAATTAAATTTTTAATCTAGTAAGAGAGAAAAATTTCATTCAAAAGCTTTAACCCCATTACTCAATTTTTTAGGCAAGGGCTTGTTAGAAACGCTATAAAAACTTAGAGATTTTTATTGAAAGAACTTGTAGTTAAAACATTAAGAACTAGATAGCCATATGGTAAGAACTTAGTAGCCTAACACCATTAAAACTTACTAGCAACTCATATAAGAACTACCAGCCCATTTCATAAGAACTTGCAAGCTAAATGCTATGAACTGACAAGCAAGTAGTAAGAACTTGTAAGCAACAATTAGGGAACTAAGGGCTACACGATAAAAACTAAAAGCCACAAGTTAGAACCTAATAGCTCACATTAAGCAAAGAACTAAGGGGAAATAGATTAAGAACTTATCTGCTCTAATGATATGAACTAGGTTGCTTGTATGATTAAGAACTAGGAGCAAAACACCATTAAAACTTACTAGCAACTCATATAAGAACTACCAGCCCATTTCATAAGAACTCACAATCAATATTAAAGGAATGAAATTATTCTTTAAGCTTTTGTTTAAAAAATTTATGCTACATTTTAGTAATTTTTTAATTGACTTATATTGAAACTTAGAGAACACTTAAAAATTCCATTCTTTTAGGAATTATTATTTTTTTATTTATGCTTTATCCTATTTTAAGTAGCATCACATATAATGAACCTAGTCAAGCGATCAAAACAGCTCACACAAAAACAATTCTCGAAACTTTGCCAGATCTAATACCAGATCTAATAAAAAATAATCTTGATAGCCACCAACAAGAAATAAGCGATTTGCTGAGTAGCAGTAAGGATAAAATGTATAGCAAGGTGGACGCTCAAATAGACAATCTTTTTGATCCAATAGAAAACAATGTGGATAAGTTCTTGGACTGGCACTACTCTCTCAAGGGAAATTATAGCGAGCTTGCCCTTCTTGTAGCTAAAAAGCTCGGCTTGAGCGTCGAAGACGCATTATTCAATAAATTGCAGGAAAAATTTTTAGGGGCTGATTACAAACAACGATTACAAACGATGACAGACAACATTTCTGATGCTTTTATAAGCTTGTTGTGCCAGCACAAAAAGGATACAGAAAAGATCGCCACACAAGGAGTGGCTGATATTCCTCAAGTTGCAGAATCTTTAAAAAATATTGATGACAGAACAGAAAGAGATTTGAAATTAAAAATGGGTTTCGCAGCGGCAATAGGGTTAACGGCTGGCATGGGTGCTGGTGCGCTTATGAAAAGGCTAGCCCCAAATCTTGTGGAAAAGCTTGGCACTAAATTAGGGGCTAAATTCCTCGCAAAGTTTGGCATAGCCGTGGGTGGCGTCTTATCAACTCTTGGGGCTGATGTGGCTTTTAATTATATTGATGAATGGCTCCATAGGGATGATTTTAAAAAAGAAATTTTGAACAACATCAATGAAGTGAAAAAAAATCTGAAAGAAAGCTACAAAACGGGTTTTGATAACAGCATTACCAAATTCAGCCAAGGACTTCAAGAGGATTTAAAAAATATAGAAACAATAAGCGTTAAAGCGCACATAGAAAAACTTAAACAAACTCCAGAAGAGAACAACCAAAAAAAACAACCAATAAAAAAAGGTCAATCCTTTAAAAACGGCATGAAGCGTTTTGGCATTTGAGAAGTGATTTTATAACTCGCTCCTTTAAATTCAAATTCCAAACTAGAGGCATGGAGCATGAGTAGTGGGGCGTTATCTTCACGCTTTAATTGGAGGTATTCTCTCGCTTCTTCATCAGCCACCCCATAAAGCCCCTCGCCCACGATCCTGTGATTTATACTGCTCAAATGCAAGCGGATCTGGTGCGTGCGCCCGGTGAGTGGGGTGATTTTGAGTAAGCTTATACCCAAAAAAGGATTATAGTTTAAAGGTTCAACAAGCGTGGTTGAAGGCTTGCCTAAAGGAGAAATTTTAGATCGAATGTGCAAGTCTTTTTGAATGTTTTGTGGCGTCAGAATGGGTTTGTCTATGATGATACTTTTATCAACCCACCCATGCGTTAGCGCTAAATAAGTTTTTTTCACTTTTTTTTGCATGAAAAGCGTTTTTAAATCCTTAGCGCTCTGTAAGGTTTTACCCGCTAAAACCAACCCGCTCGTTTCATAGTCCAGTCTGTGGGCTGGGTGGGCGTTTTTGCCAAAATGCGATTGGATACAATCTAGTAAGCTTTCATGGTAAAAATAGCCTTTAGGGTGGGTATAGACTTGATTGGGTTTGTCAAACACGCCAAAATCTTTCGTTTCAAAAACAAGCTTTCCTTGTTTTTCATTAGGCTTGAAATGAATCAAGCTAACGATCCCTTGAATCATTTGAGATTTACGCACGGCTTGTTGGTTATGTTTTAGGCGTTGTTTGTCAAGGTGGCGTTGGGCTTCTTTTAAAGAGCATTTTAAAACATCGCGCACAAAAAACAAGGCTTTGGTGGGTTTTAAAATTTCAAATTCTTCTTCAACAAAAGGCACTACAACAAACTTTTAACAAACATTTTAGGCTCATTAGAATACTCGTCTAATTCCACGCTAAAAAGCACGCTCACCTTTTCGCCCGCTTTCAAAAACCGCTCAGTGTTAAAATAAATAGCCTCTTTGATGCATTCTTTATCCTTAAAACGCAAAACCTGGTGGCTTTCTTTGATGATTTTTTCTTCTATGACTTCTAAATTTTTTGCTTGGAATAAAGGTTCAGGGTTTTCTTGCCCATAAGGCTCGCCCGTTTCTATAATCTCTAAAAGCTCTCTGTCAATGTCTTTTAATGTTAGCGTTAAAGGGGGCTCTGTTTCACAAAAAGGTAAGACTTTAAAATCAAAATTTTCTAAAGTTTCAAAGAGCGAGATGAGATTGTTTTTTCCAACGCTCAACCCGCAAGCTTGCCTATGCCCCCCATAGCCGAGCAACAAAGAAGAAACCCCATTCAAAGCGTCAATCAAGTCAATATTTGAAGAGCTACGAGCGCTCCCTTTATACACCCCTTCTTTAAAGGTAAAAACCAGGCTTGGCTTTTGAGTGGCTTCCACTAATTTTGAAGCCACAATCCCCAGCACGCCCTCATGCCAATTATCCTTAAAAGCGACGATAATTTTTTCTCCAACCATCGCATGCTTAAAAGCCTCTTCAAAAACCTGCTGTTGGATCATTTTACGCTTCATATTGCATGCTTTCAAGCGTTCATACAAAGAATAGCTATTTTGAAAATTATTCGCGCTTAAAAAATCTAAAGCCATTTTCGCGTCTTGCATGCGCCCTGCGGAATTGATTAAGGGGGCGATACTGAAAGAAATATCGCTCGCTTTTAAAGAGCGTTTTCTAAAAATTTCTCTTTGGCGCAAAAACCCCATCGCCCCTAAGGATTCTTTTTGCAAAAAATACAAGGCTTTAGAAACTAAAAAGCGGTTAAAAAAAGTCAAAGGCATCATGTCAGCAATAGTCGCCACGCCCGCTAAGCATAGCAACTCACTAGAATGGCTTTTTTCTTTCCCTAAAAGCTGGTGGATACCATAGCACAAATAAAACGCCACCAACGCCCCGCACACTTCCTTTTGGATAAAATCACAATCCGGTTGCTTGGGGTTGATCACCGCATAAGCGTCTGGGACTTCATCATGGTGTAAGCAATGATGATCTGTAATGATAAGGGTGTAGTTTTTTTCTTTACAAAATCGCGCGGCTTCAAAGGCGCTAATCCCGTTATCCACCGTGATGATTAAAGGGGCGTGGTGTTTTTCTAAAAATTTTTTAGAAATCCCATAGCCATCAGTGAAACGATTAGGGATTGCAATGCGGACATGCTTGTAGTTTAGGCTTTCAAAGAATTTTGCCATGATAGTGGAGCTAATCACGCCGTCAGCGTCATAATCGCCCACCACTAAAATTTCTGTGTTTGCACGCATGGCTTCTATGATTTTGAGTGCGGCTTTTTTCAAGTCTTTAAATAAAAAGGGGCTAGGAAACCCTTTTTCATTATAGGCGATGGAAGCCACTCGCTCTTTGATTTGAGCTTTAAGCTTTTGTTTCATTGTTGAGATTAGGATTTATGAAGAGTGCTCTTAATGAAATCCAAAATAATAGGGTTAGGGCTTTGCAACCTGGAGGTGAATTCCGGATGGAATTGCACCCCCACAAAGAACGGGTGATCTTCTAATTCAACCGCTTCAATCAAATGATTCGCTCCAAAACCCACCACTTTCAAGCCCTTATTTTCCCACTCTTGGCGGTATTTAGGGTTGATTTCATAACGATGGCGGTGTCTTTCTTTAATGCTAGGCTTTTTATAAGCTTTTTCTAACAAGCTATTTGGCACAATTTCGCATTCGTATTCCCCTAATCGCATGGTGCCTCCTAAAGGCGAATTATAGGTGCGCACCTGTTTTTGGTGGTTTTGATCCATAAAATCTCCAATCAAATACACCACAGGGTATTCGCAGCGTTGGTTAAACTCCGTAGAGTTAGCCCCTTTTAAACCCAAAACATTACGGCAAAATTCAACGATCGCTAATTGCATGCCCAAACAAATCCCTAAAAAGGGGAGTTTTTCTAACCTGGCTCTTTGAATGGCGCAAATTTTACCCTCAATCCCCCTTTCTCCAAAGCCTCCAGGCACTAAAATCGCATCAACGCCCTCTAAATCCGTCTTTTCATTAAAATTCTCGCTATCTAACCATTCAATATTGACTTGCGTGTCCAAATGCGCACCCGCATGGATTAAGGCTTCAATCAAGGATTTATAAGATTCTTTTAAGCTTAAATACTTGCCTACAAAACCAATCCTGACTTTGTGTTTAGGAGCGATAATCTTTTCTACTAAAGTGTTCCAAGCCGCCATTTTGGGGTGTAGTTTATTCAAATTAAAGCGTCTGGCAATGGGGGTTAAAATGCCTTCTTGCAAGAAAAGAATGGGGCATGCGTAAATGCTTTTAGTGTCTGTGGCTACAATCACGCTGTCTTGCTCCACATCGCAACTCAAAGCGATCTTCTTTTTCAACTCTTTATCCAAAGGCTTAGGCGATCGCGCCAAAATGATTTGAGGGGTTACGCCAAGACGCCGTAATTCCTGGACGGAGTGTTGCGTGGGTTTGGTTTTTAGTTCGTTAGTGGTTTGGATATAGGGGATCAGGGTTACATGCACATTGATGACTTTTTCATTCCCCAATTCCAATTTAAGCTGGCGGATCGCTTCCAAATAAAACATGCCCTCCATATCGCCCACGGTTCCGCCCACTTCCACGATTAAAAAATCCAACCCCTTAGCCGCGCTTTTAATGCGCCTTTTGATTTCATCGGTTACATGGGGGACGATTTGAATGGTTTTGCCTAAATATTCCCCTTTCCTTTCCTTTTCTATCACGCTTGAAAAAATCTGCCCGGTAGTGAAATTGTTCAACCTTGTTAAATTCCTGTTCAAAAAGCGTTCATAATGCCCTATGTCTAAATCCGTTTCAGCACCATCGCTAGTTACAAACACTTCCCCATGCTCTAAAGGGCTCATGGTGCCTGGATCAATATTGATATAAGGGTCAATCTTCAAAATAGAAACCTGGTAATTGCAATGCTGTAAAAGCGTAGCGATTGAAGAAGATGAAATCCCTTTCCCTAGAGAGCTTAACACGCCCCCTGTAACGAATATAAATTTGGCTCTATCCATAAGTTATTGCGTTCCTTTGATTTTTACTTCTTAAAATTGTAGTCTAAAAAGGGTTAAAAAGCTTTAAAAGAGGGCAAAAATTAAAGCGATTTCAAAAAAAAAAAAAAACAATTTCAGTTTCTTATTAGCTAGGTTTGATTAAAATGAAAAGCTTTTATGTGTTTAAACTTCATTGTCTTAAATTTTTTAAGAGCGATTTTAAAGTTCGTTGGCGTATAATATCAAATTTTGAATGAACTGACTAAAAGGGTTTTAAATAATGGCTGAAAATTCTTTCAAAAATGTTTCTACACAATCCAAAGTATTTTTCTTATTACCAGTGAAAACCCTGTTTCTTTTAGGGGGTATTTTTAGCGCGTTTTTTATCCTTATTGTTAGCTTGGTTTTTTTTGATCGTGCTCATTTAATGGACAATGCCATTTTTAATTTAGCGCGTTCAACTCCCTTTAATTCTAGCCCTATTTTAACTCTAATCCTCCAAAATATCGCCCGTTTAGGCTCTTCTCAATTCGTGTTGCCTTTGAGCTTGTTAGTGGGGGTGTTTTTAAGCTTGTATCGTAAAAATTTAGCGCTTGGGGTGTGGTTTGTGCTAAGCGTGGTCTTGTTTGAAGCCCTTTTAGAATCGTTAAAACACCTTTTGGCGCATTCCATTCAGTGGCTTTCGCATAGCGCTAATTTCCCTAACGCTACCGCGCTTTCTTTAACGCTATTTTATGGGTTGCTTGTTTTATTGATACCCCATTTGATCACGCATCAAACGCTTAAAAATGTTCTTTTTTATAGCTTATTTGGTTTGATTTTTTTAATAGGGTTAGCACTGATTGTTTTAGGGGTTTCTTTTAGCAGTGTTTTAGGAGGGGTTTGTTTAGGGGCGTTAGGGGCTTGTTTTTCCATAGGGATTTATTTGAGCGTGTTTCAAAAGATCTAAGCGAACGGCTTAAAAGAATGAAAATTTTATCAAGGTTTTAATATTGGATTTAAAGGTATTATTGCAACGGATTGTTGATTTTTTCATCAAACTCAATAAAAAGCAAAAAATCGCCCTGATCGCAGCGGGGGTTTTAATCACCGCCTTACTCGTGTTTTTATTGCTCTATCCCTTTAAAGAAAAAGACTATGTGCAAGGGGGCTATGGGGTTTTATTTGAAAGATTGGACTCTAGCGATAACGCTTTAATCTTGCAACACCTCCAGCAAAACCAAATCCCTTATAAAATCTTAAAAGACGACACCATTCTTATCCCTAAAGATAAAGTGTATGAAGAAAGGATCACTTTGGCTTCTCAAGGGATCCCTAAAACGAGTAAAGTGGGCTTTGAAATCTTTGACACTAAAGACTTTGGTGCGACTGATTTTGATCAGAACATCAAACTCATTCGCGCCATTGAGGGGGAATTGTCGCGCACGATTGAAAGTTTAAACCCCATTCTTAAAGCCAATGTGCATATTGCAATCCCTAAAGACAGCGTGTTTGTGGCTAAAGAAGTCCCTCCTAGCGCTTCAGTGATGCTCAAACTCAAGCCCGACATGAAGCTTTCACCCACTCAAATTTTAGGGATTAAAAATTTAATCGCTGCAGCTGTGCCTAAACTCACGACAGACAATGTGAAAATCGTGAATGAAAACGGCGAATCCATAGGCGAAGGCGATATATTAGAAAACTCCAAAGAATTAGCCCTAGAGCAATTGCATTACAAACAAAATTTTGAAAACATTTTAGAAAATAAGATTGTCAATATCTTAGCCCCTATTGTGGGGGGTAAAAACAAGGTGGTCGCAAGGGTCAATGCGGAGTTTGATTTCAGCCAAAAGAAAAGCACTAAAGAGACTTTTGATCCCAATAATGTTGTAAGGAGCGAGCAAAATTTAGAAGAAAAAAAAGAAGGCGCTTCTAAAAAACAAGTCGGCGGCGTGCCTGGGGTTGTGAGCAATATCGGGCCTGTGCAAGGATTGAAAGACAATAAAGAGCCAGAAAAATACGAAAAGTCTCAAAACACGACCAATTATGAAGTGGGTAAAACCATTAGCGAGATTAAGGGCGAGTTTGGCACTTTAGTGCGTTTGAATGCGGCGGTTGTGGTGGATGGCAAGTATAAAATCGTGCTTAAAGACGGGGCAAATACTTTAGAATACGAGCCTTTGAGCGATGAATCGCTTCAAAAAATCAACGCTCTGGTGAAACAAGCCATTGGCTATAATCAAAATAGAGGCGATGATGTGGCGGTGAGTAATTTTGAGTTTAACCCTATGGCGCCCATGCTTGATAACGCTACTTTGAGCGAAAAAATCATGCACAAGACTCAAAAAATTTTAGGCTCATTCACGCCCTTAATCAAGTATGTTTTAGTGTTTATAGTGCTATTTATTTTCTATAAAAAAGTGATTGTGCCTTTCAGCGAACGCATGCTAGAAGTGGTGCCTGATGAAGATAAGGAAGTGAAATCCATGTTTGAAGAAATGGATGAAGAAGAAGATGAATTGAACAAACTGGGCGATTTGAGGAAAAAAGTAGAAGATCAATTAGGGCTTAATGCAACCTTTAGCGAAGAAGAAGTAAGATACGAAATTATCTTAGAAAAGATTAGAGGGACCCTTAAAGAACGCCCTGATGAAATCGCAATGCTTTTTAAACTCCTGATCAAAGATGAAATCTCTTCAGACAGCGCGAAAGGTTAAAAGATAGAAGGTTAAAAATGGCAACCAAGCTTACCCCTAAACAAAAGGCTCAATTAGACGAACTTTCCATGAGTGAAAAAATCGCTATTTTACTCATTCAAGTGGGCGAAGACACCACAGGCGAGATTTTAAGGCATTTAGACATTGACTCCATTACAGAGATTTCTAAGCAAATCGTGCAATTAAACGGCACAGACAAGCAAATCGGCGCGGCGGTTTTAGAGGAATTTTTTGCGATTTTTCAGTCTAACCAATACATCAATACCGGCGGTTTAGAATACGCCAGAGAGCTTTTAACCAGGACTTTAGGGAGCGAAGAAGCCAGAAAAGTGATGGATAAACTCACTAAAAGCTTGCAAACGCAAAAAAACTTCGCTTATTTAGGCAAAATCAAGCCCCAACAACTCGCTGATTTCATCATTAACGAACACCCTCAAACCATTGCCTTGATTTTAGCCCACATGGAAGCCCCTAATGCGGCTGAGACTTTGAGCTATTTCCCTGATGAAATGAAAGCCGAGATCTCCATTAGAATGGCGAATTTAGGCGAAATATCGCCCCAAGTGGTTAAAAGGGTTTCCACGGTGTTAGAAAACAAACTAGAATCGCTCACCAGCTATAAAATTGAAGTGGGTGGCTTAAGAGCGGTGGCTGAAATCTTTAACCGCCTGGGCCAAAAGAGCGCTAAAACCACGCTCGCTCGCATTGAGAGTGTGGATAACAAGCTCGCCGGCGCGATCAAAGAAATGATGTTCACTTTTGAAGACATAGCCAAACTAGACAATTTTGCTATCAGAGAGATTTTGAAAGTAGCGGATAAAAAAGACTTGTCTTTGGCGCTAAAAACTTCTACCCAAGATTTAACCGATAAATTCTTAAACAACATGAGTAGCAGGGCTGCAGAGCAATTTGTAGAAGAAATGCAATATTTAGGGGCAGTCAAAATCAAAGATGTGGATGTGGCCCAAAGGAAAATCATTGAAATTGTGCAGAGCTTGCAAGAAAAAGGCGTGATCCAAACCGGTGAAGAGGAAGATGTCATTGAATAGCCGTAAAAATTTGATCCAAAAAGACCATTTGAATCAGCATGACATTCAAAAATACGAATTTAAGAGCATGGCAAACTTACCCCCTAAAACTAATCCTAATAGCGCGTCTTTAGAAACGCCTAGCCCAGAAGAGTCTTTGGAAAAAAAAGCGATAGAAAACGATTTGATTGATTGTTTATTGAAAAAAACCGATGAGCTTTCAAGCCATTTAGTGAAATTGCAAATGCAATTTGAAAAAGCCCAAGAAGAGAGCAAAGCTTTGATTGAAAACGCTAAAAACGATGGCTATAAAATCGGCTTTAAAGAGGGCGAAGAAAAAATGCGTAACGAGCTCACTCATAGCGTGAATGAAGAAAAAAACCAGCTTTTGCATGCGATCACCGCTTTAGATGAAAAAATGAAAAAATCAGAAGATCATTTAATGGCTTTAGAAAAGGAACTGAGTGCGATTGCGATAGATATCGCTAAAGAAGTGATCCTTAAGGAAGTGGAAGACAACAGCCAAAAAGTAGCCCTTGCTTTAGCTGAAGAACTTTTAAAAAATGTTTTAGACGCAACAGATATTCATTTAAAAGTCAATCCCTTGGATTACCCTTATTTAAACGAGCGTTTGCAAAACGCTTCTAAAATCAAATTAGAGAGCAATGAGGCTATTTCTAAAGGAGGCGTTATGATCACTAGCTCTAACGGGAGTCTTGATGGGAATTTAATGGAGCGCTTTAAAACGCTCAAAGAAAGCGTGTTGGAAAATTTTAAGGTGTGATTTTGCAAAATAAAACTTTTGATTTAAACCCTAATGATATTACAGGCTTGGAGTTGGTGTGTCAAACGCTACGGAGTCGTATTTTAGAGGTGGTGAGCGCTAATGGGGGGCATTTAAGCTCTTCTTTAGGGGCTGTGGAGCTGATTGTGGGCATGCATGCCTTATTTGATTGCCAAAAAAACCCTTTCATTTTTGACACTTCGCACCAAGCTTACGCTCACAAGCTTTTAACCGGGCGCTTTGAAAGCTTTAGCACTTTAAGGCAATTCAAGGGTTTGAGCGGCTTTACTAAACCCAGCGAGAGCGCATACGATTATTTTATTGCCGGTCATAGCTCCACTTCGGTGTCTATAGGCGTGGGGGTGGCTAAAGCTTTTTGTTTGAAACAAGCGCTAGGCATGCCTATAGCTTTATTAGGCGATGGGAGCATTAGCGCAGGGATTTTTTATGAAGCCTTAAACGAATTGGGCGATAGGAAATACCCCATGATCATGATTTTGAACGATAATGAAATGAGTATCAGCACGCCTATTGGAGCCTTATCCAAAGCCCTTAGCCAGCTGATGAAAGGCCCGTTTTATCAGTCTTTCCGCTCTAAAGTCAAAAAAATCTTAAGCACCTTACCTGAAAGCGTGAATTACTTAGCGAGTCGCTTTGAAGAATCTTTCAAGCTCATCACCCCGGGCGTGTTTTTTGAAGAATTAGGCATCAACTATATAGGGCCTATTAACGGGCATGATTTGAGCACGATTATTGAAACCTTAAAATTAGCCAAAGAGCTTAAAGAGCCGGTGCTAATCCATGCGCAAACCTTAAAGGGCAAAGGCTATAAAATCGCTGAAGGGCGGTATGAAAAATGGCATGGGGTGGGGCCTTTTGATTTGGATACCGGCTTGTCTAAAAAATCCAAAAGTGCGATTTTATCGCCCACTGAAGCGTATTCTAACACCCTTTTAGAATTGGCCAAGAAAGATGAAAAAATCGTAGGCGTAACCGCTGCGATGCCTAGTGGCACAGGATTAGACAAACTCATTGACGCTTACCCTTTGCGTTTTTTTGATGTCGCTATCGCTGAACAACACGCTTTAACTTCCAGCAGCGCTATGGCTAAAGAGGGGTTTAAACCTTTTGTGAGTATCTATTCTACTTTTTTGCAAAGGGCTTATGATTCCATTGTGCATGACGCTTGCATTTCTAGCCTACCGATTAAATTGGCCATTGACAGGGCTGGGATTGTGGGCGAAGATGGCGAAACGCACCAAGGGCTTTTAGACGTGTCGTATTTGCGCTCTATCCCTAACATGGTCATTTTTGCCCCACGAGACAATGAGACTTTAAAAAACGCCGTGCGTTTTGCTAATGAGCATGATTCAAGCCCTTGCGCGTTCCGCTACCCTAGGGGGTCGTTTGCACTAAAAGAGGGGGTTTTTGAGCCTAGCGGTTTTGTTTTAGGCCAAAGCGAATTGTTGAAAAAAGAGGGCGAAATTTTACTCATTGGTTATGGTAATGGCGTGGGGCGGGCGCATTTGGTCCAACTGGCTTTAAAAGAAAAAAACATAGAATGCGCGCTTTTGGATCTCAGGTTTTTAAAGCCCTTAGATCCAAATTTAAGTGCGATCGTTGCCCCTTATCAAAAGCTCTATGTTTTTAGCGATAATTACAAGCTTGGGGGGGTGGCTAGCGCGATTTTAGAGTTTTTGAGCGAACAAAATATTTTAAAGCCTGTTAAAAGCTTTGAAATCATGGATGAATTTATCATGCATGGGAACACCGCTTTAGTGGAAAAATCCTTAGGCTTAGACACAGAGAGTTTGACTGAGGCTATTTTAAAAGATTTAGGACAAGAGAGATGAAAACAAAAGCGCCAATGAAAAATATCCGCAATTTTTCCATTATCGCTCACATTGACCATGGTAAAAGCACTTTAGCGGATTGTTTGATTTCTGAGTGCAACGCTATCAGTAACAGAGAAATGAAGAGCCAAGTGATGGACACTATGGATATTGAAAAAGAAAGGGGCATTACGATTAAGGCTCAAAGCGTGCGTTTAAATTACACTTTTAAGGGGGAGGATTATGTTTTAAATCTCATTGACACCCCAGGGCATGTGGATTTTAGCTATGAAGTGTCTCGCTCTTTGTGTTCATGCGAAGGGGCGTTATTGGTGGTGGATGCCACTCAAGGCGTGGAAGCGCAAACCATCGCCAACACTTATATCGCTTTAGATAACAATTTAGAAATTTTACCGGTGATCAATAAAATTGATTTGCCTAATGCGAATGTTTTGGAAGTCAAACAGGATATAGAAGACACGATAGGGATTGATTGTTCTAACGCTAATGAAGTGAGCGCTAAAGTTAGGCTTGGCATTAAAGATTTGTTAGAAAAAATCATTACGACCATTCCTGCCCCTAGCGGTGATCCTAACGCTCCCTTAAAAGCGCTCATTTATGATTCATGGTTTGACAATTATTTAGGGGCGCTAGCGTTGGTGCGTATCATGGATGGGAGCATCAACACAGAGCAAGAAATTTTAGTGATGGGGACGGGTAAAAAACATGGCGTTTTAGGGCTATACTACCCTAACCCTTTGAAAAAAATCCCTACTAAAAGTTTAGAATGCGGCGAGATTGGCATTGTGAGTTTGGGGCTAAAGAGCGTTACGGATATTGCGGTGGGTGATACGCTCACAGACGCTAAAAACCCTACCCCTAAACCCATTGAAGGCTTTATGCCGGCTAAACCCTTTGTTTTTGCGGGGCTTTACCCTATAGAAACGGACCGGTTTGAAGATTTAAGAGAAGCGTTATTGAAACTCCAGCTTAACGATTGTGCTTTAAATTTTGAGCCTGAAAGCTCGGTGGCGCTTGGCTTTGGCTTTAGGGTGGGTTTTTTAGGGTTATTGCACATGGAAGTGATCAAAGAAAGGCTGGAGAGGGAATTTAGTCTTAATTTAATCGCTACCGCTCCCACGGTGGTGTATGAAGTGCATTTGACGGATAATAGCGTCAAATACGTCCAAAACCCTAGCGAATTGCCCCCTGAAAATCATATCGCTTGCATCAAAGAGCCTTTTGTGAGGGCAACGATCATCACGCCGAGCGAATTTTTGGGTAATTTAATGCAGTTATTGAACAATAAAAGAGGCATTCAAGAAAAAATGGAATATTTAAACCAGTCTCGTGTCATGCTCACTTATTCCTTGCCGAGCAATGAAATTGTGATGGATTTTTATGACAAACTCAAATCTTGCACGAAAGGGTATGCGAGCTTTGATTATGAGCCTATAGAAAACAGAGAGGCTCATTTGGTGAAATTAGATGTGAGGGTGGCAGGCGATGTGGTGGATGCGCTTTCTATCATTATAGATAAAAATAAGGCGTATGAAAAGGGGCGCGCTTTAGTGGAAACGATGAAAGAGCTTATCCCAAGACAGCTTTTTGAAGTCGCTATCCAAGCGAGCGTAGGCAATAAAATCATCGCCAGAGAGACGATTAAATCCGTTGGTAAGAATGTAACGGCTAAGTGCTATGGGGGCGATATTACACGAAAAAGAAAACTCTTAGAAAAGCAAAAAGAGGGCAAGAAACGCATGAAAGCTATCGGTAAGGTGGAGCTTCCCCAAGAAGCGTTTTTAGCGATATTAAAGATCGATTAGGGCGTTGCTAAGTCTATGGCAAAACATAAGAACTATGAAATTTTAAATCTCATAGGCTATGCTTTGGCAAAATTTGATAATGATTTTATTAAAGAATTTGGCTTTTCTACTAAAAATGCTTTTTTTGAATATTGCGTCCAAATTGGCCTAGCTGACACGACTGGCGTTATTAAAAATCGCATGGATTTATTTGATTATTTTTTCCCTAACAAACGCAAAGGTTGGTGGCAAAAAGGCGATGCATATATCCATAGAAAATTATGGATTGATAGCTTGTTTGGAAATGAAAGCGTTAAGGGTTTTAGCCATATTGTGAAATTATTTTTACAAGAACAATATGGCATTCAACTATACATTACCCCTAATGCTTACCTCAAAACCCGCTATAAAAGCATGCAAGAAACAGGTTTGGAAGCCGAATTGTATTTTTTAAACCACTATAAAAATATAGAAGTGTTTTCTTGTGGGAGTTTAAAAGACATGCGTCTTTTTGGTGATGGGTATGACTTCTACATTCAAACCAACAAGCAAGCGTTTTTAGTGGAAGTTAAGGGGATTAGAGAAAAGCAAGGGACATTGAGATTGACCCAAAAAGAATACGATCAAGCACAAGCGTATAGCCATGATTATGTGCTTGTAGTGGTATTGAATTTGAGTGAAAAACCCTATCTTTTATCTATCGCTAACCCCTTAAAGCATTTAGAATTTAAGGCATGCGAGAGGAAGCAAAAAAGCATTTTAGAATACCACTTAATAGGGCAAATAAAATAACTTTGAATTTTACAGGAGGCTATAGGAGTGGGGTTCAAATTGATAGGAATGCCCCTAAACGCACTTACAAATACACCAAAAAAGATTGCGATTTGATTTTAGGGATAGACACTCGCACGAGCGAATGCTATATTATCCCTATTGAAGACACACAAGAATGGGGCAATACAAAGAGTTTGTCGCAACTCCAACACTATAAAGAGAATTGGCAGATTTTGATTGACTTGGCGTTGGAGTAAGAATATAAAACTACATTCACAAACAAGAAAAAAGAACTCTTTAGATATAGTGTTGGTTATGCCAAAAAGATAAAATCAAATTGGACTTAAAAAACAAAAGCTCTCGCTCACACACCGCCTATACAAGCGTTTTAAAGAATGACTTGTTCTTAAACCCTAGTTTAGTGGAAGCAGAAAGAAAATTTTTACAAGCTTTTGGAATGGCTCTATCTTAAAATGGATACTGATAATCAAGTGGGTAATCAAAAAGCTTGATTGGGGCGATAAAAACATTAAGGGAATTAGAGATCATTGCGATACTCTTTAACCATTACAGAGACAGCATCAACTATAGCGTCTCAAATCTTAATGAGAATATCCTACCACAAACGAGTTTAAAACACAAGAGCCATAACAAGAAAAATGGGGGCGTTTGCTTACAGAATACCACAATAAAGAGCGTTTTAAACAACAAACGAAATAATTAAAATTGAATCATTGTTGAATAGCTAGCGGCTATAAAGAGAAGCTTGCGTTACCGTCTACTTTGCAAGCGATTACAAAAGAAAAGACATTTAATTCTTTAAACTCTTTTAAAACTAATCCTATATAAAAAAGATTAACAAGGCTTTTAAAAAAGCGTTATCAGGGAGTTAGGGTATCGCAAAAACCCTCCTATGAATTTTAAAATCGCCAAAAGTTTAAGCTTTTGTAGCGAGTTTGTTGATCGCTTCAGCGTTCATGTCATCTTGATGGGTTTTTAGCACTTTAGAATACATGTCCAAAAAGCGGTTGATTTCAATCAAAGCGCTCATCTCACGCACTGCATTGACATTGCTTTTTTCTAGCATGTATTGTTTTAACGCGCCAGAGTCAGAGACTTGATGGACGCCTTCGCCCTGATAAGTATAAAGGTTTTGCCCTATTTTTTTAAGGTTTTTTGGTTCGCTAAAACTCACTAAAGCTAACGCGCCCGCTTGAATTTGGGCTTCATTATCCCTAAAAGTGATTCCACCATTTTGATCCACTTCAATTTCAGCGTCAGGCATGAGCATGATCCCTCCTTTTTCGTTCAAGCCAGAGCGTGAAAGCACCTTAAAGCCATTAAGAGTAACTAAAAAGCCGTCTTTATCCACGCTAAAATGCCCATCTCTGGTATAAGCGACGCCCTCATTAGTTTGTATCGCAAAATAGAGGTTAGGGCTTGTTAGGGCAAAATCTAGGGGGTTATTCGTCCCTTCAAACGCGCCAAGACTCCTATCGGTATAAATTTCTGATAGGATAGGCACACGATTGAGGTTGCGGTTTAAATACTTCGCACTCGCTTTGGTTTGATCTTCTAAGGGCAGTTGCTCTCGGTATTGTTGGTAAAGCCTTAAAAAATCGCCTGTAATCGCATCGTCTCTTTTAAAGCTATTGGTGTTTAAATTAGCTAAATTATTAGAGGTTAAATCCAAGCGGTTAAATTGTGTCGCCATAGCGCCAGTGGCCGCATAATACCCATTTTGCATGCAAGAATCCTTTTAAAAGGAAAAATTATAGCAAAAATTAAATAAAAACAGATTCATTCCAAATAGGTTTTTTTAGGGAATATGATAACCATAACCATAAAGATAACAATACTCAACATGACATAGCCCACAAACCCCGCTTCAAAACCATGTTGTTTGAACTCTAACGCTACATAACTCGCGCTCCCTCCAAAAAGCGCATTGGCGATCGCATAGGCCAAACCCACGCCAAGTGCTCGCACATGTTCAGGGAATAATTCCGCCTTAATGACCCCAGCAATGCAAGTGTAAAAACTCATGCTACTCAATGCGAGTATTTCATAAAATAGGGCTTCATACACGCCAGTGGCATGCTTGATACCATAAAAGACAACAGGCGTTACAATAAGCCCTGTGATAGCAAAAACCATCAGCATTTGGGTGCGTTTGATTTTATCAGCCAGCATCCCGCATAAGGGTTGTAAGAAGATAAAATAAGAGAGCGCTAAAAGCATGATAAAACTGCTTTCTTTAGGGCTGAATGATGAGCTGTTGGTTAAAAAGATTTTTAAATACACCGTAAAAGTATAAAAACACAAACTCCCTCCCATAGTTAGCCCAAAGACTATCATTAAGGCTTTTTTATGGTGGAGCAATTCCTTTAAACTGCCTCTTTGGGTTTCTTCTTTAATAGTGGTTTTGGAAGTTGTTTGACTATCCATGGTTTCTTCCATGATATTTCTTAAAAAGAGCGAGAGTAGGGCTAATATACCCCCTAAAGCGAATAAATAACGCCAAGCGAACGCGCTGATTTGCTCATGCGTGTAAATGTTTTCAACGATAAAGAGAGAAAAAATAGCTAAGAGTTGCCCTCCCACTAAAGTTACATATTGAAAAGAGCCATAAAAACCTTTTTTGCCATTCTTGCCCAATTCAGAGAGGTAAGTAGCGACCACGCCATATTCTCCTCCCACGCTAAAGCCCTGTAAAAGCCTGGCTAATAATAAAAACAAGAACGCCCATTCCCCTACGATTTCTTTAGTGGGGAGCAATGCGAGCAAAAAAGAGCCTAGCGCCATAAGGATAATGGAATACACCATAGAAGTTTTACGCCCCTTTTTATCCCCCAATTTACCAAAAAACAAACTCCCCAAAGGGCGCATGAAAAACCCTAGCATAAAAACCAAAAAAGCTGAGATGAGTGCTAAAGTGGGGTCATTAGTGTGGGTAAATTCCTTAGCGAAATAAGGCGCTAAGAACGCATAAGCGTAAAAGTCATACCATTCCACTAAATTACCTGAACTAGCGGCTAAAAGGGATTTTAAGGGTTTTTTGGTGGCTGGTTGGGGGCTCATGGCTATCCTTGAACATGAAATTTTTAGGTAATTTTACTAGGAGTTAGGGAAACCACAGATAATATTTGATTAATAGATGAGAGGTTGGTATCGTTTGTATCATTGAGAAAAGTTTTTTAAAAATTAAAAATAATGTTTGCTAATATCCAATGAAAACAAAGCCTAAAAGTTTTGCAAAATCTCTCTGTTGCCTTTGGCGTTTCTTGGGGATAAAAAGCCTTGAGCTTCTAATTCGTCCGTAATGGTAGCGGCTTGGTTGTAGCCGATTTTTAATTGGCGTTGTAAAAAACTCGTAGAAGTGATCTTTTTTTCTAAAATCACCGCTTTAGCCCTTTCTAGAATGTCATCGCCTTGATAATTAGGGGTGTCTAAAGGCATGCACGATTCTTCTAGCAAGAAATCTTTATCATATTCCACTTCTTTTTGGGCTTTAATAAAATCCACGATTTTTTTGATTTCATCTTCAGTGGCAAAGGGGGCATGCAAGCGCACTAACCCGTTTGTTCCTGGGGGGGTAAAGAGCATATCGCCTCTCCCTAACAAGCTTTGCGCCCCATCGGTGTCTAAAATCACTTTAGAATCAATCTTAGTGCCTACCCTAAAACTCACCCTTGAAGGCAAGTTGGTTTTAATCAAGCCGGTTACGACATCCACGCTTGGGCGTTGGGTCGCTACAATGAGATGCAAGCCGCTCGCGCGCCCCATTTGAGCGATTCTAGCGATAGGAAACTCCGCTTCTTTGCCCCCTGTCATCATCAAATCCGCTAATTCATCAATCACTACAATCAAATAGGGGAACGCTTCAACGCCATTATTTAGGGCTTGTTCATTGTAAGAATCAATGGTTTTAACCTTGTATTCGCTCATTAAAGAATATCGGCGTTCCATTTCTTTAGCCACGCTTTGTAAAGCCCCAATAGCTTTTTTAGGGTCGGTGATAATGGGTGTGAGTAAGTGGGGAATGTCCGCATAAATGCTAAATTCTACCATTTTGGGATCGATCATCACTAATTTGAGTTGATCGGGGGGGTTTTTATAAAGTAAGGATAAAATCATCGCATTCACGCCCACGCTCTTACCGCTTCCTGTCGTGCCAGCGATGAGCAAGTGGGGGAGCTTTTTTAAATCCGTGATGAAAGGGTTACCCACAATGTCTTTGCCTAAAGCTAGAGTTAGGGGCGAGCTGGATTTTTGAAACAATTCGCTTTCTAAAATTTCTCTTAAATAAATAATTTGGCTTTGGCTGTTAGGGATTTCAATGCCAACGACATCTTTACCCTTAATGGGGGCTTGAATGCGGATGGATTCAGCGCATAAAGTCATCGCTAAATCATCGCTCAAGCCTAAAATACGGCTCACCTTAACATTGGGAGCTGGGCGGAATTCAAAAGTGGTTACAATAGGGCCTGAATAAGTGCGGATAATATCGCCATCAATTTTAAAGGTGCGCAGTTTGCTCAATAAATCCTGGATTTTTTGGTCAATCTCGTTTTCGTCTAAAGAAGTGTCCTTCAAACAAACCGCATTCAATAATTGCGTGTTGGGAAGCTCATAATCTTTGGGTTTTTGCACTTCGCCATAATCCAATCCGTCTAATATCTCTTTATTTTCGCTCAATTCTTTAACCATAACGGGTTTTTTAGCGCTTGTGGGGGTTACTGGGCTAAAGTTTGGAGCGTCCTGCGTTTCTTTTTCTTCTTCTTTTATATTTTCCTTTATCATTTCTTCTTGCACGTTTTCTTGTGGGCTTTCTTCTTTTTTTGGGTGGTTTGGGGCTTTGTGGTTTTGTGTTTTGTTGTCATTTTCTGTGTTGGGTGCAGGTGCGGGAATGATGGGTTTGAGTGTGGTGGGTTTGGGCGTGGTGGGCGTAAGAGTTTCTTTTGTAGGCGTGGGTTCTCTTTCTTTAGTTTCTTGTTTAATTTCTTTTAAAGTGGGGTTAGTGGGGTTGGATAAGTCATCAAATCGGTTTTTTTTAGGGTAAATGGTGTAATGGGTAGGAGAATGAGAGGAAATTTGAACTAAGCCTTCTTGCGGCTTTAGATCGTTTAAAGTCGTGTTATAGGGGGTAGGGATCGCTAGAAACGATTCTTCGTTAGGGGTTTTGTGGTTTTCATCAATAGGGTTTTCTTTGCGGTTTTCTTTTTCTTTGTCGTTGTTGGTTTCTTTTTTTTGAGCGTCTGATGGGGTGTTTTCAAAACCCTCTTTTTTTGGGCTAAAATTAGGGTTAAAGGCTTGTAGGCATTGTTTATAAATCTCTTTTAAAAGGTTTTGCGTTTTGTTTATATAGGGATAAAAAACGCTTTTAGGGGGCAATTTGAATAAAATCAAATAAGAGATGACTACCATAAGCATTATCAGCGCATAAAGCCCAAAATCCCCTATAAAAGGGCGTAAAAACAAACGCACGCTGTTGCCGATTTCCCCTTGATTCAACAGGCTAGATTGCAAAAAGAGCAAAGATAAAATGCCTAATAGATGCCCTAAAGTTTTTTCTAAAACGATTTCTGTAAAAGGGTTTTTAGTCTTGTATAGAAGGAATAAAACCCACGCTAAATAGGGTAAATTAATCAATGAAAGATACCCAAAATATTTTTTATTGATTGCGGCAAACCACACCCCAAAACGCCCCACTAAACCGCTATTACCTAGCCATGAAGATAGGGTTAAAAACGCTAATAAAACCCCTATGATTAAAGCCAAATAAAGTTTTTTAGATTTCATCGGTTGCACATGTCTTTAAAAGAGCAATACTCACAATCTTTAACCTCTAAAGTTTTTTCAAAATCAATTTCTTGTTTGAGCTTGGGGATAAGAGAAAATTCCAAATGATCCATTTTAGCCTGTAAAATAAGCTCATCTTCTTCCACTAATTCGCCCTTTCTCAAATCATAAAAAAAGGCTTTTATAGGCTCTTTGTAACCCAGATTTTTAAGGGCAAACGCGTAGATGGCCATTTGGTAATCGGTGCTGATTTGAGCGATTTCTATGGGGCTTAAGCCTCCTCTTTTGAATTTGTAATCCAATAAAATCATCTCATTGTCAGCCGTTTTGTCAATCCTGTCTATACGCCCTTTAAACGTAACGCCTTGAATGGTCGTTTCAAAGCTTTTTTCAAGATCAAGGATTTTGATTTTTGCCTTAAAGCGTTCTTTTTCTTTAAGATAAAAAGCCTGGATTTTTTTAAGCGCTATAAGAGTGTCTAAACGCTCTTTAGGGGTAATGTTTTCTCTTGTTTTTAAGAGCTGAATGAGCCTCTCTTCTAACGCATAGGGGTTTTTCTCTTTTTCATAAGCTTCTTTTAAAAGTTCATGGAGCAAACTGCCTATAGCGCTATTACTTTCATCTTTAGGGCTTTCTTTGAATCGCTTAATGTAGTGGTAGTAAAAACGGCGCTTGCAAGTTAAAAAAGCGTTCAATGAGCTAGCGCTGAAGCTAAAATCTTTAGGGATAGCGGCTTTGATTTCTTCTTCTTGGTAGTCTTTTAAAGGGGTTGGTGCAAAAAGCGTGTAAGCGTCTTTGATAGGCTCTATATGCAAATTTAATTCTAAAAGCATGTTAGAGACTTTTGAAGTTTCGCTCTCTATATAAGAAAGTGTTATTTCTTTAGAGTTTTTAAAGAGCTGGTAGTAATAGTGTTTTTGCAAATTTTTCTTATCTAATAAAGTGGGGAGGTTGAGCGATTTCCTTAAAGCAGAGTTCAAAAACAAATCGCAATCTTTAAGGCTTGGCACGCAAGTTTCATTAAAATCCACGATAACGATTTTATCAAATTGCATGCCCCTTGTTTCTAAAGTGTCCATGACTCGTATTTTGCCCCCACTAGAATCGTCTAAGCGGAAGTTGGCTTCAAATTCTTGCAAATACAAATGCAATAAATCTTTAAGGCTGTAGTTTTTAAGCGTGTCTTTTAAAAGATGATACTGGTGCATGATTTGAGAATGTGCTTCTTTTAAGGGCGCTTTTTCTTTAGAGCTTTGTTGTTCTAAAAGCGCGAGCGTGAGATTTTCCAAATCCAATAAAGGCGATGTGCTCAAATCAAAACCGCTTGTTTCCAAATTTTCTAAGATTTTGACAAGCTCTGTATAATAAGGGCTGTTTTTAGCCCCTAAGCCCATAGCGAAATTCAAATTGTTGTTTTTGTCTAAGAGTTTTAAAAAAGGCAAAAAATCCGCATTGGGCGTGATGATCGCCATTTTATTAGGGTCGTTATCTTGTTGCAAATATTCTTCTATGGTTTGTAAAACTAAAGCGCTTTGTTTTAAATAACTGGAGTTGGCATAAAGCTTTGGCTCTATTTTTTGGCGGTTGGGTGTCTGGGAGAGGATCTTTTGGGTTTTAAAATCTATAGAATAATCGCAATCTGTCTCTAATTTGAGATTCAAAAATTCCAAAAATTTTTGGTTGTATTTATCGCAAGATAGGTGTAAAGTGATAGGCACTAACTCGGCCACTTCTAACAGGCATTGCCTTTCAAAAACGCTCATAAAGCCATCTAAATGCCATTCAATGGAGGAAAAATGCTCAAAAAATTCTTTTAAAATGGCGGGCTTTTCTTGCATGATTTTGTCATAAAAGCCTAATTCTTCTAGTTTTTTAATGTAGCGATCATAAATCATTTCTAAGACTTCTAAATGCTTTTCATAGTCCAAATAAATGTCTTTAGAAGAAAGTTCATTGAGTTTGATACAAGCAGAGCTTAACTCATCAAACAAATCAAACAAAAAAGAAGTGCTTTCCAAATACCCCAAAAAGCTGTTTTCAAAAAGCAAAAGCCCTTCAAGAATGGATTTTTTTTCTTTAGCGATAGCTTTAATGGTGTCTATCATTAAAATTTGGCGCGCGCTGTTAGGGATTTTCTTTTTATTAGGGATGTAAAAAGCCTGTTCAAAAAAACTCCTCATGCTCATCGCACTAGGCAAAAACCCTTCGCCTTGCTCTAAATAGAAATGTTTTAAACGCCTGGTGGAGCTAAAAACAAACAGGGGGGTCTTTTCTAAAAAAAGTTTTTCTAAGTTCATGCGTTGAGCAACCTTTTAGCTTGAGCGGTGATGTTTTCAACGCTAAAGCCAAATTTTTCAAAGAGTTTATCGCCCTTTGCTGAGCTCCCAAAAGAATCCATGCCAATGATTTTATCCGCAAAACGATACCACTCTATCGCACGGCTCGCTTCAATGACTAAGACTTTGCCCTTAAAGAGTTCTTTAAGATAGCTTTCATCTTGCTCTATCAATAGATCAAAACAAGGCGCACTCACCACTTGAGTGGGGATATTCTCTCGCTCTAAAATTTTAGCGCTCTCTAAAGCCAAAGAGACTTCGCTCCCGCTCGCAACGAGCGTGATAATGGGATCTTTAGAGTGGTGTTTAACATACGCCCCTTTTAAAACCTGCTCTTTAGAAACCTCATCAAACACGGGCAAATTCTGGCGCGATAAAATAAGAGCGCTAGGAGCGTTCAAACTTAACGCTACTTGCATGCAAGCCGTATTTTCAAAAGCGTCGCTGGGTCTGAAAGCATAGAAATTGGGCAAAGCGCGCAAATGGCTCAATTGCTCTATGGGCTGGTGCGTCGCCCCATCTTCGCCCACGCCAATGCTGTCATGCGTAAAGATAAAAAGGGCTTTTAGTTTCATTAAAGCGCTCAAGCGCATGCTGGGCATTAAATAGTCGCTAAACACAAAAAAGGTCGCGCAAAAAGGCACAAACAAGCCATACGCCGCCAAAGCGTTAGTGATAGCCCCCATGGCATGCTCTCTGATCCCAAAATGCAAGTTTTGCCCTAAAGGGAAATCGCCAGAGTGTTTTAATTGCGTGTTATTAGATGGGGCTAAATCCGCACTCCCCCCCAAAAATCCCTCGCATTCTTTAGCGATAGCGTTTAAAATCATGCCGTTACTCACTCTCGTGGCTAAAGATTCGCCTTTTTTAAAGGTGGGGTAATGGATGGCGCTAAAATCAAAATCCTTTAACGCATGGATTTTTTCTTTTGTTTTAGGGCTTAAGGATTTTTCCCATAAGGCTTCTAAACTAACGCCTCTAACTTTCACTTCTTCAAAATGCATTTTGTTTTTTGGGCTAATGATAAAGCTTTCATCAGGATTGATTTGAGCGTTTTCTTTGGATTGTTTTAACACTTCTTTATTTAAAGGCGAGCCATGCGTTTTTTCACTCCCCTCTAAGCCAACAGCCCCCTTACCAATAATCGTATGAGCGATTAAAAGCGTGGGTTTGGTGGATTTTTTGGCCTCTTCTAAAGCGTTATGAATCGCTTGATAGTCATGCCCATCGCATTCTAGCACTTCCCAATTTTGCGCCACAAACCGCATTTTAACCTGTTCGCTAAAACTAATATTAATAGCGCCTTCAATGCTGATCTGGTTGCTGTCATAAATCACAATGAGATTATCAAGGCGAAAGTGCCCGGCTAAAGAAGCGCTCTCATAGCTAATGCCTTCTTGCAAATCCCCATCCCCACACAAGCAATAGACTTTATGAGAAATCACTTCTTTATCCAAAAGGTTTTGAGCGTATTGACTCGCCATGCTAAAGCCCACAGCGTTAGCAAAACCTTGCCCCAAAGGGCCTGTGGTGATCTCAATGCCTTCGGTATGGTGCAATTCGGGATGTCCTGGGGTTTTAGAGTGTAATTGCCTGAAACGCTTTAAATCTTCTAGGCTCAAATCAAAGCCCCACAAATGCAACAAACTATACGCTAACGCGCTCGCATGCCCTCCGCTAAAAACCAGCCTATCCCTATTGAGCCATTTAGGGTTAGTGGGGTTAAGATTTAGGTGCAAGCTTAAAACCACCATCACATCGGCTAATCCCAAGCACACGCCCGGATGCCCGCTATTAGCCTTATCTATCATGTCCGCGCATAAAAAGCGAAGCGCATTCGCCATGCTTTTTAATCGTTCTAAGTCAGCGTTACTCAATCGCATCAAATTTTTCCATTTTTAAGGTTTTTGAGAGTCATTTTAACACAAATTATCTCAAAATCTCTTTGGCTCTTAAGATGTCTTGTTGGATCTGATTTTTAAGCTCTTTTAACGAAGAAAAACGCATGTTGTCTCGTATTTTTTGAACCCAACGCAAAGCGATTTCTTTGGGTGGGTTTTCTATGATGGTATCAAGGACATGGCATTCTATGGCGAAGTTTTGATCCGTGCTTAAGCGGTTGCCTATAAAACTCACGCTTTTTTGATAAATTGGATCTTTTACTTTCACTAAACTCGCATACACCCCAAAACTAGGGAGGATAAAATCTTTAGTTTTGATATTTAAAGTAGGCACTAATTCTTTATGCCCTAAGCCTTGATCGCTAATGACTTCCCCGCACACTTCATAAGGCCTGCCTAAGAGCTTGTTAGCTAAAAGTAAGTCGCCATGACTTAGGGCTAGTTTGATGATTTTAGAATGCACGCTGATGTTTTGGATTTTCACTTCAGGCACAATAATGGTTTTTTCAAAACGCTCTTTTAAGAATAAAGCGTCATTTTGTCTTTCATGCCCAAACCTGAAATCATAGCCCACGACTAGGCGTTCTAAATTGGGGAATTTCTTTTTTAAAAGCTCTAAAAATTCTAGGGCGTTTAATTGCGAAATCTCTTCTAAATACACAAAAAATAAAGGCATGCCCACGAGTTTAGCGCGGTATTTTAGGGGGGTTAAATAGCCTTTAGTGTAATGTTTTTTTTCTATGATTAAAAGGGCTTTAGGGTCTTTTAATTCTTTAAAAAGGGCTTGATGCCCTAAATGCAAGCCATCAAATTTACCGATAGCTAGGCTTTTAATCTCAGGCTCGCTTGAAATGGATAAAAAATTCAACATTCCCGTTTTTCCCTTTCACTAAGCTTTCTTGGATCGTTAAGATTTGAAAATCCTTTGTTTTTAAATGGTTTTTAAAGTTTTCTAAAGCGTTTAAAATGGCTTCTTTGTCCATTACCACCCCCTTTTTATTGCGTTTTATGGCTCTGCCCACTTCAAATTGCGGTTTGAAAAGCGCCAAAAATTCACCGCTTAAAGGCAAAATCGCTTCTAAAATACAATATAAAGAAATAAAACTCACATCACAAAGCACTAAATCAATTTTTTCTGGCGTTTTAAACCCTCTAATATCGCATTCTTCATGACACTCTATGCGTTGGTCGTTTTTCAAACTCTCATCTAATTGCATTTTCCCCACATCCACGCAAAGCACCTTTTTAGCCCCTTTTAAAAGAGCTACTTGACTAAAGCCCCCCTTACTCGCACCCACATCTAAAACAACCTTTTCTTTAAAATCTATAAAATGATCTTTTAAAAAAGCCCCTAATTTTTCCCCAGCCCTACTAACGAATAGATTTGGAGCGATGAGTTCAATTTGATCACCCTCTTTAACGATAAAAGAGGGTTTAGAGATGACTACTTTATTGACTAAAACCTGATTTTTTAAAACCAACACCTTAGCTTTTTCTCTGCTATTTGTTAAATGCTGGTTGAATAGGGCGTAATCTAGGCGCATTAAAATTGAGGTAAGGGGACTTGGTAAGCGAAATTAAAAACAATTTTGCCTAAATTATAGGCATCAAGCTCTAATTTGGCTTCTTGCACCGCTAAATAATCCAATTTGTCAAAAGCGAGTAGAAAAGCTCGGCTCCACCGGTTCGTGGTTTCTAAAATGCCATCAAATTCGTCTTTTGTGATTTCTCGCACCCATAAAGGCTCTTTTCCCGTAGGTTTTGTGCCAAAAAGTTCATAAGAAATATAGCCATCGTCTATCCAGTCGTTATTTTGCGTGAAAATCTCCACTAAAAAATACTCATGGTCATAGTAAGTGCCGCTATCCACATCGTTTAAATGCGTAGCGATAGCCGTGATGATAGGCACATTATTTTGGGTGATTTCGCCTTTTCTGCTGGCTTGGATCTTTTTTTCTAAAACTAAGTCTAGCGTGTAAGTGTCTTCATTGAAATTACTCACACACCCTAAACAAAAGAATAAAAACACCAGAAGCGTTGAGAGATTTTTCAAGCCCATTCCTTGCTAAAACCCATGCCATTTTTAGCTAAAATAAAACCTATATTATAACTAAAAGGGGGTTTTATGCCAAAAAAATGCCGACACTTGCTCCAAACCAGCGATTTAAGCTTAGATGAAATCAAGCTTTTATTAGAAAAAGCGAGCGTTTATGCGAACGATTTTAACGCCGTATCTTTGGAAACAAAAGAAAAAATGCACAATAAAATCATCGTGGCTTTATTTTTTGAAAATTCCACCCGAACGGTGTCTAGTTTTGAAATCGCAAGCTTGAGATTGGGAGCAAAAATCGTGAAATTAAACATGCAAACAAGCTCTGCTTCAAAGGGTGAAACTTTGATAGACACTTTCAAAAATATCCATGCCATGCAGCCTGACGCTATCATCACACGGCATGCTTTTTCAAGCGCGCCTTTTAAATTGGCTGAATTTTCCCAATGCCCCTTGATTAATGCCGGAAGCGGCGTAAGCGCTCATCCTACCCAAGCGTTATTAGACTTGCTCACCCTTTATCAGCATTTTGGCAGTTTAGAAAATCTAAAAGGGAAGAAAATCGCTTTTATAGGCGATGTGAAAAATTCCAGAGTGGCTAATAGTAACATTAAATTGCTCCAAAGGCTAGGGCTTGAGATCATGCTGTGCGCTCCAAGCTCCATGCTCCCTAGCGTTTCTTTAAAAACGACGCACAACATTGAAGAAGCGATAGGATTTGCAGACATTTTAATGAGTTTGAGGACCCAAACCGAACGGCACAACGCGCCCATTTTTGCGAGCTTGAAAGATTACGGCAACGCTTATTGCATCACCCAAAAACGCCTAGAGGCTCATGCTAAAAATAAAGAGATGATTATTTTACACCCAGGCCCGGTGCATAGGGATATTGATATAGAAAGCGCGGTGTTAGAAGATGAGCGGTCTAAAGTTTTAGAGCAAGTCAAAAACGGCGTGGCAATGCGCATGGCGGTGTTGGAGTTTTTGCTACTAGATTGATTGCCAAACTTAAAAATGCTTTTTGGCATTTTTTACAATTTACAATCAATACAAGAGCTTTCATAACTAAAAAAACGGGTTTGGTTATAAAACGGCACAAAAATCCTACTTTGATTAAATTTTGATTTACTTTATCTCATTTTATGATGAAACTAAAAAAATTTCGTTATAATCTAAAATAGTTGAGTTAATTAAAAGTAAATAAATAGTTTGATTACGCTTCTTTGTTTTTAGATCAGTTAAGAATTGTAGTCTTTAAGATGTATTTGCTATTAAAAGGAAAAAAATGAAAAATAGCACGCCTTTAAAGAATCAAGTTTTTTGTGGGTTATATGTTTTAAGTTTGAGTGCTTCTTTGCAAGCGTTTGATTATAAAATTGAAGTTTCAGCGGAGTCCTTTTCTAAAGTTGGCTTTAATAAAAAAAAGATTGATATAGCTAGGGGGATTTATCCTACAGAGACTTTTGTAACCGCTGTAGGGTAGGGCAATATCTATGCGGATTTTTTATCCAAAGGCCTTAAAGATCAAGGGCATGTTTTAGAGGGAAAAGTCGGTGGCACGCTAGGAGGGATCGCTTATGATAGCACGAAATTCAATCAAGGCGGATCGGTTATTTATAACTACATCGGTTATTGGGATGGCTATTTAGGGGGTAAAAGAGCTTTGCTTGATGGCACGAGTATCCATGAGTGCGCGCTTGGATCTGATGGCAAGGTGATTGATTCTATAGCGTGCGAGAACGCTAGGGCCAATAAAATCCGCCGTAATTACTTGATGAATAACGCTTTTTTAGAATACCGCTATAAAGATATTTTTTTAGCTAAGGGAGGGCGTTACCAATCCAGCGCTCCTTATATGAGCGGCTATACGCAAGGTTTTGAAATCAGCGTTAAAGTCAAGGATAAAAATGAAGGAAGCCACAAATTATGGTGGTTTAGCTCATGGGGTAGGGCGTTCGCTTATGGGGAGTGGATTTATGATTTTTATTCTCCAAGAACCGTGGTTAAAAACGGGCGCACTTTGAATTATGGTATCCATTTAGTGAATTACACTTATGAAAGAAAAGGGGTTAGCGTTAGCCCTTTTTTCCAATTTTCGCCCGGGACTTATTATAGCCCTGGGGTGGTTGTAGGCTATGATAGTAACCCTAATTTTGATGGCGTGGGCTTTAGATCCGAAACAAAAGCTTATATTTTGCTCCCTGTCCATGCCCCCTTAAGAAGGGATACTTATCGTTACGCTATAAAGGCTGGCACTGCCGGGCAAAGCTTGCTCATTAGGCAACGATTTGATTACAATGAATTTAATTTCGGGGGAGCGTTTTATAAAGTGTGGAAAAACGCAAACGCTTACATCGGCACGACAGGAAACCCTTTAGGCATTGATTTTTGGACCAATAGCGTTTATGATATAGGGCAAGCCTTAAGCCATGTGGTAACCGCTGATGCCGTCTCTGGTTGGGTTTTTGGTGGGGGCGTGCATAAAAAGTGGCTGTGGGGGACTTTATGGCGTTGGACTAGCGGCACTTTAGCCAATGAAGCGAGCGCGGCTGTTAATGTGGGCTATAAGATCAGTAAGAGTTTGACAGCGAGCGTGAAATTAGAATATTTGGGCGTGATGACGCATGCAGGCTTTACGGTAGGGAGTTACAGGCCCACGCCCGGCTCTAAAGCGCTTTATTCAGACAGGAGCCATTTGATGACAACTCTTAGTGCCAAATTCTAACCAATCGCTTTAAGCTGTTTATTAAAGCGTTAAAAATCCCTTAATAAAAACACTATAATACAAGTTTAATCAAATCCAAAGGTTAAGCATTTGAAACTCTTTTTCAAGCGTTATTCTAAATACTTTAAAGAGCATTATAAAAGTTTTATAGTGGTTTTATTTTCTTCTTTAGTGGTGGCTTTAAGCACGGCTTGGGGGACTTATTTAGTCAAGCCCACTTTAGATGAAATTTTTATCAATAAAGACACTCACATGCTCAAAATCCTGCCTTTTTTAGTGATTTTAGCGTATTTGGGCAAGAGTGGGGGCATGTATTTAGGCACTTATTTCACTAACTTTATCGGGCTTGATATTGTCAAAAAAATACGCAACACCATGCTAGAAAGCCTTCTCAAAATGGAAATGGATTTTTTTAGCAGGACGAAAAAGGGCGAATTGATCGCAAGGATCACCAATGATATAGGTTTGATTAGAGCGAGTTTGTCCAATTATCTTTCAGAGAGTATAAGAGAGGGGCTAACGATTGTCGGGTTAGTGGGGGTGGTGATCTATCAAAGCCCTAAATTAGCGTTAGTGGGGCTAGTCATCATGCCGCTAGCTGCTATTCCTATCAGTAAAATCATTCGTAAGGTTAAAAAACTCGCTAAATCCCATCAAGAGAGTAACGCCAAAATCACCGCTCGTTTGAGTGAAGTCTTTAATAATGTGGAAGCGATTAAAATCTCTAATGGCGAAAAATTAGAGCATAAGGCTTTTGTGAAAGAAAATGAAGCGTTTTTTAAAATCGGTATCAAAAACATCGCCGTGGCTGAAATTTCTTCGCCTTTAATGGAGTTTTTAGGCTCTATCGCTATAGCGCTAGTGATTTATTTAGGGGGGAATGAAGTGATTAGGGGCCATATTAGCGTGGGGGCGTTTTTTTCTTTCATCACGGCCCTTTTTATGCTCTATACGCCGATCAAACGCTTAACTAGGATTGTTTCTAATTTTCAAGAAGCTTTAGTCGCTAGCGACAGAATCCATGAGATTTTAGAAAGAGAGCCGGCTATTGTTGATGGGGAATTGACGCTAGATGACGCTATACACACCATAGAATTTAAAAAGGTATGGCTGGCTTATACGCTAGACAATCAAGAGCGTTATGTTTTAAGCGATATTAGTTTGAAATTCCAACAAAATGAAATCATCGCTTTAAAAGGCGAAAGCGGGAGCGGTAAAAGCTCATTAGTGAATCTGATCTTACGCCTTTATGAGCCAAGCCAGGGCGAAATTTTCATCAATGATCAAAAAATAGAGAGCATCACTCAAAAATCCTTGAGAGAAAAGATTAGCGTTGTCACTCAAAGGGTGTTTATTTTTAACGGGAGCGTGGCTGAAAATGTGGCGTATGGTTTAGAAATTGATGAGGTGAAAATCAAAGAATGCTTAAAAAAAGCTCAAGCCTTAGATTTTGTGGAAAAAATGCCTTATGGGATAGAGAGTGTTTTAGACGAGTTTGGCGCTAATCTTAGCGGCGGCCAACGCCAAAGAATCGCCATTGCAAGAGCTTTGTATAAAGACGCTCAAGTTTTAATCTTTGATGAAGCCACTTCCGCTTTGGACAATCACACAGAAGAGAGCGTTAAACAAAGCATTTTAGAATTGAAACAAAACCGCTTGATCATTCTCATCTCGCACAACCCAAGCACGCTAAAATTAGCCACTAAGCATGTAAAATTAGAGCATGGGCGTTTGACAGAATGCTAAGGATTTTAAGCGTTGGTGTTGCTTTTATTTTACTAGGGTGTCAGTTTTTCAATAAAACGACTCTGCATTTAAAATATAAAGATTACCCCAAAAACAGCCCTTTAAAAACCGCTTCCACTTTAACCCCCCCTAAAATCTTTTTTAACGCCCATTTTGTGCCACCCTTTTACCAAAAGGAATTTAAAAAAGCGCTCACCCAGCAAATCGCTTATTTTTTAAAAGATAAAAGCGCTTTCACTTTCAATGTTTCAGGCAATGTTTTTTTTTCTTTTGAAGAGAGTCCTAAAGATTTAAAAGCCATTAAAGAAAGGCTTAAAAAGACGATTGAGCCTAACGCTGACCCAAAATCCGTCATGCGTTTTTTAAACCTTCAAGCGAGCTTGATTTTAGAATGCGTCCCGCAAACCACTTGCCCGTTTGACACCCTTTTAATCCCCACCGCTTTCAGCGTGCCTGTTTATTACGCTAATCGTTTGGGCGATAACCCCTCTCTTTTTTCCCAAGAAGATAAAACCTATCATAACGCTTTAATCAAAGCCCTTAATAAGGCTTATTATTCTCTTATGGAGGGTTTAGAAAAGCGTTTGAACGCTATAGAAAATGCAGAGTGGCTTTAAGGCATGAAAAAGATTGTATTTTTTATTTTTGTCATTTTGTTTTCGGTAGGGATTTATTCAGCGTGGCATGTTTTATTGGAAAAAGCCCTAGAATTGAAATTAGTAACCTCAGCTAATGATTTGCTTTTAAAATTGTTGGCAATTCTTGGCATCTTTTCAATATTAGTGCTTTTTCAAGGCGTTATCTCTTCGTATAAGAAGCGCCAACTCAAACGCATTTTACAAAAAATAGACGCCATGAACGGCTTTGAATTTGAAGAATATTCCAAAATCTTTTTCACTTCAAAGGGTTTTGAAGTGAGCATCACGCAAAAAAGCGGCGATTATGGAGCGGATTTGATTATAGAAAAAGACGGCATCAAGTGGGCGGTTCAGGCCAAACGCTACTCGCATAAAGTTTCGCCCAAAGCCATTCAGGAGGTGGTCTCTTCTAAAGCTTACTACGCTTGCGAAAAAGCTTGCGTGATCACCAACAGCTATTTCACGCAAGCCGCTCAAAAACTAGCCCAAGCTAACGGAGTGCTTTTGATTGACAGAGACGAATGGGTCAAATTTTTGGGTGGGAAAAACTAATCCAAATAGGATAATTTATATAATGCTTTTATTTTTATGATTTCTTATTTATTTCCTATTAAATTTTGTCGTAATCGCATGCGTTATAATATGAAAATTTAGCATCAATTTCTGTTTGGATAAAGGGGTTCAATGATTCAGTCTGTTCGCATTAAAAATTTTAAGACTTTTAAGGACACTCAAATTGATGGTTTTACCAAACTCAACATTATTACTGGTGGGAACAATGTGGGTAAATCTAATTTGTTAGAAGCGTTGTATTGTTTAGTGGGAAAATCCATGCACCCATGCGCTAATATAACGGAAGTTTATGACAATATACGCAAAGAGCCTTTAACAACAGAATCAAAAAACTTGATGTTTTATGGTTTAGACACCGAGAAAGAAATACAAATTGTTACAACTTTAGACAACAATCAGACCTTGGACTTGCAAATAAAATTCATAGCCAGTGAAAACCAAAAGGTAATAGAGTCGCAAATAATACCTACAGCAGAACAAACTCAAATGCTCTCTCAGCTTAATTTCACTCTTAAAAAAAATAATGAAGAAATCTATAACGATCATTTAAATATTGCTAAAGTTCCTAATTTCCCACCAATTCCTAATCAGTCAGGCTACAATAGGCAATTTAAGAATTTTGATCCTAATCAATTGCAAAAACTTTTACCCTTTGAAAGCGCTACCATAATACCTAGCGATGTTGCTTACAGGCAAGCTCATATGATTCAAGCGGTGAGTAAAATTTGCAGTAACAACCAATTAGAAGAAGAATTAAATAAACATCTTAATCAATTTGATAACAATATCCAATCTATTAGCTTTAATACCAACAACCAACTCAAATTAAAAGTGAAAAATATCAAAGAAAAAGTCCCATTATCTGTATTTGGCGATGGTTTGAAGAAATATTTGCATATTGTAAGCGCTTTTATGGCTGATAACGCAAAAACGATTTATATTGATGAAGTGGAGAATGGCTTACACTTTTCTCGCATGAAATTATTATTAAAGTGTGTTATTGATTTTATCAACGACAACAAAGATGGTAATTTGCAAGTGTTTATGACTACCCACAACCAAGAATTTATAGAAATTTTAGATCAAGTTATCAGAGAAAAGGATTTTGCGCATCAAACTAAGTTGTTTTGTCTTAAGCAAGACGATCAATATGTTATTCCAAGAACTTATTATGGAGAAAATTTAGAATATTATTTTGAAAATGAAGAGAATCTTTTTGGCTAAAGCATCATACTAAGATTAGGATCATTCAATGGCAGATAAAGAAATACTGATTTTTGTAGAAGGTCCAAGCGATAAGGTGTTTTTAGAAGCTTATCTGTATTTTCTAGAAGATATTCCAATTAAAAATTTTAAGGTGAAAGATGTAACAGGAAAAGATAACCTATCTAAACGATTGCTTGAAATTGAAAAATACGATAAAACACTTATTATTTTTGATGCGGATAACTATAAGAGTAATAAAAAAGAGATTTTAACAGTCGTATCAAAAACGAAACAAACTATTTCAGAAGAACAAATCTTTTTATTCCCTAACAATCAAGATGATGGCGATTTAGAAACCCTGTTATTAAAAATTGCTAAACACGATGAATTTCTTAAATGCTTTGAAGGATACTTAGAATGCATTAAAAGTAAAGAACACTATAAACCGATTAAAAACATAAGAAAAAATATGCTGTATGCCTATTTAGAATTATTTGAACTAGAAAAATTTTTCCAATACAAGTGGGATACAAATAACAAGAAGAATGAAGAAAAGATTATTATTGATGATAAAGGTAAAATAAAGGAAGAACACAAAGAAGAATATGAAAAACTAAAAGAAGTGATTGATTTTAACTCAAATTCTCTCATTCCCTTAAAGATTTTTCTAGGGCAATTCGCAAAATAATTAAAAAACAAATCCTAAAATTTTCTAATTTAACAAAATATATTACAATTATCCAAAAAATATTATTTTTACAAAAAGGCGTGCTGTGAAATTGTGGTTTCCTTATTTTTTAGCGATTGTGTTCTTGCATGCATTAGGTTTAGCGTTGCTCTTTATGGCCAATAATGCTTCGTTTTATGCGGCGGCGTCTATGGCTTACATGCTAGGGGCAAAGCATGCGTTTGATGCAGATCACATCGCTTGCATAGACAACACCATTAGAAAGCTCACCCAACAAGGCAAAAACGCCTATGGTGTGGGGTTTTACTTTTCTATGGGGCATTCAAGCGTGGTGATTTTAATGACTATCATCAGCGCGTTTGCGATCGCTTGGGCCAAAGAGCATACGCCGATGCTAGAAGAAATAGGGGGGGTAGTGGGGACTTTAGTTTCTGGGCTTTTTTTGCTCATTATAGGGCTATTGAATGCGATTATTCTCTTGGATTTATTAAAAATATTCAAAAAATCGCATTCTAATGAAAGCCTAAACCAGCAACAAAATGAAGAGATTGAACGGCTTTTAACGAGTAGGGGCTTACTCAACCGCTTTTTTAAGCCTTTGTTTAATTTCGTCTCCAAGTCGTGGCATATTTATCCTGTGGGTTTTCTTTTTGGACTAGGCTTTGATACCGCTAGTGAAATCGCACTTTTGGCCCTTTCTAGCAGTGCGATTAAAGTGAGTGTGGTGGGCATGCTCTCTTTACCCATTCTTTTTGCTGCTGGCATGAGTTTGTTTGACACATTAGATGGGGCGTTCATGCTCAAGGCATATGACTGGGCGTTCAAAACCCCTTTAAGAAAAATCTATTACAATATCTCCATCACGGCCTTAAGCGTGTTTATTGCGCTTTTTATCGGGTTGATTGAGCTTTTTCAAGTCGTTAGCGAGAAACTCCATTTAAAATTTGAAAACCGCCTTTTAAACACCTTACAAAGCCTGGAATTTACAGACTTAGGCTATTACTTGGTGGGCTTATTCGTGATAGCGTTTTTAGGCTCATTTTTTTTATGGAAAATCAAATTTTCTAAATTAGAGGACTAGATTTTAAGCCCTCAAGTTATCGCTCAACAAATCTTTAAGGCTTTGATTTGAAAAACTTGGCATGAAAGCTTTAGGGTTTGAAAGGCTTTCACTCAAATAACCTAATAATTCCTTAATTTCGTTTAATTTTTCTTCCAAATAAGCTTGAAACTCGCCCGCATTTTCCAATGAATCCAAAGGATTAGCCACAATCATGGAAAAAACTTCATCATTGATGGTAATGTTGAGCTGAGTGTCAAACAAAGGGGAGGCTAAAAACTGGCAATTTTCTACAATTTCTTCCAATTCCTGTTTAATGATAGAAGCTTGCAAAGCGTCTTTATCTTCTAAACCCATGCTCTTATTGAAAAGCTTTTTGCAAGCGATTTGCAAGACTTGTAACGCTCCAACGCTCTCGTTTATATTTTTCATGTCCCTACTGAATTGGGCGATTTGTTGGGATTTTTCTATCGCATTGGTTTTAAAATCGCTTGTTTCCACATCGCCCAAATGCTTTTGAAGAGTTTTTAAAATATCCATAAAAAACCTTTTAAATAGAATTGATCATTCACAAGCATTTTTCGTTCCTTTTTATGAAAACTTTAAAAAACACCCTTAAAAAGGTTTTTAGGTATAATTAGCGATCTTTTAGTTTCAAATAGTAGAGAGATTGGATGAAAAAAATATGGCTTTTAATGTGGGGCTTGTATTCGTTTTTGCATGCGATAGAAACGATAGAAAAAGTCCCTACAAATGTAGAGGATAAAGACAAAGCCCCCCACTTGTTGCTTTTAGCAGGGATTCAAGGCGATGAGCCTGGGGGGTTTAATGCGGCTAATTTGTTTTTGATGCACTATAGCGTTTTAAAAGGCTTGGTTGAAGTGGTTCCTGTGTTGAATAAGCCTTCTATGTTAAGAAATCATAGGGGCTTGTATGGGGATATGAACCGCAAATTTGCCGCTTTAGACAAGAATGACCCTGAATATCCCACTATCCAAGAAATCAAATCCTTGATTGCAAAACCCAATATAGATGCCGTCTTGCATTTGCATGATGGCGGTGGGTATTATCGCCCTATTTATATTGATGCGATGCTCAATCCTAAGCGCTGGGGGAATTGCTTTATTATTGATCAAGATGAGGTTAAAGGGGCGAAATTCCCTAACTTGCTTGCTTTTGCAAACAATACGATTGAGAGCATCAACGCCCATTTATTGCGCCCTATTGAGGAGTATCATTTAAAAAACACGCGCACCGCGCAAGGCGATACAGAAATGCAAAAAGCCCTAACTTTTTATGCGATCAACCAAAAAAAGAGCGCTTTTGCCAATGAAGCCAGCAAAGAACTCCCTTTAGCGTCAAGGGTGTTTTACCATTTGCAAGCCATTGAGGGCTTACTCAATCAGCTCAATATCCCTTTTAAGCGCGATTTTGAGCTTAACCCTAACAGCGTGCATGCCCTAATCAACGATAAAAACTTATGGGCAAAAATCGACTCTCTGCCTAAAATGCCCCTTTTTAACTTACGCCCTAAACTCAATCATTTCCCTTTACCTAATAACACTAAAATCCCACAAATCCCCATAGAGAGCAACGCTTACATTGTGGGGCTAGTCAAAAATAAACAAGAAGTGTTTTTAAAATACGGCAACAAGCTCATGACACGATTATCGCCCTTTTATATAGAGTTTGATCATTCTTTAGAAGAAGTGAAAATGCGAATTGACAATAAGGATCAAATGGTTAAAATAGGGAGCGTGGTTGAAGTGAAAGAGAGTTTTTATATTCATGGCATGGATAATATCCGCGCGAATGTGATTGGCTTTAGCGTTTCTAATGAGAGTAAGCCTAATGAAGCGGGTTATACGATTAAATTTAAAGATTTTCAAAAACGCTTTTCACTGGACAAGCAAGAAAGGATCTATCGCATAGAATTTTATAAAAACAACGCGTTTAGCGGGATGATCTTAGTGAAATTTGTGTAGGAACGGATAAACCTTACCAAAAGTCTCATAGCGTTTTAAGGCAACGCATGACATAACATGACAACCGCCAATAAAGGATAGTCATGCTAGACATTAGAAATCTTGATTTATCATTACCTGACTTAACAGAGAGGTTATGCAAAATAAGCAACAGACTTTACAGCATGCGTTCATCTTGTTATTTTTTAGCAAGGGAATATCGTGTTTTAGAAATAATGCATGAGATAATCCAAAAGGGTCCAAAAGGGTATGGATGGCTTAACACAGCGACTAGACAATGACTTAAAAGACGAACACTCCCATATATTCTTGTCCCTATTAAATATATACAGGGCTTATGCCTTATTGGCAACATGAAGCCTGACGAACTATGCGTATTGTTTGTTAAAATCTGTGAACTTATTCGCTCATCATTCAAAAGCCATTTATCTCGCGACCCCCTTTCTTTGATTGGTGGTGTAATCAGCGGCTTGAACAAGCAGATCCGTATGTATAAAAAATTGGAGTAAGAAAAGGGGAAAATACGATAATTTTCTCTCTTATTGTTATGATAAATCACCATTGAAGGGCGTAAAAACACCCAAACAAAGCATTAAAAGACAACAACCCTTTTGAACGTTGCGTTTTTTAACCCGATACTTCTATATCACACACCTTTATTATATTACTTCTTGCCCCGCATCCAATAAAGCTTCCTTAATCAAATCCTGTGTCGCTGGAGCGTCAAATTCCACAACCACGCTCTTTTTTTCCACGCTCGCATCAATAAAGCTCACGCCTTCAATTTCGCCCACAAATTTTTCAATTTTATCCACGCAATGGTTGCAAGTAATGCTTGGCACTTGAAAAGTAACTTTCATTCAATGATCCTTAATTTTAAAATTCCTTAGCCTTTGGGAGTTTAAGACCACACTCACAGAGCTTAAGCTCATCGCTAAACCCGCAATCGCCGGGCTTAACATGATATTAGCCTTATAAAGAACCCCGCAAGCTAAAGGGATAAACACGCTATTATAACAAAAAGCCCAAAACAAATTTTCTTTGATATTTTTAATGGTCGCCTGGCTTAATTTAATCGCGCTATAAACCGATTTAATATCGTTGTTAAAGCTCACAATGTCCGCTGCTTGCACGCTCACATCGCTCCCTTTAGCCATCACCACCGCCACATCGCTCATAGCAAGACTGGGAGCGTCATTCAAGCCATCGCCCACCATCATCACGATCTGCCCTTTTTCCTTAAGCTCTTTAATCTTGTTGAGTTTGTCTTGTGGTTTAGCGTTGCTGGTATAACCATCAATCCCTAATTCAAGCGCGCATTTTTTGACATTTTCCCTATTGTCCCCACTTAAAAGAAAAGTGTTAATGCCTAAATTTTTGATTTGAGCGATATGCTCTTTCACGCCTTTTTTGGGCAAATCTTCTAAAACAAACACCCCTAAAAGCTCGTCTTCTTTTTCATTAATCATTCTACCCACAAACACTAAAATCCCGTTTTCTTGAATTTCTAGTGTGTTAATAGGGTTAAAAAACTCGCTATTACCGACTTTGATAAACTCTTTAGTGCCTTGATAATCTGTTTTAGCGCTAATGCCAAAGCCTATTTTCACTTTAACTTCACTCATTTCTTTTAAGGGAGCGTTACGCTCTTTGGCGTATTCTACAATCCCTTTAGCGATGACATGTTCGCTGCTCTTTTCAATGCTGCTCGCCAAACTCAATAACTCTAATAATTCTATCTTAGAATGAACGCTTTTAACGACAGGCTTGCCGTTAGTGAGCGTGCCGGTTTTATCAAAAACGATCGTATTGACTAGCCTTGCTTTTTCTAAACTTTTAGCGTCTTTAAAAAATAAACCTAAAGAACTCGCTTTTTGGTTCGCTACTAAAATACTCATAGGCGTAGCCAACCCCAAAGCGCAAGGGCAAGAAATCACTAAAACCGATACAAACACTTCTAAAGCGATTCCAAAATTCCACCAAAAATCAGGCTTAGGCGCGATGATGAGCCATACCACAAACGCTAAAACAGCGATAGCGATCACGCTTGGCACAAACACGCTTGAAACCTTATCCGCTAAGCGAGAAATCTCTGCCTTTGAACTTTGAGCGTTATGGATCATTTCTACAATTTGAGACAAGGTGCTGTTTTTGTTGTTTTGCGTGGCTTTCATTAAAAAACTCGTGTGGCTATTGAATGTCCCTGAAAAGACTTTATCGCCGACTTTTTTATAAACCGGCAACGCTTCGCCACTTAACATGCTCTCATCTAATTCCCCTTCGCCCTCTACGATTTCACCATCCACCGCAATCGCGCTTCCAGGGAGAACTTTTAGAATATCCCCCACCACAATGCTATCCACTAAAACCTCAATCTGTTGGTTATTTTGCATTTTAAGGGCGGTTTTTGGGGCGTTTTTCATCAAGGCTTGCATAGCGTCTAAAGCTTTGTCTTTAGAAACATTTTCAATGCGTTTGCCCACCATCACAAACATTAAAATCACGCACACGCTTTCAAAATAATAATGCCCATAAGACCACTGGCTTGTATAAACGAAATACAATTGCCACAAGCTTGAAATTAAGGCAGCACTTGTGCCTATGGCGATAAGGCTACTCATGTTGGGTTGTCTGTGCCATAAGGCTTTAAACCCTTGAATGTAAAAATCCCTCCCCAAATGCATGACAATGAGCGTGCCTATAAGCTGTAAGCAAGCGTTTAAAAAATTACTATGATTATTAATCGTAAGCAAGCTTTCAGGTAAAAGGCTAAGACTAAGCATCGCCCCCATAGAAAGATACACCACAAAAAGCGTGAAAATAACCGCCAACGCTAATTTAACATTAGGGCTGAAAAATTCTTTTTTTTCTTTTGCCAGAGTTTTTTTAGGGCTATAACCCAGTTTTTCAATGAGTTTAAAAATTTCGTCTAAATTGGTTTCATTTTCGTTAAATTCAATGTTAGCGCTCTTATTTAAAAGGCTCACTTCTATTTTTTTCACAAAACTTTTACGCCCTAAAGAGCGTTCAATCCCACTAGAACACGCCGTGCAAGTCATTCCCTCTATGTAAAAAGATTCTTTCATGCGCTCTTATTTTTATTAAAAATAATTTTTACCATTAAAAAGAGCCACCGAATGATGCCATAAATCAAATACAACCCCATAAACACGCTTAAAGCCTCTAAAGGGCGCACAAACACTAACGATAAAAAAATCAACACTAAGATGAAAAGCTTGAGATTCCATTTGACTTTTTTAAAATTAGGGTAGCGGATATTGCTCACCATAAGCACCCCCAATAAGACAATAAAGCCTAAAAATAACTTTTCTGTATTTCCTTCTAAAAAATGGTATTTGTTATCCAATAACACGCAAAGCACCACCAATACCGCCGCAGCAGGAATAGGGATACCGATGAAAGAATAGGGGTCGCTTGTGTTGGTGCTGATATTGAATCGCGCCAATCGTATCGCTCCAAAAATCACAAACAACGCGCTCACCGCCATGCCTATGCGCCCAAAGTTATACCCCACATAAAAGTAAGTGATTAAGCTTGGGGCCACTCCAAAAGCGACCACATCAGCCAGAGAGTCAAATTCAATACCAAACTTGCTAGTGGTGTTGGTAAGCCTTGCGACACGCCCATCAAGCCCGTCTAAAATAAGGCTCGCTACCACTAACCAACACGCCATGACAAATTGATAACTGGAAGCGTAAAAAATACTCATCATGCCTAAAAAAATACTGCTAGCGGTGAAAAGATTAGGGAAAAGATAGAGAGGGTTAATAGGCATTAGAAATTCTTTTTAACTTGGCTTTTAGAATGGGAATAAAAACGATTTTAAAATCCATTATGGGAATAAAAATCTCACAAGCGTTAAAAAATTTACAAGAAAAGAGCGTTAGAGCGAACGCTTTATAACGCTGTTGATAAGCATGAGTTTTCAGGAAACAAAATCTAAAAAAAAGCTTTAAACAAACAGAATGTTTATAATAAGGTTTTAAACCCTTATCAAAAATCCGTTTGTAAGCTCGCACTCTTAACTCGCTTGCTCTTCTAAAGGGATCAAACGGCTTTCTAAATTGTTGGTGACTTCGTATTCGCTGATGATTTCACGCACTCTTTCGCCTGTAATGACTTCTTTGTCAAACAATTCTTTGACCATGATTTCAATCGCTTCTCTATAGTCGCTTAAGGTTTGTTTGACATGCTTATAGCGTTCTTCTAGCAGGTTTTTAATGAAAAGATCCATTTCTTCTGCGGTCTTTTCGCTAAATTCCCTACTGCTTCCATAACCACCTCCTAAAAAGGCATTCCGCTGTTTTTCTAACACCATAAGCCCACTAACACTGCTCATGCCGTAGTAACTCACCATGCCTTTAATAATATCAGTCGCTCTTTCTAAATCGTTGCTCGCACCGGTAGAAATTTCTTCCAAAAAGACATCTTCAGCCGCTCTCCCGCCCAAAAGCACATCAATTTCAGCGATGAGTTCGTGTTTTTGCATCAAGTATTTGTTTTCTTCAGGCGTGTTAAGGGTGTAGCCTAAAGCTGCCATGCCTCTTGGAATGATAGAAACTTTATTCACCCTAGCACTCCCTTTAGTCATTTCAGAAATCACAGCATGCCCGCTTTCATGGTAGGCGACGATTTTCTTTTCTTTAGGGCTGATGCGCCTACTTTTCTTTTCTAGCCCTGCAATCCCTCTTTCAACCGCTTCTTTTAAATGCTGTTGCCTGACTTCTTTTTGATTGTTTCTTCCTGCTAAAAGTGCGGCTTCATTGATGATATTCGCTAAATCCGCTCCTGCAAGCCCTGCGGTGAGTTTGGCGACTTCTTGCAAATTCACATCATTAGCGAGTTTCACGCCTTTAATATGCACTTTTAAGATTTCCACCCTGCCATTAAAATCAGGCTTATCCACTAAAACCTGTCTGTCAAAGCGCCCTGGACGCATTAAAGCTGGGTCTAAGATTTCAGGGCGGTTCGTTGCGGCTAAGACAATCACAGGTGCGTTTTCGCTCCCAAAACCATCCATTTCGGCTAAGAGCTGGTTTAAGGTCTGCTCTCTTTCATCGTTCCCGCTCACCACACCTCCAGCCGCTCGGCTCTTACCTATGGCATCAATTTCATCAATAAAAATGATGCTAGGGGCTTGTTTTTTAGCGGTTTCAAACAAATCCCTAACCCTGCTTGCCCCTAAGCCCACAAACATTTCAATGAAACTGCTCCCTCCCATAGAGAAAAACGGCACATGCGCTTCGCCGGCTACCGCTTTTGCTAAAAGGGTTTTACCGGTTCCTGGAGGCCCTACTAATAACACGCCTTTAGGGATTTTAGCCCCTAAATTGGCGTATCGTTCGGGGTATTTTAAGAAATCTACGATTTCTACCACTTCTTCTTTGGCTTCTTCATTGCCTGCCATGTCGTTAAAACGCACATTGGGTTTTTCAGCGTTGATGAGTTTTTTCGCACTCCCCATGCCAAAAATACCCCCACCCATATTTTTTTGCATGCGGTTTGCCATAAACATCCATAGCCCTAAAATTACTAAAATAGGCATGAGCCACCCTAACATGTCCGTAAAAAAGTTAGACTCGCTAAAACCAGAATAATTGATTTTTTTCTCGTCTAACAAAGGCACTAAGGTCAAATCAGGCACTCGTTTAGCGATATAGATCACACGATTGTTACCCTCTTTATGGCTGGCTTTGATCAAGGTTTGACCGATGCTCACATTTTCCACTTCATTGTTGCTGATGAGCTGTTTGATTTCATGATAGCTCACATTTTTAGTGCTAGAAGCTAAGAAATTGTCCGAAAAACTGCCATCAGAATTGAAAGAGCGTAGGAAAAAGATGAGTAAAATCCCTCCAAGAACTGCAAGGATAATGGGACTTTGAAAAAAAGGTTTTTTAGGTTCGTTCGTTGGTTTCATTATAATAATCCTTAATTTATTGGTTGTTTTTTAAGCAATTTTAGAGCGACCCATCCGTTACGCTGTCGTTGTTCTAAAACCTCAAATCCATTATAATAGATCTGTAAAACAGAGTTTAAATGGGTTTCTAAAATCCCTGATAAAATAAGAGTATGGTTACAAAGCCGCACAAATTCACTATACAAACTCTTAATCACATCAGCGACAAGGTTCGCCACAATAATATCAAAACGCCCTTCAATTTTTTGCGTAGAGCCATAAATGACCTTATCTTGTGCTAATAGGGGTATTTGATTCAAGACAAAATTTTTTAGGGTTTCTTCAATGGCCAAACTATCCGTATCGCAAGCGCTTAAAGTGCTAACGCCTTGTTTTTTTAAGGCGATGCTTAAAATCCCGCTCCCACAGCCCACATCTAAAGCGTTTTTGCGTTTTAAATCAAGGTTAGAGAGCAATTCCAAACACATAGAAGTGCTTTCATGATGGCCTGATCCAAAGGCAAGAGCCGGATCAATCATTATGCTATCATCTATAGCGACATGGCTTGGTTTTTGATGCCAGCTAGGGTGTATGTAAAATTTGGCGCATTGCACCGGTAAAATAGCTTGTTTGTAGGCTTCTAGCCAGTCTTTTGAAGCCAGATTGCGTGAAAGATAAAAAAAATCAAACTCACTTTGCAGGTTTTGTTTTAAGCTTAAACAAAACGCTTCTAATGCTGGAATGAGCGAGTTATTCAAATCCTTTTGAGAGCGTAAAATAACGAAATTTTTGAGATATGGGGGTTTTTCTTTTAAATCTTTCTTTAGGGGGTCATGAGTGGTGAAATAATGCCAACTGGATTGGCTTATAAATTCAATGGTTTCTTTATCGTCAAACGCTTTTAAATTTTCTAAGCTAGATTCTTCTAAGGCTAGGTGCGTGGTGTCTAAAAGAAAGTTTTCAAAAAGCTCTCGCTTCTTAGGGAAGATAAAGAAAAACTCATAATACATTGGCTTTAACACTCAATCGTTTGTCCCTAAAACAACCTCTAATTTTTCTTTCAAAACTTGGGGGGTAAAAGGCTTCACAATATAGTTATTCACGCCCGCTTTCAAAGCCGTAATGACTTCGGCCTTACCGCCCTCTGTGGTGATCATAATAATAGGGATTTCTTTAAAACGGCTATCAGAGCGCACCTTTTTAACGAGATCCAAGCCGTTCATTTCAGGCATGTTCCAATCTGTGATAAGCACCTTAGTGTCCGCATTAGCGTCCAGTTTCTCCCAAGCTTCCACCCCATGCTCAGCTTCTAAAACATCTTCATAGCCTAAGCGTGAAAGTGTATTTTTAATAATCCTTCTCATAGTTGAGCTATCATCTACTACTAGTAGTTTCAAAGCGCTTCTCCTTTTAAGATTGCATTTAAATTAGGCTCTTTTTAAACAGCCAAAGCGTTTTAACGCCTTATAATAATAAGTAATTCCAAATAATAGCATGTTTTGATTAAAATTACCTTGACCGACAATAATCATTGGCTAAATGGAGCGTTCAATGAGCGTTCTTATTTGTAAAAAAATTTAGTTTGTTTGCTATGATAATCGTTTAAAAGTAATAAAATAACTCTTTGAGGGCGATAAAGGGTCATTGGATGGTTTGAAAAAAGAAAGACAAGGATTTTACAAGTAAGTGTATTATTTAAGAATTTTAATACTGAGTATAAGTTTTTTAAATATTTTAAATGCTGAAAATTTGAGTTATATGTCTTCTTCTTATCAAATAGGCACAGTGTTTATGCGCCCTTTAAACACCAACAAGCTTCTACAAGGGGCTTCAATCCTTCAAGGCTATGAAGTGAATCCTAAAAACGATTGGGCTTATTCTAGGTATTATTTCTTTATAGATTATGGTAATGTGCTTTTTAATAATGACTCTACTTTACAAGCGAACATGTTCACTTATGGGGTGGGAGGGGATTTTATGGTCGCCTACGCTAAAAACCCTATCAACCGCTGGGCTTTTTTCTTTGGCTTGCAACTGGCCGCTAACACATGGATACTCAACAATAAAGTCAAAGATTTGGTGGTGAATACTTGGGATTCATTAAAAGATTTCAATTTTCACAACACTTATTTCAGGGCTATTGGGAAATTTGGGGTGCAGTTTCGCACGATCGTTTTGTATCATAAGGTGGATGTAGAAATTGGCATGAAAATCTTTTTAACTCCTGAAAGGCGCAGTTTGTTTGAAAGGAGCTTTTTGTTTTTTATTTCGCATTCGTGGCATTTTTAAATGGCGGAGAGAGAGGGATTCGAACCCTCGAAGGCTTGCACCTTACACGCGTTCCAGGCGTGCTCCTTCAACCACTCGGACATCTCCCCTTAAAAAAGGGCTTATTATAACTAAGATTTGTTTAAAAAGGGCTTATTTTAAAAGGAGTGAATCTTTAGAAATAACGCCATCAATCTGATTTTTAGCGCAAATTTCCCACAACTCTGTATCGTTTAAATCCATAAAAAACAAGATTTTGCTATCTAACAAGTAATTGGTGGCGTGTTGTTGGGCGAGTATCGCTTGTTTAATATCCTTAAAAATACAATAGAGCGGTTTGAAAGCGTTGAATAAAAAAAAGGTGTTTGTCTCTATCTTGTGCGATAAAAAGATCACGCTAAAATTGACGCTATTTTCACAGCAATATTGGGCTAATTCCAAATTTTTTGGGTGTGCTTCAAAACACACTATATCGTTATTGGTGCTAGAATGAACGCCATCGGTGTTTTTAATGAAAATAAAACGATCGCTAGGGATTAAAGGGTGTCCTAAAATAAGCATATTTACCCCTTATTATTCAAACAAGTTTCACTGCAATACGCCACCGCCCCGCTGTAAATAGCGTCTTTGCTAGAGACATAGGTTTGGCATTTAGAGCATACAATCATGTGATCTTCTAATTCTTTAGGGGTTTGTTGCGCATAAGAGTGGTTGTCTTTATGGTTGTCTTTATGGGGTTTTTGCCTCAAAAACAAACGCCATAAAATCCACACAATAATGAGTAGGGGGATTAAAATTCTTAACATAAACTTTCCTTTGATTTGTAAAAATAAACTCGTTTTTGATGCATAAAGCATTCAGTTTCTTTACAAGCGATTTCATCTTTTAACTGCTCGCCTTTATAGAATAAAAAATACCCCTTATCTTTTAGAAAGCGTTGGCTTTTTTCTATCAAAAAAGAAGAGCTAGCGACCGCTCTAGAAGTGATTAAATCCACTTGTAAGGGGCTTTGATAATTTTCTAAACGCTTTTTAACAATTTCAATATTGTTTAAAGGCAAAACGCTTTTAAGGTAGTTTAAAAAAGCCGCTCTTTTCATTCTTGGCTCTAAAAGAATGAATTTGACTTCAGGTTTTTCAAGGGCTAAAGGGATAGCCGGAAGTCCCGCCCCGCTCCCAATATCCAAGCAACTTTTAAAATCTTTGATAAATTCTAAAGGTTTTAGAGCGTCTGTGATTTGGGGTTCTAACTCGCTTAAACATTTCGCGCCGCTCAAGTTGTGCGTTTGATTCCATTCTAAAAGGATGCACGCATAATCTTGCAATAAGGGGTTCATAAAATCAGCATCCCATCGCCATAAGAATAAAAACGATATTTCTTTTCTATGGCTATTTTGTAGATTTCTTTGGTTTTTTCTAAGCCTATCATCGCGCTTACAAGCATTAAAAGGCTTGATTTGGGCAAATGGAAATTAGTGAGCAAATAATTAACATGCAAAATAGGATTAGCAAGATGCAAGAATATATCGCATTCAAACGCCTCTTGATTAGGATTTTCTAAACGCTTAAAGTATTCCACGCTCCTTAAAGCGGTCGTGCCGATGCATAAAATCTCTTGGGATTTTTGCAAAATTTCTTGGCTCTTTTTAGGAATATGCAAAACTTCTGTATGGATTTGATGCTCTCTAATATCCTTAGTTTCTACGCCAAGAAAAGTCCCAGCCCCCACATGCAAGGTTAAAAAAGCATGCTTGAAATCTTTCAATAATTTTTCTAAGGTATTTTGAGAAAAATGCAATGACGCCGTAGGGGCAGCCACCGCACCGATGTGTTTAGCGAACACGCTCTGGTATTCATGCGCATCCAAACCTTCATCCGCTCTTTTAATATAAGGGGGTAAGGGCATATGCCCGTATTGCTCTAAAAGCTTTAAGATATTTTCTTGATTTAAGGGGGTTTTATGGTCATAAAAAGCGATCAAGCGCTGGCCGTTATGAAGCAATTCCAAGACTTCAGCGTGATAATTTGCATCAAAAAAGATTTTGTCCCCCACTTTGATCTTGCCCTTGATTTGAGTTAGAGCGGCATTATTTTTAAAAAAGCGGTGGAAAAACACTTCGGTCGTTTTTGATGGCAAAAAGGCATGCTTAGATCCAAAAAGCCTGGCTTTAATCACTTTAGTGTCGTTCAACACAATAAGGGCGTTTTTAGGGAAAAAATCTAAAACATGTTCAAAAGTGGTGTGCGTGATTTTTTGCGAACGCCTTTCATAGACGAGTAACTTAGCCTTTTCTTTGGGCAAAATGGGGTAGTTGGCGATCAATTCTTTAGGCAAATCATAATCATAGCTTTTTAAATCAAATTCTTTCAACTATCACTCGCTCTTTGCATGCTCTTTGGTGTTATTTTTGCTGTCTTCTTCGTTATCATTTTCGCTATCTTTGGGAGCCGGATTGACCATTTTGGCGATTAAAATAGAAAGCCCATAAAGCCCCACTAAAGGCAACGCCATAAAGATTTGACTCACCACATCAGGGGGAGTGATAATGGCTGCTACAATAAAAATCACTACAATAGCGTATTTGAAATACGCTTTCAAGCTCGCATCGGTAATCAAGCCCACTTTAGCCAAAAAATACGCCAAAACAGGCAATTCAAACGCCACGCCAAAGCCTAAAATCAAGCGCGTGAAAAAGCTCACATAACTAGACGCAGAAATATTGGCCGCAAACACATCGCTCCCGAAAGTGGCTAAGTATTCAATGATGAAAGGGAACACCACATAATAAGAAAACGCCGCCCCAATTAAAAACATGCCGCTCCCAAAAAACACAAAAGGCAAAATCACTTTTTTTTCATTCTTGTAAAGCCCTGGAGCGATAAAGAGCCATAATTGCCAAAAAATAATGGGCATGGAAATGACGATAGCGGCTGAAAAACTGATTTTAACCGCTACCATGACCCCCTCAATAGGGGAGAGCTGAATGAGTGTGCCTTTATAAGAATTTTTAACAAATTCAAAAATACTTTTCCAAAAATGAAAACACCCCAAAAACGCCACTAGAATCGTTCCTACAGAAACCATCAAACGCTTTCTTAATTCCTGTAAATGCGGTTTTAAATCTTCAAACATGCTCTTTTTCTTTGTCGTGTTCTTTGGTGTTGTTGTCGGTTGTTAATTTGACTTCTTTAGGGGATTCATCGCTTGAAGCTTCTTTATTTAAGGCTTCTTCATTGGAAACTTCTTCATTTAAATGGTTAGGGGGCGTGTTGGTTTCTAAGCTGCGTTGGTAATCTTGCATCAAATCCTGAATGCTTTTAATCTCATTTTCTGCAGTTATTTTAGCGTCTTCTAATTCTTCAATCTTAACGCCCTTAAGACTCTCCACTTTATTTTCAAAGAGCTTTTGATACTCTAGGGTTTCTTTTTTGATTTCTTCAATATTGATTTCTTTATCTAAAGTGTCCTTAGCGTCATTGAGCGTTTTTTTAACCGCACGAAAAAACTTCACTATATCCACGACAGCCTGGGGGAATTTTTCTGGCCCTAAAAAAATAATCGCCACAATCAACACCACAAGGATTTCAAAAAAGCCCATGCCAAACATAATGATCTACTTTTACACCCTTTAAAATTTTATCGTTATTGTAGTGTAATTTTCTTTCTAAACAAGGTTAAAATAAAGTTTGAGACTTTAAAGTGGGGATTTTTAAAAGCGCGTGGGTTTTAGGCGTGGCGATTCTGCCTTTAGCGGTGCGCTCTAAATAACCATTAGCGAGTAAAAAAGGCTCAATCACATCTTCAATCGTACCTTCATCTTCTCTCATAGACGCTGCAATCGTGTTCAAACCCACCGGCTTTCCTTGAGCGTTAGCCAACAAAGATAAATACGCCAAATCCGCCTCATCAAAGCCCAATTCATTCACGCCTAATTCATTCAAAGCATGCAAAGTGATGTTTAAATCCATCAAGCTTGAATTTTTGACTAGCGCAAAATCGCGCACCCTTTTTAAAAGCCTTAAAGCGATCCTTGGCGTGCCTCTACTCCTTTTAGCGATTTCATCAGCGCTTTCTTCTTTGATGTCTTGGTTGAGTTTAGTGGCGGCTTTTTTGATGATAAGGGCTAGTTCGCTAGGGCTATAAAATTGCATTCTAAAACTCATGCCAAATCTGTCTCTTAAGGGGTTAGAGAGCATTCCAGCTCTAGTGGTAGCGCCAATAAGGGTGAAAGGGGGTAAATCAATTTTAATGGTTTGAGCCGCTGGACCTGAGCCTATGATAATATCCAGCCTGAAATCTTCCATCGCTGGGTATAAAACCTCTTCAATCGCTGGGCTGAGCCGGTGGATTTCATCAATAAAAAGAATGTCTTTGGCTTGCAAATTCGTCAAAATGGCGGCCAAATCACCGCTTTTTTCTATCATGGGAGCGGCGGTGATTTTGATATTGGTTTCCATTTCTTTAGCGATGATATGGCTGATTGAAGTTTTACCCAAACCGGGCGGGCCAAAAAAGAGCATGTGATCCAAACTTTCTTGGCGTTTTTTAGCCGCACAAATAGAAATTTGCAAATTGCTTTTAATCTTTTCTTGACCAATAAAATCTTCCCAAAGACTAGGGCGCAAACTCACTTCTTGAGAAGTTTCAAAATCCAAAGTTTCTAAATTGACTATCCGTTCTTTCATTTAATGATAACTTTCTAACTCGTTAGGGAAGTTTCCCTTTTTCACATCATCAGCGTATTGCTTGATAGCGTTTTGAACCAATTCTTTCCCCTTAAGGTATTCTCGCACGAATTTAGGCTTAAAGCTATCAAAAAAGCCTAACATATCGCTCCACACTAAAATCTGCCCGTCGCAATCCTTACCGCTCCCTATGCCGATCGTGGGGATTTTGATTTTTTGCGTGATTGTTTGAGCGATAGGGGTGGTTATACCCTCTAAGACCAACAAACCCACCCCAGCTTCTTCTAAACTCAAGGCGTCTTCTAAAAGCTTTTTTTGTTGCTCTTCATTTTTGCCCTTAATCTTATAACCTCCATCAAGACGCACGAATTGGGGCATCAAACCGATGTGTCCTACCACGATAACGCCCTCATCAGTGAGCATTTTAACCAGTTTCGCTTTTTCTTTCCCCCCCTCTAGCTTGATCGCGCTCGCTTGGGTTTCTTTATAAACTCTAATGGCGTTTTTTAGGGCTGTTTTTTCATCTTTATAGCTTCCAAAGGGCATGTCTGTGATGATAAAAGGAGTCTTAGCGCCCGCGCACACGGCTTTGGTGTGATAGAGCATCATTCCCACACTCGCGCTTAAAGTGTCGTTTTGATTGAAAAAACTCATATTCAAACTATCGCCCACTAAAATCACATCCACTAGCGGATCAAATATTTGAGCGAATAGCGCATCATAAGCGGTAATAGCGATGATCTTTTCTTGATTTTTTTTAGCTTGGAGGTGGTTGAGAGTGATTTTTTTAATTGGGGCGGTTTGCATGCTCATTAAAAATCCTAAGTGTTAAATATAGTGGCATTGTAGCATGACTTTATTAGGGTGGGTAAAAATTTTACTCCATTTTAACCGGTCATTTTAATTATTTTAGTATAATTGAAAGAAACTTTTAACAAACAACTCAAGGGATTTGGCGGTTTTGGGTCTTAAAAAATATATTATTTTATGGTTTTTAATGGGGTTTTATGCGGGGTTGAGTGCACTTGATTATGACACTCTAGACCCAAAATACTACAAGTATATCAGGTATTATAAAGCCTATGAAGATAAAGAAGTTGAAGAATTGATCAGAGACTTAAAAAGGGCGAACGCTAAAAGCGGGCTTATTTTAGGGATCAATACCGGGTTTTTTTACAACCATGAAATCATGGTTAGAACCAATAGTTCCAGCATCACGGGGAATATTTTAAATTATTTGTTCGCTTATGGCTTGCGTTTTGGCTATCAAACTTTCAGGCCGTCGTTTTTTGCGCGCTTAGTCAAGCCAAATATTATTGGCAGGCGCATTTATATCCAATATTATGGAGGGGCTCCTAAAAAAGCGGGCTTTGGGAGCGTGGGGTTTCAATCGGTCATGCTGAATGGGGATTTTTTGTTGGATATTCCCTTACCCTTTGTGGGGAAATACCTTTATATGGGGGGGTATATGGGTTTAGGTTTGGGGGTTGTGGCGCATGGGGTGAATTATACGGCGGAATGGGGGATGTCTTTTAACGCAGGATTGGCTCTAACGGTATTAGAAAAAAACCGCATTGAATTTGAATTTAAAATTTTAAATAATTTCCCTTTTTTGCAATCTAATTCTTCAAAAGAGACTTGGTGGGGAGCTATAGCAAGCATTGGGTATCAATATGTGTTCTAAAAAAATAAGAAATCTCATTTTATGCTTTGGTTTTATATTAGGCTTGCATGCTGAAGAGAATACCGCTCAAGAGAATACGACTGAAGAAAACCTGATTAAAGAAAATACCCCTAAAGACGCTCCCATTCTTTTGGAAGAAAAACGCGCCCAAACGCTAGAGTTTGAAGAAAACAAGGAAGTTAAAAAGAATATTGATGAAAAAAGTCTGCTTGAAGAAATCCATAAGAAAAAACGCCAGCTTTACATGCTTAAAGGGGAATTGCATGAAAAGAATGAATCTCTCTTATTCCAGCAAATGGCTAAAAGTAAGAGCGGTTTTTTTATAGGCGTAATCCTTGGCGATATAGGGATTAACGCTCATCCTAACGCCCGATCTTATGAGAGCTTTGAACCTTTAAATAATATTCAAGCTTCTCCTTTGTTGTATGGCTTAAGGAGCGGGTATCAAAAGTATTTTGCTAACGGGATTAGCGCCTTACGCTTTTATGGGGAGTATTTAGGGGGGGCGATGAAAGGGTTTAAAAGCGATTCTTTAGCCTCTTATCAAACCGCAAGCTTGAATATTGATTTGTTGATGGATAAGCCTATTGACAAAGAAAAAAGGTTTGCGTTAGGGATATTTGGAGGCGTTGGAGTGGGGTGGAATGGGATGTATCAAAATTTAAAAGAGATTAAAGGGTATTCACAGCCTAACGCTTTTGGATTAGTGCTAAATTTAGGGGTGAGCATGACGCTTAACCTCAAACACCGCTTTGAATTAGCCTTAAAAATGCCTCCCTTAAAAGAAACTTCGCAAACCTTTTTATATTATTTTAAAAGCACTAATATTTATTATATTAGTTACAACTATTTATTGTAAAGGCTAAAATGTTGAAATTTAAATATGGTTTGATTTATATCGCGCTCATACTAGGACTTCAAGCGACAGATTATGACAATTTAGAAGAAGAAAACCAACAATTAGACGAAAAAATAAACCATTTAAAGCAACAGCTCACCGAAAAAGGGGTTTCGCCCAAAGAGATGGATAAGGATAAGTTTGAAGAAGAATACATCAATCGATCTTATCCTAAAATTTCTTCCAAGAAAAAAGAGAAATTACTCAAATCTTTTTCCATAGCTAATGATAAGAGTGGGGTTTTTTTAGGGGGTGGGTATGCTTATGGGGGATTTAATCTTTCTTATCAAGGGGAGATGTTAGACAAATATGGTGCGAATGCCCCTAGCGCGTTTAAAAACAATATCAATATTAACGCTCCTGTTTCTATGATTAGCGTTAAATTCGGGTATCAAAAATACTTTGTGCCTTATTTTGGGACACGATTTTATGGGGATTTATTGCTTGGGGGTGGGGTGTTAAAAGAGAATGTAATCAAGCAACCTGTAGGTTCATTTATTTATGTTTTAGGGGCTATGAATACGGATTTGTTGTTTGATATGCCTTTAGATTTTAAAACTAAAAAGCATTTTTTAGGCGTTTATGCGGGTTTTGGGATAGGGCTTATGCTCTATCAAGACAAGCCTAATCAAAACGGGAGGAATTTGGTAGTGGGGGGCTATTCAAGCCCTAATTTTTTATGGAAATCTTTGATTGAAGTGGATTACACTTTTAATGTGGGAGTGAGTTTAACGCTTTATAGGAAACACCGCTTAGAGATTGGCACAAAATTACCGATTAGCTATTTGAGAATGGGAGTGGAAGAGGGAGCACTCTATCAAAATAAAGAAGATGATGAGCGTTTGCTGATTTCGGCTAACAACCAGTTCAAGCGATCCAGTTTTTTATTAGTGAATTATGCGTTTATTTTTTAAGGCTTGATCTTGGAGTTAAGGTTTAAAATTTTAGCGTTAGTCGTTTTAATTTTAGGGGGTTATTTGATTTTTAACGCTTTAATCACAAAACCCAGAGCTTTAAGTTTTAGTTTAAGCAGCAAAGAGAGTGCGCTTAATGACAATGATGAAACGCTTTTTTGGGATTTAAAAAAACCCATTAAGATTAAAATAGTAGCCCCAAAGGGCATCAAACGCTATGATTTAAAAGTAACCACACAAGATGGTTTGATCTTATATGAAAAAGAAAATCTGGTATTGGATAAACCCAAGTCTTTAGAAGTGCCTTTAATTAGGTCTGAAATCATGGGGCTAGAAGACAAGTGCCTTTTATATGAAATTAAAGCTAATGATTGGAGTTATGCTAATTTTTTCAATGGCAATAAAGCGTCTTTCAAACAAGAAGTGTGTGTGGATACGATAAAACCCTCAATTACTATTTTATCCCGCTCCCCAAGCATCGCTTATGGAGGGAGCGCGGTAGTTGTCTTTGAAGCTTTGGATAAGAATTTGTCTCAAGCGTTTGTGCGCGTCAAAAAAAAGGATTTTAAAGCTTTCAGGCTTTTAGAATTCAAACAGCGTAATGTTTTTATCGCTCTAGTGCCTTGGTCTTATAAAAATAAGGATTTTAAGGCGTTCATTGTCGCTAAAGATAAAGCCTATAACTCTAATACCACCCTTTTATTGTTCAAACGAAAAACCCATCGTTTGAGGAAAAAAGATATAGACTTAAGTGCCTTAAAAGACAAGATTGCAAAGCAAGAAAAATTTCAAAATCACACTGAGCAAACTTTATTAGAAAGATTTTCCAACGCGCGCTTAAAAGATTTGGAAAAAATCCACAAGATCGCTTTAGAGCAAGGGGATTTTTATAAGGATTTTTCTCATTTTCAAGCGCTAAAACCCCTGAACGGGTCTTTTAAAATGGCAAGCAATTTTTTAGAAAATCGGCGTATCTTAAAGGACAATCAGGTGTTGTTCCAATTCTTGCATTTAGGGGTGGATTTGATGCCTGGCAAGGATTTATCTTTAGCGTTTGATTTATCTGTGAAGAGGGTTTTTAAGGGGGAGTTGGATTTTTATGGTAATAGTTTAATCAATTGCTATGGGCTAGGTTTGTGCGTTTTTTTAGCCCATTTAAAAGATGATGAAAGCGTGGGGAGTAGTGGTTTGAAATTAGGGAGCGGGTTGCATTTAGGGGTGCTTTTGCAAGGGGTTTTTGTTAGACCCAATGAATGGCTTAATGAGCAATGGATAAAAACCAATATCATCACCCCCATAGAGCAAGCCAAACGGCTTTTAATGAAAGGATAGTCATGTTAAAAACGAATCAAAAAAATGTGCATGCGTTTGAAATTGAAAAGCAAGAGCCTGAAGCGGTCATAGGATTTTTAGAAAAAAACCACGCTCTTTTGCAGTATTTTCTTATTATATTTAAATATGACATTGAACCAGAAGTCAAAGCCATTTTGCACAAACACCAGCTTTTGTTTTTAGAAACGAATCGCGCTTTAAACGGGCGTCATATTAAAACCATGCCTTTAAAAGAAGAAACTAATCATCCAAAACCCAATCATTCTAAAACAGAAACCAAAACAACGATTTATGAGCGCCATATCAGGAGCGGGGAAGAGATTTATAGCGCTAATCACCTTATTTTTTTAGGTAATATCCACAATGGAGCGAAGATTATTTCAGAAGGCTGTGTGTCGGTTTATGGGGTTTGCGAAGGGGCGATTGTGTGCTTTGGAGAGTGTTTGATTTTGAAAGAAGTCAAGAGCGCTCAAATCGTTTTTCAAAATAAAATTTTATCTCTAAAAGAGATTGAACGGCTTTTGGTAAATAAAAATATTAAAATAATCACTAAAAATGACGATATACTAGACATAAAGGAAGTATTATGAAACAAACAACCATTAACCACTCTGTGGAATTAGTAGGGATAGGCTTGCACAAGGGCGTTCCTGTGAAGCTTGTTTTAGAGCCTTTAGGAGAAAATCAGGGCATTGTTTTTTACCGCTCTGATTTGGGCGTGAAGCTCCCCTTAAAACCTGAAAACATCGTAGATACCAAAATGGCGACCGTGTTGGGTAAGGATAATGCTAGGATTTCTACGATTGAGCATTTGCTTTCGGCTGTCCATGCGTATGGCATTGACAATCTTAAGATCTCTGTGGATAACGAAGAAATCCCTATCATGGACGGGAGTGCTTTGACTTATTGCATGCTTTTAGATGAAGCAGGGATTAAAGAATTGGACGCTCCTAAAAAGGTGATGGAAATCAAGCAGGTCGTTGAGGTTAGAGAGGGCGATAAATTCGTTAAAATTGAGCCAGACAGCCAACTTTCTTTGAATTTCACGATTGATTTTAACCATCCGGTTATTGCTAAGCAAGCCCATCATTTCGTCTTTAGTAAAACCGCTTACAAAGAGCAAGTCGCTAAAGCCCGCACTTTTGGGTTTTTGCAAGAAGTGAATTACTTGCGATCTATTGGCTTGGCGAAAGGGGGGAGTTTGAATAATTGCATCGTGCTGGATGAAAACAGCATTTTGAATAAAGAGGGTTTGAGATGCGAAAAGGAATTCGTGTGCCATAAGATTTTAGACGCTATGGGGGATCTGATGGTTTTAGGCATGCCCGTGATGGGCAAATACACTTCTTTTTCAGGGAGTCATAAACTCAATTCCATGTTGGTTAAAGCCATTTTAGCGGATGCTAAAAATTACGAAGTTTTGATCGCTACAGATCCAGCTAAAGAATTTGCGTTGCAAAAGGCTTTCGCTTAATCCTGAATTGGGGTTTATTTTTTGGAATTGGATTTAGTGCTTATCTCTTTAGGCGAGAGGGTTTTGCTTGGGGTATATCAAAACAATTTTTTATGCACTTCTTACACTTCTAAATCAAAAACAAGCGAAGCTTTAGTGGAAGTTTTTTCGCAATTATTTAAAGATTTTAAAAACCCTACTTTACCGGCGATTAAGGGGGTTTATTACGCTAAAGGGCCAGGGAGTTTCACTAGCTTAAAACTCACGCATGTTTTCTTACACACTTTGGCTTTAATCCATGACTTTGAACTCTATTCCACCACAGGCTTTGATTTTAACGACAACACACCCATTTTAGCGTATGCCAATAAATACTTTATTTCAAAAGAAATGGAAAGCTTGAGCGATTTTAAAGATCTGAAAATTGCGCCAAAAGATTTCATGCTACCCCCCTTTTTAGAGAAAGACAAATTCACCCAATTGAACACGCCGTTTTACATTTTGCCTCCTATTTAGTGTATAATGCTAGTTTTAAAAATGAAAGGGTATCAACAATAGGGGTTTAAAATTTGGTAGTGAGTGTTCCTGCAACAAGTGCGAATTTAGGCCCCGGTTTTGATTGCTTGGGTTTGAGCTTAAATTTACGCAATCGTTTTTTTATTGAGCCTAGCAGCTTCCATGCGGTGAAATTGGTTGGGGAGGGTGAGGGGATCCCTAAGTTTTTAACCAACAATATTTTCACTAAAGTGTTTTATGAGATTTTAAAAAAGCATGGGAATGACGGATCATTTAAATTTTTATTGCATAATAAAGTCCCTATTACAAGGGGCATGGGGTCTAGCTCGGCGATGATTGTGGGGGCGGTCGCTTCAGCGTTTGCGTTTTTAGGGTTTGCTTTTGATAGAGAAAACATTGTCAATACCGCTCTAATTTATGAAAACCACCCGGATAATATCACCCCGGCGGTGTTTGGGGGGTATAATGCAGCATTTGTGAAAAAAAAGAAAGTGATAAGTTTGAAAACCACAATCCCTTCTTTTTTAAAAGCGGTGATGGTGATCCCTAATAGGGCTATTTCTACCAAGCAATCGCGCCATCTCTTGCCCAAGCGTTACAGCGTGCAAGAAAGCGTGTTTAACCTTTCGCATGCGAGCTTGATGACGATGGCGATTGTGCAGGGGAAGTGGGATTTGTTGCGTTGTTGCTCTAAAGACAGGATGCATCAATATAAGCGCATGCAAACTTATCCCGTGTTGTTTGCGATCCAAAAGCTCGCTTTAGAAAATAACGCCTTAATGAGCACGCTTTCAGGGAGCGGTTCGTCGTTTTTTAATATGTGTTATGAAGAGGACGCCCCTAAATTAAAGCAGGTTTTGAGCAAGAAATTCCCTAAATTTAGGGTAGCGGTTTTAGATTTTGATAATGATGGAGTCCTTATTGAGAAAGACTGAAATTAAAATCCGCATGTGTGTGGCGTGCAGAATGCGCCAACCTCAAAAGGATTTGTTGCGTTTGAAAAGCTTTGACAATCAAATCATGGAGTTTGATGGCAAAGGCCGTAGTTTTTATGTGTGTGAAAATTGTTTGAAAAATAGAGAAAAAAAGTTGTTGAAAGCGGTTTCAAAAATGAAGAATGCCCCAAAAGATGTTAAAAATATCATTACTTGGATTAAGGAGAGGAGCATAGCATGAGCGAGATGATTGATTTAAAAAAATTTGTAATTGAGCTTGGTAAGACCCAAAAAGAGCTTAAAAATATAATCGAGCAAGCCAAAGACATTGGTTTAGAGCTTAAGACAAATTCTAAAATGACCCCAGAGCAAGCAGGCAAGCTATACAAATACATTGTGGATGGCATTAAAGAACAAATACAAGCCAGTAAACCCACTAAAAATCCTGAACAAGACAATAAAGATGATTTGAATATGGCCGCTACGCCCAAACCCCTTAACAAAAAGGTTTCCAAAACGCCTAAAAAAGAAGAAACAAAAAGCCAGCCAAAGCCCAAAAAAACTAAAGAAAAGAAAAAAGAAGCTCCTGTGCCCATTGCCAAAAAAAAAGGAGGGATAGAGATTGTCAATACTTTTGAAGACCAAATGCCCCATGTAGAAAACACCCCTAAAGTGGTTAGCCACTCTCAAGTAGAAAAAGCCAAGCAAAAGCTCCAAGAAATCCAAAAAAGCCGAGAAGCCCTAAACAAGCTCACCCAAAGTAACGCTAACAGCGCCAATAACGCTAATAATAATGTTAATAACGCTAAAAAAGAAATCAGCGAAGTTAAAAAGCAAGAGCAAGAGATCAAACGCCATGAAAACATTAAAAGACGCACCGGTTTTAGGGTGATTAAACGCAACGATGAAACAGAAAATGAAACTGAAAACAGCGTAAGCAAAAAACCTACTCAAAGCGCGGCGGCTATTTTTGAAGACATTAAAAAAGAATGGCAAGAAAAAGACAAGCAAGAGGCTAAAAAAGCCAAAAAACCAAGTAAGCCCAAAGCCACCCCCACAGCCAAAAACAACAAATCCCATAAAATTGATTTTAGCGATGCGAGGGATTTTAAGGGCAATGATATTTATGATGATGAAACCGATGAAATCTTATTGTTTGATTTGCATGAACAAGATAATCTCAATAAGGAAGAAGAAGAAAAAGAAATCCGCCAAAATATCAACGACAGGGTGCACGTCCAAAGGAAAAACCCTTGGATGAATGAAAGCGGGATCAAACGACAATCCAAGAAAAAGCGTGCATTCCGTAACGATAACAACCAAAAAGTGATCCAAAGCGCAATTGCAATCCCTGAAGAAGTGCGCGTCTATGAATTCGCGCAAAAAGCGAATTTGAATCTGGCTGATGTGATTAAAACCCTCTTTAATTTAGGGCTTATGGTAACTAAAAACGACTTTTTGGATAAGGATAGCATAGAAATTTTAGCCGAAGAGTTCCATTTAGAAATTTCTGTTCAAAACACTTTAGAAGAATTTGAAGTGGAAGAAGTGCTAGAGGGAGTGAAAAAAGAACGCCCGCCTGTGGTTACCATCATGGGGCATGTTGATCATGGTAAAACTTCACTGCTGGATAAAATCCGTGATAAAAGAGTCGCTCACACGGAAGCTGGGGGGATCACTCAGCACATTGGTGCTTACATGGTAGAAAAGAATGATAAGTGGGTGTCTTTCATTGACACCCCAGGGCATGAAGCCTTTAGCCAGATGCGTAATCGTGGGGCTCAAGTAACAGATATTGCAGTGATTGTGATAGCGGCTGATGATGGCGTGAAGCAACAGACTATTGAAGCTTTAGAACATGCAAAAGCGGCTAATGTGCCTGTGATTTTTGCGATGAATAAAATGGATAAACCTAATGTGAATCCGGACAAACTCAAAGCCGAATGCGCTGAGCTTGGCTATAACCCTGTGGATTGGGGCGGAGAGCATGAGTTTATCCCTGTTTCAGCTAAAACGGGTGATGGTATTGACAATTTATTAGAAACCATTCTTATCCAAGCGGATATTATGGAATTAAAAGCCATAGAAGAGGGCAGCGCTAGAGCGGTTGTTTTAGAAGGGAGCGTGGAAAAAGGGCGTGGGGCAGTAGCCACTGTGATTGTCCAAAGCGGGACTTTGAGCGTGGGGGATAGTTTTTTTGCCGAAACAGCGTTTGGTAAAGTAAGAACGATGACTGACGATCAAGGCAAGAGCATTCAAAATTTAAAACCCTCTATGGTGGCTCTCATCACAGGCTTGAGCGAAGTGCCGCCTGCGGGATCTGTTTTAATAGGGGTAGAAAACGATTCTATCGCACGCTTGCAAGCTCAAAAGAGGGCGACTTATTTACGCCAAAAAGCCTTGAGTAAAAGCACTAAAGTGTCTTTTGATGAGCTTTCAGAAATGGTCGCTAATAAGGAATTGAAAAACATTCCTGTAGTCATTAAAGCGGATACGCAAGGAAGCTTAGAAGCCATTAAAAACAGCTTGTTAGAGCTTAATAACGAAGAAGTGGCGATCCAAGTGATCCACTCAGGGGTGGGGGGCATTACTGAGAATGATTTGAGCCTGGTTTCTAGCAGTGAGCATGCGGTGATTTTAGGCTTTAACATCCGCCCTACCGGTAATGTGAAAAATAAGGCTAAAGAATACAATGTGAGCATCAAAACTTACACGGTGATTTATGCCTTGATTGAAGAAATGCGATCGCTGTTATTAGGCTTGATGAGTCCTATCATTGAAGAAGAGCATACCGGACAAGCGGAAGTGAGAGAAACCTTTAATATCCCTAAAGTAGGCACGATAGCCGGGTGTGTGGTGAGCGATGGGGTGATCGCTCGTGGCATTAAGGCGCGTTTGATTAGGGATGGCGTGGTGGTTCATACCGGCGAAATCCTTTCTTTGAAACGCTTTAAAGATGATGTGAAAGAAGTTTCTAAGGGCTATGAGTGCGGGATCATGCTAGACAATTATAATGAAATTAAAGTGGGCGATGTGTTTGAAACCTATAAAGAAATCCATAAAAAAAGAACCCTCTAATGAACGCTCATAAAGAACGCTTAGAATCCAATCTTTTAGAATTACTGCAAGAGGCTTTAGCGGGCTTGAATGATGGCGAGTTGAATTCTTTAAGCGTTACTAAAGTGGAATGCTCTAAAGGGAAGCACCACGCTTTGGTGTTTGTGCTTTCATCAGATCATAAAATCCTTTCTAAATTGAAAAAAGCTGAGGGTTTGATTAGGCAATTTGTTTTGCAAGCGAGCGGGTGGTTTAAATGCCCAAAACTCAGTTTTGTTTTAGACAACAGCTTAGAAAAGCAGCTCCGATTAGACGCTATATTTAATGAAATCGCTAAAGGGAAAGACAATGACTAAAAGAATAGAAGAAAAAATAGAGGGCGTGATTGAAAGCTTGGGATACTTGCTTTATGATGTGAGTTTGGTTAAAGAAAACGATCAGCATATTTTAAGGGTGAGCCTTAAAAACCCTAATGGGGCAGTTAGCTTGGATATTTGCCAGCAAGTGAGCGAGGTGATTTCGCCCTTATTAGATGTGTGCGATTTTATTCAAGACGCTTATATTTTGGAAGTGAGCTCTATGGGGTTAGAAAGAGTGCTTAAAACCCCCAAACACTTTAAGCTTTCTTTAGGCGAAAAAGTGGAGGTCAAACTCACAAATAAAGAAAGCTTTCAAGCCGTCCTTAAAGACGCTAACGATTTGAGCGCGGATTTTGAATTAGAGGATCACGCTATCAAAAGCGTGGAGTATAAAGATTTAAAGAAAGTTAAAACGCTTTTTGAGTGGTAAAATAACGCAAAGCGGTAGGCGTTCTTACGCTTTATGAGAAATTACCGCTTTGATTGAAACTGGACTCTCATTATTTGGCTAAAAAACGCCAAAAAGCATTTTTGAGATTTCACTCTTCCATTTGAACGATACTCATTATTTCTTTGACCACATTCACATCTTCTAGCGTGCTTAAATCTTGAGTGATGGGCTCTTTTTTGGCGATAGATTTCAAAAGCCTTCTCATGATTTTCCCGCTTCTGGTTTTAGGTAAACCCGGCACATACATGACATTGTCTAATTTAGCGATCTTTCCAATTTCAACGGATAAGATATGATTCATTTCTTTTAACAATTCTAAACTCTCGCCAAGATTGCATTTAGCCCCATCGCACAGCACCACAAACGCAAACAAGCCCTCTCCTTTAATCGTATCAGGGATACCCACTACCGCGCATTCAACCACCATTTCATGTTTAGAAATAGCGCTCTCCACTTCAGCCGTGCCAATCCTATGCCCGCTCACATTCACAATATCATCTGTGCGCCCAATAATAGTGATGTATCCGTTTTCATCCACGATAGCGCCATCTCCAGAGAGGTAGACATATTCCCCATTCAACTTGATCTGAGAAAAATAGCTATCAATGTATCGTTTTTCATCGCCCCAAATGTTTCTTACCATAGAAGGCCATGGCTTAGTGATGCATAAAAACCCTTGCTCTCCGGGCTTTGTTTTGGTGCCGTCTTCGTTTAAAACTTCTGCATGGATTCCAGGCAAAGGTAAAGTTGCACAGCTGGCCCTTATAGGCGTAGCTCCCGGTAAAGGGCTGATGATATGCCCGCCTGTTTCTGTTTGCCACCAAGTATCCACGATACTGCATTTTGAGTTACCGATTTTTTCATAAAACCATTTCCATGCCGTAGGGTTAATGGGCTCTCCTACCGTTCCTAAAACTTTGAGCGATTCTAAATTATACTTTAAGGGTTCGTTTTCGCCTTTAGCATGCAGCATTCTTATAGCGGTGGGGGAAGTGTAGAATTTATCCACGCGGTATTCTTCTATCATTCTCCACCATCTCCCATAATCCGGATAAGACATCGTGCCTTCTAGTATCAAAGTCGTTGCCCCGCAAGCTAAAGGTCCATAAACCACATAAGTGTGCCCTGTGATCCAACCAATATCAGCGGTGCACCAAAAATTATCGTTATCTCTAATATCAAAAACCCACTCCATCGTCATTTGCGCCCATAGCAAATACCCCGCACTGCTGTGTTGAACGCCTTTAGGTTTCCCGGTTGATCCGCTTGTATAGAGCAAGAATAAAGGATCTTCAGAGTCCATCATTTCAGGTTCGCATTTATCGGATTGGTAATTGACCATTTCATTATAGACAAAATCGCGCCCTCTCACATAGTCAATCTCTTTGGCGTTTCGTATCACAATGAGCGCTTTTTCCACACTAGGGCAGGCATTATTTTCTAGTGCCTTGTCAAGGGCTGGCTTGAGCATATAGGGTTTGCCTTTTCTAAAAGTCCCATCCGCTGTGATAACTAATTTGGCTTGAGCGTCGTTGATCCTATCCCTCAAGGCTTCAGGGCTAAACCCAGCAAAAACGATGCTATGGATCGCTCCAATCCTAGCGCATGCGAGCATCATATAAACGCTTTCTACAATCATAGGCATATAGATAATGACTCTATCGCCTTTTTTGACATTGAATTCGTTTTTTAAAAGGTTGGCTGTTTTATTGACTTCAGAGTGGAGTTTTCTGTAAGTGATGACATTATAATCCCCCATTTCCCCTTCAAAAATAATCGCTACTTTATTTTTTTTGTCTTTTAAATGCCTGTCTATGCAATTGTAAGAAACATTGATTTTGCCGTTTTCAAACCATTTGAAAAAAGGGGCGTTATCGCTGTTTAAAACCTTATCAAAAGGTTTAAACCATGTGAGTTTTTGTTTGGCTAACTCGCCCCAAAAATGTTCATAATCTTCATTGGCTTCATGCACTAAATCTTTATATTCGCACATGTTTTTAATCCTGGCTTGCTTGGCAAACACCCTGTTAGGGTTAAAGATTTTTTTAACGAATTCTAAATCTTCGTCTAATTGCATTGTATCTCCTTTCTATGGTTTTAAGCGCATTTTTTATTATTGTATCCAAACTCACACTCTTTTTAAAGGGAGGGATGCTTTTCTCTTTCTGTGTGGATTGAGACTGATAAAAAAGGAAATAGCACGATGAAACCTAAAGGGTGTATTAGCGTTAATATGATAGAATGACAGAACACTTTATGATAATAAAAGGGTGGTATGCTGATCTCCATAGCGTTTTTATTGGTTTTATGTCTTTTGAATTATAGTTCTTTTAGGATGTTGAAGTCGTTTTTAACCTTAAAGAAAATCTCCAAATACGCTTATTTGGGGTTTTTTGTCCTTTTGAGCGTAGGCGAGGTGGCTTTTGCTTTTTATAGAAATACTATGCCTAGCCATTTGTTTGTTTTGACTTCAGCGTGTTCGTTTGTGTCTTTTATTGTGTTTATTTTTTCTTTGAGTTTTTACGGGTTTTCCTACTCCATAGAAAAAATAGATTTTTTGCATTCAAGGCGTAAAAGTTTAAAAAATTTTTTAAAATTGGGGTTTTATCTGGCGCTATTGGGGTATTTTTGGCGCGGGTTTTATGAAGGGTTGGCCCGCCCTAAAATCAAAGAAACCCCTATTTATTTAGACAAGCTGGATAAAGAATTAAAGATTATTTTACTCACAGACATGCATGTGGGGAGTTTGTTGCAAAAAGATTTTGTTGATTACATTGTAGAAGAAGTCAATCAAAAAGAAGTGGATATGGTGCTGATTGGGGGGGATTTAGTGGATGAAAATATTGAAAAAGTCAAATCTTTTTTACTGCCCTTAAACAACCTTAAAAGCACGCATGGCACTTTTTATGTGCCAGGAAATCATGAGTATTATCATGGCATAGAGCCGATTTTATCGTTTCTTGACACGCTTAATTTAACGATTTTAGGGAATGAGTGCGTGCATTTAGGAGGGATCAATTTGTGTGGCGTGTATGATTATTTCGCAAGGAAGCATCAAAATTTTGCCCCTGATATTGACAAGGCTTTAAAAAAGTGCAATAAGGGTAAGCCTACGATCCTTTTGGCCCACCAGCCCAAACAAATTAGAAGCCTCAAAGAAAGCCACTCTGTAGATTTAGTGCTTTCAGGGCATACCCATGCAGGGCAAATCTTTCCTTTTAGCCTTTTAGTCAAGCTGGCGCAAACCTATTTGTATGGTTTATACAAGCACAGCGGCACCACTCAAATTTATGTGAGCAGTGGGGCAGGGTATTGGGGTGTTCCCTTAAGGTTTTTAGCCCCTAGCGAGATCGCATACCTTAGACTTTTACCTAAAAATCAAGCTTGAACTAAAAATTTTAAACATCTTAAGAAGAGCAAGCTATGGATTAAATCGTAATCGGGCGGTTAAAAATAAGGATCAAAACAAGGAGTTAAAAACAACCGCCAAGACAAAGGGAAAGGAGGGGGAGGTGACCCTTCAATCTTAAGCGGTGCCAACCAAACCATAAGGAATGGTTGGAATTGTAATTATACAATAAAATGGCGATTTTTAGTAAATGGTTTTAAAAATTATCCATAAAAACGCTCAAAGGCATTTTTTACAACCAATAATCAAGGGCTTGATTTTGATCAAGCGATAACTTTTATTAATATTTTCTTAAACTAATTTAAAATTATGATATAATCAGTGTTCGAATTACTCTTAAATGCAGGAGTCATACACCATGCGCGTTTTACTGATTGAAAAAAATTCTGTTTTGGGTGGAGAAATTGAAAAGGGCTTAAATGCTAAAGGCTTTATGGCTGATGTAACAGAGAGTTTAGAGGATGGGGAATATCTTATGGATATTAGGAATTATGACTTGGTTATGGTTAGCGATAAAAATGCTTTAAGTTTTGTTTCTGGAATCAAGGAAAAGCATTCTTCTATTGTTGTTTTAGTTTCTTCGGATAACCCTACAAGCGAGGAAGAAGTCCATGCGTTTGAGCAAGGTGCGGACGATTACATCGCTAAACCTTATCGCAGCATTAAGGCTTTAGTCGCAAGGATTGAGGCTCGTTTGAGGTTTTGGGGTTCTAATGTGATTGAAATTGGGGATTTGACCATTAGCCCTGATGAAGAAAAGATTATTTACAAGGGGCGTGAAGTTGAAGTTAAAGGGAAGCCCTTTGAAGTGCTTACCCATCTTGCCAGACATAGGGATCAGATCGTCTCCAAAGAACAGCTTTTAGACGCTATTTGGGAAGAGCCTGAAATGGTTACCCCTAATGTCATTGAAGTGGCTATCAATCAAATCCGCCAAAAAATGGATAAACCCTTGGGGATTTCCACGGTTGAAACCGTAAGGCGCAGAGGCTATCGTTTTTGCTACCCAAAACCGGCGTGTGAAGAATAAATTCTTTTTGCTAAAAATAGATTAGAATGAGGGTGTGGAGCGGGTAAAATCAAATATTTTAATAACGATAGTAGAGGCACTCATATCATGTTGGTGTTTAGTTAGTTGGTGTTAGCTGGGGGGCATAATCATTTTATCTGCGATTGGTAGGGTATTTTGGTTAAAAACACTAAAATAGATTCGTATCAATTCATGGATCTAAATACCCATCAAAACACAAAAATACAAACTTGGCTCTATTAAATATTGACCATAAAACTTAAAGAATGCTAAAAACATTCTTTACAATCAAATGATTAAAAGAGCTTGATTTTAATCAAGCGATGGATTTTTAAGCGTTCTTTTGGGGGTTATGGGGATTAGTTGGAGGTTTGTAGGGGGAGAATTATTTTAAAACACTCCTTATCCCCTTAAGGAAATAAGCTTCTATAAAACGATGGAATGAAAATTTTTAAACCTTCCAAAAAAGAGTTTTTAAACTCTTTTTAGTTTTTGTTAGCTTTTTGCAAACAGATTAGTTTAAGCGTTATTAAAGATTTCTTCAATTTGTTCTTTAATATCCCTATAATTAAAACTCTCCCTAAAGCCATCAATCTTGCCTCCGCTCGCATTCCTATGCCCGCCCCCATTAAAACACATTTGACTGAGTTCGCACACATCGCAATTCCCATTCGCCCTTAAGCTCACATTCCCTTTAGCGTTCACATCCATATAAAAATCAAAATCCGGATTTTGCGTTAAAAAAAGGTTAGCCAACACGCTAATACCCCCCATAGAATAACTTAAAAACCCTTTTTTATCCTGGTAATAAACGCTGCAATCATGCTTTTTTAAAGAGAGCAAATGCGTTTGCGCGTTTGAAGAGATATTGTCCATCGTTTCTGTATCAGGGTCGCCCCCTAAAGCGATTTTTTTAAGCCTGAACAAATCGTTATCATAGGCTACAGGGGCATTTTCTAAAAACAAATAGTTTTTAACTTCTTCTAAAAGCTTTAATTTATAATCGCGGTTTTCATCATCAAACATGAAACGATTCAATTCAGAGCTTTGGTTAATCATGCGCATGCACACCTTGCCTAATTCAAAGCCATAACCTTGCGTGTCCCAAATATCCACAGAATTGACCATTTCCACTAAAGGCTCTAGCCATGTTGTGTTTTTTGGCTCTAAAATAGCGTAATGCTTTTTCAAAAATTCATATACGATTTTAGTCGCACAGCGGTTCGTGTCTAAAAAATACCAATGGAAACTCTCAGCCACTTCCTTACCGCTGATATGGTGATCCAAAAGCTGGATTTGAATGTTTTTATTTTGCAAGCGGTGTTCTTGGATTTTATCTTGCAAATACTGCGCTTCGTTTAAATTCAAATTCAAATCGCTAATCAAAATAAGGAATTCACTCTCTTTAGATTGAGCGATCGCATTTAGAATTTCATAAATTCTCGCTGAGACTTCACGCCCGTAATTAGCGTTATAGCATTGGATATTTTTAAAAAATTGTTTTGAAACAAGCTGGCATGCATAGCCGTCTAAATCAATGTGTGAAAGGTGGTAAACTTGCATCATTCTCCTTTTTTATTTTAATAAATTAAATTAAAAGTTAATGTGGATCGTGCCTAAAGCTTCAAAATTAGAGTTAGGATCTAATTCAGCATGGCTTAGCACGACCACATCAATCCTGGCCTGCTCCATTTGATTGGAAAGGGCTTTTCTTAAATTAGGTTCTACAATCAAAATCACCGGAGCGATCCCTTTTTGCAAGACTTTCATGGCCTCTTCAGAGACCCCTTCAATGAGTTTTTGCAATTCGCCCACATTGAGTAGCAAGCTCTTAGAAGCGCCATTTTCTCGCAATTTATTCAGCAAAAATTGTTCGCTATCGGTAGAAAAGGTTAAAAATTTCAAACGCCCGTCTTCAGATTTAAAAGCGTTAGTGATCACCCTAGAAAGTCTCGCCCTCACTTGTTCGGTTAAGATATTCACATCGTTTTGAACCAATGGGGCAATATCGGTAATCGTTTCTAAAATAGTGAGCATGTCCTTAATGGGGATTTTTTCATGCAACAAGGCTTGCAAGACTGATCGGATCGCACCGGTGGGGATTTTTTTACTCTCTTCTACAATCGTAGGATAGTCTTTAGCCAAGCGCTCTAAAAGGGATTTCACTTCATCTTTAGTGATAAAATCTTCAGCGTATTTTTTCACTAATTCGCTAGTGTGTGTCGCAATAACGGTGCTTGGATCAATAATGGTATAGCCTTGAATAATGGCTTCTTCTTTATTTTTAGTTTCAATCCATAAAGCGTCCATTCCAAAAGCCGGCTCTTTAGTAGGAATGCCCTCAATTTCTTTATTCACAAAACCGGTATTCATGGCTAAAAACTTATCAGGCATCACCATGCCTTCACCAATCACAATGCCTTTAAGCTTGATTTCATAATGCGTTGGGGGGAGCTGCAAATTATCCCTGATCCTAATTTGCGGCATCAAAAAACCATAATCGCTCGCTATCTTTTTTCTAATACCCCTAATCCTTTCTAACAAATCGCCCCCTTGTTTCATGTCCGCTAAGCTGATGAGCTGATAGCCTAAAGCCAATTCTAAAAATTCAATTTTTAACACTTCATCAATCGCTTGCTCTTCTTCTCTTTTAAGCTCTTCTTGGGTTTTAGCCCTTGTGGTTGGGGTGTGGGGTTTGATTTTGGAGCTGTGGGGTTTTTCGCTCAAATCCAAGCCGAATTTTTGACTCAAATAATTTTCTAATTTGGTGAGCAACCCGTCCTTTCCCTCCCTGCTAATCAGCCATGCGATGAATAAAAAGAGTGTCCCTACAAACGCTAAAGAAAAGGTAGGGAGTCCAGGAATGGTTGCAAAAAGCAATAAAATCGCTCCCACAATCACTAAAGTTTTGCTTTTATTGGTGAGCTGTGTGATGAGTTTGGAAGCAAAGTCCTCTTCTTCGTTTTGCGTGGTGCGAGTGGCGACAATACCGGTCGCTGTCGCAATGATTAAGGCAGGGATTTGCCCTACAAGCCCATCGCCAATGGTTAGGATAGTGAAAGTGCTAGCACTAAAGCTCAAGCTCATATCCCTTTGAAACACGCCCACTAAAAACCCTCCAATGATATTGATAAGCGTGATGATGATAGAAGCGATCGCATCGCCTTTGACAAATTTAGACGCGCCATCCATCGCGCCATAAAAATCCGCTTCTTGGCTTAGAGCGGCGCGCCGTTTTTTAGCTTCCTTATCATCAATAAGCCCTGAATTTAAATCCGCATCAATCGCCATTTGCTTTCCTGGCATAGCGTCTAGGGCGAATCGCGCCCTAACTTCAGTAACCCTAGTAGAGCCATTAGTAACCACTAATAAATTCACCAGCACTAAAATGCTAAAGATAATAGCCCCAATCACATAATTCCCGCTCACGCTAAATTCCCCAAACGCCGTGATAATATCGCTCACCGCGCTAGGCCCTTTATAGCCTTGCGTTAAAATCATTCTGGTGGTGGCGACATTTAAAGCCAAGCGGTATAAGGTTACAATGAGCAATAAAGTGGGGAAAGCGCTAAAATCAGTCGGTTTGTCAATATAAAGCCCGATTAAAATAATCAACACCGATAGCGCGATAGAGATTGTGAGTAAAAAATCCAACACAAAAGGCGGTAACGGCACGATAATGATCGCTAAAATAGCTATCACAAAGACCACAAGGGCTAAGTCTTTGGATTGCAAGAAGCGTTTAAAAACAGGGAAAGTCTTTTTAAAAGCTAATTTGGAGCGTTCGTTTGCCATAATCTAAAATCAATGCCTTAATCTGGTAGGTGGTTTGTCTTTTTAGGCTTATTATAATATAAAGTTTAAGAGTATGACACAAAAAAGCTTATTTTACGCTATAATGCGATCTTTATTAAATTACCAATTAGGAGGTCGTTATGGCTTTGAATCTGGAGAAAAAACAAGAAATCATTAAGGCGTTTGCTACTAAGGAAAACGATACGGGTTCTTGTGAAGTGCAAGTGGCGTTGTTGAATGAAAGGATCAAGCTTTTAACCGAGCATTTAAAGGCTAACCCCAAAGATCATTCCAGTCGTTTAGGGCTTTTAAAATTAGTCGCTCAAAGACGCAACTTGTTGAAATACATCAAACGCACCAATCATGTGCGTTATGTGGTTTTGATTGAAAAGTTAGGCATTAAAGACAGATAATTTTTATCGGTTTTAGGGTATGGCGAGTTTGTGTTGAAAGAGCGTTTGAAGGCCTTTTTTAGTGCGGACTCTGTTTTCACTTTAATTTTTGCCCTTTTCTTTCTCACTTCGTTTAAAAAACCTTTAACGCAAGTCTTATTGATTGTTTTAATGGTTTTTTTGTTTCTTAGGTGTTATTTCCAAGCGTCTTTGAAAGAAACTTTCGCAATTAATCATTTAAAAACCATGTCTTTTAAATGGCTCACTCTGGCTTTTTTGGGCGTGTTTTTAAGCATCTTCCCTAACATGTTTAACATGCATGATAGCCAAACTTTCCACTACAATTTATTCGCTCTAAACATGTCCTTAACTTACGCTTGCGGGGCGTTATGCTTGCTTTTTGCGAGCCGTTTAAGAATCAAATTGAATCAAAAAATCCTTTTTTACAGCATGGCTGTTGCAAATTTCATCAACGGCTTGCTTTCATTGGTGCAAAAAATTTATTTTAACATGCCCAGAGCGCAAGGGTTTAGCACGGTTAAGGAGTATGTGGTTTTAGTGAGCGTGTCCATTTTAGGCTGTTATATTTATGCACTCTATTCGCAAAGTCAAAAAGAAAAACTTTTTTTCACGCTTTCTGTTTTTGTGGGGTTTTTAGTCGTTATTTTAAGCGCCACAAGGAGCGCGACAATCGCTTTTGTTATTACTTTTTTGATCCTTTCTTGCTTTATTTTATACGCCAAAAAATCGCTCAGACCATTGGGTTATATGGTGGTTGTGAGTCTTGTTTTGAGCGCTTTGTATATGGGGAGTAATGCTTTAGAAAAAAAGGGGGCAATAGAGCAATCTAGGGTTCAAAACCAAAGCTTTGAAGAAGATTTGAAACGCTACGCTAAAAAGGACGCTGATAGCAGTATCGGGTGGCGTTTGGAGCGCTGGAAAGAAGCCCTAACGGTTTTGCGTTTAAGGCCCTTTTTTGGTATGGCTGCTAGCGAGAAATGCCAGAGGTTAGAAGAGATTTTATCCTTATCAAAGTCTTATAGGGCCAAAGATTTGATTCTTTGTTATGAAAGATACGACAATCAAATCATTCATGTTCTAGCCACTAGGGGGATCATAGGCTTTTTAATCTGGCTCTTTTTTTTACTAGCGGTTGTAAAGATTTTTTGGAGCGGGATAAAGCAAAACTCTTTAATATCGTTTTTTATATTAACGACACTCACTTTTTACCTCATTTTTGGCATCGGGTTTGACCCCTTTGATTTCTTCATTACGGGAAGTTTTTTTGTAGGAATGGTCATGATGGCTGTTTTTTTAAAAAAAGATAAAAGCGCTTTTTAGCATCAAGGGGTTTGATGTTAGTCAAGCGGTAGTTTCTTGTGATGCGTTCTTAGGGGGGTTTAAGGGGTAAGATAAAAACTTATGCTATAATGTGGTCTCATTCCATATTAAACAAGGAGAAATAAATTAATGAAAATTTTAGTGATTCAAGGGCCTAATTTAAACATGTTAGGACACAGAGACCCAAGACTTTATGGCATGGTAACCTTAGACCAAATCCATGAAATCATGCAAACTTTCGTGAAACAAGGCAATTTAGATGTGGAATTAGAGTTTTTTCAAACCAATTTTGAGGGCGAAATCATTGACAAGATCCAAGAGAGTGTGGGCAGCGATTATGAAGGGATTATCATTAACCCTGGAGCGTTTTCGCACACTTCTATTGCGATTGCGGATGCGATCATGCTAGCGGGCAAACCCGTTATTGAAGTGCATCTCACTAACATTCAAGCCAGAGAGGAATTCAGGAAAAATTCTTACACCGGAGCGGCTTGTGGAGGCGTGATCATGGGATTTGGTCCGCTTGGCTACAACATGGCTTTAATGGCGATGGTCAATATTTTAGCCGAAATGAAAGCGTTCCAAGAAGCCCAAAAAAACAACCCTAATAACCCTAATAACCCTAATAACCCTAATAACCCGATCAACAATCAAAAGTAAAAGGGGTTATTGATGAAAGGATTAGAAAGAGAATCGCATTTCACGCTCAATGAGAACGCGATGTTTTTTGAATGCGCTTATAGTTGCGATAACGCTTTGTTTTTGCAATTAGACGATCGCTCGTTTTTTATCACTGATTCTCGCTACACTCAAGAAGCTAAAGAAAGCATTCAGCCTAAAAATGGCGTTTTAGCGGAAGTGGTAGAATCTAGCGATTTAGTCCAAAGCGCGATTGATTTGATCGCAAAGAGTTCGGTTAAAAAGCTCTTTTTTGACCCCAATCAAGTGAATTTGCAAACCTATAAGCGTTTGGATTCAGCGATTGGGGATAAGGTTACTTTAGAGGGCGTGCCTAGTTACCACCGCCAAAAACGCATCATTAAAAACGATCATGAGATCCAACTCCTCAAAAAATCTCAAGCGCTGAATGTTGAAGCTTTTGAAAATTTTGCCGAGTATGTGAAAAAGATTTTTGATGAAAAAGAATCCTTGAGCGAGCGGTATTTGCAGCATAAGGTTAAGGACTTTTTGACTAAAGAGGGGGTTTATGATCTGAGTTTTGAGCCTATTTTAGCCTTGAATGCGAATGCGAGCAAACCCCATGCTTTGCCTAGTGCGAAGGATTTTTTAAAAGCGGAGCATAGCATTCTTTTGGATATGGGGATCAAATACGAACGCTATTGCTCTGACAGGACTCGCACGGCTTTTTTTGACCCTAAAGATTTTGTTTTCAAAAGAGAGCAGAGTTTCAAGGATAAAGAGCGTCAAAAGATTTATGACATTGTGAAAGAAGCACAAGAAAAGGCTATTTCAGGCATTAGAGCGGGCATGACCGGTAAAGAAGCGGACAGCTTGGCTAGGGGGGTGATTAGCGGTTATGGTTATGGGCAGTATTTCACTCACAGCACCGGGCATGGCATTGGCTTAGACATTCATGAGCTTCCCTATATTTCATCGCGCAGTGGAACCATTTTAGAAGAGGGCATGGTGTTTTCTGTAGAGCCTGGGATTTATATCCCTGGATTTTTTGGGGTGCGCATTGAAGATTTAGTGGTGATCAAAAATTCTAGGGCTGAGCTTTTGTGATGCGAGAGATCCTTACTAACCGCTTTTTCCCCAGCCTTTTTAAAAAAAGGCTTGATTTTTCTAACAGGGTGGTTTTAGGGTTGGGATCTAATCTTAAAAATCCTTTAAAAATATTAAAAAATTGTTTTTTGTATTTTAAAAATCATAGTAAGATCGGGAAAATTTTTTCTTCGCCCATTTATATCAATCCGCCTTTTGGTTACACTAATCAACCTAACTTTTATAACGCTACGATCATCCTTAAAACATCTTTAAGTTTGCGCCATTTTTTTGCTCTGGTTTTTTATATAGAAAGGCGTTTTGGGCGCCAAAGGAAGCGCGATTTTAAAGACGCTCCAAGAACTTTAGACATTGATATTATCGCTTTCAACCAAGTCATTTTAAGACAGAATGATTTGACTTTACCTCATCCTAAATGGAGTGAAAGGGATTCGGTGTTAGTGCCGTTGGCTTTGCAACAAATTCTTTTTAAAAAAGGGGAGTGGTGAAATTCTATACCTATAGTGGGGAGACGGCCGCTGAAGCTTTAAAGATCGCTCAAAGCCACCATGGGGTGGATACGCTGGTGTTTAAAACCCAAGAAATCCGTAAAAAAACGCTCACTTCTTCTGGACTTTATGAAATCGTTGTGGCGGTTGAAGAAGAGAGCGAAAACAAACCCTCTAAAGCCCCCCTTATTCCAGAAAGTTTGTATGATGAAGAATTGAATGAAGAAGATGTGGTCATGCAGCTTTCAAGCACTGTAGAAGAAATGCGCAAACTCGCCGGGGTTTCATCTAGCCAGCGCAACTATAGTTTTTCAAAAAATAAGACCCTTTTAGAAAAAGACGCCCCGTTAGAGGATGCGCCTTTAGAGGCTAATAAGCAGGACGCTTTATTGCAAGCTTTAAAAGATGAAGCCAACCATAAAAAAGAGAGAGAAAAAAGAGAAGTTAAACAAGAAGAAGAGATTAAAGACATTAATCTGCAATTAAGCAAAATCAGAGACAGCCTGAAACTCATTCAAAACATGTTTTGGGATGAGAAAAACCCCAATTCTGTCAATATCCCTCAAGAATTTGCCGAAATTTACAAACTGGCCAAACAAAGCGGGATGAAATCCAGCCATTTAGATGAAATCATGCAATTGAGCCTGGAATTGATGCCTTTACGCATGCGCGAAAATTCCGTAACGATCAAGCGCTATTTTAGAGAAGTGTTGCGCAAAATGATCTTGTGCCGCCCTGAAGATTTGAATTTAAGGCAAAAACGCATCTTAATGCTTGTAGGGCCAACAGGCGTGGGGAAAACGACGACTCTAGCCAAATTAGCCGCGCGTTATTCTAGAATGCTGGCTAAAAAATACAAGGTGGGCATTATCACTTTAGACAATTATCGCATTGGGGCTTTGGAGCAATTGAGTTGGTATGCTAATAAAATGAAAATGAGTATAGAAGCGGTGATTGACGCTAAGGATTTTGCTAAAGAAATTGAAGCTTTGGAATACTGCGATTTTATTTTAGTGGATACGACAGGGCATTCGCAATACGATAAAGAAAAAATTGCCGGTTTGAAGGAATTTATAGATGGGGGTTATAATATTGATGTGTCCTTAGTGCTTTCGGTTACCACTAAGTATGAAGACATGAAAGATATTTATGATTCTTTTGGGGTGTTAGGGATTGACACTTTGATCTTTACGAAATTAGATGAGAGTAGGGGGTTAGGGAATTTGTTTTCTTTAGTGCATGAAAGCCAAAAGCCTATCAGCTATCTTTCTGTTGGGCAAGAAGTGCCTATGGATTTGAAAGTGGCTACTAATGAGTATTTAGTGGATTGCATGCTAGATGGCTTTAGTAACCCTAATAAGGAACAAGCATGAACAATCAAGCGAGCCATTTGGATAATTTTATGAACGCTAAAAATCCCAAAAGTTTTTTTGATAATAAGGGGAATACCAAATTCATCGCTATCACAAGCGGTAAGGGAGGCGTGGGGAAATCCAATATTAGCGCTAATTTAGCTTACTCTTTATACAAGAAAGGTTATAAGGTGGGGGTGTTTGATGCGGATATCGGTTTAGCGAATTTAGACGTGATTTTTGGGGTGAAAACCCATAAAAATATCTTGCATGCCTTAAAGGGTGAAGCCAAATTGCAAGAAATCATTTGTGAGATTGAACCCGGGCTTTGCTTAATCCCTGGGGATAGCGGCGAAGAAATTTTAAAATACATTAGCGGTGCGGAAGCTTTAGATCGATTCGTGGATGAAGAGGGGGTTTTAAGCTCTTTAGATTATATTGTGATTGATACGGGAGCTGGGATTGGAGCCACTACACAAGCGTTTTTGAATGCGAGCGATTGCGTGGTGATTGTTACCACACCAGATCCTTCAGCGATTACGGATGCGTATGCATGCATTAAAATCAACTCCAAGAATAAAGATGAATTGTTTCTTATCGCTAACATGGTAGCCCAACCTAAAGAGGGTAGGGCGACTTATGAAAGGCTGTTTAAAGTGGCTAAAAACAATATCGCTTCATTAGAATTGCATTACTTAGGAGCGATTGAAAACAGCTCCTTATTGAAACGCTATGTGAGAGAGCGCAAAATTTTAAGAAAAATAGCCCCTAACGATTTGTTTTCGCAATCCATTGACCAGATAGCGGGTCTTTTGGTTTCTAAATTAGAAACCGGTGCTTTAGAAATACCAAAAGAAGGTTTGAAAAGCTTTTTCAAAAGGCTTTTGAAGTATTTGGGGTAGGCTGATGAAAGTGCAAAATTTTATCCATTTTTCTGTTGTGGTAGGATTTTTTTTGGGGTTAGTGTTTTCGGTGTTGAAATTCAATGAGCCAGAGAGCATTTTATTATGGACGGTGTTATCCACGCTTGGGGGATACTTGATCGCGTTGTTATTCGCGTCTATTTTTATCGCTTGCACGGATTTAGATATTTGTCTTTTTGACAAAAAAGGCACTGAGGAGAGCTTGCTTCGTTTCAACCATGAGTTTAAGAACAGAGAAAAAGAAGTGGCTAGTATTTTAGAATACATTAGAAGTTATGATTTTGATGATGGAAAATAGAATGCCCAAAGAAATTCAAAAAACTGAAACCAGCGAAAAAAATATAGAAAAGGTTTTGAACGCCTATGATGAGCAGCAACATCACCATCAAGACGCGCTCGCTATCCAGTATTTACCGGCCGTGCGCGCTATGGCGTTTCGTTTAAAAGAGCGCTTGCCCAGCTCTATTGATTTTAACGATCTGGTTTCTATTGGCACTGAAGAATTGATTAAATTAGCCAGGCGTTATGAAAGTGCGTTAAATGATTCTTTTTGGGGGTATGCTAAAACTCGTGTCAATGGGGCGATGCTAGATTATTTGCGCTCTTTAGATGTGATTTCTCGCTCTAGCAGGAAACTCATTAAAAGCATTGATAATGAGATCACCAAACACCTTAATGAGCATGGGAAAGAGCCTAGCGATGCGTATTTAGCGCAAACTTTAGGCGAAAATATTGAAAAAATTAAAGAAGCCAAAACGGCTTCAGATATTTATGCGTTAGTGCCAATAGATGAACAATTCAATGCGATTGAGCAAGATGAAATCACTAAAAAAATTGAAGCAGAAGAGTTGTTAGAGCATGTCCAAAAAGCACTGGATCAAATGAGCGAAAGAGAGCAAATCCTTATCCAGCTTTATTACTTTGAAGAGTTGAATTTGAGCGAGATTAAAGAGATTTTAGGCATTACTGAATCGCGCATTTCTCAAATCATTAAAGAAGTGATTAAAAAGGTGCGTAAATCCTTAGGAGTGGATCATGGCTGATATTTTAAGCCAAGAAGAAATTGATGCGCTTTTAGAAGTCGTTGATGAAAATGTGGATATTCAAAATGTCCAAAAAAAAGATATTATCCCGCAGCGCAGCGTAACCCTCTATGATTTCAAACGCCCTAATCGTGTGAGTAAGGAGCAATTGCGTTCTTTTAGGAGTATCCATGATAAAATGGCTAGGAATCTTTCTAGTCAAATTTCTTCTATCATGCGTTCTATTGTAGAGATCCAGCTCCACAGCGTGGATCAAATGACTTATGGCGAATTTTTGATGAGTTTGCCTAGCCCTACGAGTTTTAATGTCTTTTCCATGAAGCCTATGGGGGGAACGGGGGTTTTAGAGATTAATCCTAGCATCGCTTTCCCTATGATTGACAGACTATTAGGGGGTAAGGGGAGTGCGTATGATCAAAACAGGGAGTTTAGCGATATTGAATTGAATTTATTGGATACGATTTTACGCCAAGTGATGCAAATTTTAAAAGAAGTGTGGTCGCCTGTGGTGGAGATGTTTCCTACCATTGACGCTAAAGAATCCAGCGCAAATGTGGTCCAAATCGTCGCTCAAAATGAAATTTCTATCATGGTGGTTTTAGAGATTATTATCGGGCATAGTCGTGGGATGATGAATATTTGTTACCCGGTGATTTCCATTGAGAGCATTCTTTCTAAAATGGGGAGTAGGGATTTGATGCTTTCAGAAACGAACTCTAAAAAGAGCCGTAATAAGGAATTGCAAGCGCTATTGAGTGGGGTGAGCGTAGATATGATCGTGTTTTTGGGCGCGGTGGAATTGAGTTTGAAAGAAATGTTGGATTTAGATGTGGGGGATACTATCCGGTTGAACAAGATCGCTAATGATGAAGTGAGCGTGTATGTGCATAAAAAAAAGCGTTATTTAGCGAGCGTGGGGTTTCAAGGGTATAGGAAAACCATTCAAATTAAAGAAGTGATCTATAGCGAAAAAGAACGCACTAAAGAAATTTTAGAAATGCTAGAAGAACAGCGCAGAGGCAAAGTGGGCGATATTATGAAAATAGAAGAAGAGTGAGAAATGCAAGATTTTATTAAGATTTTTATTCAAGAGGTTGTCTCTACTTTAGAAGGGTTAGTGGGTAAGGCTCCAAGCGTGGGATTAGAAAAAGAAGTTTCTCATAGTGAAGAGGCTTGGGGGAGTTTGATTAGCGTGCCTTATGCAAGAGTTGTGATAAGTGCGATTGAAAAAGAAGAGAGCTCTATTGAATTACTGGCTCCGGTAGTTTTAGTTACCGCTTTAAGCGATTTGATGCTAGGAGGTGAGGGAGCGAGTAAGGAAGAAATGGATAATGACGATTTAGACGCTTTTAAAGAAATGGCTTCTAATATTTTTGGTGCGATCGCTACAAGCTTGAAGTCTCAAGAATTGCTCCCTAAATTCAATTTCACCACTATAAACGCTGAAATCGCTAAAGAGCTTCCTAAAAAAGAAGATTACGCTAAAATGATAGTGTTTTCTTTTAAAATGGAAGCGCTCAAAGAAAGCCAAATCATTTTATTGACTACGGCGGCTTTTGAGCGCCAATTTGAAAAAACGCATCAAGAAGAAAAAGAAGAAACGACAAAGAGCGCTACTGAAGAGATTAAAACCCATGATGCGTCTTTAGAAAACATAGAAATCCGCAATATCAGCATGCTTTTAGATGTGAAATTGAATGTTAAGGTGCGCATCGGGCAAAAAAAGATGATTTTAAAAGATGTGGTTTCTATGGATATAGGGAGCGTGGTAGAGCTGGATCAATTGGTGAATGACCCTTTGGAAATTCTCGTAGATGACAAGGTGATCGCTAAGGGCGAAGTGGTGATCGTGGATGGGAATTTTGGCATTCAGATCACGGATATTGGCACTAAAAAAGAACGATTAGAGCAACTGAAACATTAAATCTTTTTATCATAAAAAGGAAAGGGATATGGCTATTTTTGGGGAATTAAGCTCGCTTGGGCATTTGTTTAAAAAAACACAAGTTTTAGAAATTTTGCATGAGTATTTAAAAGATGTCATGCAAAAGGGTAGTAAAGCGAATCAAAGGGTTTTAAACCTCGCTACTGATACAGAATTTCAAGTGCCTTTAGGGCATGGTATGTTTAGCATAGAGCAGAGTTATTGTTTAGAGCATGCCAAAGAAAGCGAGAAAGGCTTTTTTGAAAGCCACAAAAAATATGTGGATTTCCAGCTGGTTGTCAAAGGCGTTGAGGGGGCTAAAGCGGTGGGTATCAATCAAGCTGTCATTAAAAACCCTTACGATGAAAAAAGAGACTTGATCGTTTATGAGCCGGTTAGTGAAGCTTCTTTTTTGCGTTTGGATGCGGGCATGCTGGCTATTTTTTTTGAAAACGATGCGCATGCGTTGAGGTTCTATGGAGAGTCTTTTGAAAAATATAGGGAAGAGCCGATTTTTAAGGCGGTCGTTAAAGCGCCTAAAGGATTGATCAAATTAAAATTATGAAATTGGTGAGTCTTGTTATAGTTTTTTGTTGTTTTTTAGGGGCTGTAGAGTTGCCTGGAGTTTATCAAACTCAAGAATTTTTATACATGAAAAGCTCTTTTGTGGAGTTTTTTGAGCATAATGGGAAATTCTATGCCTATGGTATTTCTGATGCGGATGGCTCTAAAGCCAGAAAAGACAAGTTTAACCCTAACCCAAAATTAAGGGATCGCAGCGATAAAGGCGTGGTGTTTTTAAGCGATTTGGTTAAGGTTGGAGAACGATCTTATAAAGGCGGTAAAGCGTATAATTTTTATGATGGCAAGACCTACTATGTGAGAGTCACTCAAAATTCAAACGGGGATTTAGAATTCACTTCAAGCTATGATAAATGGGGGTATGTCGGCAAGACTTTCACTTGGAAACGCTTGAGCGATGAAGAAATCAAAAATCTAAAACTCAAGCGTTTTAACTTGAATGAAGTCCTTAAAACCATTAAAGATAGCCCTATCTAAGCTTCTTTTACGCGTTCTCTTGGCATTCTTTACACCACACAAACATTTTCATGTCATGGCTAATCAGCTTGGCTTGATATTTTTTAACGACTTCATTCTGGCGGTTTTCAATTTCAGGGTCTGCAAATTCAATGATCTTACCGCAATGCAAACAAATGATGTGATCATGGTGCTCTTTGGCCGCAATTTCATAGCGCCGGCCGCTTTTTGAAGTCTCTAAAACACAGATAAAATTTTCTTTTTCTAAGAAATTCAAAATGCGATAGACTGAAGAAATGCTGGTGTTTTTGTCCTTTTGGCGGATAGAATGCGTGATTTCTTCAGGGCTTAGGTGTGTGCCGCTGCGATACAAAACGCTCACCACTTCTTCTCTTTGTTTTGAATTTTTGAGTCCGTTTTTTTTGATAGACATTCTCAAGCGCTCTAAAATAGATTCTAAAGTTTCTAATCTTTTCATGTTAATATTTTCCTTATCCGTAAAATGATTTTTATAACTAGAATATTATTATACAATAATAATGCGATGAAACATAGATAAAACTCATTATTATTTTAATTTAATCAAAAAATATTGATTTTTTATTACCATTGTCGCATTTTAATGTAATTTATAAGATCAATTTCTTATCTTATCAAGCCATTCTAAAAGGGTTTTTTCAAACCCTATGCCTTGAGAAGAAACCAAATCTAGGGGTTTTCCCAAATAATCTTGTTTGACATAGCCGTTATAATCATGCGGGTAAAGATAGTCTTTAGCGTTAGGCAACAGGTGTTTAGGAATAGGGTAGAGTGAGCCTTTTTGAACGCAATCCAAAGCCTGATTGATCGCTCTATAAGCCGTGTTAGACTTGGGCGAACAAGCCAAATAAATCACGCATTGGCTTAAAATGATGCGCGCTTCAGGGTAGCCGATTTGTTTGACTGAAAACAAGCAAGAAGCGGCTAAATTAAGGGCGTTTGGGTTAGCGTTACCAATATCTTCGCTCGCAAAAATCACCAGTCTTCTAGCGATAAATTCTGGGTTTTCCCCACCAGCAATCAAGCGCGCCAAATAATAAATGGAAGCGTTTTCATCGCTCCCTCTTAAAGACTTGATTAAAGCGCTAGTAAGATTATAATGCGTATCATCGCTATAAGATCCGTCATTTAGGCTATGAGGCCGTAAGGATTTGAGCGTTTTTAAAGTGATAGGATTTTCTATTTTAGCGCTCAAATCTAAAAGGTTTAATAACGCTCTAGCATCGCCAGCGCTGTTGTTTAAAAGATAAGTTTTAGCGTCAAGCTCTATTTGTTTTTTGAGCAATGTTAAAGCTTTAGCGCAAAGCTTGTCTAAATCGCTCTTTTTTAGGGGGGTCAATTCAAAAATAAAACTTCTTGATCGGATCGCATGGCTTAGGCTGTAATTAGGATCTTGCGTGCTAGCCCCTAAGATTAAAGCGTGATCTTTTTCCATAATGGGGAGTAAAAATTCTTGTTGGGTTTTATTCAATCTGTGGGTTTCATCAATAAAAACAACGGGCTTTAAAAGGGTGTTTTGGTAATTTTTAAGCTTAAGGCGTAAATCCTCTAATTTGAAATCTGTCGCATTAAATAAAAGAATGGGGCGCTCTAGCATGCGAGCGATGATTTGAGCCAGGCTTGTTTTACCCACGCCAGGAGGGCCATAGAAAAAGGCATGGGGGAAGTGTTTGGATTGTAGGGCTTTAAATAAGGGAGCGTCTTTCCCTATTAAATGCTCTTGGCCTAAAAAATCTTCCAGGCTTGTTGGGTTTAAAAGCGCAGTCAGGCTCATTTTTTAAATAAAATCAATTCATAAAAATTAGTAGGGGTGTTTAAATTTTTCGTTGGGGTTTTATTGTTTTTAGAGTGTTTGTGCAGAGCGTCTTGCAACTCTTTATTGAGGTTGTCTAATTCATCAAGCTTTTCTTTTAAACGCAAAATAATATCCACGCCCGCAAGATTAACCCCCATATCCCTTGTAAGGCGTAAAATCGTTTTGATTTTGTCCATGTCTCGTTGGGAATACAAGCGCATTTTCCCATCAGTCCTGCTAGGCTCTATCAAACCCTCTTTTTCATATTGGCGCAAGGTTTGAGGGTGCACGCCTAAGATTTTAGCCACGACGCTTATCAAATAAAGCGGTTCATCATAATCGCACACGATTCCTCCTTACAATTCTTTTTCTAATAACGCTTTCAACTCATTAGAAAGCGTTTCAGTTTTAGGCAAAATCAAACGAGCTTGCAAATACAAATCCCCCACATGCGAAGTTTTTCTGTTTTTGATCCCTTTGTCTTTAATGCGGAATTTTTGCATCGCTTTGGTGTTAGGGGGAATGGTTAAGGTTAAGGTTTTATGCCAAGTAGCGATTTCAATTTTCCCTCCAAAAAGAGCCGTTTTTAAGGGTAAATCAAAGATTTGGATAATATCGTCTTTTTCGCGCCTGTAAATTTCATCTTCTTCAATATGGATCTGCAAGAGCAAATCGCCTCTAGTCGTTCGCCCCATTTTCCCTTTGTTGCGAACCCTGATTTTTTCGCCCTCTTCCACGCCGATAGGGATTTTAAGGCTAAAAGTCTCATTATTGATGCTTACTTGTTTTTTATTGCCTAAAAGGGTGTCTAAAACAGAGACATTTAAAGCGGCGGTCATGTCTAAATCTTCAGGGGCGAAATTGGAAAAATTAAAGCCAGAAAAGCCTTGCGAGTTTTGAGAAAATCTTTGCGAAAAGCCTCCTCTCCCAAAAATAGAGCTTAAAATATCGTCCAAATCTTCACTGGTGCTGCGGCTTTTAGCAAAATCGCTGAAATTCTGCCCGCCAAACATGTTATCGCCAAATTGATCGTATTGGCGGCGTTTTTCTTCGTCGCTTAAAATTTCATAAGCGGCGTTGATTTCTTTGAATTTTTCTTCGGCTTCTTTGGTTTTATTCAAATCCGGGTGGTATTGTCTGGCTAAACGGCGGTAGGATTTTTTGATTTCATCTTGGCTGGCGTTTTCGCTCACGTTTAAAGTTTGGTATAAACTCTTGCTCATGAATCACCTTTAAAATAGTTTTATTAGAATACTATCATAAATCTTTAGTGTTAGTCAATCAAGTTTATTGATAATGCTTTTAGGTAATGGAGATTTTAAACCCGTTTCAGCGCAATTAAAAGGAATTTTAACTAAAATATGGAGTTCAAATCCACGATGAGTTTTTAATGCAATACAAGAAAAATAAGAAAAGATATTATTTAGCGTTATGGATCCTTTTTTTAAATGGTCTGTCTTTGAAAGCTTTAGAAATCGCAGTCAAACCTTTTGGCTATTTGGGGCTATTGTATAATCAAGGGGCGCAAAAAAACTCTCACAGCTATGTGGGGGCTTTAGCGCGCCTTGGGGTGGATTTTTCTTATAGCAATGGGTGGTCCTTTGGCATTGGAGCGATTGGAGCTTGGAATGTTTATAACAAACAGCGTTTGGCTAACCTTTACATCAGTCTGGGGAATTTTTTTGGTAGTTCTAAAAATGTTAGACCTTATTTGAGCGCTGGCGATGTTTCTGATGCGTATATCCAATACACCAACCAGCGTTTTAAAATAGCTTTAGGGCGTTTCAATACCGATTTTGTGGATTTTGATTGGATAGGGGGCAATATTCAAGGGGTCTCTGTGGCTTTTAAGCAAAATTCCATGCGTTATTTTGGGATTTTTATGGATAGCATGCTTTATAATGGGCATCAGATCAATAAAGAGCAAGGGAATCGGATCGCTACTTCCCTAAACGCTCTAGCGTCTTATGATCCTGTGTCTAAACGCTTGTATGTAGGGGGGGAAGTGTTTGTTTTGGGCGCAGAATACAGGCATGAAAATCTTAAAGTGGTGCCTTTTATTTTAACGGATACCCGCTTGCCTTTGCCCACCCAAAATGTTTTAGTGCAAGTGGGGGGTAAGTTGGAGTATGACGCTTCTTTAGCTAAGGGTTTCACTTCGCACACTCTAGTGCATGGCATGTATCAATACGGCAACACTGATGCGGCTACAAGCGTTAAAAATGCCGGCTTGTTTTTGATCGATCAAACTTTTAAATACAAAATTTTTAATTTTGGAACGGGTTTTTATATCGTTCCAGCAAGGAACAATAAGGGCTATCTATGGACTTTTAACGACAGGACTAAATTCTATGGCCGTGGGATCAACGCGCCCGGCGTGCCAGCGATTTATTTTGCTAATTCTAGCATTTCAGGCTATGTTTTTTTAGGGCTTAAGACTAAAAGGGTGCGTTTAGACGCGATGGTGGCTTTTGGGGATTACCAAGAATATTCTTTAATGAGCAGTTTTAGGGTTTGGACTTATAGGGGTTTGTCTTTTGATATGGGTGGGGGGTATGTGTATGCTTACAATTCTAAAGCCACGAGAAAAAGTCTTGGAAATAGTTCTTTTGTCTTTTTTGGGAAGTTTTTGTTTTAAAAAACACCATTTTTGCAATCAATAATGAAAGGCTTGCGATAAAGCGAGCGATAATTTCTTCTTTTTAAAAAATCAAAGATAAAAATGTTTCAAGAAATTCTTTTAAAATCAGGTCTTTGGGGTTTTTTAGGGAAAAAGGTTTTTTTAAACTCAGGCTCCCATAGTTTGATTACGCCATGGTGGGTCATCTGGTGCATATTGACCAAACGCATGTTTAAAAGAGCCTTTTCTTTAGCTTCGCTATCGCTCAAATCTTCTTTGATTTTGAACGCTTGAATGATCTGCTCCCACAATTCATGCTCTTTAGCGTCTTCGTTTAAAAAATCTTTATAGTTGAAGCCGCCAATCCCTTTAACCCCTTTAATATTATCCCCCTTATCCCCCACAACGCACTGATAATAAGCAAAAAAACGAGCCTCTTTTTGACTCACATTAAAAAAAGCGTTGGTTTTGAGGTTGAAATGAGAGCCTCTATTGGAATACAAAATATCCTTATCCATGCTGGCTATCACATAATTTTTGGGGTCTTTCTTTTTGTAAAAAGAGATAATATCATCGGCTTCATATTCAAAACAATGTTCGCCCTGGATCTTAGCCCCTTTTTTTAGGGGGTATTTTTCCACTAAAGCGATCTTTAGAGCTTTTAAAAGAGATCTAAAATTTTCATTAAATTGGTGGCGTTTTTGTTTGTAATGATCGCACAGCTGGTAGCGGAAACTCTCTCTGCCCCTAGTGATAAAAAAAAGCGTTTTAGAGCAACGGGTTTTGCGCATGATGGATAAAATTTGAGTGGTGAGAAAGATTATGCCCACTTCTTGCAAGCTGCAAGTAGCGAATCTTTTAGGGAGCGTTTTATTAGAGAGCAAACGCCTAACAATATTAGGGATAACACAATCAATGTCTATTAAAAGGGTTTTTGAATGCGTGAATCTTGCCTTGTTAAGTGCTTGTCTAATGGTTAATCCTTAAGTTGAATTTCTCTTTTCAAAGGCTAAACTATTATAGTAAATATATAGCAAATAATAAGTTGTTTTAATAATAATTAGCTCTATTCTCATTAAATACGCTAAATTTTGAGAGATTATCGCTCGCTTTAGATCTTTTGATTGTAAAAACGCTTTTGGCATTTTTACATTTTATGATCAAACGCCCAATGAAAACAGAGCTTAAGGATTTTCTTTTATTTGCGCGGTAAATTATACTTCCGGCGTTTTTCCCAAAGGCTTTTGCGGCTAATGCCAAGCTTGTTGGCTAATTCTGTATCGGTGCAAGTGGAAGAAAAATGCCTGATCGCTTCTTTTTCGTATTCTTGAATGGAAAGGAAAGTCGTGTGGTTGCTGAACAAAGATAGGGGGTTATTGCCACACTCAATCCTCACAATTTTAGGAAATTCTAGGGGTTCTTTATGGGTATAGGACAAAACAATAGGGCATGAACGGGCCAATTCTAACAATTTCAATTGCTCATCTTTTTTAAGCTCTTCTAAATGCATGATGTAAAAAGGGCGTTCCAGTTTGTCCTTATTCTTGTATAGTTCTTTCCAAGTGGTATCCTTTAAAGAGAAAAAAGAAAAATCCATTTGCCTTTCTTTAGCGTATTGCAATAAATAAGCGTTCGCAAGCTCTTGAGAGGGCGTGTGGATGATAAAGGGCGGCCGGTAAGAAAAATCTTTAGGCAAGGGCAATTCCGCATGGATAAAGTCTAAGTAATTTTCATAAAATCCCAAGCGAGCGGTCATTTCTTGGTAGGCTTTATGGTATTGGATCTTGCGCAACAATTCATCCATTTTAAAAGGTTTTAGGATATAATCTCTCGCTCCTGCTTGAATGGGCTTATTCACGCCATCTTCATTGACATGCGAAGCCATCATGATAATGATTTGCTTGGAATTATAACGCACAAAATGTTCGCAACGCCCTTGAGTGCAAACTTTAGAAGAAACCAAAATCACATCATAAGGCTCTTTATTTTCTTCTGAAATGCTAGAGATGATCTCGCAAAAATGCCCTAAATCATGCAAATTATGCGAAATACTCCTGGCTAGCGCTAAATCGTCTTCAATGATTAAGATTTTCATCCATTCTTCCTTTTATCACATTTTATCACATTTAAAGTTTTTGTTTATAACGCATGCTCACATGTGCTTGGACTAACAGCCCTTCTTGTTTGCCAATGAACCCCATTTTTTCCATTGTGGTGGCTTTCAAGCTGATTTGAGATTTTTCTAAACCCAAAAGTTGGCTCAAATTCTCTAAAATCGCCGGTTTGTAAGGAGTGATTTTAGGGATTTCGCTAAAGATGGTCGCCCCCATTTCAAACAATTCAAACCCAATGCTTTGAGAAAAATCCAACACGATTTTTAAAAGCTCTTTAGAAGAGGCGTTTTTGTATTTGGGGTCATTATCAGGGAACCATTCGCCAATATCCCCCCCTTTAATCGCTCCTAAAATCGCATCAATAACCGCATGCAACAAAGCATCGCCATCGCTATGGGCCTTTAACCCAAACTCGCAATCCAAAACAACCCCCCCTAAAACCATAGGCTTATCTTTAATGAACGCATGCGTATCAAAGCCCATGCCTATAAAAGTGTCTTTTGCTGGGTTGAAAAAGAGCGTGAAATGCTTCAAATCGCTGCTTGTGGTGAGTTTGTGCAAATTTTTACTGCCTTCAATATAGCTCACACGATTAGGGAAAGCTTGTAAAATCGCGCTGCTTTCATCTTTAAAATCCCCTTGATTTAGGGCTGATTGGAGCGCTTTGGTGTGGCTTAATTGCGGGGTTTGAATGAGTTTGATCGCTTCTCTGTCTAAAGCCTCGTTATAATAGATCGCTGTGTCATAGCAAGGCAAGTAAGGAGCGATGCAATAATGGCTTGTTTGTTGGAGGGTTAAAAACAAACTTTTGAGCGCTTCAATATTGGCTAAACCCCTAGCCACATCGCTGGTGAGCGTGTAAGCGCTGTCAATTATTTTTAAAGCGTTACGCACGGATTCTTGCCTTGATGCTCCGCCTTTTATAAGCTTGATTTCAGGATAATGGCGTTTGATATAAATACAATCCAATTCGCTTACGACTAAAATGATTTCTTTAAAGTCTAGGGCTTCTTTAAAGCTCTCATAAACGCTGAGCCATAAGGGGGTATGATTAGAGCGCAGCCATTGTTTTTTGATTGTTTGAGAAAAACGCTTAGATTCCCCAGCGGCTAATAAAACAACGCTCGTTTGCTTAACAAGAATCTCTAGCGTTTCTTTAGTTTCAAAAGGGTCTTCTTCCAAACTTTCTAAAGAGAGTTTAAAAGCTTCCCCATTCACTCTAATCAAAGACATGCGACTAACAACCCACCTCTATCATTTCACCAAAATGATCCTATAACCTTGATTCAAATCTAAAACTAAGAATCGTTTGGGTTTGCCTTTATACTTTTCTAAAGCATGGTTAAAATCCGCAACGCTTTTGACTTCAATCTCTTCAATTTTTGTGATGATGTTACCTTGCCTAAAGCCGGCTTGCTCTGCTGGGGAATTTTCATTCACTTGAGAAACTAAAACCCCTTGAACATCATCGCTCAAACGCATAGACCTTTTGGTTTTTTGGGTTAAATCTTCCACTTGAAGCCCGTTCAATTGGCCTTGTGCGCCGTTTTGAGCGGAAATTGTTTCTTTTTTGTTAGGGTTTTTCCTTTCGGCAAGAGTGAGGGTGAAGGTGCGTTCTTTTTTGTCTCTAATGACTTTTAAGGTTACTCTTTGATTGGGTAGCATAGAGCCGATTAGGTTTCTTAACTCATTCGTGTTTTTAACCTTTTTCCCATTGACTTCAGTGATCAAATCCCACACCAAAATCCCTGCTTTTTTAGCCGGAGAGTCTTTTTCTATGCTAATGACTACCGCCCCTTCTTTATTGTCATAAGAATTTTGCAAATCGCCGCTCAAATCTTGCAAGCCCACGCCCAAGTAACCTCTTTCAATCTTACCGGTTTTGATGAGTTGGGTTACAATATCTTTAACCATGTTAGAAGGGATGGCAAAGCCAATGCCGTGGTTACCCCCAGTTTTAGAGATAATAGCGGTATTGATCCCCACTAACCCTCCACGGCTATCAATCAAAGCGCCACCGGAATTTCCAGGATTAATGGAAGCGTCTGTTTGAATGAAATTCTCATAGCTGTTGATCCCAATCCCGCTTTTATTGAGTGCTGAAACAATGCCTTGCGTAACGCTTTCACCCACGCCAAAAGGGTTACCAATCGCAAAAACCAAATCGCCCACTAAAATATCATTAGAATCAGAGAATTTGATCGTGGGCAGATTGTCTTTAGTGATGCGAATCACCGCTAAATCGCTTTCAGAGTCCGTGCCTACTAGAGTGGCGGAATATTCTTTATTGCTCCCTGGAATGGTAACTTTAATCTTATCTGCGCCATCAATCACATGGTTATTAGTTACAATATAGCCATCTTTAGAAATGATTACGCCGCTGCCTAAAGCCCTTTCCATTCTTTCTTTAGGGATCATGCCGCCCAAATCCCCAAAAAATTGTTGGAAAAAGGGGTCATTAAACACACCGCCACCTATAAAATTGTTTTTAATCTTTTTCTCAGTAGAGATATTCACCACCGCCTTAATCGAATCCTTAATCGAATCGTGGTAAGAATAGATCGTATCGTCTTTAGAGGGGACACTCACTCGCTCTCTAACTTTGGGCATGCTTTGGATTTGGATATTGCCCGCATTCAAGCTTAACGCTAAAGCCAAAGAGATAAAAAAAGTTTTTTTCATCATGGTTACTTCCTTGATTGATGTCAATTTCAAAATTAAAAAAAGATTATATCAAATCTTTTTTGTTATTTTCATTAGCTTTTTGTGTAAAATAGTATCCAATGTAACACACAATGGCAAAAACAATCGTTAAAATCATCCCAATGCGTTGATCCTTATCCATAGCCGAACCAATCACGCCGATGACGCACCCAGTGATCCCTATGAGTTGCAAAAAGGGCAGAAAGGGGGCTTTATAAGGCAAATCCTCTAAAGAATGCCCGGCTTTTAAGTATTGCTTGCGGAAAGAATATTGCGAAACGGACACGCTAACCCACACAATAATCACCGTGAAACTGATCACATTGATCAAAGCTTCCACGACATTTTCTTTGGCATAAATTTGGACTAAAAGCCCTATGAGAGAAAAAGAAAGGGAAAAAAACATCGCATAAGTGGGCGTGCCTTGTCGGTTGAGTTTGGAAAAAACCTTAAAAAACATCTTTTGTTTGGACAGCCCATAAATCATGCGGCTCGCTCCATAAAGCCCTGAATTAGCGGTAGAAAACATCGCCGTAATGATAACAGCGTTCATTATATCAGCCACATAAGGGATACCCATGCCAATAAAGGGCAAGTTGATGCGTTCTAAAACGCTCACAAAAGGGCTTTGCGTGATAGAAGAATCGTTCATGGGCAAAAAAACAGAAATGACAAACACCGAGCCTAAAAAGAAAAAGACAATCCGCCACAAGGTCGCTTTAATCGCTTTGGGCATCACTTCGCTAGCGTTTTTAGTCTCTCCCACAGCCACCCCAATCACCTCTGTGCCAGTGAATGCAAAAATGACAGCGAGCATCGCGCTAAAAACCGCCGCGCTCCCGTTAGGGAAAAACCCTTTATCGCCAAAATAAAAGTTATCAAAAATAGAACTAAACCCATGCGAATAGATTTGATAAATAATCCCAATCGCGCCAATGCCTATAAAAGCGATCACCGCTAAAACTTTAATCAGGCTAAAGAAAAACTCGCCCTCGGCAAAAATTTTAACCGAAAAAAAGTTCAATAAAAAAACTAACGCAATGCACAAGATCACCCAATAATGGATAGGAATACCAGCAAACCAGCGTTGCATGAGCATGCCTATAGCGATGTATTCTAACGCCACCGTGATCACCCAGCCAAGCCAATACATCCAAAAAACCATATAGCCCGTGCCAGGGCCTATGAATTTAGCCGCATAATCCCCAAAACTTCCCGTAGTGGGATGAATGCTAGCCAATTCGCCCAAAGAGAGCATGATGCAATAAACCACAAGCCCTCCAAAACAATAAGCGATCAAGGTCCCTAAAGGGCCAGCGTTCGCAATATTACCTCCAGTGCCTACAAAAAGCCCTGTGCCAATCGCTCCCCCAAAGGCAATCATTAAGAGATGGCGCATTTTCATGTCTCTTTTAAGCTCGCCTTGTTTTTGCGCGGTATTTTGATGCGTTATCTTTTGATTGTCCATGCGGCACCTCCTTAGATTGAAAATAAAAATAGCTTGAATTATAACAAAAATAAAATAAAATGATTTTTTTTAATTGAATATTGAAAATAAAATTTAAAAAAAACGATCAAAAGCATTTTTTAAAGATTAAATAGTAAAAGAGCTTGATCAAGCGATAGCTTTTTAAGCGTTTTAAGGTTTTTTTAAAGAACGCTAAAAACTTCTTTTAAAACATTAAGATTTATAATATTTAATCGTGTAATCTATCCCCGAATAAAGGGTTAAAAAAACCGCTATAGCCACAAGCGCATAAGAGTAAGTTAAATTGGCTAATAAAGCGCCAATCGCCACGACTTGAGAAACGGTTTTATACTTGCCTAACGCATTGACAGGGATATCCTTTTTTTCATTAGCGGCTAAAACCCTAAGCCCTGAAATAAAAAATTCACGCCCTAAAATCACAAACGGGATCCACGCGTTCACCCGATCCAAATGGACTAACCCTAAAAACGCGCTCAAAATAAGGATTTTATCCGCCAAAGGGTCAAAGATTTCCCCAAAGCGCGATTTGGCTTTATAGCTTCTAGCGATGTAGCCGTCCAATAAATCCGTGAGCGCGGCAAATAAAAAAACCAATGAAGAGATCATGTTAATGTGAAAGGGGGTTAAAAAACTAAAATAAGTGCGCGTGTTTAACAATAAAAATAATAAAAACAAGGATAAGACAATGCGTAAAATCGTCAAAAAATTAGGCAGGAGTTTTAAAACTTTCATGCTTTCAAAAAGACTTGTGAAAAATTCAAAAACGCGCGCCCTAAAAAGCCAAGCGCCACACACATTAAAACCACAGCGATCGTTAAAAAAATGATAACTAACGCTTGCGTTAAAATCCCTAAAAGAGCCAGCATGAAACTAAAAAGCAACAACCTAAATCCGCTTAAAAAAAACCTTTCTTGCGTGTAAAGGCTCAATTCTCTATAGAGTTTGTGCAAATAAAAAATAGAAACGCCATTACCGATTAGCGAAAGAGCGTTACTGGCGTTAGGGATAAGATAGCTTAAAAGAGCGCATAAAATCACCGCCAAAAAGCTGAAAGCAAAATTTTCAAAAAAACTCAGATGGCGTGTGATTTTAGAAAGCCTGTAAAAACCAATCGCTCCGGCAATAAACCCAAGCGCGCACAAAAAAAGAGACAATAACACGATATAAGCTAGTTGATGGCTGAAGAGGTTGGAAATTTGAAACGATTTTGCCCCGCTTGAAACAAGAAAAATCACCAACAAAACAGCCCCACACAAAGGGGCGAAGAAATAGCCCAACAAGCATTTTTTAATGAATTGCAACTCTTTGTTTTGGTGGATGTGGATAATGTTTTGCAAGAAAAATCTTTATTTAAAAGTCGTCCCGCCATCTACAACGATCGTTTGCCCTGTAAGCCAACCGCTTTGGGTTTCATCGCATAAAAAATAAGCCGCTCCAGCAAGATCGTTAGGATTGCCCATGCGTTTTAGGGGCGATTGCTCTTCTACTTTTTCTTTAATCTCCATATAATCAGGGAAGGCTTTCAAAGCGTCCGTATCAATAGGCCCGCCGCTAACCGCATTCACTCTAATGTTAAATTCGCCTAAATCCACAGCAGCGTATTTGACCATGGTTTCTACGGCATTTTTAGAATTGCCATGCCCAGCATAATTAGGCATATAGACCAAATTCCCGGTAGAGCTTAAGCTCACGATCGCCCCGCCGCCTATTTTTTGCATGCGTTTTGCCGCTTCTTGAGCCCCTACCACAAACGCTAACACGGTGGCTGTGTAAATATTGTTTAACCCCTTAGGTTTTAATCGCATGAAAGGTGCAAATCCCCCCACAACAGAGCGCCCGTAAATAATAGCGTTAGAAATAAAAAAATCCACTCTGTCAAAATCCGCGTCAATTTGCTTGAAAAGCTCTGTGTATTGCTCAGGCTCTAAAACATTGAGAGAGTAGGCTTTGGCTTTGATGGAATATTTTTGCTCCACATCTTCTATGATTTTGTTGGCTTCTTCAACATTTTTATTGTAAGTGAAAGCGATATTCACGCCGCTTTGAGCGAAGCGATACAATATCGCCTTGCCAATCCCTCTCGTCGCGCCGCTGATCACTAGGGTTTTATTTTTCATGTGATTGGAACCATTCATGCAATTACCTCATATTGTTGTAAAGTTTTTTCTAAAAGTTGAATCGTTTCTTTGCTTGGGGCCACTAAAGGCAGTCTGTAACTTGGGTTTTCAATCAAGCCGGCTAAATGCATAGCCATTTTAATAGGGATAGGGTTCGTTTCTACAAAAAGGGCTTGGTGCAAATGAAAAAGCTTATTTTGGATTTCTAGGGCTTGTTGGTATTTTTGTTTAATCGCACAATTGACCATTTGTGAAATCAAATTAGGCATTAAATTACCGGTCACTGAAATCACGCCACACCCCCCTGAAAACATGATGGAGTGGTTGAGTGAATCTTCCCCGCTAAAAATTTTAAAATCTTTTTCATAATAATGCAATTCTGTCACTCTTTTCAAAGAGCCAGACGCTTCTTTAATGGCTTTAATGTTAGGGATTTCTCTAAAGAGTTTGAGGGCGGTTGGGACTTCAATAGACACGCCTGTTCTACTTGGCACATCATAAAGCATGACAGGGATTTCCACCGATTGAGCGATAGTTTTATAATGTTCAAACAAGCCTTGTTGGGTGGGGCGGTTATAATAGGGGCTTACGCATAAAATCGCATCCGCACCGATTTTTTGAGCGAACTTTGCCAAAGAAAGGGACTCGCTTGTGGCGTTACTGCCCACGCCGGCTAACACTTTCATGCGCGAATTTGAGGGCGTTTTAGTGTTTTTGCAAGTCTCTATGGCGATTTCAATGCAACGCATGTGCTCTTTGTGGGTGAGCGTGGCGGATTCCCCTGTCGTGCCAACAGGCACGCATGCGTCCATGCCTTGAAAAATTTGGCGCTTGATCAAGGATTCATAAGCGGCCTCATCAACGCTCAAATCTTTTTTAAAAGGCGTAATTAACGCACTAGATGAATGAAATTGCATGTTACAAGGCTCTTTTTAAGGTTTCAAAAACACGGTGGTTGATTGGGTGTCTTTAAAATATTCATTAGCCACACGCACCAAATCGCTCACTTTTAAATCTAAAAATTGTTGCTGATAATCCGTCAAGCCTTGAATATCGTTTTGCACTAAATAGTCCGCAAAAAGCCCCGCCACATCGCCAGAACTTTCTAAGTTAGAAATGAAGTCAGCTTTTTGATTGATTTTGATCTTGTCTAACTCCGCTTGAGTGATTTCGCCTTTTTTAAGCTTTTCTAAAAGCGCTACGATTTCTTTTTGTAAGGCTTCGGCTTTGACATTAGGATTACCCCCCGCAATGAATAAAAACACGCTTTCATCTTGCAATTGCATGTTGTGCGAGAAAGCTTGAGAAGCCAGGCGTTTTTTATCCACCAATTCGCTTTGCAACCATGAGCTTTTGCCTTCGCCTAAAAGCCTACTTAGCGCGTCTAAGGCGACTTGATCTTTATGTTTGAAAGCAGGCACTTTATACCCAAGGGCTACCCATTCTAAATGGACTCCATCTTTATGCACGACTGCCGTTCTGGCTCCATCTTGCTTAGGCTCTTTCATGTAAGGGGTGGGGATAGCTTTTTCATCAAGGTTTTTTAAGGATTCAAAATGCTTTTTACTCAATTCAAAAACCTTTTGGGAATTGACATCACCCACCACTAAAACGATAGCGTTTTTAGGCTGATAATAGAGCGAATGGAATTTTTTAATGTCTTTTAAAGTCCAGTTTTGAATATCGTCCATAAAACCGATGGGCGTCCAATGGTAGGGGTGATAGACATAAGCGGTGTTAAAAAAGCGGAAATAAAGCATGCCGATAGGGGAATTATCAGTACGCCATCGCCTTTCTTCAGCGACCACTTGACGCTCAGGCAAAAACTCATCTTCTTTTAAATTCAAAGAACCCATGGTTTCAGCGAACAATTCTAAAGACTTATCCAAGTTGGCTTGACTGGTTTTAATGAAATAGCGCGTAATATCAAAGCTTGTAGAAGCGTTACTCACGCCCCCAAAACGCTTAACGATCTTATCAAATTCGCCGGCTTTAAGGTTTTTGGTGCTTTTAAAATTCAAATGCTCTAACATGTGAGCGATCCCGCTCTTTCCCATGGTTTCGTTTCTAGAGCCGACTTTATAAAGCACATCCACTTCTATAACCCCGGTTTTATTTTCTAGGGGGACGCTTACGACTTGCAACCCGTTTTTTAAGGTAACGCTCTCATGTTTGGGTAAGTAAGATTGTGCGTGCATGCTCACTCCTAAAGTGACTAACAAGACAGAACTAAGCCCTAAAAGTCTTTTAACAGAAAAATATCTCATCTTAAATCCGCTCCTATAGCCTCTTTGACGCTCAAAAATCCATCTTTTTGGAGTAATTTTACCAAATCTTTAAGAATATTTTGGCATAAATTTGGCCCGTTGTAAATAAAAGCGCTATAAATTTGTAACAGACTCGCTCCCATTTTAATCCTTTCATAAGCTTCTTTGGCACCGCTAATCCCCCCCACAGAAACAAGAACGCTTTTATTGAAAAAAGCTTTAGCCAGTTCTTTAAAGACTTCACGGCTTTTTTTAGTCAAGCATTTCCCGCTCAAGCCCCCCATTTCTTTAGGAGCGAACACCAGGCTTTTATCAATCGTGGTGTTAGTCGCAATAATCCCATGCGCTCCGGCTTCAATAGCGCTATTGACAACCTCTAGCATGCTGTCTGTTTCTAAATCCGGGGCGATTTTTAAAAATAAAGGCTTATGGGTCATTTCTTTCGCCATGCAAAAAAGCTCATTCACAAACGCTTTGTTTTGTAAATCCCTTAAATTAGGGGTGTTGGGCGAAGAAAGGTTGAAAGTGTAATAATCGCCAATGTTTAAACATTTATTTAAAACCGCCTTGTAATCTTCTAGGGCATGCGCTTGCTCTATGTGTTTGTTTTTGCCTAAATTGATGCCAATAGGGGTTTGATAAGGAGCGAAGCGCTTGAACGATCTCACTCCTAAAACCGCCCCGTAATTATTAAACCCCATCGCATTTTGTAAGGATTCTTCTTCAATGTGCCTGAAAAGCCTTGGTTTTTCATTCCCCACTTGCGCTTCATTGGTGAGAGTGCCTGCTTCTAAATAGCCAAACCCAAAAGCAATTAACGCCCTAAGCATGGAAGCGTTTTTATCAAAACCGGCGGCTAAGCCCAAGGGGTTAGGGAAATTTAAGCCTAAAATTTCATTTTCAAGCTTTGGGTTTTTATAACCCCATTGAGAATCAATCAAACGACACAAAAAGGGCGATGAAGAAAGCGCTCTTAAAACTTTACACACTTTTTCATGCGCGTCTTCAGCGTCCAGGCTAAAAAGATATTTTTTTAATAACGAATAAAGCATTTAAATCCTTATCTTTTATGATTTGAACGATAACCCTTAAAAGGTTTTAAGGGCTTGTTTTTCAAAATAATCCTGCGAATTTAAAGGATCGTTAGGGTTTGAAACTTTTGCGTAACGGCCTTTAGAATTTAACTCGTAGCGTTTTAAGGTGTCTTTTAATTGGATTTCTAAAATATGCAACAATTTATTAGCGATCTTTGGGTTTGTGGCCGGGATAAGCAATTCCACGCGCCTTTCTAAATTTCTGGGCATTAAATCCGCGCTAGAAAAATAAATATTTTCATGTTTAAAATAATAAATGCGTGCATGTTCTAAATATTTCCCCACAATAGAATACACTTTGATATTTTCGCTCAATTCCTTGACTTGGGGCTTTAAACAGCAAATCCCTCTAATAATGAGATCAATTTTAACCCCTTTTTGAGAGGCTTGATAGAGCCATTCAATGATTTCGCTATCCACTAGGGCGTTGGCTTTTAAAATGATATAGCCTTCTTGTTTGTGATTCATTTCATTTTGAATGAGTTCAATGATTTTAGGCTTGATTTGTTTGGGCGCCATAAAAAGCGTTTCTAATGCACTATTAGTCGCGCTGCTAGTGAGCAAGGAATGGAAAAGCTTGATAATGTCGTTAGCGATTTCATTTTTAGCGCTAAAAAAACTCACATCGGTATAGATTTTAGCGCTCAAAGGGTTGTAATTGCCCGTGCTTAAATGGGTGAAATGGCGTAATTGGTTGTCTGTTTTTTTAGTGATCACTAGCATTTTAGCATGCACTTTGAGTTTGAAAACGCCATAGACGACTAACGCGCCCGCCCTTTCTAAAACTTTTGCCCAATGCAGATTGCTTTCTTCATCAAAGCGTGCTTTTAATTCCACTAAAACGCTCACTTGAATCTTGCTCGCTGCTTCAATTAAAGCTTTGACAATGGGGGAATGCTTGCCCACACGATAAAGCGTCATTTTGATAGAAAGGGTGGTGGGATCGCTAGCGGCTTGCTCTATTAGATCAATCACAGGCTCAAAACTTTCATAAGGATGAAACAGCAACAGATCCTGTTTTTCTATGGATTTGAAAAGATCGTTTTCATTGAAATGAGGGTGGATTTTGGGCGTGAAATTGGGCGATTTAAGCGCTTTAAAATCGCTATGATTGACTAATTCCCACAAATCCCCTAAATTGAGCATGATCGCGCTTTTATAGATATGCATGCCGGTGAGCTTGTGCTTTTTGTAAGAATGGGTTTGAAAACTCCTTAAAGACGCTAAAAGGGTTTTTAAAAGCTCTTGAGTCCCTTTTTGGGTTTGCAAGCGTACGATTTCGCCTTGATTGCGTTTCCTTAAACTCTTACTCATCAAATCCGCATAATCGTGCGCTTCATCTTCAGTGATGGCAATATCCGCATCGCAAGTTACCCTAAACGCCATGCAATCTAAAATCTCATGATCTAAAAACAATTCTTCTAAATGCGCTTCTACGATTTCTTCAGCCAGCACAAACAAGCCTTTTTCTAGCTCTACAAAACGGAAGATAAAAGAGGGGAGTTTGATGAGCGCATAGGAGGTGGTTTGGGTTTCTTTGTCTTTAATGCGGGCAAAAAGCGCGAAAGTCAAATTCGCTAAAGGCGGGAAAGTGTGCGAAGAATCCAACTTAAAAGGCAAAACTAACGCGTAAAGTTGCTCTTTAAAATAGGTTTTAGCCTTAGCTTTTTGCTCTAAATTCAATTCATTATAGGGGGTGATACAAAGCCCTTTTTTAAAGAGTAGGGCTTGGATTTTTTGAAATTCTAACTCCCTTTCTTCAATTTCATGCGCTAAATAATGCTTGATTTTTTCTAATTGTTCTTCAGGGCTTGTGCCATCAATGCCTTTAGAGGCGATTTTATGCTCATAGAGTTGCTTAAGCCCTGCCACTCTTATCATGTAAAATTCGTCTAAATTCGTGTCATAAATGGCTAAAAATTTCAAGCGCTCTAATAAAGGCAAGCTCTCATCTTTGGCTTCGTTCAAAACCCTTGTGTTAAAAGCTAACCATGAAAGCTCTCGGTTAAAGAAACGATTCAATAAAAATCCTTTAAATCATCATGTTTAAAAATCAGTTTGTTTGGTGTGATTATATAATGAAATGATAATCATTGAAGTTTTTTTAAAAAGTCATGGTCGGAGTAGCGGGATTCAAACCCACGACCTCACCCACCCCAAGGGTGCGCGCTAATCAGGCTGCGCCATACTCCGCAATCAAAAAGAAGTATTCTAATATAAGTTTTCTTAGTTATTGCTTATTTTTGGTTTTTATATTTTCATTGGGGTTTGACTTGTTGTTTTAGGAGTAGGGGGAGTAGAAAATCTCTGATTTGTTCTAATTTTTTAGAAGTTCTTGTGTTAATGGATATAAGCGTGAGTAGTGGCATAATAATTTGATTAAATTTTTTAATTTCATGCGTGGACGGCATGTAAATAGGATATTTTTTAAGCAAATTTTTTTGTAAGTGTTTAAGGCTAGTTCCTTGAAAAAAGCTTTGATTGATATGAGTTTTTATACTTGAAAGCAGTAAATATAAATAGTCGCTAAATTCGTTAGCGCAAATACACCAAGTATCCGTTGAATAAGAAGCTTTGCCTACATAAAATTTAATACCAGCATTACCTCCAGTGTTTAAAAAGCAATTTCTGCCATCAATGATCGCTTTAGGATAGGATAGGATATTATCTCCGCTTGTAAAAAAGGGGTATTTATCTTGGGTTTTTTGGGCGTTTTTAACCATAATACTAGATTTAGGATTTTCAATAATAATTTGTTCTAGCTTTGCATTTTTAGGTTTGTATTTGAAATAATGTTCATAGATTTTATAAGCGAGCGTGTGTAAAAGCTCATTGATTTTGTGGTTGTTCTCTATTTTTTGATCCAGGATAGAAAGCGTGCGGGCGATTTTTTGTTGTGTTTCTATATTTGGCAATAAGACTTCTATTTCTTGAAAAATTGTTTTGGGAATAATTGGCACAACTGTAGAGACAGCTATATTTTTAAAAAGCTCTTTTTTGTTAGATAGATAGTAGTATAAGTAGAATGGATTACAAAAATCTTTAATGTTTGTAATAGAATTTATTTGCCCATTTGTTGCGCATTTATCAAAACACATGCGAACCATACCCACATCACCTATACACCCTACAAGAATGCTTGTATTATCTATTGTGTTGTTTTGTATGCTTTTTAAACCACTATCACTAAGCGTTCTTGGTGTTTTAATAATACGATATATGCCATGCAAATCATTTGGCGTAATAAACATGTATTTGCCATTAAAAAAGTCTAAATTAGAAGTTTTAGGGGTTTTTCCTTTTACGATTTTTCCTATATTTTTAAGTTTATATGTTTTATTATCACTCAAACCTAACCCCTTTTAAAGTTTCTAAAATTTCTTGTTGCAAGCTCTGGCTTTCATCAAAAAGTCTTGTGAGTTCGCTTGAATATTGCCACATTAAATTTTCAAACTCTGCTTGGCTTATTTTCTCGCTGGTGTCTTCTATAATGAAATACTGCCCGGGGTTTAGAGAATAATTTTTTTCTATGATTTTATCAAAAGAAACCAGAGCGCAAAAATCCGCTTTTTGGGTTTTATTTTGAAAAGTTTCTAAAATCAAATCAATATCGCTTGTTCTTAAGCGCGTTTTTTTGTTTTTGTTTTCGGTGTATTCTTCGCCGAGTTTGGAAGCGTCAATCAAAATTACTTCCTTTGCGCTGGGCGTTTTTTGAAAAAAGATGATGCTCACGTTAGTGCCGGTGTTGGCAAAAACCTGACTGGGCATGCAAATTACCCCATAAACGAGCCTTCCATCCACTAAATGCCTGACAATCTTATTTTCTACCCCGCTTTTAGCGCTAATGAATCCGGTTGGCACGATAATAGCCCCCTTACCCTTATTACTAAGCATGTTCAAGCAATGCTGGAAAAAGAGCGTGTAAATGGGCATTTTGCTTTTATCGTTTTTAGGGATATTAGGCACGCCTAAGAAAAAATCGTTTTTGTTTTGCGAAATCTCGGCATGCTCGTTGGAAAAATCCAGCTTGAAAGGGGGGTTACTCACGATGTAATCCATTTTCCCCTTAAAGTCTTTAGAATGGTAGGGGTTGGTCAAGGTGTTTCCCTCAATGGCGTTTCTTAAAGAGTGGGTCAAGTCGTTTAAAATGAGGTTGAGTTTGAGCATTCTTAAGGATTTTTGCGAAATGTCTTGGGCATAAAGGGTGCAAGAATTGGTGCCTATTTGGTGGGCTAATGCCATTAAAAGCGTTCCTGTGCCAGCACTTGGGTCATAGATTTTGACGCTTTGAGTCGGCTCATTAATTAAAAGCTTGGCAATGATGCTAGCGATGCTTAAAGGGGTGTAGTATTCGGCGTATTTGCCTCCTTTGTCGCTATTGTAATCTTTGAGTAAGTATTCAAAAATGGGGGCGAAAAAATCATAGCCTTGTTGGTTTTTTAGGTTTAAAAAAGCTTGTTTGAAATTAAAATTTTTGAGTTTGTCTAATAAAGATCTTGTAAAATTAGCCCTTTTAGACTCTTCATTAATGTATTGTGAGACGCTTTCAAATAAGGCGATAGTGGTTTTGTCCGTGCTTTTGGTGTTAAAAAGTTCGGCATTATTGCTAGAAATGCGGTTAAAAATAGCGTCTAGTTTTAGGTGTAAATCGTTATCGTTAAAATGTTTTTCAAAAAGGTAGCTTAAAAGCTCATCATAGGCGAGTTTGGGGAGTCTTTTATCGGTTAAGGTAATAAAGAAATCTTCTTTTTCTTCATCGTTAAAGTCTTTGTAATCTTGTATCGTTTGGTTGGGGAATTCTTGTTCAAAAAGGAATTCAAACTTATCGCATAAGAATTTATACAAAAAGCATTGCGTGATGATCTTGTATTCGTTGCCGTCATTCCTTAAACCAAAACCCGTGGAAATGGCTTTTAAATCATCAATGAGATTGAGAGTGTCTTGTTTGATTTGCAATAAAGCGTTATTAGGCATGTGAATTTCCTTGATGGTGGTTTTGCGTGAGATTGTTAAAAAGGGTTTGAATGATAAGTTCTGTTTCTTTTTCTAAATCTTTTAAGGAGGGGTTTTTTTTGAAAGCGTCATTTAATTCTACTTTTATGGCATTTTTTAGGTAATTTTCTTCGTCTAAGATTTCTTGACGCTTAGAAATACGCGCATCAATAGCGCTTTTTAAGGCTTTTAAAAGCGTGAAAATTCCCGTTGGGTTAGAAATGTTTTGTTCCATGAGATGCTTATGAAGGCGCTTATGCGTGCTCGCATAAGACAAATCATTATCGTATTTGTTTAATAAGTGGGTGGTTTGTTCTTTGTGTTGTTTGAGTTGTGAAATGATCGCATCATAGGAATGAGAAATTTCCTCAAAATTCTGGCTCGTTGCGGGCGTTTGGAGTAGTTTTGAAAAGTCTTTGTAAAACTTTTGGATTTCTTTATCTTGTTGATCTGGGATTTTTTCTAAAATCTCTTTAACTTGCTTTTGTTTGTTGGTAATTTCTTCTTGTTCTTTAAAGCGTAATTCTTTGCTTTCTTTAAACTCTATTTTAAAGTCTAAAAGAGCGATGAGGTCTTCTAAAATGATTAGATCGTTTGGGTTTTTAGGCTCATTGATGTTTTTTAACACATGGAGTTGTTTGGCTTTTTTATGAAGCATTGAAGAGATTTTGCTGATCTTTTCAATATCCATTTTTTCTTTTAGTGAAAGGATTTTTTCATCACTAGAAGTGCGGATCAAATTGTAGCGCTCTTTGAGCGTGTTAATGGCGTGCGAAACTTTTAAAAGCTCGTTCATTTCGCTCATATTGACAATGGCACTAGTCATGTCCTCTATGTTGTCAATGGGGTAATCAAAAAGATCGTCATAGGCGTTTTTAATGTCTTCTTCTAAAATCTTACGATCCGCAAACATGTCTTTGAGATTAGAATCGCTATTGGCGCCGCTTTGGTTGAATTGGTTTAATTCTTTCAAGTAATCATCAGTCGTTTTGTCAAAATTCTCTTGAATCCCTACAAAATCTATAAGATAGCCAAAAGACATGTTGTTATAGGGGCGATTCACTCTGGCTAGGGCTTGGAGCAAATTGTGATCTTTTAATTCTCTGTGGATATAAAGGCGTTTGAGACCGGGTAAATCAAAGCCGGTTAAAAGCATGTTAAACACAAAGACTATATCAGTATCCCCATGTTTAAAAGAATAAATCTTTTCTTTGACTTCTTGTTCGTCATGCAAAATCAGACTGGATTTGAGTTTGTTTAAAATTTTTAAGTTAGGGTTTTCTTGTAAGACTTTTTCTTGGACTTCATTAAAAAGACAATTAGCTAATTTGGCCTGCTTGCTTGAAGAACAAACCACCATCGCCTTTAAAGATTCATCATCATTCAAACTCCTGAAATGCAATAAATCTCTAATGATATAAGAGAGCATTTCTTTAATGTATTTTTCATCATTAAAAATCGTTTCTTTTTTAACTTCTATGTCTTCAATGGTGATGCTTTCTTGTAAAAGGCGATAGATTTCTTGCAGTTTTTCTTTGTAGCTCGTTTCAATGGTTTCTAACTGGAGTTTTAGGGTGTGTTTGTCTTTAATGGATTCGGTATAAGAATAGGTGTGCAAGTAGTTGCCAAAAGTGTTTTTAGTGGCTTTATCTTGCACGTTGTCTTCTAATAGGGGCGTGCCTGTGAGAGCGATTTTAATCGCTGTCTTGTCGCATTCTATCAAATTAGCGTAAAAACAACCTTTGGGGTCATAGCTTCTGTGGGCTTCATCTATGATAAACACCCTTTGTAAATCGTGGCTGTTTTGAATGGATTCTTGTAATTCTGTTTTAGAAATGATTTCTTTAGGAGCGCTATTAGAGGGGTCCTCATTGTGGGCTTTTTCTTCATTGGGGGCTTTGAATTTTTGGATATTCACAACGATGATTTCATCATTCCCTTGAGGGTTTTCAAACACGCTAGAGCTTTTTAATTTTTGGCTCAAATCCTCTTTATTTTCTGCCTCATGCGCACAAAGGCCTCTTTTTAAAAACTCGTTTTTGGCTTGCTCTAATAAATCCAACCTGTCCACAATAAAATAAAATTTAGTCTTTTTTCCTAGCGGGCTAAAAAAGTCTCTTATGAGTTTGGTTAAATGATAGGTTAAAGCGGTTTTACCGCTGCCTTGCGTGTGCCAGATGATGCCCTTTAGGGGGTCTTTTGGGTTAGTTCCATAATGTTTTTGTAATTCTTTTAAAACATTCAAGCTCGCAAACATCTGCGCGTAACGCCAAATGTGTTTTTTAAACTCCGATTTTTCTTTTAAGAAACTGATGCCGTATTTTAGGATAAAGCACAGCCTTTTTGGAGAGCAAAATGAAGTTAAAAGGGAGTTTGTGGGGGTGTTTTTAGGGCTTTTTAGGCAGTCGGTGATTTTAAGGTTAAATTCGTTTAAGATTCTTTTTTGAATTTCTTCAAGCGATCTGTGGTTTTGATCATTTTGATGATTTTCGGGGGGGTAATATCTGGCTTATCAGCTTCAATAAAGCGTTGGAAAATAGGCGAATATGAAGCGCTATAAAACGCGCCTTGATCGAGGTTTTTTTCATCATAGGGCAAGTTATCGCTAAAGAGCCAAATTTGCGCAAGGTTATAAAAAACTTTGTTTTCAGGGTTTTCATAGCGTTGGATATGGCGAACTTTTTCCTCTTTAATGCCTTGTCCGGCTAAAGGCTGTTTAACTTCTATATCCACCAAAGGCAAGCCATTGATAAAAAGGGTGATGTCAGGTCTAAAGGATTTATAGGGTAATTCAGCCATCATTTCATAAAGATTGTTGTTAGGGTTGTCAAAGTCTATGATTTGACTCTCGCTTTTGAGCAAGTATTCATAAAAGCTTTTGCCCAAATCATCATAATTCAAGCGTTTTTTCATTTCAGTCAGCGAATCTTGTGCGTTTTTAGTGGGGTTTAACCGCTTAAACGCTTTAGTGAAGCTCTCTGTTAAAATATTAGTGTCCGTGTCTAGGTTGGGCTTATTTTCTTTAGAATTAATGGGAATAAAATCATAGCCTAGCCTAGCTAAATGCATTAAGGCAGGGACTTGAACCCTTGTGATTTCATTGTGCGGCATGAACACCCCTTTGATTTAAGGTTGTTATTATAGTGTAAAAATAAAAATCATGGTTGTTTGAGTTGCATTTGTAACAATAAACAAGCTTTTTTAAGGAATTGTTTTAAGGTGTTTTGAGAGAACTTGATAAAATGCGTCAGCTCATTTTCGTTAAGATGCAATGAAACGATTAGAACGCTTTGTAAAATATGAGCGATACTCCCTTCAAATAAAATGCCTATAGTGGGGGTTTTAGCACTGGCGGTTTGGCAAAACCCACTCAAGCTATCCACCCATTCAAATATTTCTTGCTTGGTTTTGCAAGGCGTGTTTAATTGCGTGAAAAAATCCTCTTTAAAACGAATGAGATTTTTTTGTAAATTGTTTAAATCCTTAGCATGATTATTTCTAGGGCTAAACATGCTTTTAATGCGAGCGGTAGCTTCTTGTTTGTTGGAATGTTTCAATCTTACTTGAGAATGATTGATACTAAAAGCATGCTTGATTTTAGCCCCATAACTTAGATTATAGACTTTTTTAGGCCGGTAATAATGAAGGGCTTCTTCAATCCTTTCTTTAGAGAGCAAAAAAAGCGAGTCGCTAAAAGTTTCATAACCCTTAAAATTACCCTCTATGCTGATCAAAGATGAAGTGTCAATTTCTTTTTCATTTTCATAATAGGAATTTTGAGCGTGCTTTTTAAACCCTTTAATGTAAGCACAATCTAAAGCGCACAAATAGATTTCATCGCTCATCAAACTCGCTAAAGCCACCCCGGCATTGCCCACAAAAGGCGCTGCGTATTCTATATTTAAAGGGCTTATATACGCGCAAGCGCTCCCCCCACGCATAAACATTAACGCTTCTTTGGCTACATTAAAAGCGTTAGGATTGAGCATGTTAGCCCCCATTAAGGGGGTGTCTTCTAAAGGGGCTTTTTCTAAAACCTCGTTAAGATAGTCTGTGCGCTCCACTTCTATTTGAAAATCCACTTTAACGCCATGCGTTTTTAAAGGCTTTAAAGCGGTTCCGCATGAAAAAATGATGAAATGATCTTCATTTTCTTTTAAAAAATCTAGCAATAAATCCAGGCTTGGCCCATTACCCACCACGCAAATGGGGGCGTTAATCTTTTTAGGTTTGGTTTTTAGAGTTGGATATAAGGGTAAGTTTTTAAGCGTGTTTTTTAATCCTAGCAATTCATCTTCAAAACTCCCCCAACCCCTTAAAGCTTGTTTGTAATAGCTTTGAATGTTTTCTTTCATGCGTGAATTGAAAGCGCTTTTATAGGGCATGATTTCTAGCTTTAAAAAAGAATGCGTGATAGGGCGTTTCAAAAAATCCATTTTTAATTCATTGGGGTTAAAAAACCCTTGAATAAAGAGTTTAGCCCCTTTTGTAATCAAATCTTCATAACGCACAAAATAACAGCTGATTTTAAACAAATCTAAATTTTCTTCAAACAAATAAAGCGAATGGAAGCGGTAATTTTGAGCCTGTAAAATGGCCAAAAACAAGCCGTCTAAGACGCCATAAATCATGGTAGGGGGTAAGAATTTCTTTAAAGAGCAAGGCGTTTGATAATCATCTAAAAAGTTTGAGATCGCATGCGTGGCTTTAAGGGTTAGGGGGAGTTTGGGGTTGTTTTGAGTTTTTAAATAATTTAAAGAGAGGTGGTTATTGTCTAAGGACCATCTGGGATTATTCAGGGGGTTAGAAGCCATGTTGAAAGCGATTTCTACCATTTGATTTTTAGGGTAGCTTAAAGCGTTTGTGGGTGTGTGCAAGAGATTGAAGTGGTTTTCTTCAAAAAGCAATTGGTAATTTTTAAAAGGCGTATTGAGAGCGTTAAAAAGATGGGGATTATAAGATTTGAAAAAAACTAAATTATCCCTAAAACGCTTTAAAATTTCTTTTTCTAAAAAGGGTGCATCAAAAGATTCTAGGGCTTTTAAAAAGGGCATTCAATAGCCTTTTTCACAAGACCTCTTAGGAGTCTTTTAAATCATTTTCTAAGAGTTGGGAAGCGAGGGCGATCTTTTTCAACGAGATAAAATCTTGTTCGCTGTAGCGTTTGTTGTCATTCATTTTATGGTAGTAGGGAGCACTTAAATCCAAGGCTTTTTTTTCTAAATCTTGCTTGGTGGTGTGAGTTTGGATTTCAAAAAGACTTTTTGCTTCTTCTAAAGACATAGGGATTTCTATTGCATTGAAGCGTTCAAAATTGTCATAAAGCTCGTTAAAATCTTGATTGTCTATCTGCAAAAACGCCCCCACATCTAAAAACAATTCTTTTTCTTTGCTATCCAAAATCCCATCAGCATAGGCTAATAACATAAGAAATTCCACTAATTTCAGGCGTTTGGTGTATTCTCCATGCGTGTGATCAGCGATTTCTTGGCATAAGGATTCAAAATTTTCTTTTTGATCCAAAGGCTCATTGAGAAGCTCTTTGGCTAAATTTTGCTGTTCGCTGTTTAAGGGCTGCTCTAATTCATGGATAAAAAGCGTTCTTAAAGCGTTATCCAAAGCGTTTTTTTGAATGTCTAAAAATTTTAAAAGACGCATATACGCGCCTATTTGGGTTTGCTTGAATTTGTCTAGGGGGCTAGATTGCGCTAACAAATAGGGGTCATTTTTCAAGTCGTATTCTTCGGTTTTGGTTTTAGGGTTTAGGGGGTTTTTTAGATATTCTTTGAGGGTGTTGTAAAAATAAAACAACACAACCGCCGCAATAATTAATAAAATGATTTCCATTTTTTTCCTTTATGAGTATTTTTTCATTTGTTCTTTAAGATCTTGTTTTTGCCTGCTCTCTCGCTCTTTTTTGGCTAGATAAAGACGCATTTGCTCTTCTTTTTGCTTGTCTTGTAAGATCATTTTCCTCTCATGGTTTTTTTTAAGCCGTTCTATGTATTCTTCTCGTTTTTCTGGGTCTTGGAAACTCACAGGGCGGATGAAAAAAACAAACAAAATCAATACAAAAATCCCTATGGCGACAATCTCAGAGCCTTCGCCATTGAAAGCATACCAAAGCCCTCCCATCAAAGAAGCGAGCGCGAGTTTTAAAAAAGCGTTCATCTTAAATGAAAGTAACCTTATGATAATGCGTATCAAGCCCTAAAGCTTGCGTGTTTTTTTCCCCCATAGCCATTAGTACGATTTGAGGTAAAAATAAAGTGGGGGTGTTGTCATTATCTCTTTTATAAACTTTTGAAGCTTTTAAGCTTAAATTTTCAAAAGCGTGAAAAAGCCCCAAAGAATGCGCGATTAAAAAATCCGCCCCTAAATCAATCCCCAAATAGCGTAAATGCGCGCACTGGAGTAAGCCGCTTGCTTCATTGACTTCTAAAAGGGGGGCGTAATTTTGAAAAGATTCTAAAAAATGGGGGGCTTTTAAACGGATTTTATTGAAAAAATGATCGCTTCGTTTAATACGAGAAAATTCAGCCCCTAAAAATGCGTCAAAAGGGCTTTTCAATTCCCATGCCAAAAATTCATTAACCCATTCATTAAGATAGACGATCTCAACGCCTTTTTCATAAACAAGCTGGTATTTTTTTAATTTTTCATTGACGGAGTTGATGATTTCAGGGTTGTTGTCTAAAACTTCTTTAGCATGCAAGATATTCAAATACGCGTCTTCTTCGCAAAAAATGAGCGAAACGCCATTGGCTTTGGCTAGAGCCAGGTTATACGCAGAAGCGGTGAGGAAATCATGCGTGCTTATAATCTTCCCATAATAGCCCCCATCATAACAAAAAGGCAGATCAATGATTTTTTGCCCCATTTTTTCCAAATAAAGCTTAGCGCTTTTTAGGAGCGATTGCGCGTCTAAATGCTTCGCATAAGCGTTAAAGAGCGCACAAGTTTTAGGGGGGTTAGGCGTTTTAGGGGGGTTAGAGTTGTATTGGAAAAGGCTTAAAAGGTTTTTAGAAAAATCTTTCCATGGCTTGATTTTGGAATTGGTTAGGATTTCTTGCAACTCATAGATTTCATGGTCAATGTTGTCATCGTTTTTATAGAGGTAATGCGCCACGCTTAAAAAATTCATCACGCCGCTTTCAGGCTGAGAAATCATCTCTAACAACCGGTTGCGCTCTGTGGGGTAGCGCTTCATCAGCCATTTAACATACAAGAAAAAGCCATCGCCCAGATATTTAGGGTTGGTTTGGGGGTTGATAAAATTGATTTGGATAAACTTTTCTAATTCTTCTTTTTCGCCTTTAGTGATGTAGGGGATTTGTTTGAAAAAATCTTCATAGTTTTTTAAAACCGTCTTTTCATCAATCATCAAGTCTTTTAAAGCGTATCGTTTGGATAGGGGATCTAGCACCCACTCTTTAGAAAAAAACGCTACCAAATCGCTCACTTTAGCGTCTTCAAACACCGCAATTTGGTTGATTTTAAGCGCGATATTTTCACTATAGCTCACGCCTTTGAGTTGTTTTAAAAGATCCAAAAGGTATTGATCTTCTTGGTATTCTAAAAAATAAGACTCATAAGCAGGGTTGTAATCTTTGTTGGTTTCAAAACGAAAGACTTTTACATGCAATTTCAAAACGCTCATCAATGATTCCTTTAACTTTTGTGCAGATTTTCTAAAATCGCACGGTTTTTGGAATTGGAAAAAAGGGCCTCTTTAGAGTCCAACCACTCTTTAGACTCTCGCTCGTCTTTTTTTGGATCTTGAAAGGGCGGTTCTTCTTTGTGGAACAATTCAAGCGAATCGCAACGATTGAATAAAACGGCATTTTCATTTTTTTCTTTGATAAGGATTTGAATGATTCCAGGAAGTTTTACTTGAACCACGCTGCCAATGTTATTAGGGCCAAACCCAGCTTCAAATTGCACGCTTTTTGCATCAATCATCAAGCTTTCTAAGGTGTATCCGGCTAAAACAAACAGCACTAACGCGCCGAATTTTTCATGAATTTCTTTAGGGAGCTTGGGGGAAAAATCAATCGCCTCTCTTTCGCACAAAAGGTTAAAACTCAAATGGTTTTTGGAGAGAAATTGCAAGTATTCAACGCAATGCTTGTTGTTTAAAAGTCTTAATTCTCTTTGCATGCGAGCAACCTTTCAAATTCTTCTAACAAATGACGCACCTCTTGCATGCCAATTTCCCAAAATTCTTTGCTATCAATGTCAAAGCCAAACATGGACACTAATTCTTTAGGGCTTTTTGACCCTCCTAAGCTCAAAAATTCCGTGTAAGTTTTAACAAACTCTTTAGCGTCGCTTTTTTTATAAAGCCCATAAAGCGCCAAAGTTAAAAGCTGCCCGTAACTATAAGCGTAGCAATAAAAAGGCGAATGGATAAAATGGGGGATATAGCTCCACCACAAATGGTAGTTTTTAGTGAGTTTCACGCTCTTTTCAAACATTCTTTGGTTTTCTTCAAACCAGATTCGATCAAAATCTTTGGTGTCTAATTCTTCATCAATTTCATGGATTCTTCTTTCAAAATTAGTCATCACCACTTGCCTAAAAAGGGTAGAAAAAATATCCTCTAGCTTGCCGGCCAGCATGAAAAGGAGTTCATCAGATTTTAAACCCTTTTTTAAATGCTCAAAAAACAGCATTTCAGAAAAGACAGAAGCGGTTTCTGCGGTGGTTAAGGGCGTATCCATGTTCAATACGCCTTGTTTTTTGGATAATTCTTGGTGGATCATATGCCCAAATTCATGAGCGATAGTGAAAGCGTCTCGGCGGTTTCCTGTGTAGTTTAACAACACATAAGGGTGAGCGCTAGGCACCCCGCCATGGCTAAAAGCCCCGCCTTGCTTAAAATCTTTAGGGTGTGAATCCACCCAGCCTTCTTTAATTGCTTTAGAAGCGATTTTATGAAATTCTGGGCTAAAGGCTTTAAGGGTTTTAAGCACTTCTTCTAAAGCTTGAGAGTAAGTCATGGTGATGCTCTCATCGTTTAAAGGAGCGTAGCGGTCGTAATCTTTGAGTTTATGCCCTAAAATTTGCGCTTTTTGATGGTAGTAACGATGCACTAAAGAAAAATTAGCGTTCACAATCTCTATCATGCTATCCACGCTCTCTTGCGAGATCTGGTTGTCAATGTGGCGGAAACTCTCTTTTTTATCGTATTTTCTCAGCCTGGTTTCAATGAGCAAATCTTTACGCACCATGTTTAAAATGTAAGTGAGCAAAGGGCGGGATTTTTCTAACGCTTTGCTGAAAGCTTTTTGAGATTTTTTACGGATCTTGCGTTTGGGGTTGTGCAAGAGGGCTAAAATTTCCTCCTCGCTTAAATTTTGCTCTTCAAAAGGGATTTTCAAAGAAGAAAAATGCTCATCAAAAAGACGGCTAAACGCGCCCACTCCCACAGGTGAAAGGGCTAGAGCGATCTTTTCTTCATCTAAATTTAAGGTGTGCTTTTTCTTTTCTATGAGGTTGTTTAGATAAAAAGCATGGTCTTTGCATTTTTTAATGAAAGCGAGCTGTTTTTTGGCGTCTAAATTCTTGAATTCAATTTCAAAAAACAAAAGGTGTTGTTGGATATTCGCGCAAGCCATTTCGCATTGCGAATAAAACTTCGCTTCTTTAGTGTTCTTAGCAAAAAGTAATTGAGCGTAAGTCATCGCTCTAGAAATTTTTTCTGACAAATTTTCGTAACGTTTAAGAGCGTTGGCAAATCCTGTAGCGTCTAAATTCTTAAGGTTGTTTTGATAAGCACTCTCAAATTCTTGCGCTTCTGTTTGTAAGGTTTTTAAAAATTCTTCTGCGCTTTCTTTATTTTCAAATAAAGTGCTTAAATCCCATTCTTGCTCTTTCATGAAATCCCCTTTTTATACCAATTTGGAGTTAAAATATGCATGTATTTTAACATAACACTGACAACACAAGCAAACTTATCATTTGGTTTTTGCGCCATTATTTTTTAGCCGGCTCATTTTCTTGGCTCTTTTGGTGCAAAATGAATTGAGCGATGGATTCTAGGTATTTTAAAATAAAAGGGGTTGCCAACATAGAAAAGACCACCATGAGAATAAGGAGCTGGTGGATGTCATTTTGAGCGATATTTAAGATATTTTTTTGGTGCAAAAGACCAAGAATCCCTTTTTTTTCTTGCAAATTAAAGAGCTGGTGCGAGCCTGAATTTAAAAAGATAACAAAAGAAAACTCCCCGATTTGCGCTAAAGAAAGAGCGGTTTTTATGGCAGTTTTAGCGTCTCTAAAAAAACGCAAAAGCGCATAAATGATAGCCGTCTTAAAACCCATCACTAAAATGAGTAAGAAGATGACAACAAAGAACTTCTCCATAAAGAAACTCACATTAATTTGCATCCCTATCGTAATGAAAAAAAGGGCTAAGAAGAGGTTTTTCAATTGCGCGAATTCTTCTTGGACATTGATTTTATAGCGCGATTTAGAAATGGCCATGCCCACAATGAACGCTCCTAAAGACATAGAAAACCCAAAAAAATGGCTCAACCCCGCTGCGCTGCAAACAATCACTAAAATCGTGCCTATAAAAATTTCAGGCAAGCGCGTGTCTTTTGCTTGCTCTAAGATGAGATTAGCCCCTTTTTTTCCAGGCAATAACAAAAGAACTAAAATAATCCCTGCTGAAATAAAAGTTTTAAGAATGAGTAAATTAACATTAGAATCTTTACTGCCTAGAATCGTCAAAATTAAAAGCATGGGAATGGCGGCAATATCTTGGAAAATCAAAATCCCCACCGCGCTCTTTCCCATGGGCGTGCTAAGCTGTTTGGAATCTTCAAAGAATTTCAGCACAATAGCGGTTGAAGAGAGCGAAAGCCCCATGCCTAAAACAAGGGAAAAAATGGGTGAAAGACCCAAAACAAAATACCCCAGTAAAAAAGCGATTAAAGCGCATAAAACTACTTGTAAAAGCCCAAAAACCAGCACTTCTTGTTTGATGGATTTGAGCTTGTCAAAATTAAACTCAATGCCTATCATAAACATTAAAAAGACGATACCAAATTCACCAATATCAGACAACAAATTAAAATCATTAATTTTAAAAAAAGCCGCTAAGACCGTTCCTGTGCAAATGTAGCCAATGATAACAGGCATGTCTAATTTCTTTAAAAAGATTCCAAAGCCTACAGCAAGCCATAAGCCAGCAATAACAATATAAAGTGTGCTGTTTTCCATAAAAACCTTTCCCCAGTAGAATCAATTTGTTTTAAAGAAATCAAAGCGAAACTATCTTATTAAATTGAGCCATTAAATAACACTATTAAATAAAATAATATCTATCAAATATATATAAGTAATTTATTATTTAAATCTTACTAAACCCGCTTTCAAACGCAAACACCAAACGCTCTATTGAGTGGAATAAAAATTAAAACGCTAGGATTATACTGCAATAAGGCAAACTTTCTATTTATAAAAAAGATTTTTGAACCCCAACCTTCTAAGAGTCGGCTAGGGTTTAATTTGATAAAGAAGAGCGGATGGAAGAATGAATTAGAAAGTGAAGACATAATCCACATACCAAGAATAGTAGCGGATAAGCCCTACATCTTTGCTGCCCTGATTAACCATAGGGAATTTCACGCCCGCTTCAAACGCGCTGCGATCCCCAACACGCATTCTTCCGCCTAAATTCCATAAGAACTGGAATCTCGTTTGATTGACATCATAAGGGAACATCCAAGTGTTTCCGGCTAACTGAACGCCACCGATGAGACCTAGAGCGAATTTATCCAAAGGAATGAGATTGACAATCAAATCGCCACCGCCACCATAGGTGAGCAAATTGGTTTTGGTGTGTTCAGTCCCTGAAGTGTTAAACCAATCTAAAAAGCCATACACCCTAGCCCCAAACCATTTATTGGCAAAGCCTACAAAACCTAATTTGAAATTCAAACCATAAAGATCATTGCCATGGCGCCAATCAGAGTAATTGCTGTTATAAGGGCCATAACGACCTTGCTGATAACCCGCACCCATGAAAAACCCGTTCACTTCGCCAGCCAGCGCTAAACTCGCACTCAAGCTTAAAATACAAGCAATTCTTTTAATCATAATAAATCCTTCTTGTTGAATTAAAGTTACACCTTAAAATCGGTTATTTTTCTAAAAGATTTAATTTTTTATCAAAGATGAGGGTTTTTAGAGTGGAAATCTTGGTTAAATACTGATAAGTGGGATACACCCACAAAACAAACCGCCTCAAACTTTTAAAATACAAATTTTTAAGATACAAATAGGTATAATCAATAACTTCAATCATTTAATCAAAGGGAGTTCTATGAAAAATACTTTCAAAGCGTTTGCCTTTTTAATCGTATTTTTTTCAAGCGCCCTGTTGGCACAAGATTTAAAAATCGCTGCTGCTGCTAACCTCACACGCACTTTAAAAGCCCTTGTTAAAGAATTTCAAAAAGAACACCCCAAAGACGCTGTTAAGATTAGCTTTAATTCTTCAGGCAAGCTCTACGCTCAAATCGCTCAAAACGCCCCTTTTGATTTATTCATTTCAGCGGATATGATTAGACCTAAAAAGCTTTATGATGAAAAAATAACCCCTTTTAAAGAAGAAGTCTATGCTAAAGGCGTGTTGGTTTTGTGGAGCGAAAATCTAAAAATACATTCTTTAGAAATTCTTAAAGACCCTAAAATTAAATATATCGCTATGGCTAATCCTAAACTAGCCCCTTATGGAAAAGCCAGCATGGAAGTCTTAGATCATTTAAAGCTCGCTTCCAGTCTTAAATCTAAAATCATTTATGGCACTTCTATTTCTCAAGCCCATCAATTTGTCGCTACTAAAAACGCTCAAATAGGCTTTGGAGCGTTATCCTTGATGGATAAAAAAGACAAAAATCTCTCTTATTTCATCATTGATAAAGCCCTTTATAACCCTATTGAACAAGCCTTGATTATCACTAAAAATGGGGCTAATAACCCTTTAGCCAAAGTTTTTAAAGATTTTTTATTTAGCCCTAAAGCTAGAGCTATCTTTAAAGAATACGGCTATATTGTGGATTGAAACGCATAAAAAAGGCGAACAATGGATCATGAGTTTTTGATTACCATGCGTTTGAGCTTTTCTTTAGCTTTGATTACCACCCTTATTTTACTCCCTATAGGGATTTTTTTGGGCTATTTTTTAAGCCTTAAACGCAATCTTTTAACCAGCTTAACAGAAACGCTTGTGTATATGCCTTTAGTTTTACCCCCAAGCGTGCTAGGGTTTTATCTTCTTTTGATCTTTTCGCCTTCTTCTTTTTTGGGAGCGTTTTTACAAGATGTATTCAATGTGAAACTCGTTTTTAGTTTTCAAGGGCTTATTTTAGGGAGTGTGATTTTTTCCTTACCCTTTATGGTAAGCCCTATTAAGAGCGCGTTAATTTCCTTGCCCACTTCTTTAAAAGAAGCCAGTTATAGTTTGGGTAAAGGGGAATATTACACCCTTTTTTTTGTCCTGCTCCCTAACATCAAACCCAGTGTGTTGATGGCTATCATTACAACTTTTACGCACACTATAGGCGAATTTGGCGTGGTGATGATGCTTGGGGGTGATATATTAGGGGAAACAAGAGTGGCGAGCATTGCGATTTTTAACGAAGCTGAAGCGCTCAATTATTCTAAAGCCCATCAATACGCCTTAACGCTCACGCTCATTAGTTTTAGCCTCTTGTTTGTTACCCTATTTTTAAATAAAAAACAAAACTCGTTTTTATGATAAAAGCGCGGTTTAAAAAACGCCTTTTAGGATCTAGGGGCGCGTTTGATTTGAATATAGACTTAGAAATTAAAGAAGCAGAAGTTGTCGCTTTATTAGGAGAATCGGGTGCGGGTAAAAGCACGATTTTACGCATTTTAGCAGGGCTTGAAGCGGTGGATAGCGGCTATATTGAAGTCAATCGTTCAGTGTGGCTAGACACTCAAAAAAAGATTTTCTTAAAGCCACAGCAACGAAAAATCGGCTTTGTGTTTCAAGATTACGCCCTATTCCCTCATTTAAATGTGTATCAAAACATCGCCTTTGCTCACCCTAAAGATAAAAATAAAATCCACGAAGTGTTACGCTTAATGCGTTTAGAAAATCTAAGTCAGCAAAAAATTCTTAAACTCTCTGGCGGGCAAGCCCAACGAGTCGCTTTAGCAAGAGCTTTAATCGCAGCCAAAAATCTATTGCTTTTAGATGAGCCTTTAAACGCCCTAGATAATACCTTAAAAAACGAGGTGCAACAAGGTTTGCTTGATTTTATCAAGCGTGAAAATTTAAGCGTGTTATTAGTCAGTCATAACCCAAACGAAATAACCAAACTCGCACGAACTTTCCTCTTTTTAAACAATGGTGTTATCAATCCTAATCAAGAAAATCGGCTTTTTTCAAACCGCTTATTGGTAAAACCTCTCTTTGAAGATGAAAATTATTGCCATTATGAGATCATTCCTCAAACGATCAGTTTGCCCAAAGATTGTCTGAACCCAACTTTTAAGCTTGATTCCAATCAAGGCAAAAAATTTTAGAAATATTTTTTCATTTTTCTCTTAAAACCCTCTTATTTTCAAAAGGAGTTGTTTATCACAACCGCTAAAATCAAGCCCTTTTATTATTAATATCCAATGAAAACAGAGCCAATTTTTTAGTTTTTCAAAAACTTTTCTATTCTTTTGACGCTCTCTGTTTTGCCTAAAATAAAAAGCGCTTCTTTAAGGCCTATCCCGCCCCCCTTGCCCAAAAGGGCTAATCTTAAAGGCTGCATGAAGCTACCCGCTTTAATCTTTTCTTCTTCAATGATTTGGTGCATGGCGTTTTCTAGAGCGCTTTCATCGTTGAAATCAGCTTTATCTAACGCCAGTTTAAATTTTTCTAACAAGGGCATGACGAGCGCTTGATTGAGTTTTTTAAAAACCTTTTCTTCATACTCCACAGGAGCGATTAAAACCTCATCTATTTTAAGGGCTAATTCTTTTAGGGTTTGAGATCTTTCTTTGAGGGCGTCCAACAAGCGATCCAATTGAGCGGGGTTTAAATGCGAGAGATCGCTAAAACTAAAAGGCTTTAAAAGTTTTAATAATTCTTGTGTGCTTTGGTTTTTTAAATAATGAGCGTTGAGCCAATTAAGTTTGTGCCAACTGAAGCAACTGGGCGAAGAATTCAAATCTTTAGGATCAAACCATTCTAGTAATTCTTGCATGCTAAAAACCTCTTTATCTTGATAGCTCCACCCCAAACGCGCTAAAAAATTCACTAAAGCTTCCTTAAGATAGCCCCTTTCTTGATAGTCCATCACATTAGTGGCCCCATGGCGTTTGCTTAATTTTTGCCCTTCTTCGTTCAAAATCATCGGCACATGGAAAAAATTAGGGATTTTAAAATTCAAAGCCTTATAGAGAACGATCTGTTTAGGGGTGTTAGAAAGGTGATCATCGCCTCTAATCACATCAGTAATCCCCATTAAAGCGTCATCAATAGTAACCACAAAATTATAAGTGGGCGTCCCATCGCTCCTAGCGATAATGAAATCGTCTAGTTCGTTAGTGTTCACTCTCACTTCGCCTTTAACCCCATCATTAAAAACAATCACCTCATTTTGGGGGACTTTAATCCTTACGACAGGCTCTATGCCTTTAGGGGGCGTGCCTTTAAAATCACGATAGCGATTGTCATAGCGTGGGGTTTCTTTCCTAGCTTTTTGCTCTTCTCTCAAAGCGTCCAACTCATCTTTGCTCATGTAACAATAATAGGCTTTGTCTTCGTCTAAGAGTTTTTGAATGTATTCTTTATAAATTTCAAAGCGTTTGGATTGGTAGAGGATTTCGCCATCGTATTCTAGCCCTACCCATTTGAAAGCCTCTATAATGGCGTTAGCCGCTTCTGTGGAGTTACGACTCAAATCCGTGTCTTCAATGCGTAAAAAAAACTTTCCTTGATTGGATCGTGCAAAAAGATAATTAAAAATGGCTGTCCTTAAGCCTCCTATGTGGAGGTAGCCAGTGGGCGATGGAGCGAAGCGCGTAACGATCAAACTCATTATTCTAACCTTAAAAATAAAATGCTCTTATTGTATTCAAAAATGGCTTAAAAATTGTTTCACTTTTTTCTATTAAAATTAGTGTATCATTGAGATTATTTTTAATAGGATCACCCATGCAATTTCAAAAAACCTTATTTCCTTTATCTTTACCCTTATTATTTTTATCTTTTTGTATTGCTGAAGAAAATGGGGCGTATGCGAGCGTGGGGTTTGAATATTCTATCAGTCATGCCATCCAGCACAATGACCCTTTTTTGAATCAAGAACGCATCCAAACCATTTCTAACGCTCAAAATAAAATCTATAAACTCAATCAAGTTAAAAATGAAATCACCAGCATGCAAAACACCTTTAACTACATTAACAACGCTTTGAAAAACAACTCCAAATTAACCCCTACTGAAATCCAAGCCGAACAATACTACCTCCAATCCACCTTTCAAAATATTGGAAAAATAGTCATGCTTAGCGGTGGCGTTGCATCTAACCCTAAACTAGTCCAAGCGTTAGAAAAAATACAAGAACCCACCACTAACCCTTTAGAATTTGAAGAAAACTTAAAAAATTTAGAAGTGCAATTTGCTCAATCTCAAAACCGCATGCTTTCTTCTTTATCTTCTCAAATTGCTGAAATTTCAAATTCCTTAAACGCGCTTGATCCCAACTCTTATTCTAAAAACATTTCAAGCATGTATGGGGTAGTCTTGAATGTGGGTTATAAGCATTTCTTCACCAAGAAAAAAAATCAAGGGTTGCGCTATTACTTGTTCTATGACTATGGTTACACTAATTTTGGTTTTGTGGGTAACGGCTTTGATGGTTTAGGCAAAATGAATAACCACCTCTATGGGCTTGGGATAGACTATCTTTATAATTTCATTGATAACGCGCAAAAACATTCTAGCGTGGGTTTTTATGCAGGCTTTGCTTTAGCGGGGAGTTCGTGGGTAGGGAGTGGTTTGAGCATGTGGGTGAGCCAAACGGATTTTATCAACAATTATTTGACCAATTATCA
>NZ_VEZH01000019.1:0-26599 GCF_006440215.1 Helicobacter pylori | reverse complement strand
TCCTTTGTTTTTATTTGGTTTTGTTTAATATTTGCTTGCTTATTGTTTGTTATTTCTTAATGCTTATATTTTTAGTTGTTAGTGTTTTTATATTTAATGTTTAATGTGTTTAGTTTGCTTGTGTTGGATTTAGCGTTGAGCTTTCTTAATTCTTTTGTTTAGATTTATTGCTTCTTGTTGTTTAATGTTTAATGATTTTAATCGCTTGATTTTGTTTGATTATGATTGAATGCGTTTGGATTTGAAAACTCTGTTCTTATCAAGTATTGGTGTTTAAAGCCTTATTTTTATAGTTTGAAGTTTTATAATTATAGTGAAATTCATAAGGGGGTGGGGGTTATTTTGCGATACCCTAAATCTTAAAACGCTTTAAAAGTTATCGTTTGATTGAAGTCAAGTTATTTTATAGCCAGTACTTCATTAAAACAGAATTAAAAACAAAAACCATAGCCCACCAAACAAAGAGCTAACACCCAATAGGGGAAAAGGCTAGGCGAACGCATGGTGCGTAAGTATAACGCACGCTGGCAAGTTTGATGAGCAGGAAGCATTTCAAACAGCCTTTCATCGGTTTTAAGTCTGTTTTCTATCAGCCATTGGTATTGCTTCCTGAATAATTTTTCTTGCATGAGATAATAAGCGTCTAAAAACCAAAAACATAGAAGTAGCACCCCTAAAATGCATAACCCATAAGAATTAGAAATCGCTTCTATTTTAAGGGATAAGACACCCACAGCGAGTGCGAGTGTCCATTTCTTGCACTCCAAAGAATTTTGCACTATTCTGTTGATAACGCCTTGTAAGATTTTAAGCTCTTCTATAAGGATTTTTGCTCTGTCTGTGCTATTGTCCATGTTTGATATTTATCTCTTAAAGTTAAAAGTCCAAGCGCCTTTGTTGGTTTTGACTCCAACCTCTATGAGATTTTGACACTCATAGTTTGCTGTGAAAGTTTCTCCAAATTTTAAATCCACTGCCATTGTGTTTTTCTTGCTTTCTAGATTTTTAATGATTTTTTCCATTTTGTCAATATTTTGCGTCGCTTCAGTGAGTTTGACTTGATTGGCTTTGATAGATTTTTCTTCAGGGCTAATCTGCTTATCAGTATATTCTTTGGCATGCCTTGGGATAGCTTCTTTCAAATAAGCGAAATAAAATTTCCCTACGCTAGGCCACATGGATTTTAGTTTAGCAAGGCCTTGGAGACCTTTTTTTGACACATACAAATTATAGTCATTAAAACCTTCCTTTTCAACTTTAACCCAAAAGCCATCGGCTGAATTGCCATGATTATCAACAGCAAAACTATATAGTAATTTTTTGAGTTCTTTAAGGTTGATATAAGGGTAGTCTTTGGGGTTTTTAGTGTCTTCAATAGCACCTATTATATTGTCTAGAACATTCCATAGTTTCTCATTTGGTGGTTCTTTACTTGGTTCATATTGATAGTTATAGTTATCAAGTATCCTCTTAGCAACATATATTGGGTTATCATCTTTTGTATATTTATAATCATGGCCACTAACGAATAGTCCTTCATTTTCTAACAATTTATCAAGATTATTGGATTGTTGCACATGCTGTGTGAGTTCTTCTAAATCTTTTTGAAGTCTTGCGATTTTTGCTTGGTGGTTTTTAATCGCTTTTTCTTTTTCTGATACAAACAGGTATGCATTGGCTGTTTCTTGTATTAACTTTACCAAGAAATTTTGATCATGCTCGCAATTCCCACGATTGAGCTTCAAGTCTTGGATTTCTATGTTATCGGTTTTAGAAATGATTTTCACGGTAGAATTGAAGCTATTTTTTTCAACCTCAACCAATGGTTCGCTACTATCACTCCCACAGCCCACTAAATACAACGCCAAACAGCTCGCGCCTAGTAATTTTTGATAAGTTTTAAAAAACATGCTTGCTCCTATGAATTGATTTGTTGCGATAGTTTTTTAAGGGTTATGGTCTCAAAACTTTTTAAAAATAGCGATATATCATGACTAACTTGAAAGCTCTCCATCACTATAGTTAAGCGACTCTCGCTACTAATAGAATGAGCGATTTTTAATTCTTCATAAATCCATGCGGAATAAGTGATACCTAATAGATCTTGATTAAGAGAAACACTATTCTTGCTTTGTAAAAAACACGAAGTAAGGGCATTTTTTGATCATATATTCTAAAGACTCTCTGAGAATGAGCGTGAAAGCGTCTTCAATCTTGCTAACATCAATATGATGTTTTTTTATTTCTTTTAGAATATCATTTTTATAATCCCAAAAGAGAGAGTCTATAAATATTAAATTAGAACCATCGGTTGGTTCTAAAAAGGACTTGATATTTTTAACGCCTAAAAAATCATTATTTTTCATATCAATATGCGAATGAGAAAGAAAAATCTTAGTTTTATTCAATCGCTCTTGTAAGGGGCTAAAAAAGGCTTCTTTAATTTTATCGTGGTTTAAAACGATGCCATCGTTAGAATATGGGGCGTTTTGAATGAGTTTGTCAATGAGTTCGTCAATCTTTTTGGCCGCTTCATTAATTTGATGGACTTGGTTGTTAGAATAGCGTGCGCTAGGTTTTAAGATACTTTGATTTTTGCTGTTATCTAAATCAACCCTAAAAGCTTTTATGATATATTTTCCTTAATATTTTTATGAAATTCTCAAACCTTTATACATACGATTTTAAGTTCCCTTTAAAATCCTTTGATTATAGTAGACTTAGACTTAGCTTAAGAGTGCTTGAATTTTGGGGTGTTGGGGGGTGTTAGAATAACTAAAAACCACCGCTAAAAAAAGCCTTTTTGCAAACAAAAAAGCGAAAAACTTACAAGCGGCAGACCTTAAAAGCACAAAAACAATAAAGGCAATCTAAAAAACTTCTTCGCACGCCTTTTTGTCTTTATGGAGCAAGCATGCTTTTTGCAGCTCTATAAAACGCTTTTTCCTTTCTTCTTCGGTCATATTATTAGGCTTTTCAATAGGGGGTGGAAGAGAGTGTGAAGGCTTTGAAGTGGGGGTGAATTTGGGCGTATACTCTAGTTTATTGACTGCATAAAAGCCTAAAGCAGCGATTAAAATAAAAATCCAATCTGTTTTTCTGATCTTAGGGCAAAATTTACACGCCATGATTTAATCCTTAAAACATTTGAAGTATAATACACTCTTATGGTCAAATTTTTAAGTCTAGGAAAACCGCATGTGGAGTTTCATTCAAAAAATCTTTAAGGCTTTAATCATCGTGCCTTTAGATTTTATTACGAAGTATTTCAAATCGTTTGTGCTGTTACTCATTGTATTAGTTTTTTTTAGCGCTAAAGAAAGCGCGCCAAGCGCCCCGCCCAATCTCGCTAAACTCTATTTAAATGGGGCGATTTTTAGTGCGGAGGATTTTGACAAAGAAGTGGATAAAATCTTAAAAATTCCTAGCATTAAGGGCGTTTTACTTTTGATTGACTCTCCTGGTGGGGCGGTGTCAGCGAGCGTGGAATTGAGCGAAAAAATCGCTGATTTGAAGCAAAAAATGCCCGTTTTAGCGTATGCGAGGGGGATTATGGCGAGCGGGAGTTATTATGCGGGCATGCAAGCGAGCGAAGTTTATGCCTCTAAAGCGAGTTTGATAGGATCCATTGGGGTGATTTTTTCAGGCGCGAATGTGGAAAATTTGCTCAATAAAGTCGGCGTGGCCACTCAAGGCGTGCATGCGGGCGAATATAAAGAAATAGGCACTTTCACCAGAGCATGGAAACCTAATGAAAAAGAATTTTTGCAAAATTTAGTCAATGAGCAATACCAGATGTTTGTAGATGATGTCGCAAAAGCTAGGAAAGTAGACGCTAAGGATTATAAGGATTTTGCTGAAGGGAAGGTCTTTAGCGCTCAAAAGGCTCTAAAATTAAAACTCATTGATAAAATCAGCACGATCAAGCAAGCACAAAACCGCTTAATGGAATTGAGTAAGGTTAAAAAAGCTTATTGGCTAGAAAAAAGCCCTATGGAGCGCTTCATTGAAAAAGCCACGCAATCAGCGAGTAATATCATCACGCAAGCCTTTGGCTATCAATTATTAATGAGATAAAGATGTTAGAATTTATTTTAAAAATTCAAGCTAGAGACTCTAAAGGCTTGGTGAGTGCGATAAGCACCACGATCGCTAACAAGGGCTATAACATCGTCAAAAACGATGAATTTGTTGATCCCTTAAAACAACGCTTTTTCATGCGGCTAAAAATCCAAAAAGAAATGAAGCCCTTGAATACTGAAATTAAAGAGCAAGAAGAGCGATCCTTAAAAACCGCTCTTTTTAAAGCCCTAGAAAACTTTAGCGAACTGTTGATTGAAGTCATTTTAACGCATAAAAAAAACATTATTTTACTCGCTACTAAAGAGAGCCATTGCTTAGGGGATTTGCTTTTAAGGGTGTATGGGGGAGAATTGAACGCTCAAATTTTAGGCGTTATTTCTAATCACGAGGTTTTACGCCCTTTAGTGGAAAAATTTGACATCCCTTATTTTCATGCGCCTTGTATCGATCAAATTTTGCATGAAAAAGAAGTTTTAGCGATCATTAAAAACCTGGAATTAAAACACAAAGTGAGCGCGGATCTGCTCGTTTTAGCCAAATACATGCGCATTTTAAGCCATGATTTTACGAAGCGCTATGAAAATCAGATTCTCAATATCCATCATAGTTTCTTGCCCGCATTCATCGGGGCTAACCCTTACCAGCAAGCGTTTGAAAGGGGCGTGAAAGTCATCGGGGCCACGGCGCATTTTGTGAATGAAAGCCTTGATGCCGGGCCGATTATTTTACAAGACACTCTGCCCATTAACCACAATTACAGCGTGGGAAAAATGCGCCTAGCGGGTAAGGATATAGAAAAACTGGTTTTGGCTAGGGCTTTAAAACTCGTTTTAGAAGACAGAGTCTTTGTGCATGAAAATAAAACGGTGGTGTTTTGAATGCTTTTAGATTTTAGCAATCTCAATGAAGAACCCCTAAAAAGCCAGATCAAAGCCGAGTTCTTTAAGGATAAAAAATTCCTTTATAGCGGGGATAAAATAGATTTCATGTTAAGCTATAAGCATTCTAACGCCACCTTACCCATTTTATGGGGCGAAGCTAAAAGGGGCGATTTTGATGATTTGGACAAAGCTTTCACGCAACTTCTTTTAACCATAGGCAAGCACAGGCTTTATACCCACCACACGCCACCTTATTTGTGCGCTTTTAACGCTTTTAAAATAGAATTTATCGCCTTTGATGACACGATCACAAGCTTTTTTTATAAAAGCGATATAGATTTTTCTATCACCCCAAGCAACCACAACACAGAAGGTTTTAAACATGCTTTTAGATGCGTTAAAGCCATGTGTAAATCCCATAAATTGGTTTTTGACTTTAAAACCCAAAGCCAAGAATGCAAAGAATTTATTGAAAATAATTTAAACTCTAGCCATCTACTCAACAAAATCCAAATTGATAAAAACAATTTCTTTACGATCTATCAAAAGTGGCTTGAAATTGTCAAACCCACCATCAAAATAGATTGGGAGCTAGCCAAAGCCGAAGGGATTTTAGATGCAGACTATTATTTAGCGGATTTGCTCAGCGATGGCGATAAAACCATTATTGAGAAATTACGCACGATTTTAAGATCTAGCCACTATGAATTGAAATGGGGTTCGAATGCACTGAATAAATTGGGGTTAGAGGGAATTACGAAAGTTGATTTCACAGATAACCAACAAGCCCATCAAGAATTTTGGAGCGTTTATGAAAGGCCTCCTAAATTAGAATTTCAAGCCTCTATTTTAGAGCGGCGCGATTTGTTAGTGCCAAGCGATGTGAGAGAAAGAAAAGGGGCGTTTTTTACCCCTAAAATCTGGGTAGAAAAGAGTCAAGAATATTTAGCTAAAGCTTTGGGGCAAGATTATCAAGAAGATTATATCATTTGGGATTGCACTGGGGGGACTGGGAATTTGCTTAGGGGCTTATTGAATAAGGCTAATTTGTATCTATCCACTTTAGATCATAACGATGTGGCAATCGTTAAAGATCTGGTTGCAAAAAACCACTTGAAATTACTAGAAAATCATGTTTTCCAATTTGACTTTTTAAACGATAATTTTTTCAGCGATAAAACGCCAAAAAGCTTGCAAGAAATCTTAAACGACAAAGAGAAACGAAAAAAGCTCATCATTTACATCAACCCGCCGTATGCGGAAGCGGGCAACAAGGCTAAAATGAGTGGCACAGGCGAACACAAAGCCAAAGTCGCAAGAAACAATAAAACTCATGAAACCTATAAAAATCTTTTAGGGTCTGGGGCTAACGAACTTTTCATTCAATTTTTCATGCGCATTTATATGGAATTGAACGGCTGTATCATGGCGAGTTTTTCAAATCTCAAATACCTTAATTCTAGCAACTTTAAAAAATTCAGAGAAGTCTTTAAAGCCAAATTTTTAGAGGGGTTTATGGTGCCAGCGGATAGCTTTGATAATGTGAAAGGGCAATTCCCTATTGGCTTTTTGGTGTGGGATACCGCTACCCCCCCCTTAAAACCAACCAACGCAATCAATTTGGAAGTGTTTGACTCGCTTGGCGGATTTTTGGGGTATAAAAATATACGCTCGTTCAATAAGGTTCCATTTTTAGCAGACTATTTACAAAAGTGTCAGCCAACAAAAAGAGACACTATTTTTGGTTATTTAGATCCTGGTCGCAATAGTTTTCAACATCAAAATTTAGTCCATATTAGCGTTATTGACAAATCACAACAATCGCATGTAAAATATTTTCCAATCATTGCAACTACAATTTTGTTGGTGTCTGTATTTTTCTCCATCCGCCATTGCATCAAAGCCACATGGCAAAACGATAGGGATCAGTTTTACGCCCCCTACAACGATACATGGCAAGATGATAACGAATTTAAAAACAACGCTCTTGCTTTCATGCTTTTTCACACACAAAACCGTATTACCAGCACTCAAGGGACAAACCACTTCATACCCTTTGATGAAGAAGAAGTCGAGTCTAAAGAAAGATATTCTAGCCACGCTTTATTAGACTTTTTAAAAGGTGGGATAAAGGAGGAGAGCGATACTCTCTTTTTAAACGACAAAAAAGAAAACAAGCCCCTAAAATTCAGCCTGAGTGCTTCAAGGGTGTTTGACGCTGGCAAAGAGATCTATCGTTATTACCACACACAAGATTTCACAAACCGCCCCTATAACGCTAATGCAAGCCTTTATGACATCAAAGAATTTTTTCAAGGCCGTAATGTGCAAGGCAAATTAAATTTACCCGCTAAAGCTAAAGATGAATATTACAAACAGCTTTACGCTAACTTGCAAGACGCCCTAAAAGATCTCGCCAAAGAAATACAGCCTAAAGTCTATGAATACGGGTTTTTAAGGGAGTAGTTTTTAAGACAAATAATCAAAAAGCTAAAGTAAGCGGTATTTTTTAAAAGCACTCCATGAGAGGATTTAGTTTTATAGAGGGGAGAATTATTTCTATCCCCTAAAGAAAATAAGTTTTACAACAAAATGACCAACGCCCCAAAGTCAAGGACAAACCCGCTTCACAAGGAAACCCTTAAGCCTTTAGGCTTAAGGGAACGCTCTTAGAAAATCAGCGTTTCACAGAAACGATCACTTTAAGCCCCAAAAAAGCAAACTCAAAGTATAATGTTTTCCAAGAGCGTTTGCCACTTTTGTGTTTCATGGCATGCTCCTTTTGACATAGGATTTGCCCCATATCGCAACTATGGGGCGTGATGAGATTTTACAACAAACCCCCTTAAAAACACCCCTAGATCGCACCAAATACGCAAGACAAAGTTTTACGCCCCATTATGACCACTCAATGAATAAGCTTATCTTTATTGGACAGAAAACAGAGCCATTTGACAAGCATCAAAAGAGAGATTTTAAAAGTTTAAAAATCTAATGGAATTAAAAGGGTTGGTTTGAATTGATAGATTTACTGGATCAAAAGAGCTAAAAGCTAGGAGTAGCCCTAAGGCCGCCCCCACAAACGCCCCAATCAATATTGTTGGTTTTGTTGTTGTGCTTTTTGTTGTTGTTGGTGTGCTTGTTGTTGTTGCTGTTGTTGAGCTTGTTGCTCTGCTTGTTGTTCGGCGTGTTGTTGTGCGTTATGGTGATGGTGTTCGCCGCCATAATAATGGTGGTGGTGTGCGTGGTGATGGTGGTGGTGGTGTTGGCTGTTAGCCTGTTGTTGTTGCTGTTGTTGCACTTGGTGTTGTTGCACTTGGTGTTGTTGTTCATGGTGTGCCATGATGACTCCTTTAATTGAAATTTAAATTCTAGCTCATTAGCTAGGATTTCATTTTATAATGCAAAATCTAACCAATTATTAACGAAAAAGATTTTAATACTAATTTTTAATACGAGCGCCACGAGTGTTAATTTAAGCGCTCCTATTGTCAAAACTACCAACATCTTTGAATGAAAAAAGCTATAATAAAAAAGTTGCATTAAAAAGGAAAGACAAATCCCCTTTTTAAGGTATAATATGAGGAGTTTTAGAAGCGCTTCTTATGGTAGTAGCTAAAAAGTCTTTAGGACAGCATTTTTTAACGGACGAATCGTTTTTAGACAGGATTGTTAATGCTTTGCCTCCCTTAAACCCATTAAAGCTAATTGAAATCGGCGTGGGGCTAGGGGATTTGACTCTTAAGCTGTTGGATCGCTATCCTTTAAAGACTTATGAGATAGATAGCAATTTGTGCGAGAAAATGCGAGCGAGATTAAAGGCACAAAAAAAGCCTTTTGCCTTAGAATTAGTGGAAAAAGACGCTCTTTTTTTAAAAGAAGAAGAGCCTTATTTTTTGATTTCTAATTTGCCTTATTATATCGCTACCAGGCTTGTTTTAAACGTGCTCAAAGACCCTAAATGCAGGGGTTTATTGGTGATGACGCAAAAGGAAGTGGCGTTCAAATTTTGCACTAAAGATTCACAGAACGCTTTAAGCGTTTTAGCGCACACGATAGGGAACGCTACCCTTTTGTTTGATGTGCCGCCTAGCGCGTTTAGCCCGCCTCCAAAGGTGTTTTCTAGCGTGTTTGAAGTGATTAAAGAGCCGCTGAAAGAAAAGGCGTTAGCTTCATTAGCCCAAGCACCATTTTTTGAAGAAGCCCTACAAAAAGGGTTTGAAACATTAGAAGATTTTTTGAAAGCCTGTTTCTCATCTCCCAGGAAGACGCTTTCAAACAATCTTAAAAAAAGCGTTTCTTATAGAGAAAAGCTTGATAAGGTGTTAGATTTTTTAGCGTTAGAAAACCAACCAACAAGCGTGAGGGCGTCTGAGATAAAAGATTATCTCAAGCTCTTAAATTACCTTTTAAAAGGCTAATGTCTTTTTAAAAAATTGAAAGGAATAATCGTTATGACTGATAACAACCATTATGAAAACAATGAAAACAGCAGTGAAAACCCAAAAGCTCATCATGAGGCGCGAGCCGGAGCGTTTGAGCGCTTCACCAACCGCAAAAAGCGTTTTAGAGAAAACGCGCAAAAAACCGGAGAGTCTTCACACCATGAAGCGCCTTCACACCATAAAAAAGAGCATCGCCCCAACAAAAAACCAAACCACCACCACAAAGCTAAACATGCCCCCCAAAAGACTAGAAATTACGCCCAAGAAGAATTGGATAACAACAAAGTAGAGGGCGTTACGGAAATTTTGCATGTGAATGAGAGAGGGACTTTAGGCTTCCATAAGGAGTTAAAAAGGGGCGTTGAAGCGAATAACAAGATCCAAGTGGAGCATTTAAACCCGCATTATAAGATGAATCTAAACTCTAAAGCGAGCGTTAAAATCACGCCTTTAGGGGGCTTGGGCGAGATTGGGGGGAACATGATGGTCATTGAAACCCCAAAAAGTGCGATCGTGATTGATGCGGGCATGAGCTTCCCTAAAGAAGGGCTTTTTGGCGTGGATATTTTAATCCCGGATTTTTCCTACTTGCACCAAATCAAGGACAAAATCGCTGGTATTATCATCACCCATGCCCATGAAGATCACATAGGGGCCACGCCTTATTTGTTTAAAGAGCTGCAATTCCCCCTTTATGGCACGCCTTTGAGTTTGGGGCTGATTGGGAGCAAGTTTGATGAACATGGTTTGAAAAAATACCGCTCGTATTTTAAAATCGTAGAAAAGCGCTGCCCCATTAGCGTGGGCGAATTTATCATTGAATGGATCCACATCACGCATTCTATTATTGACAGCAGCGCTTTAGCGATCCAAACTAAAGCCGGAACCATCATCCACACCGGCGATTTTAAAATCGATCACACCCCAGTGGATAATCTGCCCACTGATTTGTATCGTTTAGCGCACTATGGCGAAAAGGGGGTGATGCTTCTTTTAAGCGATTCCACCAACTCCCATAAATCCGGAACCACGCCGAGTGAAAGCACCATAGCGCCGGCTTTTGATACCCTTTTTAAAGAAGCGCAAGGGAGGGTGATTATGAGCACATTCTCTAGCAATATCCACCGGGTCTATCAAGCCATACAATACGGCATTAAATACAACCGCAAGATCGCTGTGATCGGGCGCTCTATGGAAAAAAACCTAGACATCGCCAGAGAATTAGGCTATATCCATTTACCTTATCAATCTTTTATTGAAGCCAATGAAGTCGCTAAATACCCGGATAATGAAGTCTTAATCGTAACGACCGGCTCACAAGGCGAAACCATGAGCGCGCTTTATCGCATGGCGACTGATGAACACCGCCACATTTCTATCAAACCCAACGATTTAGTCATCATCTCCGCTAAAGCCATTCCTGGCAATGAAGCGAGCGTTTCAGCGGTATTGAATTTTTTAATCAAAAAAGAAGCTAAAGTGGCTTATCAAGAATTTGACAATATCCATGTGAGCGGGCATGCCGCCCAAGAAGAGCAAAAGCTCATGTTAAGACTCATTAAGCCCAAGTTTTTCTTACCCGTGCATGGGGAATACAACCATGTCGCGCGCCACAAGCAAACCGCTATTTCTTGCGGGGTGCCTGAAAAAAATATCTATTTAATGGAAGATGGTGATCAGGTGGAAGTTGGCCCTGCGTTCATCAAAAAAGTCGGCACGATTAAAAGCGGTAAAAGCTATGTGGATAACCAAAGCAATTTGAGTATTGATACAAGCATCGTGCAACAAAGAGAAGAAGTCGCTAGCTTGGGGGTGTTTGTGGCTACAATTTTTGTGAATAAAAACAAACAAGCGCTTTTAGAAAGCTCTCAATTTTCTAGTTTAGGGCTTGTGGGCTTTAAAGATGAAAAGCATTTGATTAAAGAAATTCAAGGGGGATTAGAGGTGTTATTAAAATCCAGCAACGCCGAAATTTTGAATAACCCTAAAAAATTAGAAGATCACACCCGTAATTTCATCAGAAAAGCGCTCTTTAAAAAGTTTAGAAAATACCCGGCTATCATTTGTCATGTCCATGCCACTTGATTACAACGCTATCGCCGCGCAAGTCTTAAGAGATGAAGCGAGCGCGCTTTTAGAAAGCGTTAAGCAATTCCAAGAACCTAACGATTTAGAAGCGGTTGTCAAGCTCATTTTAAAAAGCCAAGAAAAAGGGGGTAAGCTTGTGATAGTGGGCGTGGGCAAGAGCGCTTTAGTGGCGCAAAAAATCGCTGCTTCTATGCTAAGCACCGGTAACAGGAGCGCGTTTTTACACCCTACAGAAGCCATGCATGGGGATTTGGGCATGGTGGAAAAAAACGATGTGGTTTTAATGATTAGCTATGGGGGCGAGTCTTTAGAATTATTGAATCTGGTGAGCCATTTAAAACGTTTAAGCCATAAAATCATCACTTTCACTAAAAGCCCTAATAGTTCGCTCTCTAAACTTGGCGATTATTATTTGAGCTTGAAAATCACAAAAGAAGCTTGCCCGATCAACACCGCTCCAACGACTTCTACCACCCTAACTCTGGCGTTAGGCGATGTTTTAATGGCATGCTTGATGCGAGCGAAAAACTTTAGCCAAGAAGATTTTGCCTCCTTTCATCCGGGCGGGCTTTTAGGCAAAAAACTTTTTGTCAAGGTTAAAGACTTACTGCAAACCACGAATCTCCCCCTAATTCTTCCTAGCACAAGTTTTAAAGACGCGCTCATAGAAATGAGTGAAAAACGCTTGGGCAGCGCGATTTTAGTCAATGAAGCTAACGAGCTTGTGGGGGTGTTAAGCGATGGCGATGTCCGTAGGGCGCTATTAAAAGGGCTTAGCTTGGAGAGCGAAGTGAGGCATTTTGCCACTTTAAAGCCTAAAAGCTTTAAGAATTTGGACGCTCTTCTTTTAGAAGCGTTAGAATTTTTAGAGCACCATAAGATCCAGCTTTTAGTGTGCGTGGATGATTATAATAAGGTTTTAGGGGTCTTGCACTTGCACCAACTTTTAGAATTAGGGCTTAAAGCATGAAAGCGAGCATTTATGATTTCACTCTAAAGGAATTGGGCCAGTTTTTAAAACCGAGTTTTAGGGCTAAACAGCTTTATTTGTGGCTCTATGCGAAGTATAAAACAAGCTTTAAAGACATGCAAAATAATTTTTCAAAAGATTTTATCGCTTATTTGGAGCGAGAATTTACTTTGCGCACGATAGAAATCACGCATGTGAGGGAGAGCGTTGATGGCTCTAAAAAATACCTTTTTAAATCTTTAAGAGACAACCATACTTTTGAAGCGGTGTTGTTGAAAATGAAGGATAAAAAGATTGACGAAGAGACGAACGCTATTTTAGAGGGAGAAAAATACACCGTATGCGTGTCTTGTCAAATAGGCTGTCAAGTGGGTTGCTCGTTTTGTTTCACTCAAAAAGGCGGTTTTGTAAGGAATTTAAAAGCGAGCGAAATTATCCAGCAAGCCCTACTCATTAAAGAAGACAATAATCTCCCCATTGAAAAAGCACTCAACATTGTTTTTATGGGAATGGGCGAGCCTTTGAACAATTTAGATGAGGTGTGTAAAGCGGTTGAGATTTTTAATACCGGCATGCAAATTTCACCTAAAAGAATCACCATTTCCACTAGTGGCGTAGCCGATAAAATCCCTATTCTAGCGGGCAAAAATTTAGGCGTGCAATTAGCCATATCTTTACACGCCGTAGATGACAAAACGCGCTCATCTTTAATGCCCTTGAATAAAAAATACAACATTGAATGCGTTTTGAATGAAGTGAGGAAATGGCCTTTAGAGCAACGCAAAAGAGTGATGTTTGAATACCTTTTGATCAAAAATTTAAACGATAGCCTAGACTGCGCTAAAAAACTTTTAAAACTTTTAAACGGCATTAAATCCAAAGTGAATTTGATTTTATTCAACCCGCATGAAGGCTCTAAATTTGAGCGCCCCAGCTTAGAGAGCGCTAGAATGTTTGCGGATTTTTTAAACTCTAAAGGCTTATTATGCACCATTAGAGAGTCTAAAGCTTTGGATATTGAAGCGGCTTGCGGGCAATTGAGGGAGAAAAAACTCTCCCAACAAATTTAAAAACTCTTTTTTGTGGTGTTTGTTTTTTTCTAATGGGGGGTGTTGGTTTTAATCAAGCGATAATCCAAAATTTAGGGGATATGGATTAAAAATTAGCGTTAAAATTCCTTTCATTAACAATTAATTAGATTTTATATTGTAGAATAGAATTCTAGCCAGTGAGCTAGAATTTAAATTTTTAATCAAAGGAGTCATCATGGCACACCATGAAGAACAACACGGCGGGCACCACCACCATCACCACCACACACACCACCACCACTATCATGGCGGTGAACACCACCATCACCACCACAGCTCTCATCATGAAGAAGGTTGTTGCAGCACTAGCGATAGTCATCATCAAGAAGAAGGTTGCTGCCACGGGCATCACGAGTAATATCGGTGTGGCTAGGGGCAACTTGACTTGTCTCTAGCGTTTCAATTTTATTTTCTCTCAAATTTATTCAGTCAATTGAATCAAGTCGCTTTTTCACTCGCTATGTAAAGACCAAGCGTTATTTGGCTTTGTTTCATTTTTAAGCTTTAAATTCAAGCTCCCCTCAATCCATTGGGTATTAGCCCCCTTTTCGTTATTGTCAAATAAAAACACCCCTAAAAAGCCTCTAGGGGTTTTAATCAGGCTCAATTCCACGCTAGGGAGAACAATCTTGCTGTCAGGTTTGACTTCAAAGGCCAGGAAAAAGGGGCGGTTGTTTTTGAAATCATAGCCATTTTTGGTGTATGAATAGCCGGGGGCGCTCTGCAAGATGCCTTTTTGAGTTTCCACGCTAAAAGAATCCAAGTAATAAAACCCAGGCTCTAGCTTGAACGATTGGACTTTGGCTAAAGTATAGCGGTTTTTCCATAAAAGCATGAAGCGCTCACTCCCAAGCATGAACAAAGGCCCTCTAGGGTCTTTGAGCTTTGCTTTAGGGTTTTTTTCAAGCGCTTCATTGTGTTTGGCGACAACTTCTCTATCCACTTTGCGCCAATAAGTGCGCACGCTTTGGCCTTGATGAGCGATATAAAGATTCACCAAACCAGAATGATGGCCTTTAGGGGGCAAGCAAGAGGCTAATAAAAGAGCGGCTAACAAACTCACAATTTGAAACTTCAAACAAATTCCTTAAAAAGAGTGGTGGCTGAATGCTAACATGCTAAAACTAAAACCCTTATAAGTTATGGATAAAAACTTAAAGAATAGGGTAAAATAAACGCATGCGAATAGACAAATTTTTACAATCAGTGGGTTTAGTGAAGCGGCGCGTTTTAGCGACAGATATGTGCAGCGTGGGGGCGGTGTGGCTCAATGGGAGTTGCGCTAAGGCTAGTAAAGAAGTGAAAATAGGCGATATGATTAGCTTGCACTATTTAAAAGGGATAGAAGAATACACGATTTTACAAATCCCCACTTTAAAAAATGTGCCACGAAAAGACACGCATCTTTATATCGCTCCTAAAACAAAAGAGTCATAATAAAAGATCAATAAAAGACCAAGGATCAATCAATGAAAGAATACAAAGACACCCTAAACTTAAACACAACCACCTTTTCTATGAAAGGGAATTTGAGCGTTAATGAGCCTAAGACTTACGCTAAATGGCAAGAGCAACAAGCGTTTAAACGCATGCAGAATAGGAAAGATAACCATGGGGATTTCACTTTGCATGACGGGCCGCCTTATGCGAACGGGCATTTGCATTTAGGGCATGCCTTAAATAAAATTTTAAAAGACATTGTCGTTAAAAGAGAATATTTTAAAGGGAAGAAAATCTATTACACGCCCGGTTGGGATTGCCATGGCTTGCCCATTGAGCAGCAAATTTTAGAGCGATTAGAAAAAGAAAAAACGAGCCTGGAAAACCCCACGCTGTTTAGAGAAAAGTGCCGAGATCATGCGAAGAAATTTTTAGAAATCCAAAAGAACGAGTTTTTGCAATTAGGCGTTTTGGGGGATTTTGAAGATCCTTATAAAACCATGGATTTTAAATTTGAAGCGAGCATTTATAGGGCCTTAGTGGAAGTGGCTAAAAAAGGGCTTTTGAAAGAGCGCCACAAGCCTATTTATTGGAGTTATGCATGCGAGAGCGCTTTAGCGGAAGCTGAAGTGGAATACAAGATGAAAAAATCGCCCTCTATTTTCGTGGCGTTTGGTTTGAAAAAGGAGAGTTTAGAAAAGTTAAAAGTCAAAAAAGCGAGCTTAGTGATTTGGACGACCACGCCCTGGACTTTGTATGCGAATGAAGCGATCGCTTTGAAAAAAGACGCCCTTTATGCGCTCACCCAAAAAGGCTATTTAGTCGCTAAAGCCTTGCATGAAAAATTAGCCGCTTTAGGGGTGGTGGATAATGCGATCACGCATGAATTCAATTCCAATGATTTAGAATATTTGAAGGCCACCAATCCTTTAAACCAAAGAGATTCCCTAATCACTCTAGGAGAGCATGTCGGTTTAGAAGATGGCACAGGAGCCGTGCATACCGCTCCCGGGCATGGTGAAGAGGACTACTATTTAGGCTTAAGATATAATTTAGAAGTGTTAATGTCTGTAGATGAAAAAGGTTGCTATGATGAGGGCATTATCCATAAGAAATTATTAGATGAAAGCTATCTGGGCGAGCATGTTTTTAAGGCTCAAAAACGCATTATAGAGCAATTGGGCGATTCTTTATTGCTAGAGCAAGAGATTGAACATTCCTACCCGCATTGCTGGAGGACGCACAAGCCTGTGATTTACAGAGCGACCACGCAATGGTTTATTTTAATGGATGAGCCTTTTATTCAAAATGATGGCTCTCAAAAAACCTTAAGAGAAGTGGCTTTAGATACGATTGAAAAGGTGGAATTTGTGCCAAGCAGCGGGAAAAACCGCCTAAAAACCATGATAGAAAACCGCCCTGATTGGTGCTTGAGCCGACAAAGAAAATGGGGCGTGCCACTGGCCTTTTTCATAGACAAACGCACGAATAAGCCTTGTTTTGAAAGCGAAGTTTTAGAGCATGTGGCGAATCTTTTTGAGAAAAAAGGCTGTGATGTGTGGTGGGAGTCTAGCGTGAAAGATTTATTGCCCCCTAGCTATCAAGAGGACGCCAAGCATTACGAAAAAGTCATGCACATTTTAGACGTGTGGTTTGATAGCGGTAGCACCTTTAAGGCGGTTTTAGAAGACTATCATGGAGCAAAGGGGCAAAGTCCTAGCGATGTGATCTTAGAAGGGAGCGATCAGCATAGGGGGTGGTTTCAAAGCTCGCTTTTAATCGGTTGTGTTTTAAATAATCAAGCCCCTTTTAAAAAGGTCATTACGCATGGCTTCATTGTAGATGAAAAGGGCGAGAAAATGAGTAAATCTAAAGGCAATGTGGTGTCTTTGGACAAGCTGCTCAAAACGCATGGGAGCGATGTGGTGCGTTTGTGGGTAGCGTTTAATGACTATCAAAACGATTTGAGGGTCTCTCAAACCTTTTTCACTCAAACAGAACAGCATTATAAAAAATTCCGCAACACCCTAAAATTCTTACTCGCCAATTTTAGCGATATGGATCTTAAGAATTTAGAACGCTCCCATAGCTTCAGCCCTTTAGATCATTTTATATTAGAGGCTTTAGAAACCATAAGCGCTGGAGTCAATAGCGCGTTTGAAGAGCATGATTTGGTGAAGGGCTTGAATATTTTAATGGCGTTTGTTACCAATGAATTGAGCGGGATTTATTTAGACGCTTGTAAGGATAGCTTGTATTGCGATAGCAAAAATAATGAAAAACGCCAAGCCATTCAAATGGTCTTACTCGCTGTAGCTAGCCAATTGTGCTACTTTTTAGCCCCGATTTTAACGCACACGATTGAAGAAGTTTTAGAGCATAGCCAGGTGCTTTGCGCGTTTTTGCAAGCTAAAGATGTGTTTGATTTGAAAGGCATTAATATTTTAGAAAAACTCCACCTTAAAGAATGTAAAAAGCCAGAAAATTTTGAAGCCGTTTTAGCCTTGCGTTCTGCCTTTAATGAAGAGTTAGACCGATTGAAAAAAGAAGGCGTGATCAAAAATTCGTTGGAGTGCGCTATTGAAGTAAAAGAAAAAGCGTTGCGTGAAAATTTAGTAGAAGAATTGCTGATGGTAAGCTTTGTAGGGATTGCAAAAGAAAAATTGAGCGAAACGCCAGCATTCACGCTCTTTAAAGCCCCTTTTTATAAATGCCCCAGGTGTTGGCGTTTTAAAAGCGAGCTAGAAAACACCCCTTGCAAGCGTTGCGAACATGTTTTAAAAGAGCGATGATAAAAGGATAGGGCTTTTGAAAACTTTACAAACCCATAGAGTTTTACAAGCCCTAATCGGTCATTTTACCCCTTTTTTAGAAAGCGGGATCACCGAGCTAATCATCAACACCGAGCAGGAACTTTGGCTTTATAAAGTCAATAACACCCGAGAAAAAAGAGGGCATGCGCTTTTTGATAAGGCGTTTTTGCTGAGGTTTTGCGAGCAATTGGCCAGTTTTAGGGGGTTGTTTTTTGATGAAGAGCACCCCACTTTAAATTGCTCTATCCCTTTCACGCGCTATAGGGTGAGCGCGAATCACTTCAGCATCACTACCAATAATCAAATCACGCTCAATATCCGTGTGCCTAGGCTTAAGCCCTTGAGTTTAGACGATTTCACTTTCAAAGCAAGCGATCCAAAAGGTTTGAAAGATTTAGCGCTCAAAGGGCATAACATTCTTATTAGTGGGGAGACTTCAAGCGGTAAAACAAGCCTATTAAACGCTCTTTTAGATTGCGTCAATAAAGATGAAAGGGTGGTGAGCGTTGAAGACAGCCAAGAATTGGATTTAAAAGCGTTTAGTAATTGCGTAGGGCTTTTAGTGGGCAAGCAAGAGAACACGCGCTTTAATTATGAAGACGCTCTCAATATGGCCATGCGTTTAAACCCGGATAGGCTCATTGTGGGCGAGATTGACACCAGGAATGCAGCGCTCTTTTTGCGTTTAGGAAACACCGGGCATAAGGGCATGCTCTCAACCATTCATGCTAATAGTGCCCAAAACACTTTAGAAGCCCTTTCGCTGAATTTGAGCATGCGTTATACGCATTCTTTAGATAAGGATTTGATGCGGGCGTATTTTAAGAGCGCGATTGATGTGATCGTGCATGTGAATAGGATCAATAATGAGCGCCAAATCGCTGAAGTCTTATGGACTAAAGAGCTTTAAATGCCCCTAAAATCCTTAAAAAACCGCTTGAATCAACATTTTGATCTATCGCCTCGCTATGGGAGCGTGAAAAAAATCATGCCCAATATCGTTTATGCGGATGGTTTTAACCCGTCTGTGGGCGATGTGGTGAAGATTGAAAAAAGCGATGGCAGCGAATGCGTGGGAATGGTGGTGGTGGCAGAAAAAGAGCAATTCGGTTTCACGCCTTTTAATTTTATAGAGGGGGCTAGGGCTGGCGATAAGGTGCTGTTTTTAAAAGAGGGGTTGAATTTCCCTGTGGGCCGTAATCTTTTAGGGAGGGTGCTTAACCCTTTAGGGCAAGTCATTGACAATAAGGGGGCATTGGATTATGAACGATTAGCGCCTGTGATTACAACGCCTATAGCCCCTTTAAAAAGAGGCTTGATTGATGAGGTTTTTAGCGTGGGAGTGAAGAGCATTGATGGGCTTTTGACTTGCGGTAAGGGGCAAAAACTGGGCATTTTTGCCGGCTCTGGGGTGGGTAAATCCACGCTAATGGGCATGATCACTAGGGGTTGCTTAGCGCCCATTAAAGTGATCGCTTTGATTGGGGAAAGGGGCAGAGAAATCCCTGAATTTATAGAGAAAAACTTAAAAGGGGATTTAAGCTCTTGCGTGCTAGTGGTCGCTACGAGCGATGATAGCCCTTTAATGCGCAAATACGGGGCCTTTTGCGCGATGAGCGTGGCGGAGTATTTTAAAAATCAAGGGCTAGATGTGTTATTCATCATGGATTCAGTGACTCGTTTCGCTATGGCTCAAAGAGAGATCGGTTTAGCCTTAGGCGAACCACCCACTTCAAAAGGCTACCCTCCATCCGCGCTTTCCTTATTGCCTCAATTAATGGAGAGGGCGGGCAAGGAAGAAAATAAGGGGAGCATCACGGCTTTTTTTAGCGTGCTAGTAGAGGGCGATGATTTGAGCGATCCCATAGCCGATCAAGCCAGGAGTATTTTAGACGGGCATATTGTCTTAAGCAGGGAATTGACCGATTATGGGATCTACCCGCCTATTAATATTTTAAATTCCGCATCAAGGGTGGCTAAAGACATCATCAGCGAGTCTCAAAACCTTTGCGCAAGAAAATTCCGCCGTTTGTATGCGTTATTGAAAGAAAATGAAATGCTCATTCGCATCGGCTCTTATCAAATGGGGAACGATAAAGAGCTTGATGAAGCGATTAAGAAAAAGGCTTTAATGGAGCAGTTTTTAGCGCAAGATGAAAACGCTTTGCAGCCTTTTGAACAAAGCTTTCAGCAATTAGAAGAAATCTTAAGATAAAAGGAATGTTATGGAATCACAACTCATGAAACTCGCCATTGAGACTTATAAAATCACTTTGATGATTTCTTTACCGGTATTACTAGCGGGCTTGGTGGTGGGGCTATTAGTCAGTATTTTTCAAGCGACCACTCAAATCAATGAAATGACCTTGTCTTTTGTACCTAAGATTTTAGCGGTGATTGGGGTGTTGATTTTAACCATGCCGTGGATGACTAACATGCTTTTAGATTACACCAAAACCTTAATCAAGCTCATTCCTAAAATCATAGGCTAGAAAATGCTAGAAAAAACCATTGATTTTTCTCGTTACAGCAGCGTGAAAATCGGCACGCCTTTAAAAGTGAGCATTTTAGAAAACGATGATGAAATCTCTCAAGAACACCAAATTATCGGTTTAGCGAACAACCTTTTAATCGCTCCTAGCGCGAAAAATCTCGCCCTTTTAGGCCCAAACTACGATTATATTTGCGATAAGGGCGAATGCGTTGAAATAGGGGGAGCGGCCAACTCGTCTAAAATTTTTAATTATTTTAGGGCGAATGATTTAGGGGGTTTGGAGTTTTTAGGGCAATTGCCTGGCACTTTAGGGGCGTTAGTTAAAATGAATGCTGGCATGAAAGAATTTGAAATCAAAAATGTTTTAGAAAGCGCTTGCATTAATAATGAATGGCTAGGGAGTGGAGCGCTAGGATTAGATTATCGCAGCAGCAAATTCAATGGCGTTGTCTTAAGGGCGAGGTTTAAAAAAACGCATGGCTTTAGACAAGAAGTTTTAAAAGCGTGTCAAAGCATGCGCAAAAGCCACCCCAAATTGCCTAATTTTGGGAGCTGTTTCAAAAACCCGCCTAACGATCATGCGGGTAGGCTTTTAGAAGGCGTGGGCTTAAGGGGTTATTGTCTAAAAAGAGTGGGCTTTGCTAAAGAGCATGCGAATTTTTTGGTGAATTTGGGGGGTGCAGGATTTGAAGAAGCATTGGATTTGATAGAACTAGCCAAAACCAGAGTGTTGCAAGAATACGGCATTTATTTAGAAGAAGAAGTGAAAATTTTAAGGTAGGGTTGAAAGCTTTATTTGAAATCAAGCTTACCCCTAATTATTATTTAACCTTATCATAATCCATGCTGCCATAACAAACAGCCCTTTTTCTTTGGGCGTCAAATTGGGGGCTAAAAAGGTTTTTACTCTCTATTTCATCTTTAGTGTGAATGCCCACCAAAGGCAAAAGAGAATGGATTAAATCATCGCTCATGAAAGGTTTGTTTAAAGCGCTTTTAATCAACTTCACTTTCTCGGAGTGTTTTTCTTTAAAAATATCGCTTATATAAATCATAAAAGGGATTTCTAAGCCCGCTTTAGAGCATCTATGCCCATAAGTAGGACCGCTTTCAAAAATATCTTGTGCATGGTCGCTCAAATAAAACACAATAGCGTCTTTATCTTTAAAGAGGTTAAAAATCCCATTCAAAACAGCGTCGTTATAATAAAGCGAATTGACATAATCGGCAACGATTTGCTTGTCTCTATCGCTGATTGCATGCAAATTAGAAAAAGACAAATCGCTTGGTTTGAATTTGGCAAAACTTTTAGGGAAACGATCGGCATACCAAGAATGAGAGCCAATCAAATGGAACACGATAAAATTCTTGCTTTTTAATTGGGGTTGGACATTTTTAGAATAAAATTTCACCAGCTCTTCATCGTATGCACCATAGTTTCCCAAAATATAGTAGCGGTTTTTAGAACGATTAGAGACTAGATTTTGTGTGATCCCCCATTCATCGACGATTTGTTTTTCTAGCCAAAAAGTTTCATAATGGGATCGCTTGAAAATGTCTATCATGTTGTGGTAATGATACCAAGGCTTATTCGTTTCGGCGTTGCTGTAATTGAGCAGGCTTTCAAAGACATCAGAGGTGTGGGCTTCTTTGCTTATCGTGTCAGAAAACACGAACAGGTTGTTACTCTCTCTCTCTCGTTGGCGAGTTGGCTCAATAAGGGGTTATTAGAAACGTTATAGCCATAGAGTTGCATGAAATTTCTGCTCGCGCTTTCGCCGATAACTAAGACGACATTTGAAACATCGCCCGTGCTGGAAAGATAATCGCTTGGTAAATAAAGGTTATTTAAAAAGCTATAAAATTTTATGGCTTGTTGGCGATCAAACAAGCTCAAATAAGCGGAATAAACCCCCCTAGTTAAAGAGAGAGAAAACAATGATCTTTTTAAAATGGCATCGTTGCTCGTGAGATATTTAACATGGTGAACGCTTCCTATGGTGAGGATAGAAAGCCCTAAAACGCCCGCTATCACACCAGGCACAAGCACTCTAAAGCGAATGATTTTAATCATAATCAACAAAGCGATCAAAATAAAAGCGTAGTAAAACAAATAATTGTTATAGCTTTTTATAAACGCCATCGTTTCAGAGCTGTTTGTGGCTAAAAGCGTGTCAATCAAGCCTTTGGAAAAAGGCATTTTAAACATAAAGAGCGTAAAAATTTCAGCCACGCTAAAAATAATACCGCTTCCTATAAACAGCCATTCTAACAAGCGTTGCAAGGGTCTTTTGGGGATCAGAGTGGCGGCATAATACACCACAAACCCGATTAAAAAAGCGCCTAAAAAGCCTTTAGAGAAAGAAAACAGATCGCTATTTTTGTAAGCGTTAGAAAGAGCGTTGCAAAGAAGGAACATTAAAAATTTTTCATCTAGAGTTACGCTACTGGCAAAGAATTTTAAAAACTTCAATAATTTTTCCATGAATGTCCTTTAAGTGGGTTTGAAAACTTTTTTCAAAATATTTTTTATCCTAAAACAAAAATAATCCTTAATCGTTTTTGATCGAATGTGGGTTTTAAAAGATTGCATTTGTTGGTCTTTAGCCATTTCAAGGCGTTCTTTAAAAAAATCGTTTTTAAAAGGGGTGCAAAAAAGGTTGGCGAGCCAAAAACTCGCTTCAGCTTCATAGCAAATCAAACGCCCGTTTAAAGAACTCACAGAACGCCACGGCTTGTATTTGATGAAATGGAGCATGATGATGTTTTTAGGGTAGTGCTCTTTGAAAGAATCAGAATAGCAATTATAATAAATAGGCAATTCTAAAACGCACTTCCAAAACACCATATTAACCAAACACTGCTCAGGGTAGAAAAGGTCTTTCCCCCTAGTTTTCAAAAACTCTAAAGCGGTTTTTTCAAACCCGTCTTGACGCCACCGATCCAGATGTGCCACCAAAAAGCCCATGTTAAAGCCTTGATGGATGCGTTTCAATTCGTTTGGGCTAAAGCGTGAAAAATCCATTTTAAAATTCCTACAAGCGCGCTTGCAAAAATCACAAAAGGCTTCAAAAGGAAGGTGAGAAAATGTGTCTCTCACCATGCCAAGTGATTTAGTGGGGTCGTTATCTAGTGCAAAATAAGCGCTTGCAACATCGCCCAAAAACACCGTATCCACATCTATGGAAATGATTTTAGAATAATTAGGGAAGAGTGAAGCGAGCAAGAGCCGGCACAAAACAAGAAGCCCGCCATAACGCTTGGAGCAAGACTCATTGAGATAGCTTTCTATGGAATGATCGAGCGAATTGATGTCTATAAACTCTAATGAAGCGAATTTTCTAAAAGGCTCAAGGGTTTTTAAAAGCTTGTTTTGCTGCTCTAAAGTGACCCCTTTAATCAAGCAATGGATTTTATACACGATGTTAGCGCCTAAAAGTTCGTTGTTTTGATTGAGAGGGCTAAAATCTATCGTGCTTGTGTGCCTGCTCGCATGTGAAAGTAAAGAATAAAGGCTCACGCTAGCCCCTAGCGCGTAATTCTTATCAAAACTCATAAAAATAGGGATAATTTGATTGTGCGGAGTTTGCGTATCCATTAGGTTATCCTTTAATAGCACTTTTTGAGTGGTTTAAAATCGCATGCCTAACTTCTTTAACGCTCCCTGTGTAAAGGTTATTGAACTGGGTTTTATTGAAAGTGTTTTGGCGCTTGGCTAATTTTAGGGTGTTAGAGATAATCGCTTCTTCTAGCTCCTTTAAAGTGAGTTGTTTTTCTAAATAAAGAACGCTCTCTTTAACGCCTATGGCTTTAAAAGGCTGTGAATCTTTAGGGTATTTGGCATAAAGGGCTTTGATTTCTTCTATAAGACCATCATCAAGCATGTTTTTGGTGCGCTGTTTGATGTTGTTTGCAAGCGTGCTTTTTTCAATATAAAGAGCGAATAATGAGACGGCATGCTCAAAGGGTTTTTTAGGGTTAGCCTTAAAATACTCGCTTGGGGGCGTGTGGGTGGAAAAAAAGATTTCTAACGCCTTATGGATGCGGTAAGTGTCGTTTGGATGGATTTTAAAAGCGATCGTAGGGTCAATGGATTTTAAAAACGCATAAGGGTTGGCTAGGGTGCTGATTTCTCGCTCTATTTTTACAACCTCCTCACCGCTCATTTTTGGCATGCTGCTCAAACCTTCTAAAATGGATTTTAAGTAAAAACTGCTCCCCCCCACAATGAGTAAAATTTCTTTAGAAGACACTCTCATGGCGTCCTCTAAAAGGGTTTTAAAGAGCTGAGCATTATTTTTTTCATCAATATTAAGGTGATCTAGGGCGTAATGCTTGATATTTTTTCGCTCTTTCAGGCTCGGTTTAGCCGAAGCGATGTTAATGTCTTTATAAATACTCAAAGAATCCAAAGAAAAGATTTCAGCGTCCAATTCTTGGGCTAATTCAACAGAAAGAGCGCTTTTCCCGCTCCCGCTAGGCCCTAGAAGCGCGATGAGTTTCTTAGGCGTTTTGATAAGGAATCCCCCTTTTATAAGCGTTCAAAAACCCTTCCAAGTCAAATTTTTTACGGCATTCTTCGGTGAAAAGATGGATCATCAAATCCCCCAAATCCAAAATGATCCACTCTTCATTAGACTCATCTATCTGGTAAAAGACTTCGCCCAAAGGCTTAAGGGTGTTTTTAAGCGCATCTAGTAAAGAAAGGGCATGCTTATTCGCTAGCGTGGTAGCGATAATGACATTTTCTACCAAATAGGGGGTTTGAGACAAATCAATATGCGTAATATCAAAAGCCTTTTTTTCATCTAATAAAGCCGTAATCGTTTCTATGCGTTTGTTCATGAGTTTCCTAAAAAATGGGTTAAAATAGCCTTATTATAACTTAAATCAAGGAAAGATTAATGACCCCTAAACTAAACCTCAAATCCTTAGGCGCTAAAACGCCCTATATTTTTGAATACAACAGCCAGTTATTAGAAGCTTTCCCTAACCCAAACCCCAATTTAGACCCCCTAATCACGCTAGAATGCAAGGAATTTACAAGCCTTTGCCCAATCACCTCCCAGCCGGATTTTGGCGTGATTTATATCCGCTATATCCCTAAAGATAAAATGGTAGAAAGCAAGTCCTTAAAACTCTATTTATTCAGTTACAGAAACCATGGGAGTTTTCATGAGAGCTGTATCAATACGATTTTACTAGATTTAGCCCAATTGCTAGAGCCAAAGTATTTGGAAGTGTATGGGGATTTTGCCTCTAGGGGCGGGATTGCGATCAAGCCTTTTGTGAATTATGCGATCAAAGAATACCAGGAATTTAAAGAAAAACGCCTTTTGAATGCGAAATAACGCGCAAAGATAGGGTTTTAAGATTAAAGCCATTCCAACTAAATGGACAAATTAAAGAGAGATTGAAAAAAGAGAATAAAAGAGATTAAAAAAAAGGAGACCCCACAAGGGGGGGGTTATTCCTCCTCTCCCCCTTTAAGTTTAAGAGCAGTTGCCTCATCACCCTCCGCAATCACATTCCCTTCATCATCATAAAACTCATCTCTCATTCCATAAGACCAACGATTGTCTTTTAACAGATTTTCAGTAAGACCCGCACATGTTAAATCGTATTTATTGATACCCCCATCGCATAAGAGTTGCGCAACAAATTTCGCCTCTTTTTGATTTTTAGGTAAAAGCCACCCCCACTCTTCCAAAGAGATACCATTTTTATCCCCATTTTTAGAGTTTAAAGCATAAATCTCCATCGCCTTACAAAAAGTAAAGACATCTCCCATACCCATATTGTCAAAGCTATCAAACATACAATTTTCAGGGTCTCGGTTTTCAATCATAGCGTTAAACTCCAAATCAGTATGGTATTTAAAACTTGAAGCATAAGAGAGCGCATGTAAAATGATTAAACTCGCTTGAAACCCTCCACCATTATAACTCATAGGAGCGAACAACACACCAAGTCTCGAGCCTCTTTTTTCGTTAGCATAAAGCTCCGCAATGGTAAGAAAATTACCCTCATTTTCATCAGCGAAATCAAAGTCCAATTTATACTTGCTTTCTTTCTCTTTAGGAGCAGTAGTCCTTTCCTTGACACTCGGACCGCTCGTAACGATTTTAACGCCTTTCAACAAATCCTCTCCGCTTTTTTCAGCGTGATTATTCTCAACTTCATTCAAAGACACTTCCTTAAACCATTTTAAGAATTTTTCGCTATTGAAAGCGTAAGAAGCTTCGTTGCCTTTTTGGCTCCTTAAGGTTACACGATTAAACCCAATATTAATGA
>NZ_VEZH01000018.1:0-29235 GCF_006440215.1 Helicobacter pylori | reverse complement strand
ACCCCCAATAGCGCCCCCAAGATTCATTCGCCCACACCCCGCCTAAGAAATTCCCGGCTGTGAGCATGAACAGGCCTAAAATCATGCTCATTTCATTGATAGCGCTAATGGAGAGGATGGTTTTGTCCAAATTGAAACGCCCTTGTTTGCGCAAAATAAACAAAACCAAACTCAAAATCCCTAGCACAAAACACAAACCCAAAAAGCCATAACTAGCGGTGATAACAGAAACATGGATATTGAGCCAATAGGATTTCAACACCGGCACTAAATGACCGATTTGAGGGTCCATAAAGCCTAAATGAGCCACAAAGAGCGCGATACCAGCTAAAAAGCTAGAGGCCGATAGCGCGAGTTTGGAGCGTAAAATAAACCCTGCAATAACAGAAGCCCATGCGATATAAAGCATGGACTCATAAGCGTTGCTCCAAGGCGAATGCCCGCTCACATACCAGCGCAAAATGAGTCCCATAGAATGAGCGATTGCGCAAAGCAAGATAGCCACATAAAGGATTTTAGTGGGCCAAATATTTGGAATCGTGTTTTTAACAAGAGAGCTGATTACAACGATAAAAAGCAACAACCCAAGAAGGATATAAGGCAGGGTCAGGCGGTTAAAAAAATTGGTGTGGTTTAAAAAAATTTCAGAATCCACTTTAGAAGAGGGCAAATAGAGGTTTTTGGCATGCTCTTGCTGATAGACGCTTAAATCTTTTAGGGTTTTTTCTACTTTATCCCATTGATTGGTTTTTAAAGCGTCATCAAACCCGCTAAAAATATTTTTTAAAAACTCCGTTGCCACGCTTGAAATTTCTTTATTGGGGCTGTTGATCGCTTCAATGGGCGAGAGCCAAGCAGTGGTTTTATCGCTAGGGAAAATGCGTAAAAATTGAGCGCTAAAAAGCGTATAGACTAGGTTGATGCGTTCATCTACTTTTAAGACATCTTTATCCAACTCGTTGCGCGCATTGGGGGATTTTTGATTGACTTCTTCAACCAAATTTTTTAATTTATACCCACGGCTATCAAACGCATCTCTAAAAGCGATACGGCTTTCGTCTAAAGGCGTGCCGATAAGCTTTCTTAAGGCTTTATTAGAAGTGTAAATCATTTTAACGCTACGCCAATCATTGGGGAAAAACATGATCCCTAAAAGCACTTGCATGGCGTTTAGCCCTTGAAAATCATCTTTTCTTAAAATCTTATGGATATATTCAATGCTAATGGTATCAAGGGGTTTGATACGCCCGTCAAAATCCTGGACTTGAAGCCTTTGAAAGGCTTTTAAATGGTCTTTGGAATACTCTCTTAAATGCTTCAAACGCTCTAAAATCGCGCTTTTAGAATCTTCTTTATTGGCGGAATTTTCTATTTTTTGTCGCTCAATTTTAGCGCTTTTGCCCCCATGCATGTCAATTGGAGTCTCACTGGCAAACAAGGAAGTAAAAGGGCTGATTAAAATTAAAGCGAGTAAGAAACTAGCGGCTTGTTGGGATTTTAAAAAGCGTGAAAGCTTCAAAAAACGCCCGTTTTTATCCAAAAGCAACCACAAAGCCCCCAAAATAAGCATCGCATACCCTAAATAAGTGGGGATTTTACCCGGGTCTTTATTGACTGAGAGGATCGTGCCTTTTTCATCCGTATCATAGGAAGATTGGAAAAAGCGATAGCCCTCATAATCTAAAACATGGTTCATAAAGATCCTATAAGGTTTGATTAAAGTGTTATCCAATTTCAAAACTTCCACTTCTGAAGCGTAAGATGAAGGACTCATAGAGCCGGCGTAGCGCTCTAATTCAAAACGCTTCAGTTTGATTTGAAAGGGCAATTCAATGTAAGCGGATCCAAAACTTAAAGAGAGTTTGTCGTCTTTAAACACCTCGCTTTCTTCTATGCCTTCATTCCTGTTGGTTTTAATGAGGTTGAATTTGCGGCTCACGCCGTTATAGGTCGCTTTTAACACCAAAATCGTAGCGTCATCTTTTTTAATGGCGTTTTGCTTATAAATCTCTAAGGGTTCTAAAATTAAAGGCTTGTGATCTAAAGTGGCATGAATGGGTTTTAATCGTTTGGAATGATAAAAGGTTAAAGGCGTTTTTAAAGAAAGTTTTTTTTCGTCGTTTAGGGTGATATTAAGGTAAGTGTCCGCGCTTTCAAAAGAGCTTTGCGCGCTATTTTCTCGCACATGCATAAGCCCTTCTACGCCAAAAAAACGCGTGATGGCTGCCCCTAAAATGATGAAAATCAAAGAGCTGTGGAAAAAAAGGCTCGCATACCTTTTGCGCTCCAAAGCTTTAGATTTAATGAATGTGCCTATTAAAACCACCAACAAATACGCATGCAAGAAATTAAACCAAGGGGTGTTGTACACAATCGCCTTACTCGCGCTCGTGCCGTAATCGTTTTCTATAAAAGTGGCTATCGCACACGCTAAGGCATAGAGCGCAATTAAAGGGATAGCGACCCAAAAAGAAGCCAGCAAAAAAGAAAGCAGGCTTTTGAGATTCTTCATTAGACTTTCCTAGTTAGACTTGCCTTTAGAAAAGTTGGTTTTATACTTGATGTAAGCCTTTAATTTTTTAGTGAGATCCTCATCGTTTTTCGTGTCTTGATACTTCCCATCGCCGATAAATTCTAACACCGCTAAAAATTGCGTAGAGGGCATATAGCCGGGCAATTCATAGATGGTTTTGCCGGTTTTATCGGACAAAACAATCGTAGGGGTGGATTGGACGGCATAAATTTGCGCTAATTCTTCTGTGGACATTTTGATTTCTTTTTCATCATTTTTATCCTTATCGCCGACTTTAAAATCATGCTCTTTGGAGTAGCTGATATTGACATAGTAAGCGCTAAAATGCTCTTTAACATAGTCGCGCAATTCTTTAACATTTTTGAGATCTTTTTTAAACCTTTCACAATAGGAGCAACCATTACGGCCAAACACTAAAAGCATGTATTTATCGTTAGGGCTAATGGACTTATTGTCTGAAAAAACATCTTCTAAACCGGCATAGCTCTTTTTGTCTATATTATCTCGCTCATCATTTAATTCTTTGGAGCTTTGAGAGCCAGAGCTTAAAAGATTTTCATCTAATTTGTCCTTATTGTTGGATTTGCAAGCACTTAAAAATAGCGAAATCAATAACAAAACGCTTAAAAATTTCTTGGAAACATAAGAAAGTGAAAACATGTAATAACCTTTACTTTTTAATAGATTTGAAAACTTGGTATTTTACCATAATAATCGCTTTTTTATGTAAATTTCACTCACTTTTAAGGTTATTCACTAATTCAATGATGAATTTTGCAAACTCTATGGAATCGTTTAAGCATGGGCAAACCAAATATTCTTTAACCGCCAAGCGCTCTGCCATCAAGCGGTATTGCATGTCTAATTCATAGATCGTTTCAGAATTATCAATCGTGAAAGCCAAAGGATAGATGATGATATGAGATTTGCGGTGCTTTTCTATCAATTCTTCAGTGCTTGGCTCTAGCCATTTCATAGGCCCTAGCTTGGATTGGTAAGAGAGTAAGACTTCTTTAAAAGGGGTATTTTTTTGTTGCATCAACTCTTTTAACAAGCTCACATGGTGTTCGCATTCTTGCTGGTAAGTATCGCCGGCATCAATAACGCTTTTGGGTAAGCCATGGACGGAAAAGATTAAGACAAAATCCTGGCTTTTGCGGTTGTTTAGGGCGCTTAAAATCGTGTTTAAAATGATTTCATTAAGCTTTTTGCTGGCATAAAAACGCTCTATTAGTCGCACCTTAGGGCGGAAAGTTTCTAAGGATTTAAGGGCGTTAAAAGCGTCATTGAAGCTAGAAAGGGTGGTGGTGCTAGAATATTGCGGATACATGGAAAAAAACACCAAGCTTTCTACCTCTTTTAAGGCTAAATCTTGCAAGACCATAGACGCATAAGGGGGGGTATAGCGCATCGCATAAGTGTAAAAGCGAGAAGGATCCAATTCGTTCAAACGCTCTGTAAGGGCGAATGTGATAGGCGTTAAAGGGGATTTTCCCCCTAATTTTTCATAGATTTTTTTGGATTTTTCTATGCGGCTATTGACGATCATTTTACCCACCATTTTACGCATGAAATTATTTTTAATGGTAAGGATAAAGGGGTCATCAAACATGTTTTTTAAAAACACCCCCACTTCATAAAGGCTGTTAGGCCCTCCCATATTCAAAAGAACGACCGCTTCTTTAGGGGATTTTGTGGCGTTATTTTCTAAATCATTAAGCTTTTCATTGATTAAATTCATTAGTGCATGCTAAAATAAAACGATTAATAAAAAATAAATCGTTAGAAAGAAGTTAATGTTAGAGATGAGTTTGCAAGCATTAAATACACAAGATTCTTCTGTGATGGCTCAATCCTTGCTTATCCATGCCTTTTTTGCCGCCTTGCTTGCCCTAGCCTTTATGATCAATCTTTACACCCTTTTTAAAGAAAAGAATTTTATCCAATTGAACAAAAAAATCTATCTTGTCATGCCAGCGATTTACATTCTTTTAAGCATCGCTCTTTTGAGCGGGGTTTTTATTTGGGCGATGCAACAATTTGAATTTTCTTTTAGCGCTGTTGCCATGCTTTTAGGGTTGTTGTTGATTCTTATAGCAGAAATCAAACGCCATAAAAGCGTGAAATTCGCTATCACTAAAAAAGAAAGGATGGAGGCGTATATTAAAAAGGCTAAAATCCTGTATTTTTTAGAAACGATTCTTATTGTTGTGTTAATGGGCCTTTGAATGCGTTTTGTCTACCACCCTTTAGCCAAAGAGCCTGTTTTAAAAATAGAAGGCGAGAGTTATACGCATTTATACCGATCAAGGCGTATCAAAAGCGCGAGTCGTTTGGATTTGAGAAATTTAAAAGACGCCCTTTTATACACCTATGAGCATGCAGAAATCACTAAAAAACACGCCCTTTTAAAGCTAGTGGGCGTGCAAGCATTAGAGGTTATGGCCAGTAAAAAAACGCATTTGATTTTAAGCGTGATTGAAATCAAAAGCATTGAAAAAATTCTACCCTTTTTAAACCAGTTAGGCGTGAGCAAGTTGAGTTTATTCTATGCAGATTTTAGCCAACGCAATGAAAAAATAGACAGCACCAAATTAGAGCGCTTTCAAAAGATCTTGATTCATTCTTGCGAGCAATGCGGCCGCAGCGCTTTAATGGAATTGGAAGTGTTTTTAAACACTAAAGAGATGTTAAAAACCTACCCTAAGGCTAGCGTTTTGGATTTTAAGGGCGAAACCTTACCTGCAAGTGCGGGTTTTGAAAAGGGCGTTATCATAGGGCCTGAAGGGGGCTTTAGCGGACAAGAAAGAGAATATTTTAAAGAGCGTGAAATTTATCGCATCCCGTTAGATATGGTGCTAAAATCTGAGAGCGCATGCGTGTTTGTGGCGAGTATCGCACAAGTTTAGGGGGTATCGCAAAAGTTTTAAAAACAAAATTTTAAAAACTTAAGATCTTAATTTTTTGCTAAAAAGCTTGAGTTAAAGCCAATTTTTAACCCCTAAAATACCCACCCGTAATTAAAAAACACTTTAAAATGACTGCCCCCCTCATTCAAAACAACAGAGTCCGCATAGATGCCATTATTAGAAGCGATTTTAATACCGCTTTGGATTAAAGGAACGCTAATGCCTATGGAATATTTAGAATGCTTGTAGCGGTAATTAAACCCGGTAACTATATCTAAATTACCGCTTCCTTTGACTTGGTTGAAAACATAGTAACTATTGTATAAGCCCCTTAACCCCCCAAACACCCCAAAAGAGGAAGCAAAAACTTTTTTAGTAGGATTATCTTGCTTTTTATTGGTATAAGTGGTGATGAAATCAAACAACACATCCATTCCCCCACCATAGCTTAATTGCTGGATTTTTTCATCGTTAGCTTGAGCGTAGTTGTATTTGATAATGCCATAATAGGCTAACCCTATGTAGTCGTTGAAATAATGTTGGTAACCTATTTTAACATTAACCCCTAAAATAGGGCTTCTAAAATTCTTACTTGAAGAGCGGTAAGTGGTGGTGGAAGTGGTGGAAAAATTTTGCGCGATCGCGCTGACCATAGAGGTTGCAAAATTTTGCACGTTCAACCCGGCGTCTAAATAGTTGGCTTGGCTGCTCAAATTAGCGAAATTAATGGGCAGGGCGTTTTGATTGATGAGCTGTTGCCAAACAGCGGTGGTAATCCCTATAAGCCCAGCGGGGACTTGAGCGCAATTCGTATAGATGGAATTGGGGTAATTGCTAGGGAAAGCGGGCTGATTTTTACCGCCAAAACGAGAGCAAACATTATAGTCGTAACCATCATGGTCTCGCACTTCATGCCCGTTACTAAATTCTAGCTCTTCTTTCCCATTTTTCTCCACTTCATGCCCGCCTTCACACCGCACTTCCGGCCTGTTTCCTTCTTGGCACAAACGCACTCTTTGATAAGTCATGTTCCCATTATGGGTATAACCTAAAGTATGGCCGTATTCATGGATAATATCTCTTAATGCCAAAATAGCAACTTTATTCAAATTTTTGCCAAACAATTTTTCAGGGTTTAAGGCAAAAGGCGCTATCCCTAAAACACCTTGATTGAAGCCATTATCACCAGGAGCGTTTGCGCTGCCCAGTTGCGATCCTAGCCCTAAAAACCCCTTGGCCGCATTCAAGAGGTTCACCGTAAGCTCATTAGCGACTCTATAACTATTGATAACTTCTTCTGGGGTTAGCACGTATTTTTCATCTTTAGGATCAACAAGCCCGTTATTAAAAGGATTCACGCATTTAGGGTAATCAATACCGCACTCTGATGGGCTGTTAGCGAATTGGAAAGGGGCGTTTAAAACGGCTTCTTCCCAAGATTTGGAGTCAAACACCGCAATCATATCTAACATTAAATTGGTCAATTCTTCTGCGGTTTGTGGGGTGAAAGACACCGAAGCGACTTGACAACTCTTTTTATAACCAGGGCATTCATAATGAGGTTTAGGGGAAGCAAGAGGGCCACTAGGATCATTGTTACCGCTAGAAAATGGGTCTGTATTCTCATAAGTCATTTGAAGATTGGTCGTGATTTGACTGAGCTTTTCAAACAAACTCTGCGTGTTAGCGTCAGAAAAGGGGGTGGTAGTGGTTTGAAGTTGTTGGAGGCCATCAGAGTTGAATGGCGAATCGTTTGAAAAATTATTAAACAGGCTTGCCGGCAGAATGATTTGAGAATCTTTAGGGATAGTCTCTATCACGCCTAAATTGACTACCTTGCCTTGAGCGTCTGTGTAACTCAGCTCAATATTGTTTAAATTGTAGGGCAGAAAGTTTTGTATCACAACCACGCTGTTATTGCCATAGCCTTCAAACTCGGCATTATCCTTATTGTATGCCATCACATACACAGGGTTTTGAGAATAAAAAGTTAAGCCGTTGCCGTTGATATTAGCCGCTGTGAATAACTCAGTCGCTTTTTCTAAAATGGTGCTTTGGAGTATGTAGTACTTCCCATAAACGCTTTGTGGGGTGGCTGTATCGCTTTTGTTTTGTTCTTTAGGTTGCTCGTTAGTTTGCGGGTGGGTTAGGGGATTTTCTTGGATTTTTGGGGTGTTTTGAGCTGTCGCTTCTTCTTTAGTTTGAGCGCCTTCTAATAACCCGGTTTCAAACCCGGCTTCTATAAAAAAGCCGTCTTTTTGGTGTTTTTGAAAGGCTTCTAAAGGGTTGAACAAGCCGATTAAAGACAAGCAAATCGTTTTACTAACGAATCTTAGCATGGTAATTTCCTAAATGGTTTAGCGTTTTGTTCTCAAAGAGTTTGCAACTCAATGAAACTGAAGTTTCGTATTATAATATATTTTTGAGAAATTGCGGTATTGTTTGTATTAAAAAATAAACAACGCCCAAAGGGATAAACGCTTTTATCTTTCTTCAAATCACTTTAAAATTTTAGGCAAAGTGATGCCCACTTGCCCTTGATACTTACCGCCTCTGTCTTTATAGCTTTGCTCACACGCTTCATCGCCTTGTAAAAACACCACTTGCGCGATCCCCTCATTGGCATAGACTTTAGCCGGTAGGTTAGTGGTGTTAGAAATTTCAATCGTGATATAGCCTTCAAATTCCGGCTCAAAAGGCGTAACATTCACAATAATCCCGCACCTGGCGTAAGTGCTCTTGCCTAAACAAATCGCTAAGGTGTCTTTAGGCATTTTAAAATACTCTATCGTATGGGCTAGAGCGAACGCGTTAGCGGGTAAGATAAAAAAGCCCTCTTGACTGGCATCAATTTTAGTCGCGTTGTTAGGGTCAAAGTTTTTAGGGTCAATTAAAGCGTTTTTGTTATCAAAGAGCATGAACTCACTCCCCACCCTAATATCATACCCATAACTGCTCAAACCATAGCTGATCACATTCTTACCGATTTGCTTTTCGCAAAAAGGGCTAATCATGCCATGCTCTAAACTCATTTTTTTAATCCAAGAATCCGCTTTTAATCCCATACGCACAAAGCCTTTAAAGTTTGTTAATAATTATGTTATTATAACAATAATTTTTTGCTAAAACGCTTAGTAAGATTATGTGTTTGTGGCATATTTTAAAATAATATTAAGGAATAAATCGTTATGAACCTTTCTGAAATTGAAGAGTTGATCAAAGAATTTAAAGCTTCTGATTTAGGGCATTTGAAATTAAAGCATGAGCATTTTGAATTGGTTTTGGATAAAGAATCCGCTTATGCGAAAAAAAATGCGCTAAGTTCCGCCCATTCTCCAGCTCCCATTATGGTAGAAGCGAGCATGCCAAGCGTTCAAACTCCTGTGCCTATGGTATGCACTCCCATTGTAGATAAAAAAGAAGATTTCGTGCTTTCGCCTATGGTAGGCACTTTTTATCATGCGCCCTCACCTGGGGCTGAGCCTTATGTCAAAGCCGGCGATACGCTTAAAAAAGGGCAAATCGTGGGCATTGTAGAAGCGATGAAAATCATGAATGAAATTGAAGTGGAATACCCTTGCAAGGTGGTTTCTGTTGAAGTGGGAGACGCTCAACCGGTAGAATACGGCACGAAACTCATCAAAGTTGAAAAGCTCTAAAATCCATGAATAAAGAAAATAAAAAGGTAGAAAAAAAAGAGCTTTCACGCATTTTGATCGCTAATAGAGGCGAGATCGCTTTAAGAGCGATCCAAACCATTCAAGAAATGGGTAAAGAATCCATAGCCATTTATTCTATCGCTGACAAAGACGCCCACTATCTCAATACGGCTAACGCAAAAGTGTGTATAGGAGGGGCAAAATCCAGCGAGAGTTACTTGAATATCCCTGCGATCATTAGCGCGGCGGAATTGTTTGAAGCGGATGCAATTTTCCCCGGGTATGGGTTTTTGAGCGAGAATCAGAATTTTGTAGAGATTTGCTCGCACCATTCTTTAGAATTTATTGGTCCGAGCGCGAAAGTCATGGCTTTAATGAGCGACAAATCCAAAGCCAAAAGCGTGATGAAAGAAGCCGGCATGCCTGTGATTGAGGGCAGTGATGGGTTGCTTAAAAGCTATCAAGAAGCTGAAGAAATCGCTGATAAAATCGGCTACCCTGTCATCATTAAAGCGGCCGCTGGTGGGGGCGGGAGAGGCATGCGTGTCGTAGAAGATAAATCCAGGCTTAAAAACCTTTATCTAGCCGCAGAAACGGAAGCTTTGAGCGCATTTGGCGATGGGAGCGTGTATTTAGAAAAGTTCATCAACAAGCCCAAGCACATTGAAGTCCAAATTCTAGCCGATAAGCATGGCAATGTCATTCATGTGGGCGAAAGGGATTGTTCGGTGCAAAGACGCCAGCAAAAGCTCATTGAAGAAACCCCGGCAGTGGTTTTAGAAGAGGGTATTCGTAAGCGTTTGCTAGAAACAGCGATCAAGGCCGCTAAATATATCGGCTATGTGGGGGCTGGGACTTTTGAATTTTTGCTCGATTCTAACATGAAAGATTTTTATTTCATGGAGATGAACACTCGTTTGCAAGTGGAACACACCATTAGCGAAATGGTGAGCGGGTTAAACCTCATTGAATGGATGATTAAAATCGCTCAAGGCGAGAAACTACCCAAGCAAGAAAGCTTTTCTCTCAAAGGGCATGCGATAGAATGCAGGATCACTGCAGAAGATCCTAAAAAATTCTACCCAAGCCCGGGTAAAATCACCGAATGGATCGCCCCTGGTGGGGTGAATGTGCGTCTTGATTCGCATGCGCATGCCCATTATGTCGTGCCTACACACTATGATTCTATGATTGGCAAGCTCATTGTATGGGGTGAAAACAGAGAAAGAGCGATCGCTAAGATGAAAAGGGCTTTAAAGGAATTTAAAGTAGAAGGCATTAAAACGACCATTCCTTTCCACCTTGAAATGCTTGAAAATGCGGATTTCAGGCAAGCAAAAATCCACACGAAGTATTTAGAAGAAAATTTTTAAACTTAATTGCAAGGAGATTTTAATGAAGCAAGTGATTAAAAGGGTTCTTAAGGGTTTGTTACCCAATCGGTTTTTAAACGCGTATCATCATGTTGAAAATTTGGGAGCGATTAAAGAGCAGATTCGTTCTAATGTTGAAACTCTAGGATCGTTTAAAGAGCAAATCAACTCTATAGCTAATCAGGTCAATTCCATTCTTTGGCGAGCTGAAAGGGTAATGTCTATCAATGAATTGTTTGTTGAAACCCCTAACGAGAAGGTTGAAGGGTTCATCAAGAGCTTGCACCCCATTAAGACCGAGCATGAATTGGTGCGTTTTGGGGCAAAACATGATGGGGGCTATTTGATACCCAATGATTTTAAGGGGATTAGAGCACTCTTTTCTCCAGGTGTGGGAGGTGAGAGCGCGTTTGAAGAAGATTTTTATCGTCAACGCAAACTTGCAAACCATAACGATATATATATATATATATGGCAGACAAGTCGGTCAATGAACCGATACTGAATATCCCTAAAGAAAACTACTCCTTTATCAAAAAGTTCATCGGTTGCACTGACAATGAAGATTTTATTACACTAGACACTTGGGTTAATAACTCTCAAGTGGGCGAAGGGGATTTAATGTTGCAAATGGATATTGAAGGGGGCGAATATCTCGCTCTCATCAGTGCGAGCGATGCACTATTGAATCGTTTCAGAATCATTGCTTTAGAAATCCATTGTCTGAAATATTTGTGGGATAACAACTATTTTGAAATAGTTCAAAGCGCTTTAAATAAAATTCTAAAAACGCATTATTGCGTGCATTTGCACCCCAATAATTGTTGCACCCCTCACCATCACAATGGGGTGAGTATCGTTGAAGTCATAGAGTGCACTTTCATCAGAAAGGATCGGGTGAAACATATCTTGGGCTATTGCGATGAGTTCCCACATCCATTAGACACTGACAATGTGGTTGAACACCCCACGCTTATTTTACCCAGAAACTGGTATGGAGGCTGAAGTCTTTTTGTTTTGAAATGCTTGAAAATGCGGATTTCAGGCAAGCAAAAATCCACACGAAGTATTTAGAAGAAAATTTTTAAGTTTTAAGGATTTTCTTAAGCATGATTTAAGGATTTTAAACGATCAGAAAAAATCAGCATTAAATTTTATGATTTTATAGTAAAGTTTTTTCATGCAAACCTTGTTTAAAGAAGTTACCCCTAAACGCTATGTCAATGGCAATGAGATGAAAGAAAATTCTAGCAATGTTCTAGATCAGTATTTCACTAAGCCTAGTGTGGCTTTAAAATGCTTTCAAAAAGCTTGTGAAGTTATTAAAAAATACGAAAATCTGGATGACTTTATTTTTTTAGAGCCAAGTGCAGGCGATGGGGTGTTTTATGACTTGTTCCCTAAAAATAGACGCATTGGTATAGACATTGAACCTAAAAGAGATGGATTTATTCAATGCGATTTTTTAAATTATAAATTGCCTACGCATCAAAAAGTGATTTGCCTGGGCAACCCTCCTTTTGGGCATCGTAGGGTTATGGCGTTAGAATTTATCAACCATGCTAGAAATTGTGATTTTGTGTGTTTCATCCTACCCATGTTCTTTGAAAGTCAAGGAAAAGGCTCTATTAAATATCGTGTGAAAGGTTTGAATCTGCTTTATAGCGAACGCTTAGAAAAAAATGCGTTTATAGATTTTAAAAATAAAGAAGTGGATGTGCATTGCGTGTTTCAAATTTGGAGCAAAAAATATCAAAATAAAAAAAGTGAATTTTCTTGGTATAAGAATCGCCATAAAGAACCCTTTAGCGAATATATCAAGGTTTTCACGGTTTCATTAGCTAAAAACAGAGAATGCGGTAAAGAGTGGATTTTTAATCAAAAAGCGTCTTTTTACATTTCATCAACTTTTTATAAAAGCACACAAATTGTAGAGAACTTTGAGGAAGTTAAGTATCAATCTGGTATTGCTGTGGTATTTACTAGCGCTGACAAGGTTTTAAACGCTAAATTAAAAAAACTATTCAAAGAAATTGATTGGACAAAATACGCAAGTTTAGCGACTAATTCTTGCTATCACTTAGGCAAAAGCCATATTTTTCAAGCCCTACATGATCATTTGGATAAAAGGATAATTGATGGATTTGGAACAAACTTTTTTAAAAATTATTGAAAAAAACATAAAGAATTGAATTTAGGGCAAGATTACAACGCTATTTTTTCAAAAATTAGAGATTTTGAAGCCAACACTATAGGGCAGATTGGCGAAGAGTTTTTAAAAAGCGTGCTTAACGCTATAGATGAAGTGATCAATGATGGCATTATTCATGATGAATACGATATTATGACAAAAAGCGGTGTGTCTTTTGAGGTCAAAACAGCGCAAAAAGGCAGAACCAACAACACTTTTTTAGTTCAATGGCATAAACCCACGATACAACTATGATTTTTTGATTTGCTTAGGAGTGTGCGAAGACCAATTACTTTATAGAGTTTTTAAAAAAGATGAAATCAACTACATTCATAAAGAAAGAAAATACTTTATGAAACAAAATGAATTTAAAAAGCAATTGGTGCCAATGAATCCTGATAATCAAGTCAATTATAAGCTCACCCTCAATCTTAAAGAACTGAAAGAAATTACAAACCTCATCAAAGAGTTAGAGAGGATTTTAGAGTTAGATTAATATTTTTAGATAGAATTGAGTGGATCAAAATGTTTTTAGGAATAAAGTTTGCTTATCTTATCTTTAAGAAATAAAATGAAGTGGAGGATAGGATGTCTAAGATTTCAAATCATTATAACCCATCTTTGATGATGAGGGATTACCACACCCAAAGGGTTAGTCCGCACGCAAGAAAAGAAGAAAATAAGGAAATTCAAAATCTTTCAGAGAATGATGAAAAGATCAAATTAGCCAAACAGGCTAAGCAGGATAACCTAGCCATAGGGGATTTAGAAAGCCGTCTCAAAAGCTTAAAAGGCATGGATAAAGACGCTAAAGAATTGGTGGGGATTTCTAAAGCTTACGCTCACAATAATGAAAAAGATCGAAGCGATTTTGAGCATTTCAAAAGCCGTTTGGACAAAGCGATTGATTCTTTCAACCAAAAATCAGGCAATGATAGCTTGAAACTCCCTAGCAATATTGATATTGATGACACGAAGGCTTTGGAGAAATTTTCAAAATCATTAGAAAGTGAGAAAGAAAGCATTCAAAACTCTTTGCACCAGTGGAAAAAACAGCTCGCTGAAACGAATCATTTGAACAAGGAATACAACACCTTAGATAAAACAAGACTGAACGCTCAAAAATTCCAAGATGTCCATGACACAAGCAAGATCACCCCATCTCGCTTGCAAGACTTACTCGCTTGAAAGAGTTTGCTTATAGCGAGCCTTGTTTAGATGAAGAAGATAAAAAGGCTGTTTTAGAGGTTTTAAATTCTAAACAGCTCACGCAAGGCAAACGCTCTCTGTTATTTGAAGAAGCTTTGTGCGAGTTTTTGGGCGTTAAGCATGCGTTAGTGTTTAACAGCGCGACTTCAGCCCTTTTAACGCTCTATAGGAATTTTAGCGATTTTGACGCTGATTGTAATGAAATAATCACCACCCCTATAAGCTTTGTAGCGACAGCTAACATGCTCTTAGAAAGCGGTTACAAACCCGTATTTGCTGAAATTAAAAACGATGGCAATATAGATGAATTGGCCCTAGAAAAGCTCATTAACGAAAAAACCAAAGCCATAGTGAGCGTGGATTATGCCGGTAAAAGCGTGGAAATAGGAAGCATTCAAAAGCTTTGCAAAAGGCATTCTTTGAGTTTTCTTTCTGACAGCTCGCATGCTCTAGGGAGCGAGTATCAAAACAAAAAAGTAGGAGGCTTTGCGTTAGCGAGCGTGTTTAGTTTCCATGCCATTAAACCTATCACTACGGCTGAAGGGGGAGCGGTCGTTACTAACGATGGCGAATTGTATGAAAAAATGAAATGGTTTCGCTCTCATGGCATGCTCAAAAAAGATTTTTTTGAAGGCGAAGTCAAAAGCATAGGGCATAACTTCCGCTTGAATGAAATCCAAAGCGCTTTGGGTTTGAGCCAGCTTAAAAAAGCCCCCCTTTTAATGCAAAAAAGAGAAGAAATCGCTCTAGTTTATGATAGGATTTTTAAAGACAACCCCTATTTCACCCCTTTACACCCCTTGTTAAAATATCAAAGCTCTAACCACCTTTATCCTATTTTAATACGCCAAAAATTTTTTACATGCAAAAAACTCATTTTAGAAAATTTGCACAAGCGTGGCATTTTAGCCCAAGTGCATTACAAGCCCATTTACCAATACCAATTGTATCAACAGCTCTTCAATACAGCCCCATTAAAAAGCGCGGAGGATTTTTATAACGCTGAAATTTCCTTGCCTTGTCATGCGAATTTGAATTTAGAGAGCGTTCAAAACATCGCTCATGGCGTTTTAAAAACTTTTGAGGATCTTAAGATAGAATAAGTTTCATTTATAGGGTTTCAAATCTTAATCATGAAGAATGGTGCGGAAGAAAGGAATCGAACCTTCATGCCTTGCGGCGCTAGATCCTAAGTCTAGTGCGTCTACCAATTTCGCCACTTCCGCACACCGCACGCAATCGCACACATAAGAAGTAGAAAATAAAGAAGCAGTATTTTAGCTTTTTAATCCTTTAAAAATACTGAAAAATTGAAGTTTTTTAAAATTTGGAGTTTTTTCTGGCTTTTAGGGGGTTTTAAATTCTTTTAAGGTATTCTAACAAGACTATATCATTGAGATAGTTTTAAGGAAATTAAGGAACAAAATGGAAGTTTCACGCAAGAAAATTTACAACCCCAATTCTACAGAAAGTGTGAATGAAAGAAAGATTTTTGGGGGCAATCCTACAAGCATGTTTGATTTGAATAAAATCAAGTATCAATGGGCGGATCATTTGTGGAAAACGATGCTCGCTAACACCTGGTTTGCTGAAGAAGTGAGCATGAATGATGACAAAAGAGATTATTTGAAATTGAGCGCAGAAGAAAAGATCGGCTATGACAGAGCTTTAGCACAGCTCATTTTTATGGACAGCTTGCAAGCGAATAATTTAATTGACAATATCAATCCCTTCATCACCAGCCCCGAAATCAATTTGTGTTTGGTGCGTCAAGCTTATGAAGAAGCCTTACACAGCCATGCGTATGCGGTGATGGTAGAAAGCATAAGCGCGAATACTGAAGAGATTTATGACATGTGGCGTAACGATATGCAATTAAAAAGCAAGAATGACTATATCGCGCAAGTGTATATGGAATTAGCCAAAAACCCTACAGAAGAAAACATTCTCAAAGCGCTTTTTGCTAACCAGATTTTAGAGGGGATTTATTTTTATAGCGGGTTTAGCTATTTTTACACTTTGGCTAGGAGCGGTAAAATGCTAGGATCAGCACAAATGATTCGTTTTATCCAAAGAGATGAGGTAACGCATTTGATTTTATTCCAAAACATGATCAACGCTTTAAGGAATGAAAGAGCGGATCTATTCACGCCACAATTGATTAATGAAGTCATAGGAATGTTTAAAAAAGCGGTAGAAATTGAAGCTTTGTGGGGGGATTATATCACGCAAGGCAAGATTTTAGGGCTCACTTCAAGCTTGATTGAGCAATACATCCAGTTTTTAGCGGATAGCCGTTTGAGTAAGGTGGGTATCGCTAAAGTTTATGGCGTCCAACACCCCATTAAATGGGTAGAGAGCTTTTCAAGTTTCAATGAGCAGCGCTCTAATTTCTTTGAGGCTAGGGTGAGTAATTACGCTAAAGGGAGCGTGAGTTTTGATGATTTTTAAGGGGCTTGTTTGAATAGTATTAAAAACCATTTGATGTGTGAAGAAATCAATAAGCGTTTCAATTTGCACCCCAAAGTGAGAGAGGCTATGGAGAGCATTGAAAGAGAGATTTTTGTGCCAGCCCCCTTTAAACATTTTGCCTACACTTTAAACGCGCTTTCTATGCAAGCGCAACAATACATTTCTTCACCCCTAACCGTGGCCAAAATGACGCAATATTTAGAAATTGATCATGTGGATAGCGTGCTAGAAATTGGCTGCGGGAGCGGCTATCAAGCGGCGGTGCTGTCTCAAATTTTCAGGCGCGTTTTTAGCATTGAAAGGATTGAAAGCCTGTATATAGAAGCGCGCTTACGCCTTAAAACTCTCGGTTTAAACAATGTTCATGTTAAATTCGCTGACGGGAATAAGGGCTGGGATCAATACGCCCCCTATGATAGGATTTTGTTTTCTGCTTGCGCTAAAAATATCCCTCAAGTGCTCATTGATCAGCTTGAAGAAGGCGGGATATTAGTCGCGCCCATTCAAGAAAATAACGAGCAAGTGATCAAACGCTTTGTGAAGCAAAATAACGCCTTGCGTGTCCAAAAAGTGTTAGAAAAATGCTTGTTCGTGCCTGTTGTAGATGGGGTGCAATAAAGATTAAGGCATGATTAAACACTATCTTTTCATGGCGGTTTCGCAGGTTTTTTTCTCTTTCTTTTTAGTGCTGTTTTTTATCTCCTCTATCGTGCTATTAATCAGTATTGCAAGCGTAACGCTCGTGATTAAAGTGAGCTTTTTGGATCTGGTGCAACTCTTTTTGTATTCCTTGCCTGGAACCATTTTTTTTATTTTGCCGATCACTTTTTTTGCGGCTTGCGCTTTAGGGCTTTCAAGGCTTAGCTATGACCATGAATTGTTAGTGTTTTTCTCTTTAGGGGTTTCGCCTAAAAAAATGACTAAAGCGTTTGTGCCTTTAAGTTTGTTAGTGAGCGCGATTTTATTGGTGTTTTCGCTTATTTTAATCCCCACTTCTAAGAGCGCTTATTACGGGTTTTTGCGTCAAAAAAAAGACAAGATTGATATTAACATCAGAGCGGGTGAATTCGGGCAAAAATTAGGCGATTGGCTCGTGTATGTGGATAAAGCTGAGAACAATTCCTATGATAATTTAGTGCTTTTTTCTAATAAAAGCCTTTCTCAAGAAAGCTTCATTCTGGCTCAAAAAGGCAATATCAACAACCAAAACGGCGTGTTTGAATTGAATTTATACAGCGGTCATGCGTATTTCACTCAAGGCGATAAAATGCGTAAAGTTGATTTTGAAGAATTGCATTTGCGCAACAAGCTCAAGTCTTTCAATTCTAATGATGCGGCTTATTTGCAAGGCACGGATTATTTAGGTTATTGGAAAAAAGCCTTTGGTAAAAACGCTAATAAAAATCAAAAACGCCGTTTTTCTCAAGCGGTTTTAGTTTCATTGTTCCCTTTAGCGAGCGTGTTTTTAATCCCCTTATTTGGCATCGCTAACCCGCGATTCAAAACGAATTGGAGTTATTTTTATGTCCTTGGAGCGGTTGGGGTTTATTTCTTAATGGTGCATGTGATTTCTACGGATTTGTTTTTGATGACCTTTTTCTTCCCCTTTATTTGGGCGTTTGTCTCTTATTTGTTGTTTAGAAAATTCATTTTAAAGCGTTATTGAATGCGTTGTTTTAAGGCTACTATCGCTTATGATGGAGCGTATTTTTTAGGCTATGCCAAACAGCCCAACAAACTCGGCGTTCAAGATAAAATAGAGAGCGCTTTAAACGCGCTAGGGATTAAAAGCGTTGTGGTTGCGGCCGGGCGCACAGATAAAGGCGTGCATGCGAACAACCAGGTTTTGTCTTTTCACGCTCCAAAACACTGGAATGCCGCTAAATTATTTTATTACTTAGCCCCTAAACTCGCCCCGCATATTGTCTTAAAAAAGCTAGAAGAAAAAAACTTCCATGCACGTTTTGACGCTCAAAAAAGAGCGTATCGTTACCTTTTGACGAAGAATTTAAAAACGCCTTTTTTAGTGCCTTATATCGCTTGTGGGGATTATGGCTCGCTAGATGCGTTAAACACTGCTTTAAAGCAATTCACAGGCAAGCATGATTTTTCTTTGTTTAAAAAAGAAGGCGGCGCTACAACCAATCCTAATCGCATCATTTTTAACGCTTTGGCTTATACAGCCTTTATCATGGGGCATGAGTGCGTGGTGTTTAAAATCATTGGCGATGCGTTTTTGCGCTCCAGCGTGCGTTTGATCATTCAAGCGTGCGTTCAATACTCCCTAGAAAAAATCACGCTCGCTGAAATTCAAGCGCAAATCCATAACATTAAAGCCACTATAAGAATGCCCATAATGGCTAATGGCTTGTATTTGCACAGGGTGTATTATTGAAATCTTAAAAGGTGTTCTTCCCAATCTAGAGCGCTTTTGATAATGGTGTCTAGGTTGTCATAAAGGGGTTTGAAAGGGGTGTTTTGTAGGATTTTAGCGTTATTGGCAATAAGGCTTGCTGGATCGCCCTGTCGTTTGTCTAAAATTTCCACTAAAAAATCGTTGTTTGAGATTTCTTTGACCTTTTCTATCACTTCTTTCACGCTATGGCCTTGATTGTAGCCGACATTATAGATCTCGCTCTTATTTTTTTCTAAAAGAGTGTGATAGCTCGCTAAATGCGCGTTAGCCAAATCATCTACATGGATATAATCCCTAATGCAAGTGCCATCTCTTGTGGGGTAGTTAGTGCCAAAAATCCCCATTTTTTTCCTTTTCCCCACCGCGCATTCGCATGCGATTTTGATCAAATGCGTGGCGTTGAGCGTGCGCTGTCCTAGCGTGTAAGGCGTGGTATAATCATTTTGCATGCATGCCCCAGCCACATTGAAATAGCGCAAAATAACGCATTTAAAATCCGTTATTTTAGAAGCGTCTAACAAGATCCTTTCGCTCATCATTTTAGACGCTCCATAAGGATTAATGGGGTTTAAGGGGCTTTCTTCGTTCAAGCTTGAACCAGATTCGCCATAAACCACGGCCGTAGAAGAAAAAATAAAACGCTTGATTGCATGTTTTAAACAAAGTTTGACAAGCTCTAAAGTGTTGAGCGTGTTGTTGGTGTAGTATTCTAAAGGCAAACGCGTGGATTCTTCTACTGAGATTTTAGCCCCAAAATGCAAGACAGCTTCAATGGGGTCTTTTAGCTGTTGCTTATTTAAAAAGGCGTCTAATTTGTGGGTTTCATTCAAATTCGCTTGAATAAACGCAACCCTATTAGGGTAGTAACGCTCTAACGCTTTGATATGCTCTAAAAAACCGGTGCTTAAGTCATCTACAATAATGATGTTTTCTTTGGTTTTTTCTAAAAACGCCCTTGCGGTATGCGAACCTATATACCCGCACGCTCCTGTGAATAATAATGCCATAGAACCCCTTTTAAAATGAAAAAATAATGAGTATTATAACATCTTAATCCCATTTATTATTTAAGGATTTTTTAAGAAAGTTTAACCTATAATTTCATCTTTATTGACTTTAAGGGCTTATAGCTCAGGTGGTTAGAGCGCACCCCTGATAAGGGTGAGGTCGGAGGTTCAACTCCTCCTAAGCCCACCATTTTTTCACAATCTTTGGGGAATTAGCTCAGCTGGGAGAGCGCCTGCTTTGCACGCAGGAGGTCAGCGGTTCGATCCCGCTATTCTCCACCATTATTTTTTCCTTAAATTTTTTCTTTTTATCAGTCGTGTCTTGGTTGAGAAATCTTAAACGATTGGATCGTCTTTGTTTAACGCCGCAAATCTTTTAACTCAAAGCTCCTTGATAAGATTGAGTTGGATTGAGATTTTTTGTTTGCTTTGTTCTTTATATTGTTGTGCAAAATCTCTTTTGCTTTGTAATCTTTCGCTTTCTATCTTTGGCGGCTTTATCGGCTTATATTTGTTCTAGGGGGCTTAAAATTTTAGGGTTTTGGGTTTTTCAATGATTGTAAGCGTGTTGTTACTAAATTGTGGGTTTTGAGCGCTTGATTCTTTCTTTATCAGCTCAATTCAAGCCTTTCGTTAAGGCTTTATAAAAAATGTTAGAAACCCTTACAAAACAAGCTAATATATTCTATTCAATTTATTTCAAGGACAAACAAACATGAAAAAATTTCTTTATACCATACTCGCGCTTCTTTTAATCGGCCTTTTAACAACCTATCTTATCCTTTTCACAGAATGGGGGAATAAAATCATCGCTTCGTATATAGAGAAAAAAATCAACCCAAACGAGCGTTATTTGAGCGTTAAAACCTTTAAATTGAGATTCAACTCTTTAGACTTTGAAGCTCAAGCCAACGATGATTCTGTGCTCATTCTTAAGGGGGATTTCTCGCTTTTAAAGCAAAGCGTGGATTTGAATTACCATATAGACATTAAAGATTTACGCTCTTTCAAAGAATGGATACCCTACCCTTTAAGGGGGGCTATTATTACTTCTGGGAACATTAAAGGGCATAGAAAAGCCCTTGTAGTTCAAGGCGTCTCTAATGTCGCTCAATCCCACACTGCCTACAACGCCCTTTTAAATGATTTCAAGCTTTCTCATTTAAGTTTGAATGCAAAAGACGCCAATTTAGAAGATTTGCTTTATTTAATCAACCGCCCCGCTTATGCGAACGCAAAAGTGTCCTTACAAGCGGATTTTAACTCTCTAAAGCCTTTAGAGGGGCATTTGATCCTAACAGCTAATAACGCTTTAATCAACAACGCTTTAATGAATCAAATTTTTCATTTAAACCTTAAAGACACGCTTGTTTTCAACCTCTCGCACTCAAGCGACTTTAAAGGAAACAAAGCCATCAGCGATACCACCCTGACTAGCCCTTTAGCCAATTTTACAGCCCTAAAAAGCGAATACCTTTTCTCTGTTTTAAAACTCAATGCCCCCTACACTTTAGAAATACCCAATCTAGCCAAACTCCAAAACATAATCAACCACCCCTTAAAAGGGAGCTTGACTTTAAAAGGCGATATAGAGCAAAGCCCCAAACTTTTAAAAGTCAGCGGCCATTCAAATTTATTAGACGGCACTCTGGATTTCACGCTTTTAAATAAAGATTTGAAAGCCCGTTTTTCCAATATTTCCACTTTAAAAGCCTTAGATTTACTCCATTACCCCAAGTTTTTCCAATCCATTGCAGACGCTAACTTGGATTATGACCTTAGTGCTAAGCAAGGCACATTGAAAGCCCGCCTAAAAAACGCAAGATTTCTCAAAAATGCATTCAGCGACTTCCTCTACTCCATTTCTAAATTTGATATTACTAAAGAAATTTATAACGATGCCAATCTAGTAAGCCAAATCAACCAGCAACGCTTGCTCTCTGATCTCAACTTAAAAAGCCCAAAAACCCAATTGAAAATCCATAACGGCTTATTGGATTTAAACACCAAGCAAATGGACATGCTCATGGATGCGGAAATTTTAAAATTCGTTTTTAAAATGAAACTTCAAGGCAACATGCACCAGCCAAAATTTTCCCTCATTTTAAACGAAAAAGCCATCCAACAAAACCTGCAACAAGGCTTGAAAGAAATCCTAAAAAACGACACCCTTAAAAAAGGTTTAGACCATTTATTTAAAGATGATAAGCTCAAAGAAAAGCTTGAAAAAGGGCTTAAGGGGCTTTTTTAACCCTATTTTAAAGGATGGAAATGGCGCACATTTTAGTTAGCGGGGCGACTTCAGGGTTTGGGTTAGAAATCGCTAAGGCGTTTTTACAAAAAAACCATGTGGTTTTTGGCACAGGGAGGCGAAAAGAGAATTTACAAAAATTGCAGCTCGCTTATCCCAAGCGTTTCATTCCCCTGTGTTTTGATCTTAAAAACAAGCTTGAAACTAAGCGGGCGGTAGAAACTATTTTTTCCATGACGGATCGTATTGACGCTTTAATCAATAACGCCGGCTTAGCGCTAGGCTTAAACAAGGCTTATGAATGCGAACTAGACGACTGGGAAATCATGATAGACACGAATATCAAGGGGTTATTGTATCTCACTCGTTTGATCCTGCCCTCTATGATAGAGCATAACCAAGGGACTATCATCAATCTTGGCTCTATCGCTGGCACTTACGCCTATCCTGGAGGGAATGTCTATGGAGCGAGTAAGGCGTTTGTGAAACAATTTTCTCTAAATTTGCGAGCGGATTTGGCTGGCACTAACATTAGAGTGAGCAATGTTGAACCCGGTTTGTGCGGCGGAACCGAATTCAGTATGGTGCGCTTTAAGGGCGATAAGATAAAAGCCCAATCCGTCTATGAAAACACCATTTACCTCAAACCACAAGATATTGCTAACATCGTGCTATGGATTTATGAACAACCCCTGCATGTCAATATCAACCGCATAGAAATCATGCCCATAAGCCAAACTTTTGCTCCCCTACCCACCCATAAAAACCCTTAAGGGTTTAAGAATAAATTTAAACTTTAACAACTCTTTAACTGATCTTCAAAAAAAGGGGTTTTGGTTATTTTATTTTAAACTCATTATTTTAAGAGAATAGGGAGTGTTTTGAAACAATCCTCCCCCACAAAATACGCCTAACCCACAAAAGAGCGCTTTTTAAAGCCGTTTAATGAAACCTTATTCAAACTAAACTTTGATCTTAAGCTGCTTGAGAATATCGCACGCCCCTTTAGCGCCCAATTTACAGCCTTTTTTAAAGTTTTCTATGGCTTGCTTTTCATTCCTTGTTACGCCTTCGCCATTGTATTGCATAGCCCCTAAATTGAAACACCCTCCGCCATTTTCCAATTCGCATGCTTTAGAATAACGATCGAGTGCCTCTTTAAAATTCTTCGCCGTTCCATCGCCATGATGATACATATTCCCTGCGTTAAAGCACCCCGGGCTGTCTTTTAGTCCGCAAGCTTTGTCATACGAAGCGAGCGCCTTTTTCAAATCTTTAGGTGCGCCTCTGCCTGCATCATACAAGCTCCCTAATATCGTGCAACCATCGCCATCGTTTAAATCGCAAGCTTTAGCGAAATATTCCACCGCTTTTTTAAAATCCCTAGTTACCACTTTACCATCATGATAAATCCCCCCTAAGCTCGCACACCCTTCAGCGTATTTCAAATCGCACGCTTTAGAATAGTATTGTAGGGCTTTATTGGTGTTTTGGGACACACCTTGCCCGCTGTAATATAAATTCCCTAGCAAATGACACCCATTGCTGTAATTCAAATCGCAAGCTTTAGCGTAAAAGGAGGCAGCTTTTTTCAAATTCTTTTCCACCCCTTGCCCTTGATAATAAAGCACCCCTAAATTAAAACACCCGCTATTTTCTTTCAAATCGCAAGCTTTTTCAAAATATTTCTTAGCTTGAGTGAAATCTTGCTCTTTGTAGCTCTTTGCGCCCAAACCCACAAGCTCTTTAGGGTCTTGCTCTGCCATTAACCCCCCTAAACACAACGCTCCCAAGCACAAAACCCTAAAAAGGGATTTTTTGACATTTTCTAACATGATGTATCTCCTTATTAAAAATTTTATTATAGTGTTATTAAGCAAATACAAAATGCCATGATCTCTTTGTTATCCTAAAGCTAACGCTCGCTTACAAATTCCTGTGATTTTATCCCACTCTTTGTTTTGAATCAAATTTTTAGGGGTAAGCCAGCTCCCCCCCACGCACAAAACATTTTCTAAATCCAAATAAGAACGCATGTTATCTGCACTAATCCCCCCAGTAGGGCAAAATTTCACCCCTTTAAAAGGGCCATTAAAAGCGTTTAAAAGTTTAACGCCCCCGCAATACTCTGCCGGGAAAAATTTTAAAGCGCTATAGCCCAATTCTAAGGCTTGCATGACTTCACTACTGCTAGAAACCCCGGGTATTAGGGGCATGTCTTTTTTCTTGGCGTGTTCTAAAAGCTTTATCGTAAGACCCGGGCTAATCAAAAACTCTGCCCCCCTATTTTGAGCTTGCTCTAATTGAGTAAGATTTAAAATCGTGCCAGCGCCCACGCGCATTTTTGGCACATTCTTAGCGATAAGCTCTATGGCCTCTAAAGCGCAACTGGAACGCAAAGTAACTTCTATGATTGGAATCCCCCCCTCTATCAGGCTTTGCGCTAAAGGCACAGCGTCTTTTATATTTTCAATCACCACCACAGGGACAATGGGGCTGATTTGTAAAATTTCTATTATTTTATCTTGCATTTTATCTCCTTTATACCTTTATGCCAAAACTCATGCCGCCCTCTTCAGCCGTATTAACATTCAATCTCAAGCTTGTAAATAATTCCCTACCCAACCCAAAAGTAGGCTTTTCTAAATTTTCTAAGGTTTCTAAAAACAAGGGGTTGATGCCCCTATTTTCAAAATCCTTTTCAAGCACATTCAAAGCGTTATTAGGAGCGTCTAATTCTATCAAATCGCCATCTTTAATCTTAATGATCGCCCCGTTTAACGCTCCTTCAGGGCTTAAATGGATCGCGCTAGGCACTTTCCCGCTCGCCCCGCTCATGCGCCCATCCGTAACCAGCGCAACCTTATAGCCCATATCCTGCAAAGCCCCTAAATTCGTGGTGAGTTTGTGCAATTCTGGCATGCCGTTAGACTTAGGCCCTTGGAAAGGCAAGACAGCCACAAAGTCCCTTTCTAATTCTTTATTTTTAAAGCGTTCTAAAAATTCGCTTTGGGTTTTAAAAACAATCGCTCTGGCCTTGACTTTCCTATGCTCATCTTTAATGGCTGAGATTTTAATCACGGCCCGCCCTAAATTACCCCTTAAGATTTTAAGCCCCCCATTAGCGGCAAAAGGCTCGCTAACAGGGCGTAAAATGTCCGTATTCAAGCTATGATTGATGGCGTCTTTATACACCAATTGGTCGTTTTCTAAAAAGGGGGTTTTGGTGTAATTTTGCATGCCTTGTTGCGTTTTGGTATCCATAATGGTATGCGTGTCTTCAAATAAAAGCCCCTCTTTTAACAATTCTTTGATCACAAACGCTAATCCCCCACACGCTTCAAAAGCGTTCACATCCGCTGATCCGTTAGGATAGACTTTAGCTAAAAGAGGTATGAGATCAGAAACAGCGTCAAAATCATCCCAATTAAGGATAATCCCACAAGATCTAGCGATAGCGATCAAATGTAAAGTGTGGTTAGTGGAACCTCCGGTTGCCATTAAGCCTATGAGAGCGTTAAGAATGCTTTTTTCATCAATAAGTTTGGCTAAAGGCAAGATTTTCCCGCTCGCTAATCTTTTAGCGCTCTCTTCTACTAAAACCTTCCGTAAGGGGTTGTTAGGGTTGATAAAGCTAGAATTAGCCACATGCAACCCCATAAACTCCATCATCATTTGGTTAGAATTAGCCGTGCCATAAAAAGTGCAAGTGCCCACATCATGATAGCTTTGCATTTCCACCTTTAAAAGCTCTTCTCTGTTGATCTTTCCCATTGCAAAATCCTGGCGCGCTTTGGCTTTTTGATAGTTTTCTATTCCGCTCACCATAGGCCCGCTTGGCACAAACACGCTCGCTAAATTCCCAAAGCTTAACGCTCCTATGAGCAAGCCTGGCACGATTTTATCGCACACGCCTAAAAAAAACGCCCCGTCAAAAACATTATGGCTTAACCCTACGGCGGTGCTTAGCGCGATCACATCTCTACTGAATAAGCTCAATTCCATGCCATCATAACCCTGCGTGATACCATCACACATCGCTGGCACCCCACTAGCGACACTCGCATAAGCGTTATGCTCTTGCAATTCTTTTTTAATCCAGTCAGGGTAATTTTTAAAAGGCTGGTGGGCTGAAAGCATGTCGTTATAAGCCGTGATAATCGCAAAATGCTTTCTTTTATGCGAACCTAAAGGCATTTTTAAATGCTCTGGCATGCTCGCTGTAACATGCGCAATATTCGCGCAACCCAAGCTCTCAATCTTGGGCTGGTTTTTAGGGTTAAAGATATTTTCTAAATAAAGCTCTCTGGTTTTTTTGCTACGCTCTGTAATTTTTTCTTTGATTTGTTCTAAAGAATGCTTAGGCATGAACACCCCTTCAATTAAGATTTAATATATAATAATAACTCAAAAACACTCTAAAAGGGTTATTGATGTTAGATTTTGATTTGGTTCTTTTTGGTGCGACTGGGGATTTAGCCATGCGGAAGCTCTTTGTTTCGCTCTATGAAATTTATACCCATTATGGTTTTAAAAAAGATTCTAAAATTATCGCATCTGGGCGTAAGGAGCTGTCCAATGAAGAATTTTTAGTGCTTCTTTGCGAAAAGACACAACTGCATTCAAGAGAAAAGGGTGAGGAATTTTTAGCCCATATCAGTTATGTTTGCGTTCGTTTGGATAACCCTAAAGACTTTGAAGAATTGAGTAAAATCGCTACAAAAAATAAACCCTTGATTTTCTACTTTTCTATCTCTCCTAGTTTTTTTGCAACGACCGCTCAAAATTTGGCCAAAAACGCGCTCAACCACGCTAATGCGTGCTTGATTTTAGAAAAGCCTTTAGGGCATGATTTAAAGACTTGTAAGGAAATTTTCCAAAGCATTAGCGCTTTTTTTAAAGAAGAGCAAATCTTTAGAATCGATCATTATTTAGGGAAAAAGGGCGTTCAAAATATCCTTGAATTGCGCTTGAATAACCCTATCTTAAACATTCTATGGGATCAAATCAGTGCGGTTGAAATCTGCGTGTATGAAACTTTGGGGGTGGAAGAAAGGGGCGAATTTTACGATAAGATTGGGGCTTTAAGGGATATGGTTCAAAACCATCTCTTGCAAGTTTTATCCCTTATCGCTACAGATTTACCCAAGGATTTAAAGGATTTGAGGAAAGAAAAAATCAAAATTTTAAAAACCTTACAACCTCCTAAAGACTTTAAAAAACAGGTTATTCGGGCCCAATATCAAGGCTATAGAGATGAAAATAAGGTCCATAAAGAGAGCCAGACGGAGACTTTTGTCGCTATTAAAGCCTTTTTGGATACGCCTAAATTTAAAGGCGTGCCTTTCTACCTTAAACACGCTAAAAAAATGCCCCACAACCAAGCGAGCGTGAAAATCCATTTTAACGCAGTCAACACGCTAGAATTTTTCCTCTCTCAAGATAAAATCACCCTCACCCTAAAAGATCATCAAAACCCCCTTATTTTAGAAACCCATCACAAACAAGAATTTTTACAGCCCTACGCTAAATTGCTCTATGATGCGATACAAAACAACCACAATAATTTCGCCCACCAGTTGGAGTTAGAAGCGTCATGGGTTTTTATTGACACGCTCATAGAAGGTTTTATGAATAACGCCACGCCCTTACATTCCTATGAAAGCCATAATCTAAACGAATCAGAATTTTTAAAACCACTCTATCAATAAAAGGGATTTCATGGGTTATCAATTGTTTGAATTTGAAAATTTGAAAGATTGCCACAAGGCTTTAATAGAGCGTTTTAAAGCATTTTTTAACACCGCCTTAAAAAAGCACCATCAAGTTTCTATCGCTTTTTCTGGGGGCCGTTCGCCCATTGGTTTGTTGCAAAAATTAAGCGTCTTGGATCTCAAATGGCATGAGTGTTTAATCAGTTTGGTGGATGAACGCATCATAGACACAAGCCACAATGACAGCAACACTAAATTATTACACGACTACTTGTTGCAAAATAACGCTTTAAAAGCTTCTTTCATCCCGCTTTTGCCTGAAAAGATTTCTAGCGATACAAACACGCTTTTTAATTTCGCTAACCAGCATTTCAAACAGCCCCATTTAGCCATTTTGGGCATGGGGACTGATGGGCATACGGCTAGCCTTTTTCCTGAAACGAGCGCTTTTTTAAACGAAGAAAAAGAAAATATCGTCCTAACTAAGCCAGCCAACGCTCCTTATGAGCGCCTGAGCATGTCTATTAACGCCTTAGAAAATTGCGAAAAACTTTTCTTAAGCGTTAGCGGAGCGCAAAAAAGGGGAGTTTTAGAAAAAGCTTTAACAGAAAACGCTCCCTATTCTCTGCCAATTGCTCGGATTTTACATTCTCAAAAAGTTACCACGGAGGTGTTTTATGCCAAAAACTGAAACTTACCCAAGACTATTAGCCGATATTGGTGGCACGAACGCACGCTTTGGTTTAGAAGTCGCCCCACGACAGATTGAATGCATTGAAGTCTTGCGGTGCGAAGATTTTGAAAGCTTGAGCGATGCAGTGCGGTTTTACCTTTCTAAATGCAAAGAAAGTCTTAAACTGCACCCTATTTATGGCTCTTTTGCTGTGGCTACGCCCATTATGGGGGATTTTGTCCAAATGACTAACAACCACTGGACTTTTTCTATTGAAACGACACGGCAATGTTTGAGTTTAAAAAAATTGCTTGTCATCAATGATTTTGTCGCGCAAGCCTATGCCATTAGCGCGATGCAAGAAAACGATCTGGCTCAAATAGGCGGGATTAAGTGCGAAATCAACGCTCCTAAAGCGATTTTAGGGCCAGGAACTGGGCTTGGGGTAAGCACTCTTATCCAAAACAGCGATGGCTCTTTAAAAGTCTTGCCCGGTGAAGGAGGGCATGTGAGCTTTGCCCCTTTTGATGATCTAGAAATTTTAGTGTGGCAATACGCCCGCTCTAAATTCAACCATGTGAGCGCGGAAAGGTTTTTGAGTGGGAGTGGTTTGGTGTTGATTTATGAAGCCCTGTCTAAGCGCAAAGGCTTAGAAAAAGCAGCGAAGTTAAGCAAGGCCGAATTAACCCCACAAATCATTAGCGAACGCGCTTTGAATGGGGATTACCCCATATGCCGATTGACCCTGGATACTTTTTGCTCCATGTTAGGCACGCTCGCTGCTGATGTGGCTCTCACTTTGGGGGCTAGGGGGGGCGTGTATTTGTG
>NZ_VEZH01000017.1:0-33810 GCF_006440215.1 Helicobacter pylori | reverse complement strand
AAGCAAGACTCACTCACCCAAAATGCCCCCCCCCCCCCCCCAATCAGCCATAAAAGATCGCACGCCAAATAACGCACCCAATAATAAAGAAATAGATCTACCCACTCATATCACCAGTAATTTAAAAAAAGAGCTTAGAGACTATCAAAAAAAAGCGATATATAATTATTTAGAAAAACGCCAATCCCACCCAACTCAAAAGCATTTCATGTTTGAAATGGCAACCGGTAGCGGTAAAACCTTAGTGATGGCGGCTTTGATTTTAGAATGCTGCAAACAAGGCTATCAAAATTTTATCTTTTTTGTGAACAGCACCAGCATTTTAGAAAAAACCAAGCTTAATTTTACAGACAGCGCCTCATCAAAATACCTTTTTAGTGAGAATATCAATATCAATGATGAAAATACAGAAATTAAAAGCATCAATAATTTAAACGAGAGCCACAACAACGCTATCAACATTTATTTTAGCACCATTCAAGGCTTGTTTTCATTATTCACTAGAGCTAAAGAAAACGCTATCAGTATAGAGGATTTAAAAGATCAGAAATTAGTTTTTTTAGCGGATGAAGCGCACCACTTAAACACAGAGACTAAAAAGAAATTAAATGATAGTGAGGCTAGTGAAAAACGCAACTGGGAAAGCGTGGTGAAATTAGCCCTAGAACAAAATAAAGACAATTTATTGCTGGAATTTAGCGCCACTATCCCTAAAGAAAAAAGCGTTGAAGAAAAATATAAAAACTTAAAGGTGGCAACTTACACCTTAAAAGAATTTAGCGAAGATAAATTTTGCAAAAACATTTATTCCCTTTCTTATGAAAATAAAGAATTAGAAACACGCTTTTTAGGGGCATGCGTTTCCAGTTTGTATAAAGAATTATTAGCCCAACACCATAATATTGAAAACTTTAAACCATGCATTTTGTTTAAAAGCGAGAGGATTGAAGAGAGTAAAAAAAATCAAGAGCGCTTCAACGCCTTTTTAGAAAATTTAAGCCCTTTAGATTTAGAAAATTTTTTCAATTACAGCCGCAACGCTTTTTTTAAAGACGCTAAAAACTTTTTTGACAAGCAAAAATACACCCCTAACCTTACCGCATTCTTGCAAACGAAATTCAAAAAAAGCACCCAGATTAACACCAATAACGAAAAAGAATTAGAAAAAGGCATGCTTTTATTGAACTCCCTAGAAGACAGAGACAACCCTAAAAGAGTGATTTTTAGCGTGGATAAGCTCAATGAAGGTTGGGATGTGTTGAATTTGTTTGACATTGTCAGGCTTAAAAATAAAGCGAGCCAAAAAGACACCATTAAAGATGCCCAGCTCATAGGGCGAGGAGCGAGATACTACCCCTTTAGCTATAACGATTTCAAGCCAAGCCGCATAGAGTTTTACCAACGCAAATTTGATCTTTTTAACCCCTTAAGCACGCTAGAGAGGTTAGACTACCATGCCATTTATAACAGCGAATTTATCGCTCAATTAAAAAAAGAGTTACAAGATTTAGGATTAGGATTTGTAAATGAAAAACAGACTATCCCTTTAACACCCACCAAGCGTTTCAAATGCTACTATGCAAGCAATACAAAAGACAAGAATAAAAACCTATTCAATAAAGACTATACAGACCCTGTTAAAGTCAAGCTCCAAAGTTTGCATGTCCCCTTATTTGCTTTTGATGTGCGTGAAAAGAAAGTGGATTTTAAAGAAGAAAATAAAAGCGATAGAACTTATTATATACCCCACACCTTAGATAAAATCCCCCTAAACTATTTTTTAAAAGCCCTTAATTTAAAAAATCTGGATTTCAAAACGCTTAAAAAAGCCTTTAAAAAACATGCCTTTAACAATAAAGTGGGATTTATAGAGCAATATATCTCTTCATTAAAAACAAACTTCCATAAAAACCAAAAGTTTGACGACAACAAAACGCTTTTAAAACTCGCTGTTTATATCATTGAAAACTTAAAAGACACGCTTTTAAAAGAGCAAGATAAATATAGCGTGAGCGCGTTAGAATTGAAAGAATTTGAAACGCATAATAAAAGCCTTAGCGCTAGCGAATGGGAAAAAGACATTCCCTTTTATGAATGGCTGCTTTTTAAAGACATGAGAAAACTAGACAGCGATTTAGAAAGGAAGTTTTTAGATTTCATCAACGACCATAAAGAGGTTTTAGACAAGAAATTCAAAGAATGGTGCGTTTTAAGGAATGACCATTTCACTGAATTAAAAGTTTTTTGCAACATAGAAAATAGCCCCTTTTACGCGCAAGGTTTTGAGCCGGATTTTATCCTTTTTGCCCAAACGCATAGCGATGAATTTTTAGGCTTCACTTGTTATATGGAAGCTAAAGGCGAACATTTAGAGCCTTCTAACGCTTGGAAAAAAGAATTTTTAGAAATGCTAGAAAACGCCACGCTTAAAAGCCATGACAAAAAACTCCATTTAAAAGGCTTGCCGTTTTTCACTTTCACAAATAACAACAGAACGCTAAACGCAGAATTTGTTGAAGCTTTCCATCAAACTTTTAAGGACAAAGAATGTTAAAAACCCCGCTAAAAACCCTACTAGACGCTCTAATCAATCGTTTCACTAAAGAACGATTAGTTACTTTAATCCTAACAACTGATGAAAAGCTTTTAATTTTCATGCTTGAGCATGAAAACGCTAACGACTACAAAAACGCTTTTTTTAAAATTATCGCTAATGTGCTTGTATTCAATCAAGAAGCGTTATTGGAATGTTTAGAAACAAAAGAATTAGAAAAATCTTTCACACGATTTAAAAATAAAATAGGCTTATTTTCGCAAGGGGGTTTGATAAAATCCAGCGAGTTAGTCGTTTTGAATTTCCCTTTTAAAGACAATGTTTTACTGGGTAACGCTAAAGATAACAGCACCAAATCTAACGAGCTTTTTTACCATGAAATACTGCATAAAAAAGAAATTGACACGCTTTTAAGCAAAAAAGTGCTGTGCCGTTTTGAAATGCATGGAGAGGGCGATTTAGAAAGCGCTTTAAAAGACAAGAACACAAACTACCTTATCAAAGGCAATAATTTGATCGCTCTTCATTCTTTAAAAAAGAAATTCGCTAAACAAGTTAAATGCATCTACATTGACCCCCCTTATAATACGGGCAATGACAGCTTTAATTACAACGATAATTTCAACCACAGCTCATGGCTAGTGTTTATGAAAAACAGGCTTGAAGTGGCTAGGGAATTTTTAAGCGATGATGGCGTGATTTTTGTGCAATGCGATGACAACGAACAGGCTTATTTAAAAGTGTTAATGGATGAGGTTTTTCTTAGAGAGAATTTTGTGGCTTGTTTGCATGTAGAATTATCAACAACGCAAGGCATGAAAGTGGCTTCGGCTAAAAAAGGAAATATTGTTAAAAATGCCGAATATATTTTAATTTATTCAAAAAATATGGAGAATTTTAGTTTTATCCGTTCTCTTTATGTAGCTAAAGAATGGGATGAACACTATTCGATCTATATAGATCCTAAAACTAAAAAACGAGAAACACTATTAAATTTCTTAAAAAGTAAGTATGAGAATATAACAAAAGACAAAGTCATGGCTCTTTACAATGATGATAAAGACTTTAGAGATTTTGTCCATAAAAATGCGGATAATATTTACAGAGATAATAATGCTGAGATTAATTTTAATTTCACGCAAGAACAAGAAAGCAATCTTAATAGTGGAGAGATTGTAGAATATAATCAATATTTAATATTTAAAAATTCAAATAATATTATAAGACAACTTCTTAAATTAAGTGATGCTATTGGCGAAACTGATGATTTTGACGCAAAAATTGGATTAAGAAAAATAAGGGGAGATTGGTGGGGAAGCTTTTATAAAGATATGATGAATATCAATAAAGAAGCAAATCTAGTGTGGAAAAATGGCAAAAAACCCGAAAGACTCATTAAAGATATTTTAGAAATTTCCACCAACGAAAACGATCTCGTGTTAGATTTTTTTGCCGGGAGCGGGACGACTTGCGCGGTGGCACACAAGATGAAACGCCGCTACATTGGCATCGAGCAAATGGACTATATAGAAACGATCACTAAAGAAAGGTTAAAAAAAGTCATAGAGGGCGAGCAAGGGGGCATTTCTAAAAAATGCGGTTTTAAAGGGGGCGGGAGTTTTGTTTATGCTGAATTGAAAGAAGTGAATTTAGAAATTAAAAAACAAATCCTTAACGCTAACAGCAAGAGCGAATGCCTAAAAATCTTTAACGATCTTAATGAGCGCTTTTTAAAACGCACCGATGGTAAGATTGATGAAATTGATAGCGAAGAGTTCCACAATTTAGATTTAAACGAGCAAAAAAAGATTTATTGCAAGCTTTTTGACTCTAACGAAGACTATTTGAACTTGGGCGATATTGACGAAGACGCATGGGGGATAGATAAGATCACTAAAAAATACAATGAAATTTTTTATTCTTAAGTTTGATCGTTCAATGCACACCACTTAACGCATCAAAACGCTATGCGCTAGGCTATTTAGCGGGTAAAAACAAACGATTAAAAATATTGTTGTAGTATTCAAGCCAACCAACAAGGAGCAAAACATGAAAACCTTTAAAAACTGGCTCTGTTTTAGCTTGATCGCTATGAGTTGGCTCCAAGCGGACATGTTGGATAATTTCACTAAGGCTATTAACAGCTACACCGCTAAAAAGCTTAATGAAATCAAGAATCAAGCCAATAGCGCTAACCCCGCTAAAAACCGCAATACCGCTTATAACGCTAATGGCATGCTCACTGGCATTGATTGTAAAGTCTTAAAAAATAACTTCTATTCGGTGTGTTATTCTAGCGAATTGAAAAACCCTATTTATGGCGTGAGTGTGTTGTTTGGGGATTTAGTGGATAAAAATAATATTGAAAAACGCTATGAGTTTAAGACGGACACACGATTAGCCAAATACCAACAAGCCACGACACAAGATTACACCAGAAGCGGTTTTGATAGGGGGCATTTTGTGGCGAATGACGCTTCTTTTGACTTTGCGTCTAACCCTTTAAGAGAGACTTACAGAATGACTAATATCACCCCTGAAGCCAAAAACACCAACAGGCATTCTGTTTTATTGGTAGAAAAAGAGGGCCGTAATTTGGCCAGGAAATACCATCAAGTTTTAGTCGAAGAACTCACCATCATCAAACAGGGCTATAGGACTTTCAGCTCTAAGAATATCGCTATCCCTAGCGGCTTTTGGTACCACTATGATACAAGCCTAACGGACAGCTATGAAAACGCTAAAAGCGAATGCTTTTATATCCCTAATGACAACCAAAAATATCCCTTACAAGAAATGAGAAAAGATTGTAAAGAATATGAGCGGGTTGAAAAGCAGGTGGTTTTTAAGAACAATAAAAACACTGAGTTGAATGAATTGCCTAAGTATCTTAACAACGCTAAGAAGTATTAAAACCGCTCTTAAAATGCCCGTAAAAACACCGGTGTTTTGGATAAAAGGTTTGAGAAATCAAGTTCCTAAACGGCTAAAATTGGTTTTTTGTTGGAAGCGATAAGGGGTTTCATAGGTGTTGGAGGAATGAGATAAAAATTATTATTACGATTATGGCAAACACAACAATAGATCCGGGTTTAAGATAATCTCTTATGGTTGTTTGCTGGTTGCTGGGTAAATCCATGCTATCCATATGAAACAGCCTATAATCCATAAAAACAATCCAAATACCCCATTTCGCTTCTCGCAACCCTAAAAACAACAATATACAAAATTTTAAATTATTTTACATGAACTCCTGGAGCTTGTTCGCTTGTGCCATCCATTCTGCAAGGCTTTCATAATCGTTATTTTCTATCCAAGCCTTAGCTTGCGCGATTTCTTTTTCGCATTTTTCAATCGCTTCTAAGACATTGTCTCGGTTTTGTTTGAAAATATCTTTCCACATTAAAGGCGAGCTTTTAGACAAACGGCTCATATCCCTAAAGCCCCCACCCGCTAAAGATAAAATCATCTCTGGGTCGTTTTGCTTTAAAACACTATTGGCTAGAGCGTAGCTCAAAACATGGGGTAAATGGCTGATATAAGCCACATGGGTGTCATGCTCGTTGGATTTCATCTTAATCAAGCGCGCTTTAACGCCTAAAAAGATTTCTTTAGCGATCTCTACTTGCTTGGTCCCTGAATCTTCTAAATCGCACAATATCACAAGGGCGTTTTCATACAACCCCTTAACGCTCGCTTTAGGGCCATAAAACTCTGTCCCGCACATGGGGTGCGCGGCGATGAAATTTTGACGGATGCTTTTAGGGATATTGTGAATGATTTTAGCTTTTGCCCCCCCTAAATCAATAATCGTTGCGCTTTTTTTGATAGAGGTCATTTTTTTCAAACACCAAATGATGCCCTCAACTGGAATGGCTAAAAAAATCACATCGCATTCTAAAATCTTTTCAAATTCCACGCATTCATCTACAAGCCCCAAAGTCAAAGCCAATTTAGCATGCAAAGCGTTATGATCATAGCCTATAACGCTTTTAAAACGCCCCCATTCTTGCAAGGCTAGCCCTAAACTGCCCCCCATAAGCCCTAAACCAATAATGCCTGCTTTCATGTCAAATTTCAAAGCAAAGTTTTTTCTAGCACTTCAGCGATGTTTTTCACCGCAACGATGTTTAAATTCTCTCGCACTTCAGCAGGGATCTCGTCTAAATCCCTTTCGTAATTTTTGACAGGAACAAGAGCGGTTTTAATGCCGGCTTTAAAAGCGGCGATCAACTTTTCTTTCAACCCTCCTATGGGTAAAACTTCCCCGCTCAAAGTCAATTCGCCCGTCATTGCCACTTCGCTTCTTGTAGCCCTATCGCACAAAATGCTCGCCATCACGCTCGCCATAGCGATCCCAGCGCTCGGGCCGTCTTTAGGCGTAGCCCCCTCAGGGACATGCAAATGCAAATCATAAGCGTTATAAACTTTCAGCGCTTTTTTCTTTTTCTTATTCTCTGCATCGGTTTCGCTAGGGATTTTAGGCGCTTTTAAGGTTTCGTTATCCAATAAGACTTTGACAACAGAAAAGGCAATAATAGCGGATTCTTTCATCACATCGCCTAAGCTCCCGGTGAGTTTTAATTCCCCCTTACCCCTAATCTTAAGCGCTTCAATTTTAAGCACATCACCGCCCACTGGAGTCCATGCCAAACCATTGACGATACCGATTTTATTTTCTTCATCTATGGGGTCAATTTCAAACACCATGCGCTCTAAATACTCTTTAAGATTACTAGGCGTGATAGAGACACAGAAATCTTTGTTCTCGTCTCTTTTTTTGTTTTCTTCATTTTCGCCTTTTTGATCTTCGCCTTTTTTGGTTCGCCCTTTTTTGTGCGGGTTATCTTCTAGGTATTTTAAAGCTACTTTACGCATAATCGTTGCGATTTGTCTTCGTAAATCCCTAACGCCCGCTTCTCTGGTGTATTTTTCAATAATGAGTTTCAAACACTCATGGCTAATATCCACTTCGCTAGGCTTTAAGGCGTGCTTTTCTAATTCTTGGGGAATAAGATAATTTTTAGCGATTTCTTCTTTTTCATTAGGTGTGTAGCTGGACACGCTGATAAATTCCATTCTGTCTCTTAAAGGGGCTGGGATCCTGTCAATATTATTAGCGGTAGCGATAAAAATCACTTGCGATAAATCAATGCTAAAATTCGCATAATGATCCCTAAAAGCGGTATTTTGCTCAGGGTCTAAAATCTCCAATAAAGCGCTCGCTGGATCGCCCCTAACGCTCCTATCCACCTTATCAATTTCATCTAAAACCATGACAGGATTCATCTTTTTGGCTTCAATAAGCCCTTGGACAATGCGCCCAGGCATTGAGCCTATATAAGTGCGTCTGTGCCCTCTTAATTCATTCACATCTTCTAATCCCCCTAAAGCGATCCGAACTAAAGGGCGCTCTATCGCTTTAGCGATGGAATTAGCCAAACTCGTTTTACCCACGCCAGGAGGCCCATAAAAGCATAAAATCGTGCCTTTAGTTTTGTCTTTTTTTTCTGGCTTTTTCTTGTGGCGCATTTCTAAAAGCTGCATGGTGGCAAAGTATTCTACAATACGCTCTTTAGGCCTTTTTAAGGAATAATGATCCTTGTCTAGTTGTTCTCTCACATGCTTAATGTCAAGCGCTTTTTTCCCGTATTGCCCAAAAGGCACATCTAACATGGTTTCAATATAATTTTGCAAAGTCGCGCTATCCGAGCTGTCCGCATGGGTTCGGCTCAGCCGGTCAATTTGCTTTTTAATCTCCTTAAACGCTTCTTCTTTTAAAAAAGGCTTGATGCTTTCTAGTTTTTGGTAGTATTGGTTTAAATCTTCATCTCGCTGTTTGTCTGTGCCAAGCTCTTTTTGGATTTGTTTGAGCTGCTCTTTTAAGAAATATTCCTTATTGGTTTGCTCCATTTTTTGATGGACTTTGGATTTGATTTCTTTTTGGAGTTTTTGGGTTTTAGTCTCTTCTATCACAATATCAATCAAATCCAACAAACGCTGTTCGGTGTTGTTGTTCGCAAAAAGAGAATACGCTTGATCTCTTTTCAAATGCAAGGCCGCTGCGATTAAATCAGCGATGCGGTTAGGATCGTCATTGTCTTCTAAAGCCTTGATCAAATCCGGAGGAAAGAGTGAGCTGACATTGGCTAGAGTGATCACTTTTTCTTTTAAGACTTCCACAATAGCTTGAATGTTTTCTTTATCGTATTCTAAATATTCAATAGGGCTTATTTGAGCTTCCAAAAAGCCTTGCTCGTTTTCTTTAGCAGGCTCTAAAATACGCCCCTTAGCGATGCCATTAAAGAGCAATTTCACGCGCCCATTAGGCATGTTGGCTTCACGCATAATAGATCCAATCACCCCCACATCATAATAAGGGGCTTCATTATCGTTCAATTTGTCTTTTTGGCATGCAATAAAGACTAACGACTTATTGTTTTTAGCGTAAGCTACCGCCTTGATGCTGGCGTTATTTTGCAAAAAAATAGGGGCTATCATAAAGGGGTATAAAAAAGTGTCTTCTTCTACCAATAAAGGCAGAATTTTAGGAAAATCTTCAGTCATTTTTCATCTCTCTGTTATAGTGTGTATGGTTTTGAAATATCCTACCAATCAAAGATTAACACATACCAAGGCATGTGCGATGGTTTGGGTTTAGTCTCTTTTTCTAAAGTCTCATCTATCCTTTCTAAATAGCGTTTCACGCCCTCGGGCTTGTGGCGTTTTTTATAAACATTCGCGATCGCGCGATTGAGCTCATTTTGCCCTAAAATGAATTTGATTTGCATGTATTCTACATAGGGGCGGTAACGGCTGTTAGGGTATTTTTCTATAAATTCGCCTAAACTCACAATAGAATTAGAGATAAATTCCTGGTCTTTAGAATGGTTTTTGAAAGCGTAATAATGCGATTGCAATTTTAAAAAGGTCAAATAATCCACATTGTCTTTCGTCCCAAAGCGCTTGATGTATTCATCAAAGTAAAAAGACGCCAAAACATACTCTCTCTTTTTCATGTGCGCTTGCCCTAAAGCCAGCATCGCTTCTGGGACAAGGGGGGAATTGATGTGTTCGCTTTGTAAAGAAGAATAGTAATTGTCCGCTGTTTCTAAATTGGCAAAAAGGATTTCTCTCAAAATCCCTTGATACCAAAAGATCGCCGGTTTGTTGTATTCGTCTTTTTTTTTCTTTTTGTTCGCGCAACCGGTGCCTATAACAATAATCGCCATTGTGATAAAAAGGAAAGTTTTAAAATGTTTTAAACGCATGCCACCCGTCTTATAAAGTTAAATTTTTGAATAACTCATGGTTATTTTTTCTTATCTTTCTTATTCCCACCGAATAATGTCAGCACCATTTCTCCAATCAAGCACACCGCACCAAAAACGTTCCACCCAATGCTGTAATGAGATTTACTAGAATTATTTTTCTTGATTTGTGATTTTATTTTACTCATTTTTTCACTCCTTGTTATATTTTATAATTGTTCAGTTAAACTTCCATCATGGTTAAGTTATTGGGATTATACCCAAAACTAGCAAAAATTGATTTTACCAAAATTGTTTGATATAATACAGAGTTTTTAGTTTAGAAATCATTGAGCGCTGGTTTTAAGGCGGTCTTTTATTCTTTAAGGAGAAGATTTTGTGCTTTTTTAAAGGGAATGCAATCGCCTATGATTTTTGATGTGAAAGCACCTATCTTAGGGTTTGAAACCATTCATAAAATGCGTTTGCAAAAGATTGATGAAATCTTTTTGCGTTTGAATAGCGCCGAAGATAATTCCGTGGTGTCTTTCACGCTAGTTAATCCCTTTGCTTTAAGAAAATACGAATTTGAAGTGCCTACCCCCTTAAAAATCCTTTTAGAATTAGAGGGAGCAAAGAGCGTTCTAGTCGCTAATATCATGGTCGTTCAAACCCCCATTGAGCTTTCCACCGTGAATTATTTAGCCCCTTTAATTTTCAATTTGGACAAACAGCTCATGGGGCAAGTGGTTTTGGATTCTAGCAAATACCCACACTATCATTTAAGAGAGAATATTCTGAGCCACACGCATGAATGATGCATGAGTGGTGCAGAATGGCGTCTATATAAAGCGTTTCTTTAAGTTTATGGCGCGATGCATCGGTGTTTTTGCAAATACAAGCGAGCGGTTTTCTTATGGTATAATAGCGGTTATTTTTTAGAATAACCAACGCTAAAAATAGCGCTTTAATTGAATCCAAAACAAGGAGTTTATTTTATGGAACAAAGCCATCAAAACTTACAATCCCAATTTTTTATAGAGCATATCTTACAGATTTTACCTCACCGCTATCCCATGCTCTTAGTGGATAGAATTATAGAGTTACAAGCCAATAAAAAAATTGCCGCTTATAAGAATATCACTTTTAATGAAGATGTGTTTAACGGGCATTTCCCTAATAAGCCCATTTTCCCGGGCGTTTTAATTGTAGAGGGCATGGCGCAAACGGGAGGGTTTTTAGCCTTCACTAGCTTGTGGGGGTTTGACCCTGAAATCGCCAAAACAAAAATCGTGTATTTCATGACGATTGACAAGGTTAAATTCCGCATTCCTGTAACCCCAGGCGACAGATTAGAATACCATTTAGAAGTCTTAAAGCATAAAGGCATGATCTGGCAAGTGGGTGGCACGGCTCAAGTGGATGGCAAAGTGGTCGCTGAAGCCGAATTGAAAGCCATGATCGCAGAGAGAGATTAAAAAATGAGTAAGATTGCAAAAACAGCCATCATCTCTCCTAAAGCAGAGATTAATAAGGGCGTAGAGATTGGGGAATTTTGCGTGATTGGGGATGGCGTCAAACTAGATGAAGGCGTGAAACTCCATAACAATGTAACCTTACAAGGGCATACTTTCATCGGGAAAAACACCGAAATTTTCCCTTTTGCCGTGCTAGGCACACAGCCTCAAGATTTAAAATATAAGGGCGAATACAGCGAACTGATTATTGGAGAAGGCAACCTTATTCGTGAATTTTGCATGATAAATCCCGGCACTGAAGGGGGGATTAAAAAAACCATTATTGGGGATAAAAACCTGCTCATGGCTTATGTGCATGTCGCTCATGATTGCGTGATTGGCAGTCATTGTATTTTGGCTAATGGCGTAACTTTAGCAGGGCATATTGAAATAGGCGATTATGTCAATATTGGCGGTCTTACCGCGATCCATCAGTTTGTGCGTATCGCTAAAGGGTGCATGATAGCCGGTAAGAGCGCTTTAGGCAAAGATGTGCCGCCTTATTGCACCGTAGAGGGCAATCGCGCTTTTATTAGGGGGTTAAACCGCCACCGGATGCGCCAATTACTAGAGAGTAAGGATATTGATTTCATCCATGTGCTTTATAAAAGGTTGTTTAGCCCTGTCCCCTCTTTAAGAGAGAGCGCTAAATTAGAATTAGAAGAGCATGCCAATAACCCTTTTGTGAAAGAGATTTGCTCTTTTATTTTAGAGAGTTCTAGGGGCGTGGCGTATAAGTCAAGCGAATATTCTAGCGAAGAAAAACAAGAGGAATAACATGAACGAAACGCTTTATTGCAGTTTTTGCAAAAAACCAGAATCAAGAGATCCCAAAAAACGCCGCATTATTTTTGCGAGCAACCTGAATAAAGATGTGTGCGTGTGCGAATATTGTATAGATGTGATGCATGGGGAATTGCACAAATACGACAATTCTTTATTGGCGCTCAAAAGAGACCGATTGAGGCGAATGGAATCCAGCACTTATGAAGAAGAGTTTTTACTCTCTCATATTCCAGCCCCTAAAGAGCTTAAGGCGGTTTTAGACAATTATGTGATAGGGCAAGAGCAGGCCAAAAAGGTTTTTTCCGTAGCCGTGTATAATCATTACAAGCGCTTATCTTTTAAAGAAAAACTCAAAAAACAAGACAACCAAGACAGCAATGTGGAGTTGGAGCATTTAGAAGAAGTGGAGTTGAGCAAGTCTAATATTTTACTGATCGGCCCTACAGGATCAGGCAAAACTTTAATGGCGCAAACTCTAGCCAAGCATTTGGATATTCCTATCGCCATTAGCGATGCGACCAGCTTGACTGAAGCGGGTTATGTGGGCGAAGATGTGGAAAATATCCTTACAAGATTGTTGCAAGCGAGCGATTGGAACGTTCAAAAAGCCCAAAAAGGCATTGTGTTTATTGATGAGATTGATAAAATCAGCCGTTTGTCAGAAAACCGCTCTATCACTAGAGATGTTTCTGGCGAGGGCGTTCAACAAGCGTTGTTAAAAATCATTGAAGGCTCTTTAGTGAATATCCCCCCCAAAGGCGGCAGAAAGCACCCTGAGGGCAATTTCATTCAAATTGACACGAGCGATATTTTATTCATTTGCGCCGGAGCGTTTGACGGGCTAGCGGAAATCATTAAAAAACGCACCACGCAAAATGTGTTGGGTTTCACTCAAGAAAAGATGAGCAAAAAAGAGCAAGAAGCGATCTTGCATTTAGTCCAAACTCATGACTTGGTTACTTATGGGCTTATCCCTGAGCTGATTGGCCGTTTGCCGGTTTTAAGCACGCTAGATAGTATCAGTTTAGAAGCGATGGTGGATATTTTACAAAAACCTAAAAACGCCCTAATCAAGCAATACCAGCAACTTTTCAAAATGGATGAGGTGGATTTGATTTTTGAAGAAGAAGCGATTAAAGAAATCGCTAGACTCGCTTTAGAGCGAAAAACCGGGGCTAGGGGCCTAAGGGCAATCATTGAAGATTTTTGTTTGGATATTATGTTTGATTTACCCAAGCTTAAAGGATCGGAAGTGCGTATCACCAAAGATTGTGTTTTAAAACAAGCTGAACCTTTGATCATTGCTAAAACGCATTCTAAAATGCTTCCTTAAAAAATACGCTTATAAATTTAATGATAAAGGATTAGAAAGGGCATGATTTTTAGCAAATTGATCGGTTTGTTTTCGCATGATATTGCCATAGATTTAGGCACGGCTAACACGATCGTGTTAGTCAAAGGGCAGGGCATTATTATCAATGAGCCTTCTATTGTGGCGGTGCGCATGGGATTGTTTGATTCTAAAGCTTATGATATTTTGGCAGTGGGGAGTGAGGCTAAAGAAATGCTAGGCAAAACCCCTAACAGCATCAGAGCGATTCGCCCCATGAAAGATGGCGTGATTGCCGATTATGACATTACCGCTAAAATGATTCGCTACTTTATTGAAAAAGCGCACAAACGAAAGACATGGATTCGCCCGCGCATCATGGTGTGCGTGCCTTATGGATTGACAAGCGTGGAAAGGAATGCGGTTAAAGAGAGCGCCTTAAGCGCGGGGGCTAGAGAAGTCTTTTTGATTGAAGAGCCTATGGCAGCCGCGATTGGAGCAGGCTTGCCGGTGAAAGAGCCTCAAGGGAGTTTGATCGTGGATATTGGTGGTGGCACGACTGAAATTGGCGTGATCAGTCTTGGGGGGCTAGTCATTTCTAAAAGCATTAGAGTGGCTGGGGATAAATTGGATCAAAGCATCGTGGAATATATCCGTAAGAAATTCAATCTGTTGATAGGGGAGCGCACCGGCGAAGAGATTAAGATTGAAATCGGTTGCGCGATCAAATTGGATCCGCCTCTTACCATGGAAGTGTCAGGGAGGGATCAAGTGAGCGGGTTGTTGCACACGATTGAATTGAGTTCTGATGATGTGTTTGAAGCCATTAAAGATCAGGTGAGAGAAATCTCTAGTGCTTTAAGGAGCGTGCTTGAAGAAGTGAAGCCGGATTTGGCTAAAGACATTGTGCAAAATGGCGTGGTGCTTACCGGCGGTGGGGCTTTGATTAAAGGCTTAGACAAGTATTTAAGCGATATGGTTAAACTCCCTGTGTATGTGGGCGATGAGCCTTTATTGGCGGTAGCCAAAGGCACAGGAGAAGCCATACAAGATTTGGATTTACTCAGCCGTGTGGGTTTTAGCGAATAATGCATGCGTTTTTATTTTAAATTCCTTTGGCTTTTAGGGATTTTTCTTATTTTTTATTTTTTAGACATTAAAGGCAGTTCTTCTTATATCAGCGACCGGATTAAAAACGCCTTGATGAGCGCTAAAAACAGCTTATTGGACAACATTCAAGCGTATTTTTTTCAAGCCCAAAACATTAAGGAATTTCAAAAAGAACGCTTGATTTTAGAAGCTTTAAAACTAGAAAACGCCGATTTGAAAGAGCGTTTGAATAGTGTTTATCCTTTAGAAAATCCAAAAATGACTTATACCCCCACTTTTATGACTTCATTCATCAGTTTAGAAGACACGCACAGCGTCTCTCTCAACCCTATTGTAAATTTAGAAGAAAATAAGATTTATGGCCTTGTCTCTCACAACCAAGCTATAGGCATTGCGGTGCTAGAAAAAGGGCGCTTGAATGGGTTTTTGAACGCTCACAAGCGGTGCGCTTATAGCGTGATGATAGGCAAAAATCAAGTGTTAGGCTTCATAGGATCTAATTTTAGGCAAGAATTAGTCGTGGATTTTATTGTCCCTAGTGCTAAAATTAACATAGGCGATCAAGTGCTAACAAGCGGGCTAGATGGGATTTTTGGAGCGGGGGTGTTTGTGGGCGAAGTTTCAAGCATTGAAGATCATTACACTTATAAAAGCGCAGTGTTGAAAAACGCTTTTTTAAGCGACGCCAAACTTTTAAGGCATGTGTTTTTAAGCGATGTGAAAAACTAGCGTTATATTCAAGGCTGATTGAAGCGGATCTTTTAACCCCTTTCAATAAGTTTAGGCTATCAAGGTCAGAAAAAAATCTTCTAGTTTCCCTTTTTCAATCCAAAGATCCCTATAACGCTCCCCCACATCATCCTTATTTCCATAAAATTTTAAAACCACTTTGATTTTGAAATTTGGATCGTCTTTAGGGTTAAAAATTTTATCTTTAAAAAGTTGATACGCATCTGCCTTATGTTCGTAATCAGTGTGTTTGCTCCCTTTAGGATCAATGAAGCAAATGATCTGCGTGCCGCCTTTTTCTAGCCAAAAGATAAAATCAGGGAAAAAGCGCCTTTCTGTAGCGTTGTCTATATAGGGAATAAACAAATTGTCTAAATGCTCATCAATCTTGCTGAACGCCCAAAAATCATAGTTTTCTTGAAGCGTTTCTGTAATCTTTAACAACTCTTCTAAAAAATCGCTCTCGCTCTTTACTTTAACCACATGCTTAAGCCAATCGCAGTTTTTGGCTTTAATTAAAGGGGTGTAGTAATGCTCTTTGAGTTTTAGCAGCTCGGCACCATCAACTTTAAAGGTTTTGTTTTGTTTGTGTTTTTCTGTATCATAAGGATCGATCTCGCCTTGCGCGATTTTTGTTCTTAAAGTTTCTTTATCCAAAGGCGCATACTCTTTCACTTCTTGGATGGTTTGAATCAATTTTTCTTTTTTATCCGCCCTAACTTTAACCCTTTTAAAATGCACGATTTTCTCATTATCTAGGGCGTTAAACTCGTCTTTAGGCACTTTTTGATTGGGGTATAGCTTGCCTTTAATTTCAGAAATCATGTAATCTAAATCTTTATAATGCCAAGTTGATACCTTTTTAAAATGCGCTGTTTGTATCATTTCTTTTAACAGCGTGTAATCTTTAGGGCTATAAATTTCATGCTTTAAAATAAAATGCTTTTCACTCATTAAATGAAAATACTCTTTTAAATCCTTAAAATTTTCTCCGCTCATTTTAAACGAAGTGCTTTGAGAAATTTTAAGAGCGTTGGTTTGTTCTTTTCGGTAGCAAGGCACGAATAATGCGTGTTCTATGCGCGTTTTTTCTAATTTGATTTCACGCCAAGACCCTCTATTCTCACCCTTATTTTCGCTCTCTTTTTGGAACTTTAAAATCGCTTCAAGGCTTGCATGGTTGGTGGGTATCACAAAAAGCGTTTCCAACATTGCAGCGTTTGGTTTCAAGTCTTTTTTAATGGCCTCATCTATGTCTAAATACGCTAACCTTTGGCGTTGGTTTTTGACGCTTTCAATCCTTACGCCCCTGCCAAAAGATTGTTTCACAAACTTTTTAGCGTCATCATCAAGCCCTATATTGAGAAATAAAATCACGCTAGGCCTTGTGCTGTCCCACCCGGTTTCAAAAGTGCGGGACCCCACTAAGATATTGATACTGCTCTTATCAATCTGGCTGAAATAGCTCTCTTCTTTAAAGTTTAAATTCTTGCTCACCACCTTCACGCTCTTTAATTTTTCATAAATCCATTCGGTAATATCGCCTATTTTAATCAAGCAAAAGACTTTATCGCTGGTGTTGAGCTTGAAAGCGATTTCTTGGTTGTTTTTGGGGTTAATAATCACTTCAATATGCCCGCTGTTGGCATAAAAAACTTCTTCTTTTAAGCCTTTAAAATCCATGCTTTTTAAACCCTCTTTAAAAACCTTAACCTTATAGTCTTTATCTTTGTTGTCGCTAAAAAGAAATTCCGGATTCTTTAATTCCTCTAATAAATCCTCTTTAGCCTTTAAAAAATCGCTTCCATCATCATTTTCAATCACGCGCGCTAAAGTTTTAAAAAAGATTTCCGCATCGCTGTTTTTTACATTCACAGAATGCGTGAACACAAGCATTAAAGGGTCGTGAAAATAGCCTTCTGTTTTATAGCGTTTTTGCATGCCTAAAAGCAATAACGCCTTTAAAAGAGCGATCTCTTTTTCCCTATCGTTTAAATCTTTTAATTCTTTAAAAGCGATTAAATTGTTTTTCTTCAATAAAACAGACTCTTTGCCATAGCCAAGCTTCACCCACTCGCCCACGCTTAAATTATACACCGCAGTGATGAGATCGCTCTCTTCGGTGAAAGTGGCGCTGAAATTGAATAAAAACCCTTTTAAAGACAGCAGGCTAAAAATCGCTTGTCTTTTGCTTTCAGACTTGTTCCCCTTATGCGCTTCATCTAAAATCACATAATTTTCCCCATTATCCCAATAATCCTTATAATTTAAAAGGTTTTCCTTGCTTTCTTCATCATTCATCAAATCTGCGCGGTAATAAAAAAGAGCGATTTTTTCTATGAAAAAATCTTTTGGAGCGTGATGGAAATCTTTATTGGTAACGCTTTTAAGGTTTTTGAAATCAATTTGTTTAAAATAGTCCTTACCCCGGTTGTATTTTTCAATTTCTTTTTCAAATTGCTTGATCAAATTTTCATTGGCGCTAAAAAACATGATATTTTTCTTAGGGATTAACCCATTTCTTATAGCCACGCTTAAAAGCTCTACCAGTTTGATAATGACAATCGTTTTACCGCTCCCTGTGGCCATGTAAAAGGCTAAGCGGTTGATAAAATTTTCAAAGCTCACGCAATGATTTTCCACCTTAAAATGGCTCTTTAATAAAGGATTGAGTTTCTTTTTAGCGAAATCGCAATTAGCGAACGAATAATGCTTTTGATAAAACGCGTAAAATTCTTTTTTACTCCCTTTGAAATCTTTAAAATAAGCGACAAGCATTCTAAAAGCGTTGATTAAAGCTTGCTGTTGGTAATCTAAAAGCTCCTTATTGCTATCAAAGCTTTTAAAGTCTAACATCTCTAATGGCTCGTTAATCTCGTTAGTGTTCAATTCATCTTCAGCGAGTTTTTGAGCGACAAAAATTTCATTATCGGTGGTTAAATCTTTTTTCTTTGCCATGATTTTTCCTTACCAAATGAGCGCTTCTTTTAAGGCTTTTAAGATCTCTACTTCTTTATCATTCCCTTTAAATTTCACCACCTTTTCATTAAAAAACTCCACTCCAACCCCCCATAAATTTTCTAAAGTCTCTTTAACATCCACGCCCATTTTTTCTAGCGCATCTAAATTGAGCGTGTAAGAATGTTCTTTACGCTCCACTAAATCGCTGTATTGTTCATCATAAGCTAGGGGTTTGTCGTTGTCTTCATACTTGATTTTTCTTAAAATCTCTTCATAGCTTTCTAACGCATAAACTTTGATTGCCCCACCTCCATTAAATTCTTTAGCCGCACCGCTTTTAAAACCGCCTACAACCTTTTTAAGCCTGGGTAAAATCACGCTCTCAAAATGCTCCCCCATTTCAATACCGATATACTTTCTCTTAAGCTTGTGCGCCACCGCGCAAGTCGTCCCGCTCCCGGCAAAAAAGTCTAACACGAGATCGTTTTCTTGGGTAGAAATTTCTAAAATTCTTGAAATTAGGGCTTCGGGTTTGGGGGTGTCAAAAAGGGCTTGCCCTTCAAAAAGCTCTTTGATTTCTCTTTTAGCGTCTTGAGTGTGTCCTACTTCTGTATATTTCCATATTGTTAAAGGTGTTGCACCTTGCTTGACTTCACTTAAAAAGCGTTTATAGCATGGCACACCTCTACCGCTTGTAGGGAAAAAGATACGATTATCAGCGATCAATTCTTGTAATTTCTCTTGTGAAAAACGCCATGAATAACCATGCGGAGGGTATATTTCTTGCTCGGTGTAGGGGTTAAAAATAGGATAAATATTACGCTCAACAGTCGGTCCAACTGATAAATCGGAGGACTTCCACACGCCCCTTTCATCGTTATCTAAATTTTTATAGCGTGCGTCCATCTCGCTTGTGCGTGGTAATAAAATAGGTCGCCAAATTTCTTTATCTTTAGCATATAGTAAAATAAAATCGTGGTTATCAGAGAACCATTTCGTATGATTTTGTGGAGAATACTTTTTTTCCCAAATAATACTCGCTACAAAGTTATCACCCCCCCCTCATTAAAGACTTCGTCCATGAGCGCTTTTAAATAAGCCTGTTCATTGTCATCAATGCTCACAAACATTACGCCCTTATCGTTTAAAAGCTTGCGTGCAAGCTCTAAGCGGTTGTCCATCATAGAGAGCCAGCTAGAGCGCTTGAAATTATCCGCATAAACAAATTCATTATTTTGCGTGTTATAAGGCGGATCAATATAAATGCAATCAATGGTTTCTTTATAGCGGTTTTTAAGGGAGTTTAGGGCTTGGTAGTTTTCGCTTTTAATGAGCGTGCCGTTGATTTCATCTTCACTGAATAAGTTTTTAATCTCTTCTTCTAAATCTTTAAAATAGAGAGTGTCTAGGGGCAAAAACTCATTTTCTAAAAGATTGTCTGTGGTTTTTAAATTCAAGTCTTGCCATTCTTTAACTTGTTTGGGGTAGTTTTTGTGGTTTGTGATTTTGTTCAAATCGTAGTTTTTAGCTTTTAATTGATCTAGGCTTACAATGAAATGCGAGTTCAATACAAAGCGCGGTTTGTTCCAAATCTTACAAAGTTCGTTTTCAAATTCGCTCACCAATGAAATCACTTGCAACGCCACTTCCTTAATAGTGTTGATTTCATTAAGGCGTTTAGCGTCAAATTCAGTCATTTCTTTAAAAAGGTATTCAAACGAATACAAATCCAATTGCTCTTTTAAAAACCCTAGCGCGTTTTTATGGATGAAATAATCCATATTGCCTTGTTTTTTGAATTTTGCAAACGCTTTTTTTAATATTTCTTCATCAAGTTTGATGCCTTGATTAGAGCATTCTTTTAAAATCTCATGGATATTAGTAACCCTTCCATTGCTTGAGAGAGTAACGCTAAAATTTAGGGTGTTAGTTTTTGCGTCTGTATCTTTTAGAGTAAAGACTAAATCTATTTTTTCATTATTCTTTTTACTTTCTAAGGAAGAAGTGTCAAAATTAAAAATAATGTTTTCTAATTCAAAGCAAAAATCCTTATAAATCGTTTCGCTTTTCACGTAATAAAGATCTTTAGTTTTATAAAATAAGGCGGTGTCTTTTTTAAGGGAGCATTTTTCATAACCGCTTTTAGTATAAAGGCTATCGTAAAGGGGCGTGTCGTTGAAATAAATCCCTCCATTAGCGCTCAAATAACGCTTGAAAAAGCTATAGAGCTTGTCAAACAATTCTTCTTTGAGATCGTTGTTGTTTTGGCATTTCAAATTAATGAGTTTTTCTAATTCTTGTTTTTTGCTTTGATAATACTTGCTTTTAGCTTTCAATAGATTGATTATGCCATTTTTTACCGCTCTAGGGGTAGGATCTAAAAGGCTTTCTTGCTCATCTTCAATCTTAACGCCTATAAAAAGGTTTTCTAAAACTTCATAAAATTGCGCTTCGTTCGTCTTCATTATAACGCTCCTTAAAAAACATAAAAAAGTATTATAACAAAGTCCACCCATTAAGCGCTACAATACCCCCATGCAAAAAAAGATTTTTTTACTAGAAGACGATTACCTTTTAAGCGAGAGCGTTAGGGAGTTTTTAGAGCATTTAGGCTATGAAGTGTTTTGCGCTTTTAACGGGAAAGAAGCTTATGAAAGGCTCTCTGTTGAGCGCTTCAACCTCTTGCTTTTAGACGTGCAAGTGCCTGAAATAAATAGCTTGGAATTGTTCAAGCGCATCAAAAACGATTTTTTAATCTCTACGCCTGTGATTTTCATCACCGCATTACAGGATAGCGCTACCTTAAAAAACGCTTTTAATTTAGGAGCGAGCGATTATTTGAAAAAGCCTTTTGATTTAGACGAATTAGAAGCGCGCATTAAAAGGTTTTTCAATGATGATCCCATAGAAATCATGCCTAACATTTTTTATCACCAACACTCTTTGAATATTAAAGGGAAAAAGGAAGTCCTAGCGCCCAAAACCGCCCGACTTTTAGAATACTTTTTAGAGCATAAAGGGCAAATCATTAGCTCTCAAGCGTTAGAGAATAACTTATGGGAGCAGGCTATTGATGATTCCACCTTGCGCACTTACATTAAGGTGTTGCGCAAGCTTTTAGGTAAAGATTGCATAGAAACGCATAAGGGGGTGGGCTATCGCTTTAACCCACTATGAAAAAAAATCCCTCAAACTCTTTTTAGGGACTTATTTGGGCTCTTCGTTTGTGTTGATGCTGGTGATTAGCGTTTTAGCGTTTAACTATGAAAAAAACGAAAAAATCAAAATGATACGCATGGACATGGACAAAATGGCTTCCAAGATCGCTAGCGAAGTGGTTGCTTTGCACATGCAAACGCATGGGGATTATCAAAACGCTTTAAACGCTCTGATTTCACGCTATAAAGACGCTTCCATAGCCCTTTTTGATAGCAAGAAGCGCGTTTTGTATTCTAATATCCCTGAAAGCGCCAATTTGATTAAAAGCCATAAAGAAGCGGGCTTTTTTAGTTTCAAAGGGGAGTATTACCTGTTTAGCGATGAAACTTTCGCTCACTTAGGCGTGGCTAAAATGCTTTTTAAAAATTCTAAACCCCTTCATTTTTCTTCTTTGTATCGTAATATTGTTTTAGTGTTTGTCGTAGCGTTTTTATGCGTGATAGGGGTTTCTGTGTTTTTGGGGCGTTTGTTTTTAAAGCCTATTAGGAATGAAATCACCCGCATTGATCACTTTTTAAAAAACACCACGCATGAATTAAATACCCCCATGAGCGCTTTAGTCTTGTCTTTAAAAACCTTAGAAGACAACCAACAACACCGCCGCATTAAAATCGCTATCCAGCGCATGAGTTTTTTATACCGCTCGCTCTCGTATTTAGTGATGCAAGATATTGAGCGCGAAACCCCCATGCTTTTAGATTTAAAAGCCCTAATTGCCAAAGAAAACACGCTTTTTAGCGAGATGATAGACTACCACAAGCTGGAATTTAAAAGCGATTTAGCGGGAGTGGAATTTAAGGCTAAAGAGCAGGATTTCATTTCGCTTTATAGTAATTTGCTCATGAATGCGATTAAATACAGCGTCATGCATGGGTATATCCACATAGAGCTAACGCATGCGTTTTTGAAAGTGAAAAATTTAGGGTATGAAATCCCTAAAGACAAGATCGCAGAATTGAGCGTTCGTTATGCGCGTTTCAATTCTAGCGTGTTGGGTTATGGTATAGGGTTGGATTTAGTGAAAAAAGTGTGCGAAAAGTATAAAATGCGTTTAGAAATTCATAGCGAACCCTCTTCAAAAGGATCGTTTTATGAAAATTCGTTTTGCGTTCAATTTCAAGGATAAAGATGCTTTCAGTGTATGAAAAAGTGAATGCCCTAGACAAAAGGGCGATTGAAGAATTGTTTTTAAGCCAAGACATTTTAATGGAAAACGCCGCTATGGCTTTAGAAAGGGCGGTTTTACAAAACGCTTCTTTAGGCGCTAAAGTCATTATCCTTTGTGGGAGCGGGGATAATGGAGGCGATGGCTATGCGTTAGCCAGGCGTTTAGTGGGGCGTTTTAAAATGCTGGTCTTTGAAATGAAACCAGCCAAAAGCCCCATGTGCCAATTGCAAAAAGAAAGGGCTAAAAAAGTAGGGGTAGTCATCAAAGCATACGAAGAAAACGCCCTTAATCAAAATTTAGAATGCGATGTATTAATAGATTGCGTGGTAGGGAGCGCTTTTAAGGGCGGATTGGAGCCGTTTTTAAATTTTGAAAGCCTTTCTCAAAAAGCGCGCTTTAAAATCGCTTGCGATATTCCTAGCGGGATAAATTCTAAAGGCAGGGTGGATAAGGGAGCGTTTAAAGCGGATATGACTATCAGCATGGGCGCTATCAAATCATGCTTATTGAGCGATAGGGCTAAAGACTATGTAGGGGAATTGAAAGTGGGGCATTTAGGGGTTTTTAATCAAATTTATGAGATCCCAACAGACACTTTTTTATTGGAAAAAAGCGATTTGAAACTGCCCTTAAGGGATAAAAAAAACGCTCATAAAGGCGATTATGGGCATGCACACATTCTTTTAGGCAAGCATAGTGGGGCTGGATTATTGAGCGCTTTAAGCGCGTTAAACTTTGGGTCTGGAGTGGTGAGCGTTCAAGCGTTAGAATGCGAGATAACTTCCAGTAACAAGCCTTTAGAATTGGTTTTTTGTGAAAATTTCCCTAACCCGTTAAGCGCGTTCGCTCTTGGCATGGGGTTAGAGGGTTTCCCAAAGGATTTTAACAAGTGGCTTGAATTAGCCCCATGCGTTTTAGATGCGGGTGTTTTTTATCATAAAGAGGTGTTACAAGCATTAGAAAAAGAAGTCGTTTTAACCCCTCACCCTAAAGAGTTTTTATCGTTATTAAAATTAGTGGGGATCCATATAAGCATGCTAGAATTATTAGACAATAAACTAGAAATCGCAAGGGATTTTTCTCAAAAATACCCCAAAGTGGTTTTGCTTTTAAAAGGGGCTAATACCCTAATCGCTCATCAAGGGCGGGTTTTTATCAACATTTTAGGGAGCGTGGCTTTAGCCAAAGCAGGCAGTGGCGATGTGTTAGCGGGGCTTATTTTAAGCTTGCTTTCTCAAAATTACACGCCTTTAGACGCTGCTATTAACGCAAGTTTGGCGCACGCTATAGCGAGCTTAGAATTTAAGAATAATTACGCTTTAACGCCCCTAGATTTGATAGAAAAGATCAAACGATTATAAAAGGATAAAAATGGATCATTTAAAGCATTTGCAGCAATTGCAAAACATTGAAAGGATCGTGCTTTCAGGCATTGTGTTGGCCAATCATAAGATTGAAGAGGTCCATAGCGTTTTAGAGCCTAGCGATTTTTACTACCCGCCTAACGGCTTGTTTTTTGAAATCGCTTTAAAACTGCATGAAGAAGATTGCCCCATTGATGAGAATTTTATCCGCCAAAAAATGCCCAAAGACAAGCAAATCAAAGAAGAGGATCTAGTCGCTATTTTTGCGGCAAGCCCTATAGATAATATTGAAGCCTATGTGGAAGAGATTAAAAACGCTTCCATCAAACGAAAACTTTTTGGCTTGGCTAACACTATTAGAGAGCAAGCCCTAGAAAGCGCGCAAAAATCCAGCGGTATTTTAGGCGCTGTGGAGCGAGAAGTTTATGCGTTATTGAACGGCAGCACCATAGAGGGCTTTAGGAATATTAAAGAAGTGCTTGAAAGCGCAATGGATCTTATTACAGAAAACCAAAGAAAGGGGAGTTTGGAAGTTACCGGTATACCGACTGGCTTTGTCCAATTGGATAATTATACGAGCGGTTTTAATAAGGGGAGTTTAGTCATTATAGGGGCAAGACCGTCTATGGGTAAAACCAGTTTGATGATGAACATGGTCTTAAGCGCGCTCAATGACGATAGGGGGGTAGCGGTTTTTAGTTTAGAAATGTCTGCGGAGCAACTCGCTTTAAGGGCGTTATCGGATCTCACTTCTATTAACATGCATGATTTAGAAAGCGGGAGGCTTGATGATGATCAATGGGAAAATTTAGCCAAATGCTACGATCACCTTTCTTGCAAAAAACTCTTTTTCTACGATAAAAGTTATGTGAGGATAGAGCAAATCCGCTTGCAACTGCGAAAGCTTAAATCCCAACACAAGGAATTGGGTATCGCTTTTATTGACTATTTGCAGCTCATGTCAGGGAGCAAAGCCACTAAAGAGCGCCATGAGCAAATCGCTGAAATTTCAAGGGAGCTTAAAACTTTAGCCAGGGAATTAGAAATCCCTATCGTAGCGTTAGTGCAACTCAACCGCAGCTTAGAAAACCGAGACGATAAACGGCCCATTCTTTCTGACATTAAAGACAGCGGAGGGATCGAACAAGACGCTGATATTGTTTTATTTTTATATAGAGGCTATATCTATCAAATGAGGGCTGAAGACAACAAAATAGACAAACTCAAAAAAGAAGGCAAAATTGAAGAGGCGCAAGAGCTGCATTTAAAAGTTAATGAAGAAAGGCGTATCCACAAGCAAAATGGCAGTATTGAAGAGGCTGAAATCATTGTCGCTAAAAACAGGAATGGGGCTACAGGAACGGTTTATACGCGCTTTAACGCTCCTTTCACGCGCTATGAAGACATGCCCATAGATTCTCATTTAGAAGAGGGACAAGAAACTAAAGTGGATTATGATATAGTTACAACTTGAAAGACAAAACTTTTCAGGGGGCGTTTGAACTTCTTACGACCCCCAAAGAATACTTGTTGTGTGGGGTTATTTTAAGCCTTTTGTTGGCAATCAATCTTTATTTAGAATACTTGAATTACCAAAAGCTTGATTTTTCAAAACCGACAAGCCTGAACGCTCAAATCCTGTTGCAATACCCTAAAACTAAAGATCAAAAAACCTATTTTGTTTTAAAGCTCCAATCAAAGGGCATGATCTTTTACACCACCATTAAAGAGCCTTTAAAAAACCTCCAATACCGCCACGCGCAATTTTTTGGCAGGATCAAACCTTGCTTTTTCTTAGAGTCTCTCAAATCATGCTTTTTCCAAACTTATTCTTTTTCTTTAACACGAAAACAGGATTTTAAATCGCATTTGCGCCATTTCATTGACAGCGCTCATTCAAACGCTTTAGTAGGCAATTTGTATCGAGCGTTATTTATAGGGGATAGCTTGAATAAAGACTTGAGAGATAGGGCTAACGCGCTAGGGATCAACCACTTATTAGCCATTAGTGGGTTCCATTTAGGGATTTTGAGCGCGAGCGTGTATTTTCTTTTCTCTCTTTTTTATACCCCCTTACAAAAACGCTATTTCCCTTATAGGAACGCTTTTTATGATATAGGGGTTTTGGTGTGGGTTTTTTTGCTAGGGTATTTATTGCTATTAGATTTTTTACCCTCTTTTTTCAGAGCGTTTCTAATGGGCTTATTAGGGTTTTTGGCATGCTTTTTTGGGGTAAGGCTTTTGAGTTTTAAACTTTTGATTTTAGCGTGCTGTATCGCCATAGCGTTACTCCCTAAATTGCTTTTTAGCGTGGGGTTTTTGCTTTCTGTTTGTGGGGTGTGGTATATCTTTTTGTTTTTAAAACACACTCAAATTTTTTTTAAAACCTCTTCTTTTTTGATGCGATCTTTTCAGGTCATAAGCTTAAGCGCGCTGGTGTTTTTGAACATGCTCATTATTGCGCATGCCTTTTTCCCTATGTTTTCGCCCTACCAGCTCTTTAGCATTCCTTTAGGCTTGATTTTTATCGTGTTTTTCCCTTTGAGTTTACTCTTGCATGCTGTGGGTTTGGGGTCTTTGTTGGATCGCCTTTTAAGCATGCCTTTAACAATCCCTACGATTTCAATCCCTTCGCCTTTATGGCTTTTAGGGGCGCATTTATTTTTAACGATTTTAAGCGCGCGTTTTTTTAAGGTTTATTTAAGCATGAACGTTTTGAGCGTGGGCTTTTTCTTGTATTGTTGCTATCAATATATTATAATGCCTAGTTCAATTGTAGGTTAGAAAAGTCATTTTTAGGGATCAAATAATTGCTTAAAAAAATCACACACCAAATCAAAGCTTTAAGCGAATTGGTCGCTTTGGAGCATACGATATTTTCTAGCATGTTTTTACTCATGGCTATGGTCATAAGCTCCTATCAAAAAAATCAAACGCTCTTTTTTGGCTTAGAAACCTTAATCCTTTGTTTTTTAGCCTTATTAGGGGCAAGAAACTTCGCTATGGGATTTAACCGCTTGGTGGATAGAGACATTGATAAGGATAACCCAAGGACGAAAAACCGCCCGAGCGTGGATGGTCGAATCAGCGTTAAGGGCATGGTCATTTTTAGCGTTTCAAACGCTCTTTTGTTCGTGGGGGTGAGCTATTTCATTAACCCTTTAGCTTTCAAGCTCTCGTTCCCTTTTTTAATCGTTTTAGGGGGGTATTCGTATTTCAAGCGCTTTTCTTCTTTGGCGCATTTTATCGTGGGTTTGGCTTTGGGTTTGGCCCCCATTGCGGGAAGCGTGGCGGTTTTAGGGGATATTCCTTTATGGAATGTCTTTTTGGCTTTAGGGGTGATGTTATGGGTGGCTGGGTTTGATTTGCTCTATTCTTTACAGGATATGGAGTTTGATAAAGAAAGGGGATTGTTTTCCATTCCTAGTCAATTAGGGGAAAAGTGGTGCTTGAATCTTTCAAGGCTCTCACATTTTGTGGCGCTGATCTGCTGGCTTTTTTTTGTGAAATGCTATCATGGGGGGCTTTTTGCGTATTTAGGCTTAGGGGTTTCAGCCTTGATTTTACTCTATGAGCAGATCTTAGTGGCCAGAGATTATAAAAACATCCCTAAAGCCTTTTTTGTGAGTAATGGCTATTTGGGGGTGGTGTTTTTTATTTTTATTGTCCTTGATGTGGGGTTTAAGCATGCATGAGTTGGTTTTAAGATCCCAAGCTTTAGGGTTTGAAACGCGCTTAGTCCAATGCGATTTATCGTTTTCTTATGAAAGGTTTATTTCTAAAAGTAAACGCTCTTTAGCGGTATTAGAAGAATTTGATTGGTTAAATTCTGGCTTTGATTTTTCACGCTTGAATGTTGAAAATGACACTCTGGAATTACTCAAAGCGCTGTATTTTAAATTAGAAAAATTAGAGAGCCTGCTTTTAAAAGAAAATTTGCTTGAATTGGAGCAAAAGGATCGCATCACTGCTTTAGGGCATGGACTCATTTGCTTAAAAAAACAAAGCCTGATAGCGCCTCAAACTTATTACGGGCGTTGCGTGTTAGAAGGGAAAATCCTAGCCTTTTTTGGCGTGGCAAGGGATAAAGATTTTTTAGAAATCACTCGCATGCACGCCTTAGACATTAAGCGTTATGATTCTTTCATTGTTGATAGCGAAAGAAAAGGCTTGAAATTATGAACGGGAGCGGTAATGTTATCTTCTAATGATTTGTTTATGGTCGTTTTAGGGGCGATTTTATTGGTGTTGGTGTGCTTGGTGGGGTATTTGTATCTTAAAGAAAAAGAGTTTTACCATAAAATGAGGCGTTTAGAAAAAACCTTAGATGAATCCTATCAAGAAAATTATATCTATTCTAAGCGCTTGAAAGAATTAGAGGGGCGTTTGGAGGGTCTTTCTTTAGAAAAAAGCGCTAAAGAGGATAGCTCATTGAGAACGACCCTTTCGCACCTTTATAACCAGTTGCAAGAAATCCAAAAATCCATGGACAAAGAGCGCGATTATTTAGAAGAAAAAATCATTACTTTAGAAAACAAATTCAAAGACATGGGGCATTATGCCGCTAGCGATGAGATCAACGAAAAACAGGTTTTGAAAATGTATCAAGAAGGTTATAGCGTGGATTCTATTTCTAAAGAATTTAAAGTGAGTAAGGGCGAGGTGGAATTTATACTGAACATGGCAGGGTTAAAATGGTAGCTTTAAGCAACGCTCTTTCAAGGGTTTTTGGCTCTGTGGCTGGTTATAAATTCCCTTCTTTTATCCAAAAAGGCATCAACGCTCTTTATGTTGAGATCTTTAAAATTGATTTGAGCGAGTTTGAGCCTTTAGAAAATTACAAGAGTTTGAACGCTCTTTTCACGCGCTCCTTAAAAAAAGAACGCCCCTTTGACAAATCCCCTAATATTTGCATTGCGCCCTGCGATGCTTTGATCACGGAATGCGCTTTTTTAGATAACGATACCGCTTTACAAATTAAAGGCATGCCCTATAAAGCGCATGAATTAGTGGGCGAAATCAACCCCTTAAGCCCTTCTTTTTTCTACGTGAATTTTTACCTTTCGCCCAAAGATTACCACCACTACCACGCCCCTTGCGATTTAGAAATTTTAGAGGCTCGTTATTTTGCGGGGAAACTACTACCGGTCAATAAGCCCTCATTACACAAAAACAAAAATCTGTTTGTGGGCAATGAACGGGTAGCGCTTGTTGCAAAAGACATTCAAGGCAATCGATTGTATTTTGTAGCGGTGGGGGCGTTAAATGTGGGTAAAATGCGTTTTAATTTTGATAAGAATATCCAAACTAACGCTAAAGCCCGTTTCACGCAAACCTACTCTTATAACCCGCCGATTAAGGTTAAAAAAGGGGATAATTTAGGGAATTTTGAAATGGGCTCTACTATCGTTTTATTCATTCAAAACACCGCTTTTAAAGATTTGAAAGAAAAAAGCGTGAAGTTTGGGGAAAGTATAGGGGAATTTCATGCCAACTGATAACGATTTAAAAACTTCTATTTTGGAATTGTTGTGCGATTTAGACGCGCTTTTAGTGGCTCATTTTTATCAAAAAGATGAGATTGTAGAGTTAGCCCATTATACAGGCGATAGCCTGGAGTTGGCTAAAATCGCAAGCCAAAGCGATAAAAACCTCATCGTGTTTTGCGGGGTGCATTTTATGGGCGAGAGCGTGAAAGCCCTAGCCTTTGACAAACAAGTGATCATGCCCAAACTCTCATGCTGCTCTATGGCGAGGATGATAGATAGCCATTACTACGATAAAAGCGTTCATTTATTAAAAGAATGCGGCGTTAAAGAATTTTACCCTATCACTTATATCAATTCTAACGCTGAAGTGAAAGCCAAAGTCGCTAAAGATGATGGCGTGGTTTGCACGAGCAGGAACGCTTCTAAAATCTTTAATCACGCTTTAAAACAAAATAAAAAAATCTTTTTTTTACCGGATAAATGCTTGGGGGAAAATCTAGCCCTAGAAAATGGCTTAAAAAGCGCGATTTTGGGCGCAAACAGCAAAGAAGAAATTAAAAACGCTGATGTGGTTTGTTATAACGGCTTTTGTTCGGTGCATCAGCTCTTCAAATTAGAAGACATTGAATTTTACCGCCAAAAATACCCGGATATTTTAATCGCTGTCCATCCAGAGTGCGAGCCTAGCGTGGTTTCTAACGCTGATTTTAGCGGATCAACGAGTCAAATCATAGAATTTGTAGAAAAGCTAAGCCCTAATCAAAAAGTCGCCATAGGCACTGAAAGCAATTTGGTTAACCGCTTGAAAGCTAAGCGAAATCATCAAAACACTTTCATTCTTTCTAGCACGCTCGCGCTTTGTCCTACCATGAATGAAACGACTTTAAAAGATTTGTTTGAAGTCTTAAAGGCTTATAAAAACCACAGGGCTTATAATGCGATTGGATTAAAAGATGAGGTGGCGCATTGGGCCAAACTCGCTTTAACTAAAATGATGGAGTTGTCCTAATGGAGATTAAAACCTTTCTAAAACGCGCTTTAAAAGAAGATTTAGGGCATGGGGATTTGTTTGAAAGGGTGTTAGAAAAAGATTTTAAAGCCACAGCGTTTGTTAGGGCTAAACAAGAGGGCGTGTTTTCAGGCGAAAAATACGCTTTAGAGTTGTTAAAAATGACCGGCATTGAATGCGCTCAAACCATTAAAGATAAAGAACGCTTCAAGCCTAAAGACACTTTAATGGAAATTAGGGGGGATTTTAGCATGCTTTTAAAGGTTGAGCGCACCCTTTTAAATCTGTTGCAACACAGCAGCGGGATCGCCACTTTAACGAGCCGTTTTGTAGAAGCTTTAAATTCCCATAAAGTGCGCTTGTTGGATACGAGAAAAACCAGACCCCTTTTAAGGATCTTTGAAAAATATTCCGTGCTTAATGGGGGAGCGAGCAACCACCGCTTAGGGCTAGATGACGCTTTAATGCTTAAAGACACGCATTTAAAGCATGTCAAAGATCTCAAAAGCTTTTTAACGCATGCCAGAAAAAACTTGCCTTTCACGGCTAAAATTGAAATTGAATGCGAAAGCTTTGAAGAGGCCAAAAACGCCATGAATGCGGGAGCGGATATTGTGATGTGCGATAACATGAGCGTTGGAGAAACGAAAGAAATTGCCGCTTATAGAGATGCTCATTATCCCTTTGTCTTACTAGAAGCGAGCGGGAACATTTCACTAGAGAGCATTAGCGCTTACGCCAAAAGCGGCGTGGATGCCATTAGTGTAGGGGCTTTAATCCATCAAGCCACTTTTATTGACATGCACATGAAAATGGCTTAAAAACTTTAAAAAGGGGTTATTGGCATGCTAAAAGAATATTTAGAAAGCATTAAAGATCTTACGCTTGAAAAGAATGAACTCACGCACCGCCATTTTTTACACAACTTGCTTGATAAGTTAAAAAACCATTTCAATAAAGAATTTAAGATTGAACATGAGCCTAAAAGAGATCAAGGAAGCCAGCCTGATTTTCGCGTTTCTTTTCAAGGGCTTAACATCGGCTATATAGAAAATAAAAGAGTAGGGGAAAATCTTAGCCAGCTCTTAAAAAACAAACAAATCCTTAAATATTTAGAATTAAACCCTAACCTCATGCTCACCGATTACCTTAATTTCATGTGGGTAGGGAAAGATGAAAATAACGCCCCTTTCACTAAAAAAGAAATCTCTATCGCTAGCCTTGATGAACTCTCTAAACCCCTAAAACCCAAGCCACAAACCGAGCGCGATTTAATTGAATTGTTCAAAAGCTTTTTCAATCACGAAGCAGCCCCTATCACTAACGCTAAAGATTTCGCAATGCATTTAAGCCCGCGCACCAGGTATTTAAAAGACGCTTTAATCAAATACCAAGAAAAAACGCAAGTTTCTAGCATTTTTAAGAATTTTAAAGAATATCTTTATGAAGAATTGAGCTTTGAAGACTTTAGCGATGCACTCGCTCAAACGCTCACCTACAGCCTTTTTCTAGCCAAGCTCAACCACCCTTTTGAAAAAATTAATTTGGATAATGTGAGGAGTTCCATCCCTAAAAATTTCGCTGTGATCAGAGAAATGGCGGATTTTTTAAAGAAACTTGATGAAATTAAAGAAATCCAATGGCTTTTAAATGAAATTTTAAGCTCGATAAATCATGTTGATATGGATTCTATCCTTAAAGATTTGAATAATGATAAAGACCCTTATTTGCACTTTTATGAAACCTTTTTAAGCGCTTATGACCCTAAATTGCGAGAGAGTAAGGGCGTGTATTACACCCCAGATTCTGTGGTGAAATTCATCATTAACGCTTTGGATAGTTTGCTTAAAACGCATTTCAAAGACGCTCCCTTAGGCTTAAAAAGTGCTTTGGATAACGAAAATATCAAGCTTTTAGATTTTGCCACCGGCACAGGCACCTTTTTATTAGAAGCGTTCAGAAAAGCGCTAGAAATGAGGAAAACAAGCGATGGAGGCATCTCCACTAAAGAGGACAAATACCAAAACCTCTTAAAGCAATTTTATGGGTTTGAATACTTGATCGCTCCTTATGCGATCGCTCATTTGAATCTCAGTCAAGCCTTTAAGGAGGAATTTAAAAAGCCTCTCAAAGAAAACGATGCGCTTAAAATCATTTTAACCAACACCCTCATACAGCCTAGTGAGATCGTTGCTTATCGTGGGCTAAACCCGATTTTTGAAACAGAGCTTAAAAGCGCTCAAGAAATTAAAAAAAATGAAAAGATTCTTATCGTCACCGGTAATCCCCCTTATAGCGGGGCGAGCAGTAATGAGGGTTTGTTTGAATGGGAAGTGAAAGCCACTTACGGCATAGAGCCTGAATTTCAAACCATAGAAGTGGAAAAAAATGTTAAGCTTACCGATAAAATCCAAACGCTTTTAAAAAACATTCAAAAACAAAAAGAAAGCGGCAGTAAAGACGCCCTAAAGAATCTTAAACAACTCTGTTCCAAATACAAACTGCAAAAGGAGAAAAACCCTAAATGGCTCTTAGACGATTACGTGAAATTCATGCGTTTCGCTCAAAACAAGATCGAATCATTAGGGCATGGCCTTTTTGGCTTTATCTCTAACAACGCCTTTTTAGACAACCCCACTTTTAGGGGGTTAAGGCGCTCTCTTTTAGAATGCTACGATGAGCTTTATATCTTAAACTTGCATGGAGGTGTGAGGAAAAAGGAGAAAACCCCACAAGGCGCAAAAGATGAAAATGTTTTCAATATCATGCAAGGGGTGTCCATTAACCTCTTTGTCAAAAAGGTGCAAGCCACCAAGCAAAAAATCTTTTATTATGATGTGTATGGTGAAAGGGCTGAAAAATACGCCTTTTTAGCCCAAAACGATTTGAATAGCATTGAATGGCTTGAGATTGCCCCAAGAGAGCCTTTTTACTTGCTCATACCCCAAGAAACGAGCTTGTTAGATGAATACGAACAAGGGTTTAGCGTTCAGGATATGTTTCAAGTTGGAGGCACCGGTATTTGCTCTAAAAAAGACCATGTCGTTTTCCACAAGGACAAAGAAAGCTTGCTCAAGCTTTTAAAAGATTTTTCAACTTTAGAGCCTAGCGAGTTACGCAGAAAGTATGATATTGGCGATGATAGTAGGGATTGGCGTTTAAACAATGCTATCAAAGAAGTTAAGACTAATATTAAGCGTTTAGAAGAATACATTGTTTCGTGCCAATACCGCCCTTTTGATTATCGTTGGACTTATTACACACCTAATTCAAGGACTTTTTTAGCATATCCTGTATATGATGTTTTTAAGCACATGTTACCCC
>NZ_VEZH01000016.1:0-34250 GCF_006440215.1 Helicobacter pylori | reverse complement strand
CAGCTATCCTTGTAAGGTATCAAGCGGCTTTTTAAAGCCCTTGCTGAAACAAGGAAATGAAAGTATAGTCATAGAAAGCTTAAGGTTTGCTTAAACTATAAAAATTTTTGACAAAGTAAGTTAAAATTTTAAAACGATCGGATTTTGAAAAATCTCAATACCACCAACCACCGCCAAAAACACGCACGCATTCCCCATAAATACACCATTAAGTGCTAATTCGCTCCCATTTTCAAAAACCACCCCATAATAGAAAGCAAAAAATGAAATCATGGATTAGAAAAATCCGCTTAAGCTATCTTGACCCTTCCCCTTGGTGGGGGAAGTGCGTTACTTCTTATTTTTAGAGAATTGGTCTTTAAGTGAGCTGTTAAAAGGCTCTTTGGGGGGAAAGTTCTTTTTCTTGGGGGTGTGCTGACTTTTGGGCAACTTGGCTACAATTTCGGCAACACTGCGCTTTCTCACACCGCAAGACTTCTTCAAGTCTGAAGGGACAGAAATGGGGCTTTCTTTAATTTTGGCGATAAAGATCTTGAAGCCTTGTTCGCGAATCTCTTTAAGCACAGGCACAAAATCGGTATCCTTGCTGAACAGCAAAATAGACCCTGGTGGTTTGGTGCAATATAGCTTGGTAATATCGTGCGCCAACAGCGCATCAACTTGTTTTTGACGCAACTTTAAGCACGGTATGGGAATTTTGGCTTTTAGACCATTATGGACTTCTATATCTTCTAACTTATCTATGAATTCAAACATTACCCGACCGACTCGTAATTTCACTTGATTTTGTTGGGCGATCTTGTGGTTGAAAGTTTGCATAATCCCTGATTTATTCGCTTTTTCCTCATATTCTTTAAAATTATTCTTTTTATACTCCTCAAGTTCTTCTTTTTTATTGTTCTTGATTCTAAGTTCAACTTCTGTGAAAGGCTCAGATACATAAAAATAGATCCGTTTCAATTCCTCTTCAGGCTCCAAAAACGAACGGATTAGCGCTAAGAGTTGATCGGGGTTGTTGAAATTGAAATGAGGCTCCTTAAAACGCTCATCCGTTTCTTGGATTGCTTTCAAATCGGATAACAGATTTTGCCAATCCACAAAAATCGTGGTTTCAGTTTTTCCATGTTTTCTCCCAAAATACGAATTTTGCCATAAGGATTGGTTATAGCGTGGGGATCTAGACATGCCTTGTTCTTAAATAAAATAAAGGTTCTGTTCTCATCCAATACAGACACTCAAAGCCTTTTTAAATTTGACAACCAACGCCCCATTAAAGCCAAAAATTCAGTTTAACAGATAGCAGGTAGAGAAAAAAGTTATTGAAATTTTGCCTTAAAAAAACGAACGCTAACGCAAAGTTTTAAAAAGTTGGTAATAAGAGCTAAAAGAAAAACTATTCTTAAAAGAAAGGGTTAAGAACTCATTCTAACCCTTAAAAACCAAAAATGTCCTCCTAATCGGTCTTTTTAAAAAAGAATCTTAACAGAAATTAATGGCGGACTTCTTTAATCCTTGCTGCCTTACCTCTCCTATCGCGCAAGTAGTAGAGCTTCGCGCGACGCACCCTACCCACACGCAACACCTCAACGCTCGCCAAACTTTCGCTATAAAAAGGGAAAATTTTCTCCACGCCGATATTGTTAGCCCCTATTTTACGCACGCAAAAAGTCTTATCCACGCCATTGCCTCTAATCGCAATGCACACGCCTTCAAAATACTGAGTTCGTGTTTTTTCGCCTTCTTTAATGGTGATACCCAATCTCAAAGTATCGCCGGCTTTAAATGCTGGCATGGTCTTGTCTTTTAATTGAGCGTCTTCAAACTGCTGAATGTAGCGATTTTTCATGTGTTTTCCTTAATGTCAATTTCATGATTTGTGCTGTTTGAATAAATCAAGGCGGTAGAATTTCGTCCTTAATTTTGACAAATCAAGTTTCAGTTGCTTTATTTTAGCATGATTTCCTTTAGAATATTCTAAAGGAGCAGGGATTTTATTGATTTCTTTGGATTTAAAAACAGCGTTAGCGAAATTAGGGGCTTCCAAATAATGGTTTTCAAAGCTCTCATTTTCTAAAGATTGGGCGTTACCCAAAACCCCTTGAATGTGGCGAGCGATACTATCTATCAAGCACAACGCCCCAAGCTCGCCCCCTGTTAAAATAAAATCGCCTATACAAAAAACCTCATCAGCACCCAATTCAATAGAGCGTTCATCAAAGCCCTCATAACGCCCGCACACCAAAACGACATGCTTTTTTTGAGCCAAACGCATCGCATCTATTTGCTTGAAAGGCTTGCCCACCGCGCTTAAAAAAATCGTGTGTTTAGGGTTTTTAACAGAATGGAGCGCGTTTTCTATCATCTCAGGGTCTAAAATTTGCCCCGCACCCCCACCAATGAGCGTGTGATCCGCTTTTTGATATTTATTAGCACTAAAATCTCTAAGGTTTAACACTTCTAATTCAAAAAGGTTTTTTTCTAACGCTCTTTTTAAAATAGAATCTTCAAAATAAGGCAAGATGAGTTGCGGGAAAAGGGTTAAAACGCTGAATTTCACTCAACTATTCTCTAAAAGCGTTTTAGCGTTATGGGTGGTTATTTTTTTGTCTTGCAAAAGGATTTCTTTGATATAAAAATCCCTATAAGGGATTAAAAAAATCTTAGCCAAACCTTTTTCAACCAAGTTCAGCGTGGTTTCAACCATGAAATAATCTGTTTGAGAAATCCTTTGGATTTCTATGACTTTTCCTAGAATCTCGTTTTCTTCCACCACGCTAAGCCCTACTAAATCGCAATAAAAAAACTCGCCCTCTTTTAAAACACAGAGTTTCTTGCTCTCTGCTTCGCTCATAAAAAGCCCTAAATTAGTCAGCTCTTTAGCCTTTTCGGGCGTGTGGATAGTTTCTAAAAACAACAGGTTTTTGGCATGTTCATAAGAATGGATCACATAGTCTTTAAAAGAAGAAGCACAAGAGAAAGCGTTCAATGGAGCGACACTCACCTTAACGCCCTTTTTTAAGCACTCTGGAAAATCGCTCTCTAAATGAAGCCTTAGCCCCCCATTAAGCCCCACGCTTTTACCAATCCTACCCACTAAAAGCATGAAAAAAATTCAAGGCGTTTGATCGCCTAAAACATGGGGATTTTTATCACCATTTTTATCATTACTCGCAAAAACAACGATTTTATAAGAAAACCCGTCTTTGGCTTTCACGCCTGAAACGAACGCCTTAATCGCGCTCACCATTTTACCCTCTTTGCCAATCACATGTCCCATGTCTGATGGGTGGGTATAAATCGTGATTTGCTTGACTTTATCTTCTAAAAGCGTGTACTCTACGCTCAAAGCTTGCGGGAAAGACACAACCTTTTTTAAATATTTTTCTAAAAAAGTTGCCACGCAATACGAATAGTCCTTACACTCAGCTTGAGAAAAAGGCGTGTTCAAAGGATCTAATTCGCGCATCTAGCCTCACAAAACCTTAGGCTTTTTGAGAAAGTTTTTCCACCCTCTCGCTCATTTTAGCCCCCACGCCTTTCCAGTAATTCAAGCGCTCCTTATCAATTTTAACATCTTTAGGCTCGCTTAAAGGGTTGTAATACCCAATGGATTCAATCCAACCTCCGTCTCTTCTTTTCCTGGAATCGGTTACCACCACTCTGTAAAAAGGCTTTTTCTTTCTCCCGATGCGAGTGAGTCTAATGACTGTCATTACAAAAATCTCCTAAAATATTCGTATTAAATTTGAGATTATACAACAAAAGCGCCTAAAACATGCTTAAAAGTTAGCGCATTTTAGGGGGCGTTTGATTTTTAGCCTGACTCATTAGATTCATCAAATCGCTAATGCCCTTTTTATTGGTTAAGCGTTTCGCCATTTTGCTCGCTTGATCAAAGCGTTTGATGATGCGATTGATTTCAGACACTTCTAAGCCGCTCCCTAAAGCGATCCTTTTTCTTCGGCTGCCGTTTAAAATCTCGGGGTTTTCTCGCTCTTTTTTGGTCATGGAATTGACCATGGCCTTGATTTTTTTCACTTCTAACGAGCTTTCTAAATCCGTGTCTTTTAACGCACTTGCCATATTCCCTAAACCTGGAATCATAGAGATTAGAGAACTCATAGAGCCTAATTTTTTCACTTTTTCAATCTGGTTTAAAAAATCGTTGAAAGTGAATTGCCCTTTTTTGAGTTTTTTGCTCAAATCTTTGGCTTCATTAGGGTTTAAAACGCTAGCGGTTTTTTCAGCGAGCGAGATAATATCTCCAGCCCCCATCAAACGCCCCACAATCCTTTCAGGCACAAACACATCTAAATCAGGGATTTTTTCCCCACTCCCAATAAAACGCAAGGGTAAGCCTAATTGGTAAGCGATGCCTAAAGCGATACCCCCTTTAGAATCGCTATCAAATTTGCTTAACACCACCCCGCTCACGCCTATTTCTTCATTAAAGGTGTTCGCGCTTTTGACCCCATCTTGCCCACTCAACGCGTCTGCGACATACAGCACTTCATGGGGGTTTAAGACTTCTTTGACTTCTTTTAATTCTTGCATAAGCTCTTTATCAATGGCTAAACGCCCCGCGCTATCCACGAGTAAAACATCAAATTGCGCTTCTTTAGCCCTTTTTAAAGCGTTGTTGGCGATTTCTTTCACGCTTTTATTTTCTTCATGAAACACTTCCACGCCCACCTGTTCGCCCAAAACCTTTAATTGCTCCACTGCCGCTAAGCGTTGCAAATCGCATGCGCATAAAAGCACTTTTTTATTTTTGGTTTTTAAATAATGAGCGAGTTTAGCGGTGGTGGTTGTCTTACCGCTCCCTTGCAAACCTGCCATTAAAACCACGGTGGGGGGCGTTTGAGCGAAAGTGAAACCACTGCTCCCTTTAGCGCTTAAAATTTCTAACAAACTCTTTTCTAAAGCGTCTAAAAATTGCTGCTTACCGATGCCACTAAGTTTAGTCTGACTTTCCACTTTTTTGAGCAATTCTCTAGCGACTTTATGATGCACATCATTTTTTAAAAGCGTTTTTTTCAATTCGTCTAACGCTCTGTCTAGCGCTTTTTCATCATCTTGAAAGCGGATTTTATTGAGCGCGTTTTTAAACCCATCGCTTAATGCTTGAAACATTTTCTATCCTTTGATTATGGTTGTTCTAACAAATCCAATTCTTGCTTGATCTTACTCTCTTTTTCTAAAAGCGTTTTTAAGCTCTCTTTGGCTTTTTCTAGCACGCTTTTAGGCGCGTTTTTGACAAAATTTTCATTGTGTAAGTTGAGTTTTAGTTTTTCTTTTTCCAGTTTTTCTAACTGCTTTTTTAAACGAGCAACCAGTGGGCTTAAATCAAGATTTTCTAAATCCGCATAAGTTTGGCAAAATTCCCCCACATCGCTCACGCTTTTTAAAGGCTTATAAGTTATCACGCTGACTTTTTCTAACCTCGCTAATTTTTGGGCGTAAGTTTGCAAACGCTCTGTGTTTTCTATTTTTTCCCTCAATCCCACGCTCGCTTCTTTTAAAACAATCGGTGGGGTTTCTAGCATGATTTTCAAACGCCTTAAAGACACGATACAATCCTTAATCACTTCAAATTCATGCTCTAATTTTTCATCTCGCGCCAAATCTTTAGGGTAAGGCATGACCATAATGGAGCATGTGTTTTCTAGTTCCGTGTTACTGAGCTTGTGGTATAAAGACTCGCTGATAAAGGGCATGAAAGGGTGCAAGAGTTTTAAAGCCTCTTTTAACACGCTCCCTAATTCGTCTATCGCTTCATTTTCCACTTTAGAAAATTCAATGAACCAATCGCAAAATTCCCCCCACAAAAAGCGGTATAACAAAGTCGTAGCGTCATTAAAACGATAATTGTCTAAAGCGTTACGCACCTCTTTAGTAACAAGATTCAAACGCGATTTCGCATAACGCCCCAAAGGCGTTTGGTATTCGTTCAAACGCTCTTTATCTTTAAAAGATTCTTGTTTGAGTTTCAAGTAACTCACCGCATTGAAAATCTTGTTGGCGAAATTCTTGTTATTTTCTAAATGCGTAGTGGAAAGCTTAATGTCCCTGCCCGTAGCGCACAAATTGGCTAAAGTGAAACGCAAGCTATCTGCGCCGTATTTTTCTATCATCTCTAAAGGATCGATCACATTACCTTTAGATTTGCTCATTTTTTCACCTTTTTCATCCCTCACTAAGGCGTGCAAGTAAATCTCTTTAAAGGGCAGTTCGCCTAAAAGCGACTCGCTGCAAAAAAGCATTCTGGCCACCCAAAAAAAGAGGATGTCAAACCCGGTAATGAGCGTTGTGTTAGGGTAGAAATCTTTCAAATCGTTTTCATTAAACAAACCGCTTTTTTCTTGCCCCCACCCCAAAGTAGAGAACGCCCATAGCCCTGAACTAAACCATGTGTCTAGCACATCTTTATCTTGCTCTAGTGTTTCACTCTTACAAGTAGGGCAGTTTGAAGGGGTGTCTAGGCTTACAAACTGGTGGTCATTTTCACAAGTAAATACCGGTATTTGATGCCCCCAAAACAATTGCCTGCTGATACACCAAGGGCGTAATTCCCTCATCCAAGCGTTATAATTATTGATCCAATTAGAAGGGTAGAATCGCGCTAAACCTTGTTGGATCTTTTCAATAGAGCTTTGAGCGATTTCAGGCTTGACAAACCATTGTTTAGACACATAAGGTTCTACCACATTATGGCAACGATAGCAATGCCCCACTTGATGCGTGTGTTCTTCTATTTTTTCCAATAAGGCGTTTTCTTTTAATCTTTCTACGACCTTATCTCTAGCTTCTAATCGTTCTAAATTTTCAAACTCCCCACAATGCGCGTTTAAAATCCCCTTTTCATCAAAGATTTTAATCGTTTCTAAATGGTGGCGTTTGCCCACTTCGTAATCGTTAAAATCATGCCCAGGGGTAACTTTCACACACCCTGTGCCAAACTCCATTTCCACATGTTCATCAGCGATAATAGGGATTGTGCGATTGATTAAAGGCAAGATCGCTTTTTGCCCCACTAAATGCTTGTATCTCTCATCATTAGGATTGACCATGAGTGCGCTATCGCCAAACAAGGTTTCAGGGCGTGTGGTAGCCACCACTAAATAATCTTTTTGATTTTCTAAATAATATCTAATATAATACAACGCCCCCTTACGCTCTTCATACTCCACTTCAATATCGCTTAACGCCCCATCTTTAGTGCACCAATTCACCATGTAATTATCTTGAACGATGAGGCCTTTTTCATACCATTTCAAAAACGCCAATTTAACCGCTCTTTGCAAGCCCTTATCCATCGTGAAACGAGTCCTAGAAAAGGCCGCGCTCACGCCTAAACGCTTCATTTGCTCTAAAATCGCTCCCCCGCTCTTTTCTTTCCACTCCCACACTTTTTTAATGAACTCTTCACGCCCTAAATCTTCTTTTTTAATCCCTTGACTTAAAAGTTGCTTTTCTACGACATTTTGCGTCGCAATGCCGGCGTGATCCAACCCAGGCTGATACAAAGTCTTATACCCGTCCATGCGTTTGTAACGTGCTAAAATATCTTGCAAGCTTAAAGTCAAAGCATGCCCTATGTGTAAAATACCGGTCACATTAGGAGGGGGCATCATCAAGCAAAATCGTTTGCCTTTTTCTTGGATTTTTTCATTGCCATCAATTTCAAAATACCCCCTATGAGAGCAAATTTCATAAATCTTTTTTTCTATCTCTTGGGGTTGGTAGGTGGTGGGTTCTTGTTTCATTGTTATTATTATCCTAAAATAGAGCGTTCTTTCAAAAATGGTTGGATTTTGGAACGCCTTTTGCTTTTACGCTTTTAATTGTTGCGTATTTTTTCAAAATTATACAACAAAGCATTTAAATTAAAAAGGATAGTCCAGTGAATTACTTTTTAAAAGCCCCTATTTTAGGATTTGAGCATATCAACGAAGTGCGTTTGGAAAAAATTGATTCCTTATTCAGCCGATTAATTGGTCAAACCAATTCACCCATGGCGTTGGATATGGTCTTAGTGAATCCTTATTGTTTGAGGGAATACAGCTTTGTGATACCCAAATACATAGAATTACTGCTAGAATTAGATTCCCATTCCAAAGTTGAGGTGTATTGCGTGGTCGTGTTACAAAAAAATTTAGAAGATTCTATGGTTAATTTCTTAGCCCCCTTAGTGTTTAATTCCAAAAATGGCTTTGGCGCTCAAGTGGCGCTTTCTATGATGGATTATCCGGATTTTGGCTTTAGAGATCCTTTAAAAAGCTTTGTGGTTAAAGAAAGAGAACGAGCGTAAGGGTTTTTAGCATGAAATTCGCTCTTACGGGGGGAGGCACAGGGGGGCATCTCTCTATCGCTAAAGCCTTGGCCATAGAATTAGAAAAGCAAGGCATAGAGGCTATTTATTTAGGCTCAACTTATGGGCAAGATAAAGGATGGTTTGAAAATAGCCCCCTATTTAGCGAACGCTATTTTTTCAACACGCAAGGCGTAGTCAATAAAAGCTTTCTTAAAAAAATAGGCTCTTTATTCTTGCAAGCTAAAGCCGCTTTTAAGGCTAAAGAAATCTTAAAAAAACACCAGATCACGCACACCATTAGCGTGGGAGGGTTTAGCGCAGGGCCTGCGAGTTTTGCAAGCTTACTCAATAAAATACCCCTTTATATCCATGAGCAAAATGCGATCAAAGGCTCTCTTAACCGCTACCTTTCTCCTAAAGCTAAAGCGGTGTTTTCAAGCTATGCTTTTAAAGATAAAGGGAATCACATTTTAACCTCCTATCCCGTGCAAAACGCTTTTTTTGATTTGGCTAGGACTCGCACTGAAATCAAGCATATTTTATTTTTAGGCGGTTCGCAAGGGGCAAAAGCGATCAATGAATTCGTTTTATTAAACGCTCCTAAACTCACCAAACAAGGGATTAAAATCACGCATATTTGCGGCTCAGACGCTCATGAAAGAATACGCTTTTTTTACCAGGAATTAGGGCTGTTGGATAAGGTAGAATTGTTCGCTTTCCACAACAACATCATAGAAGTCATGCATAGAGCGGATTTGTGCGTGAGTAGAGCCGGAGCGAGTAGCGTGTGGGAATTGTGCGCTAATGGCTTACCCACGATTTTTATCCCCTACCCTTTTGCGAGCAATAACCACCAGTATTACAATGTCTTAGAATTTGAAAAAGAAAACCTATGCTATGTCGTGCCTCAAAATGAATTGTTACCCAAAAAGCTCTTTGAAGTCATTAGAAAGCTCAACCAAAAAGACGATCAAGGCAATAAAAACCTCACCACTATCAGCAACCAATTGCAACAAAAAATCGCTAAAGACGGCGCAAAAACCATCATTGAAACGATTTTGAGCGCCTAAAATAGCCCATTTTAATCAACAATTAAGCGACCAACCATTAAACTTAAGCGATAAATAAGATAAAATTTAGGATAACTCAAATCTTTTAAAAAGAAAAGGATAACCCCTTGCAAGACTTTATTTTTAATAAAAAATGGCTTATCTATTCTAGCCTACTCCCCTTATTTTTTCTTAATCCCTTAGTGGCTGAAGATGATGGGTTTTTTATGGGGGTGAGTTATCAAACTTCTCTAGCCATTCAAAGGGTGGATAACTCAGGGCTTAACGCCAGTCAAGACGCATCTACCTACATCCGCCAAAACGCTATCGCTCTAGAATCTGCGGCAGTGCCTTTAGCCTATTATTTAGAAGCGGTGGGGCAACAAACTAGAGTTTTAATGCAAATGCTCTGCCCTGATCCTTCTAAAAGATGTTTGCTCTATGCGGGGGGCTATCCTAAAGAAAATAACGGCGATACAGGCAACAACCCCCCAAGAGGCAATGTCAATGCCACCTTTGATATGCAATCTCTAGTCAATAATTTAGACAAGCTCACTAAACTCATCGGCGAGACTTTAATCCGTAACCCTGAAAATCTTTCTAACGCCAAAGTCTTTAATGTCAAATTTGGCAATCAAAGCACTGTTATTGCATTGCCTAGTGGTCTAGCCAATACCATGAACGCTTTAAACGATGATATTACCAACGCTTTAACCACGCTCTGGTATAACCAAACCTTAACGAATAAATCTTTTAGCACCCCTAATGGCAGTCCTGTGAGTTTTAGCCCTGAAGTCTTGCAACACCTTTTACAAGACGGCTTAGCCACAGCAAGCAATAATCAAACCATTTGCAGCACTCAAAACCAATGCACTGCTACTAATGAAGCTAACTCTATCGCCAAAAACGCCCAAAACATCTTCCAGGCTTTAATGCAAGCAGGGATTTTAGGGGGCTTAGCCAATGAAAAGCAATTTGGCTTCACCTATAACAAAGCCCCTAATGGCAGCAATTCCCAACAAGGCTACCAAAGCTTTAGCGGTCCGGGTTATTACACCAAAAACGGCGCTACCACCACGCAAGCACCCTTAAAAAACTTGCCCGCTGGAGCGACGGTTGGATCAGGCGATGGCCAATACACCTACCACCCTAGCTCGGCAGTCTATTATTTAGCGGATAATATCATCGCTAATGGCATCACCGCTTCTATGATTTTTTCAGGCATGCAAAATTTCGCCAATAAAGCCGCTAAACTGACAGGCACTTCAAGATATAGCCAGATGCAAGAAACGATCAACTATGGGGAAAGCTTGCTCAGTAACACCGTAGCGTATGGGGATTTTATCACCAATTGGGTCGCCCCCTATTTGGATTTAAATAACAAAGGTTTGAATTTCTTGCCTAATTATGGGGGGCAATTGAATGGATCTAATAATCAAACCCCACAAAATCATTTAACCCCACAACAAGCCCAACAAGAGCAAAAAGTCATCATAAACCAACTAGAGCAAGCCACAAACGCCCCCACCCCCGCGCAAATAGACAAGATCTTATCTAGCCCCTATTCCCCCACGGCAAAAACTTTAATGGCTTATGGGCTTTATCGCTCTAAAGCAGTGATTGGTGGGGTGATTGATGAAATGCAAACTAAAGTGAATCAAGTCTATCAAATGGGCTTTGCTAGGAATTTTTTGGAGCATAACTCTAATTCTAATAACATGAACGGCTTTGGCGTGAAAATGGGCTATAAACAATTCTTTGGCAAAAAGCGCATGTTTGGGCTTAGGTATTATGGTTTTTATGATTTTGGTTACGCTCAATTTGGCACAGGATCTTCTTTAGTGAAAGCCACCCTCTCTAGCTATGGAGCAGGCACAGACTTTCTTTATAATGTTTTTACCCGAAAAAGAGGGACTGAAGCGATAGATATCGGTTTTTTTGCCGGTATCCAACTTGCAGGGCAAACCTGGAAAACGAACTTTTTAGATCAAGTGGATGGCAACCATCTTAAGCCTAAGGACACTTCTTTCCAACTCCTTTTTGATTTAGGCATAAGGACCAATTTTTCCAAAATCGCTCACCAAAAAAGATCCCGTTTTTCTCAAGGGATAGAATTTGGCCTTAAAATACCGGTGCTTTATCACACCTATTACCAATCAGAAGGCGTTACAGCGAAGTATAGAAGAGCCTTTAGTTTTTATGTGGGCTACAACATAGGCTTTTGATTAAACAAAATAAGGGAAAAATATGATAAAAAAAGCTAGAAAATTCATACCACTCTTTTTAATTGGCTCTCTCTTAGCTGAAGACAATGGTTGGTATATGTCTGTAGGCTATCAAATCGGTGGCACGCAACAATTTATCAATAACAAACAACTTTTAGAAAATCAAAATATCATCAACAGCGTAACCCAAAGCGCGATCAATATTGCAGGGCCTACTACCGGTTTAATCACTTTAAGCTCTCAAGGCGTCATTGACGCTTTAGGCTATGGCGTGAGTAACACGGTGGGCAACCAATTAGAGGGCATTTCTAATATCCTAAATCAAATTGGCAAAAGAAAAGACTTTTATTCTAGCCGTCAAATCTCTAGCATTTCCCAGCAAATCATAGGGCTTAAAGGAAGCTCTGATCCCTTAAAGGCCCATTCTTCACAAATCACAGCCAAACTCCTTTCCAACACCCAGAGCGCGTTTGATGAAGGCATCGCGCTAAGCTCTAACATCATTAGCTCTATCAATAGCCTTAATCCCAGCAACAACGCCAAAGAAGTCAAAGCCCAACTCCAAAACACCGCGCAATCCATGACAGAATTATTGCAACAAATTGAACACAGCATCACTAAAACCACTAGCACCACTTACGCGCAATCCTTACTCTCTAATCTAACCGATGCGGTGAATGCCTCTAGCAACAATACCGCTTATGTGAGCGCTCTTGTTAACGCTTTAAACACTTTAGGGGTGGGGGTTTTCCCCACCACAACCCCAACGCATGTGGTGCTAAACCCACCGGGACAAGTCGTATTTTATCCCACTAATTCCATTTTAGGCTCTACTTCTTCAAACAGCAACAACCAACAACAGTACAACAACACCCTTTTAATGAACACCTTACAAGGGGAATTAAGCGCTAATAATCAAAATAACCCCAATGGTTGCACTAGCCAAGTCCAGTGTTTAGAGCAATTCATTCAAAATTTAGCCCCTTTAGCCGCAACCCCCACTTCAAACAACCAAGCCAACCAGCAAGTCCAAGCCATTGCCCAAAAGCTTCAAAGCGTTGCTATCAACACTTTAGACAACAATGCGATCAACAACACCACCTATAATTTAAACAACTTGCACAACGCTTTGAATTTCCAAGCCTATGAAAGCACGATAGAACAATACAATAACGCTTTAAAACAAATTTCTTGGATTAGTTTTACTGAGCCTAAAAACTTGCTCAAAAACACTTCTAACAACTACCAAATCGGCACGGTTACCAACGCTCAAGGGCAAAATATCAGCGCCTATGATTGCGCAAGCGCTACCGGAAGCCTTTCTAACAATACTTCTAATGGGATTTCATGCTCAGCCACAAGCTCCACAAGTTCCACAAGCAGTTTTGACAATTCTTTAGTCGCTACCTCCAAAATCCAAACCATCAACGGCAAAGAGCAGATCGGCGTGAATTCTTTTAACCTTGTCTCTCAAGTGTGGAGCGTTTATAACTCTTTAAAAACTTCAGAAGAAAATTTGCAAAAAAACGCCAATATCTTATGCGCTAACGGGACGCAATCCGGGACAAGCTCATGCAATAACGCCAATTCAGGGGGTTTGAGCATCAGCGGGAACGCCCAATTGCAAAATATTTTAAGCTCTACTAATGGGACTACCACTACCACTCAAACTAAAAGCAACGCTTCCAAACTAAAAGCGATGGTGGTTGTGAATAATGAAGAAGAAGCTAAAACGACTAACCTCAATCAAAGCAGTGGGGCAACCACTCAATCCCCTAACAGCACGGTGATGGGAGCTTTAAACACCGTATTGCAAAATGTCAGCAATTTCCAGCAAAGCATTCAAAGTGCTTTTCAAAACCAAGAAAGTAATATCCAAGCTTGGGCGAATGCGATTTATAACACTAATGGGAGTCAGTCGCAAGAGATGACACCTAACACTAACCAAGATTTACGCATCCAATTGAGAGCGAATTTCTACCAGCTCATCAATATCATTAACCAGCAAGTGCCTACAGACATGAACGCTTTAATTAATCAAAGCCAACAAAGCCAGCAAACAAGTGGGGCGACAAGCAATAATAACGCATGCGCGAGCGGAGTGAGTGGGAGTGGTAGTAACTGGTGCTATCAGCAATGGTCAGATTCTAAGGCTTATTACAGCGGGTTGCAAAGCGCTTTAGGGTATCAAACACAAGCGACAACTCAAAGCGGAAACAATGGTGGGAACAGCATCACCTACAATGTCCAACAAATCACGCTCACTAGCGGTGGTCTGCTCAATAACATCATTTCATCTCTTAAAAGTTTTAGTAGTGGTGGAAATAATGGGGGAAGCAGTGGAAGTGGAAATGGAACTAGTCAAATCACTACAGCCTACCAAATGCTCACAGACGCCAGTGATGGGAAATTAGGGACTTATAGTAGTAGCAATAGTGGCAATAATAACGGCTATACGCCATGCAATAGCACCAACGGGAGCAATGGAACGAGTGGGAGCAATTGTTATGAACCCAACAAACAACAAAGCGCCACCACCGCAACCACTAATGAAAATAATAGCTTGCAAAAAGTCTATAATGACGCTCAAAAAATAGCCAACATTATCGCTAGCTCTGGGAACAACAAAGGCGTTGAAAACGGCTTAAAACAATTCTTTGAAGCGTTAAAAAATAATAGCAGCAGTCTCAGTAATTTGTGTAATGGTAATAGCGGTAGTAGTAGCTCTACTTGCACCGGTGGGCTTATCAACCTTTTAGGGGCAATCCCTACAAATGGGGTGAGCGATACGAACAATTTAATTAATTTGCTCACCGAATTTATTAAAACCGCCGGGTTTATCCAAAATAATGATAATAGTGTATCTACTAGTCTTACAAACGCTTTTCAAGCCATCACGAGCGCTATTTCTCAAGGGTTTCAAGCCTTGCAAAACGACATTAGCCCTAATGCGATTTTAACCTTGCTCCAAGAGATTACTTCTAACACCACCACCATTCAGTCATTCTCACAAACCTTACGGCAGCTTTTAGGGGATAAAACATTCTTTATGGTGCAACAAAAACTCATTGATGCGATGATTAACGCCAGAAATCAGGTTCAAAATGCGCAAAATCAAGCCAATAACTACGGCTCTCAACCCATTTTAAGCCAGTATGTGGCCGCTAAAAGCACCCAACACGGCATGAGCAATGGCTTAGGGGTTGGTTTGGGCTATAAATACTTCTTTGGTAAAGCGAGAAAATTAGGCCTTAGGCATTATTTTTTCTTTGATTACGGCTTTAGTGAAATAGGCTTAGCCAATCAAAGCGTGAAAGCGAATATCTTTGCTTATGGGGTAGGCACGGATTTTTTATGGAATTTATTCAGGAGGACTTACAACACTAAAGCATTGAATTTTGGGCTATTTGCTGGGGTTCAGCTGGGCGGGGCAACTTGGCTTAGCTCTTTAAGGCAACAAATCATTGACAATTGGGGGAACGCTAATGACATCCATTCAACGAATTTCCAAGTGGCGCTGAATTTTGGGGTGCGCACCAACTTTGCGGAGTTTAAGCGTTTTGCCAAGAAATTCCACAATCAAGGGGTTATAAGCCAAAAGAGCGTGGAATTTGGGATCAAAGTGCCTCTCATCAATCAAGCGTATTTGAATAGCGCCGGGGCTGATGTGAGCTACAGGAGGCTTTATACTTTTTATATCAATTACATCATGGGGTTTTAAAAAGGGTGTGTCATGGAAATCTTACAATTCATCGGCTATGGGAACATGGCTCAAGCGATCTTAGAAGGTGCTCATGAAATTTTATCCAAGAGTTTTATTTTAGAGATTACCGGGCGAAACCCTGAAAAAATCGCCCCTTTTTTACAAGAAAAAAACATTCAAGCCCAAATCGTGCCTTACAAAGACGCTATTGATATACACCAAAAATTCGTGTTTTTACTTTTTAAACCTTATAACCTTAAGGATTTTAATTATCAAGGGCAAGCCAAAAGCGTTTTGAGTGCTTTAGCCGGGGTAAATTTTGAAGCTTTAAGTGATGCGATAGATTCTTTACATTACTTAAAATGCATGCCTAACATTGCGAGCAAATTCGCTCTTTCTTCTACGGCGGTGTGTGAAAAATCGGTTGTGCCTTCAATAAGCGAGAAAGCTTTGAGTATTATTGAAAGTTTTGGGAATTGCGTGCGAGTGGGAAACGAAGAGCAGGTGGATGCCAGTATAGCGACCAATGGGAGCGCACTCGCTTTTTTAAGCTTGGTAGCGAGCAGTTTGAAAGACGCCGGCATTAGAGAGGGATTGAACGCTAGAGATTCTTTAGAATTGGTGGAAATGAGTTTTAAGGGTTTTGCCAAGCTGTTAGAAAAAGAACGCCCAGAAATAATTATAGAGCAAATTTGCACCCCTAAAGGCGCAACGATTGAAGGCTTGAGCGTTTTAGAAAAAAAGGGGGTTAGGGGAGCGTTCATCAAAGCATGTCATGAAAGCGTGAAAAAAATACGCCTCTAAAGAATTACACTCTTAAAAATAAGCGCGATGCATTTAGACAGACAGAGTTTGGAAAAAGCCAAGCATTTGATCCAAAGCGGTCTGATTGATACCATAGAAGTAGGCACAATCAAGGGCTTGCAAGAAATCCATCGGTTTTTGTTTGAAGGGCTGTATGAATTTGCCGGGAAAATCAGGGATAAAAATATCTCTAAAGGGAATTTCAGGTTCGCTAATTGCTTGTATTTGGATTTGATTTTACCCAGAATTGAGAGCATGCCGCAAAATAATTTCAATCAAATCATAGAAAAATATGTGGAAATGAATATCGCCCACCCTTTTTTGGAGGGTAATGGCAGAGCCACAAGGATATGGCTTGATTTGTTGCTTAAGAAGGAATTAAAAAAAATTGTGCTTTGGGATAGGATTGATAAAGCCGCTTATTTGAGCACTATGGAGAGAAACCCTGTGAATGATTTGGAAATCAAAACGCTTTTAAAAAAGCATTTGAGTTCTAATATCAACGATCCCTTAACTTTCATTAAAGGCATCACGCAGTCGTATTATTATGAAGGGCTTTGAAAAAATACTAAAATCATTTTTTATAATCCAATACGAAAGAGTTTGACGCTAGTCAAGAGATAGTTTTTTATAATGCGATCTTAGGGGATTAGTGGGATTTAGTTGGGGGTTGCAGGATGAAATGTTTATCTCCTATCCCCCTTTTACTATAAAATAAAATTTAAAATATAAGACAAAATAATTAAAGCCCCATTTTAAAAGAAATTAAAAGCTTTATTTGTCAGCATTAAAGCAATCTAAAACTAATCTTGTGTGCGTTCAATCAAACTCAAAGGCAAGTTAAACGCTTTAATGAGTTTGCTCTCTTTTTGGCGTTGTTCGCCTTGATCTTTTTCATGGTCATAGCCTAGCAAGTGCAACACCCCATGGATGAATAAAAGAGCGATCTCATTTTCTAAGCTATGCCCTAATTTCAGAGCGTTAGTTTGAGCTAGTGGTATGTTAATCACCACGCTCCCTAAAGGGGTGTGAGGGATCGCTTCTAAAGGGAAACTCAAAACATCGGTAGCGTAATCGCAACCCCTTAAATCCCTGTTGATTTCTCGCATGGTTTCATTGCTCACTAAAATAAGCTCAATGATTTGAGTGGGGGCTAAAACATCTGCGATTTTTTCTAATAATAAAAAATCCGATTCTAGTGGGGTTTGGTTGTCTATTTCTAGCATCAATAAGATATAAAAAAGAAGTTTAAAAAAGCCCTAAAATTTAGGGCTTATAAAGATTAAGCGAAAGAACCTTTAACTTGTTCTACCCATTTTGAAATCCTCTCATCAGTGAGATCGTCTTGATTGTCTTCATCAATCACTAGACCCACGAATTTACCGCCTTCTACCGCTTTAGAAGCTTCAAAATGATAACCATCAGTAGGAGTTTGCCCTACCACTTTGCCGGCTTTAGCTTTTTCATAAATGTGGAAAATGCCTTCCGCAAAAGTTTCGCTGTAAGTGTCTTGATCGCCCAAGCCTACAAGCCCAATGGTTTTATTCGCAAAGTCGCTCGCTTCTAGTGTGCCTAAAAAGTCTTCCCAATCTGTTTGCAAATCGCCCGCACCGGCTGTTGGAGCGACTAGAATAACCTTTGTAAAGCCATTAAATTGCTCTTTAGAAGCTTTAGCCACATCAACCACTTCGGCATTACCAATAGCCTTGCTGATTTTTTCAGCGATAGCTTCAGCGTTCCCGCTGTCTGTCCCAAAAAAGATACCAATTTTTCCCATATTCCAATCCTTGTGTTTAAAGATATTAACGCACCCGCTTCATGCGAATGCTTGTGGGCGTAGTCTAGCGCATTTAATTAAACATCTTGCTTAAAAACCCATTTTGCGCGAATATCGTTTCAATAAAAACCATATTAAAAGCGCTATAAGAACAAAACTTATGACAAAAAACGAAGTGTAATGAGAAAGCCTTTCATACAGCGTTTTCACCCAATCGCTCGCTTTAAAAGAAACGCTCCCCACGATTAACGCCCACAAAAAACTGGAAAAAACATTAAGCCATAAAAACCTTTTTAAAGGGTATTTGCTAAAACCAATTGCCAAAGGCACAACGCTTTTAATCCCATACAAATATTTATTGATAAAAATCATTAAAAAAGCGTAGCGTTTCACCCACAAACTCGCCAAAGCAAGCTTTCTTCTATGCTTATGAAAATACTTTAAAAACTCTCTTTTTTGATAGCGGGCAAAGATTACAAGAGCCCCACTCCCTATTAAATTCCCTAAAAAAGCGACAAGAATGGTTATTTTTATATCCAAAGCGTGCGTGGTAGCGCTCAAAATAGAAGCGATGACAATCCCCACATACCCACCCCCTAAAGAATATAAAAACAAAATAAGATAACCCCACTCCTTAAAACCCTCTTGAAAACGCAACAACGCTTCTTGCATAAAAACCCTCTTTTTAGTTTTCTCATTTTCATGTTATCCAAACTTATTCAACCAAATGAGCGTTGTTAGTGATTTAAACGCTATCTTTCAGTATAATGACAGCGTTATCCTAATAACCTAAAAGATATAGAGATGAATACAGAAATTTTAACCATCATGTTAGTTGTCTCAGTGCTTATGGGATTGGTAGGCTTAATAGCGTTTTTGTGGGGGGTTAAAAGCGGTCAGTTTGACGATGAAAAACGCATGCTTGAAAGCGTGTTGTATGACAGTGCGAGCGATTTGAACGAAGCGATTTTACAAGAAAAACGCCAAAAGAATTAAAAAGAATTAAAATAAAAGGATAGAAATGAACCAAGAAATTTTAGATGTGTTGATAGTGGGTGCAGGGCCTGGGGGCATTGCCACAGCTATAGAATGCGAAATAGCCGGCGTTAAAAAGGTGCTTTTATGCGAAAAAACCGAAAGCCATTCAGGCATGATAGAGAAGTTTTATAAAGCCGGTAAAAGGATTGATAAAGATTATAAAAAGCAAATCGTAGAGCTTAAAGGGCATATCCCTTTTAAAGACAGCTTTAAGGAAGAAACTTTAGAGAATTTCACTAACCTTTTAAAAGAGCATCGCATCACGCCAAGCTATAAAACCGATATTGAGAGCGTGAAAAAAGAAGGTGAATACTTTAAAATCACCACCACTTCTAATACAACCTATCATGCTAAATTTGTGGTGGTTGCGATCGGGAAAATGGGCCAGCCAAACCGCCCTACTACTTACAAAATCCCTGTTGCGCTCTCCAAACAAGTGGTTTTTAGCATCAACGATTGTAAGGAAAATGAAAAAACCCTTGTGATCGGCGGAGGCAACTCAGCGGTGGAATACGCCATTGCTTTGTGTAAAACCACCCCAACCACCCTCAATTACCGCAAAAAAGAATTCAGCCGCATCAATGAAGACAACGCTAAAAACTTGCAAGAAGTCCTAGACAACAACACGCTTAAAAGCAAGCTTGGAGTGGATATTGAAAGCCTAGAAGAAGATAACACTCAAATTAAGGTTAATTTCACCGATAACACGAGTGAGAGTTTTGATCGCTTGCTGTATGCGATCGGTGGCTCTACCCCTTTAGAATTTTTTAAACGCTGTTCTTTAGAATTAGATCCTAGCACCAATATCCCTGTGGTGAAAGAAAATTTAGAGAGCAACAATATCCCTAATTTATTCATCGTGGGCGATATTTTATTCAAATCAGGAGCGAGCATCGCTACCGCACTCAATCATGGCTATGATGTTGCACAAGAAATCGCTAAAAGGTTACAATCTTAAAGCAAATTCACTCATCAAACGGCTTAGCCTTATACAAAAAGAAAAAGAGGATGAGAAGCGTTAGGGCAAAATGCATGGTTATGATAGTTAGGGGCGAAAAGTAACGCAGTTCCAAACTACTGAGCGATAAAACTAGCACAGAAACCACGCGCACACAGCTTGATAAAAGCGATGAGAGCGATGAAATGTTGTTTTTAGAAACGAATTTGGAGAATTGATACCCCAAGCAATAACTCATGTAAGCAAAAAACGCTACCATGAGCGCATACACCCCTATGAAACAATAAGGGATATTCATAAGCAATAAGGGGCTAACGCTTAACAACACCACAAGCGAACTCATGGCGATTTTTTGGCTGTAATTTTTGGCGTTTAAAAAATGAATGAGAATAGAAATCACTTGAAAAGCGATATAAAACATAAAAAGGTATTGCTCTTTAATGCCTTGTTTTAAAAAATACGCTTGCCACATTTGAAAATGGCTCATAAAAAAGATGGGCGTAATCAAATGCCCCACTAACAAAATTTTAAGCTTGGGGTTATCTTTAAGCTCTTTAAGGCTGCCTTTGACTTGCTCTTTAAGGAGTTTCAAACTTTTTTGGCTTTTAAAATCCCCTTCTTTTTCTTTAAAATAAAAAATGATCGTTAGCGCACAGAGCATGATTAAAAAAATCCCCACGATATACAGCATCGCATGGACTTTGAGATACAAAAACGATCCCAAAGAACTCCCTATAATCATGCCTAAATAAGTAATTTGATTGTTTTTAGCTAAAAACTTGGACAAATCCTTTTTGTTTTCCTTAATGTCTGTGATGAGTGAAGCTTCAATCGTGCCGCTAGAGCATGCACTATACAAACCATACAGCCCCCACGCTAAAAGCATGAGGATAAAACTATCAAAAAACAGCACAAACGAAAAACTAGCGATTAAAAACACATTAGAAACAAGGAATAAATTCTTCCGGCTCATCAAATCCGCTAAAACACCGCTTGGGTATTCAGCCACCAGCACGCAAAAACTAAAAAAGGTTTGCACGAGCAGGATTTCACTCAAACTAAGCCCTTTAGAAAGCAACAAGGGGGTTAAAATCGCATGGGGCAAGCTTTGAGCGATGATTAAGAGAAAATTCGCCCCATAGTAAGCTAAAATGTTTTTTCTTAAAACTTCCATTTGAAAATTGTAATTAAAACTAGCTTATAGTACAGCGTTATATCTTTTAATTAAGGGGTATTGATGCTAACCCAATTAAAAACTTATCCAAAATTACTCAAACATTATGAAGAAATCAAAGAAGTGCATATGCGCGATTGGTTTTCTAAAGACAAAGAGCGAGCGAGCCGCTATTTCGTGCAATTTGAAAGCTTGAGCTTAGACTATTCCAAAAACCGCCTGAACGATACCACTTTAAAGCTTCTTTTTGAATTAGCGAATGACTGCTCTTTAAAAGAAAAGATTGAAGCGATGTTTAAGGGCGAAAAAATCAACACCACCGAAAAAAGGGCCGTTTTACACACCGCTTTAAGAAGCTTGAATGACACTGAAATTTTACTAGACAACATGGAAGTGTTAAAGAGTATTAGGAACGTTTTAAAACGCATGCGAGCCTTTAGCGATAGCGTGAGGAGCGGTAAAAGATTGGGCTATACCAATCAAGTGATCACCGATATTGTCAATATCGGCATTGGGGGGTCAGATTTAGGCGCTTTAATGGTTTGCACCGCCTTAAAACGCTACGCCCACCCGAGATTAAAAATGCATTTTGTGTCTAATGTGGATGGCACGCAGATTTTAGACGTTTTGGAAAAAATCAATCCGGCCAGCACGCTTTTTATCGTGGCCTCTAAGACTTTTTCCACTCAAGAAACCTTAACCAACGCCCTAACCGCTAGAAAATGGTTTGTAGAAAGAAGCGGCGATGAAAAGCATATCGCTAAGCACTTTGTAGCGGTATCCACCAATAAAGAAGCCGTGCAACAATTTGGCATTGACGAGCATAACATGTTTGAATTTTGGGATTTTGTAGGGGGGCGCTATAGCTTGTGGTCGGCTATTGGCTTGTCCATTATGATCTATTTAGGGAAGAAAAATTTTAACGCTCTTTTGAAAGGAGCGTATTTGATGGATGAGCATTTTAGAAACGCCCCTTTTGAAAGCAATTTGCCCGTTTTAATGGGGCTAATTGGCGTGTGGTATATCAATTTTTTCCAATCCAAAAGCCATTTAATCGCTCCTTACGATCAGTATTTAAGGCATTTCCCTAAATTCATCCAGCAATTGGATATGGAAAGCAATGGCAAACGCATCAGCAAAAAAGGCGAAACCATCCCCTATGACACATGCCCTGTTGTTTGGGGCGATATGGGCATTAACGCTCAGCACGCCTTTTTCCAGCTCTTGCATCAAGGCACGCATTTAATCCCCATTGATTTTATCGCCTCTTTAGATAAAAAACCTAACGCTAAAGGCCACCATGAGATTTTATTCAGCAATGTTTTAGCGCAAGCGCAAGCCTTCATGAAAGGCAAGAGTTATGAAGAAGCACTTGGGGAATTGCTCTTTAAAGGCTTAGACAAAGATGAAGCCAAAGATTTAGCCCACCATAGGGTGTTTTTTGGCAACCGCCCCTCTAATATCCTTTTATTAGAAAAGATTTCACCAAGCAGTATTGGGGCGCTAGTGGCTCTTTATGAGCATAAAGTCTTTGTGCAAGGGGTTATTTGGGATATTAACAGCTTTGATCAATGGGGCGTGGAGCTTGGGAAAGAGTTGGCCGTGCCGATTTTACAAGAATTAGAAGGGCATAAAAGCAACGCTTATTTTGACGGCTCCACTAAGCATTTAATAGAATTGTATAAGAATTACAACCAATAGGCTTTGTTTTATAACCAGATAAAACCTAAAAAACGATAAAGCAAAGCTTAACCCCATTCTCAAGCGATCCATCCACAATAATCCGTTAATCGTAACGGATTTTAACGCCATATGTTAGCCATTTGAATTTAAAGAGAGTAAATTTTCCACAAATTAATCGTTTTTAGCGTTTAAAAGCTTGATTTTCTCATCATATGCATTATTTTACATATTATAATTATCTCAAAGCTAAGAATAATAAAAATCAAAGAATAGATTTATCTTTAAAAGCATTTGCATTTATCAATCTCATTTTAGGAGGCATGCATGAAAAAGGCAAGTCAGGTTTTATTCTTTGGGGCATTTTTAAGCTCTTCTTTACAAGGTTTTGAAGCTAAGCTCAATGGCTTTGTGGATCAATCCAGCACTATCGGTTTTAACCAGCATAAAATCAATAAAGAAAGAGGCATCTACCCTATGCAGCAATTCGCAACGATTGCGGGCTATTTAGGGCTTGGTTTTAGCCTGTTACCCAAAAAGGTTTCAGACCATGTTCTAAAAGGCAAAATAGGGGGCATGGTGGGATCTATTTTCTATGACGGCACGAAGAAGTTTGAAGACGGCTCTGTGGCTTACAACCTCTTTGGTTATTATGATGGGTTTATGGGGGGCTATACGAATATCTTACAGACCGATAGCCTTGAAACACAAAACATGAAACACAACAAAAATGTCCGCAATTATGTCTTTAGCGATGCGTATTTAGAATACGCTTATAAGAATTATTTTGAAATAAAAGCCGGGCGCTATTTATCCACTATGCCTTATAAAAGCGGTCAAACGCAAGGCTTTCAAGTTTCTGGGCAATACAAGCATGCGCGCTTGACTTGGTTTAGCTCTTTTGGGAGGGCGTTCGCTTATGGTTCGTTTTTGATGGATTGGTTTGCCGCACGGACCACTTATAGCGGAGGCTTTACTAAAAATGATAAGGGAGGTTATGACAGCCATGGGCAAAAGGTGCTTTATGGCACGCATGCGGTGCAACTCACCTATAAACCTCATCGTTTCCTCATAGAAGGCTTTTATTACCTTTCGCCTCAAATCTTTAACGCTCCAGGCGTTAAGATTGGTTGGGACTCTAACCCCAATTTTAGCGGCACAGGCTTTCGCTCTGATACAGCTGTCATAGGGTTTTTCCCCATTTACTACCCTTGGATGATTGTTAAATCCGACGGGAGTCCGGTCTATAGATACGACACGCCTGCCACTCAAAACGGGCAAAATCTCATTATCCGCCAACGCTTTGACATCAACAATTATAATGTTTCCATCGCTTTTTATAAAGTCTTTCAAAACGCTAATGGTTGGATAGGCAACATGGGGAATCCAAGCGGTGTGATCATGGGGAGTAACAGCGTCTATGCGGGTTTTACAGGCACAGCCCTTAAAAGAGACGCCGCTACCATTTTCCTTTCTTGTGGCGGCACTCATTTTGCCAAAAAATTCACATGGAAATTCGCCACACAATACTCCAATTCAGTGGTCTCTTGGGAAGCGAGAGCGATGATCTCTTTAGGCTATAAATTCACTGAATACTTGAGCGGTAGCGTGGATCTTGCATATTATGGCGTGTATACTAACAAAGGCTTTAAACCGGGTGAAAACGGGCCTGTGCCTAAAAACTTCCCCGCCCTTTATTCTGACAGGAGCGCGTTATACACGGCTCTAGTAGCATCATTTTGATGCTACCCTATGATTATGGTAGGCATTATTTTGATGCTATGGATCACAAAATAGAGTAGGCGTCATTTTGATGCTATCTCCCATGATAGGATAAGCGTTTTTTAACGCTGTTTCTCTAATCTCTATATAAAATTTCTTTTCAAGCGAAAGCTCTTTATTAAATCATACCCATTAAGTAAAAAAATCATCATCTTCATCATCTTCAAAATTGAGCTTTTAAAAAAGCAAACGATAGCTTTTTAAAAACCCAAGCAGAAACCCCAAACGTCTTTAGGGTTTGCGCGCTTCACAAACAAGGTCAAACTTTTTTCCATGGATTTAAAGGGGGGGTTAAAACCCCTTTTTTATTCAAGCGGCTTTGATATAGGGCGTTTCAGCCAGCGGCGGGTAAATTTGATTTTTAAAATAAGCGTTTGAGCAAATCCTAACGCTCACGATCAGCACTAAAAGCGCTACAAGCATGAAAAACACGCACAAAATCGCATCAATCGCATGGTTAAAAAAGGATTTTTGGAGCGTTTTGAGCGCTTTTTCATCGGTAGTGGTAGCCATTTTTTCTTTGATGATTTGCATCTGCGCCACATGGGAAACATTATTCAGCACGCTGTCATTACTCTTTGGCATCACTTTTAAAATACCGCTATAAAAAGTGATGGATAAAATCAAAACTGCCGGTAAGGCGCTTATCATCGCCCCCTTAAAACGCCCCATTTTAAACAACACCACCGTAACCAACAACAACGCCATGCCCGCTAACATCTGATTGCTCACGCCAAATAAAGGCCATAGCGTATAAATCCCTCCTTTAGGGTCAATCGTGCCTTGATACAAGAAATACCCCCACCCTGCCACACACAAAAGAGTGGCAAAAATCCCAGCCTTATAAGAGCTAAGATCGCCCAAAGGTTTATAAACATTACCGAGCAGATCCTGAATCATGAAACGAGCGGTTCGTGTGCCTGCATCCACAGCGGTTAAAATGAACAAAGCTTCAAACAAAATCGCAAAATGGTACCAAAACGCCATCACGCTTGGATCCCCTAAAATGTGATACACAATCATCGCTAAACCGATCGCAAAAGTGGGCGCCCCACCGGTGCGGCTCAAAATAGAGCTTTCACCGATGTTTTTAGTCATCTCACTGATTTCTTCAGCGCTGATATTAAACCCCCATGAGCTAATCACTGAAGCCGCATCAGCTATATCTTTACCGATGCTCACTTCTGGCGAATTGATAGCGAAATAAAGACCTGGGTGCAAGATCCCTGCACACACCAACGCCATAAGAGCCACAACGCTCTCCATCACCATAGAGCCATAGCCCACTAGCCTTGCATCGCTTTCTTTAGCAAGCATTTTAGGGGTCGTGCCTGAAGAAATTAAAGCATGAAAGCCGCTAATCGTCCCGCAAGCCACCGTGATAAACAAGAAAGGGAACACGCTCCCTGCAAACACAGGCCCACTGCCATCTACAAAGGGTGTGATTTTAGGGATTTGTAAGGGCGGAGCGACAAAAACAATAGCCACAACCAACACCCCTATAACGCCAATTTTTAAAAAAGTGCTTAAATAATCTCGTGGAGCGAGTAAAAACCATACCGGTAAAATAGAAGCCACAAAACCATAACCCATGATCATCCACGCTAAAGAACCGGCATCAAAGGTGAATATTGACGCTAGTTTAGGATCTAAAGAAATGTATTTACCCGCATAAATCGCTATAATCAATAGGATAAAGCCAATAACAGAAACTTCTAAAATCTTATGCGGCCTGAAAAACCGCATGTAAAGCCCCATAAGGATCGCAATGGGAATGGTCATAGCGATCGTAAAAAAGCCCCAAGGCGAATGCGCTAAAGCCTTCACCACCACCATCGCTAAAATCGCAATGATAATGAGCATGATCCCTAAAATCCCTAAACTGGCGATCATGCCTACAAATTGACCCATTTCAAGCTTGATCATTTCGCCTAAAGACTTGCCATCGCGCCTAATGGAAGCAAAAAGCACCACAAAATCATGCACGCAACCCCCTAAAACCGAGCCTATCAAAATCCATAAGATAGAGGGCAAGTAACCCATTTGAGCGGCTAGTATCGGGCCTACTAAAGGGCCAGCCCCAGCAATAGCGGCGAAATGATGCCCAAAGGTGATGGCTTTATCGGTTGGCACAAAATCCTTGCCGTCATTCCTTACGCATGCGGGCGTGGCTCTGTTATCGTCTAGCTTTAACACCCGATAAGCGATAAAATGGCTATAAAAACGATAGCCTATGCTATAAATGCAAGCGCTCGCTACTACAAGCCATAGCGTGTTAATGCTCTCACCCTTGTGTAAGGCTAACACCCCTAAACAGATCGCCCCTAAAATAGCTACAAAGACCCAAGCCAAAGAAACTAAACTTTTTTGCATGTCCTCTCCATTTAATGATCGTTTAACCATTGTTGTTAATTTCAGCCAGTTTTTTATTATAATTCAAATTTTTTGAATAGGGACTGAATGGCTCATAAACTTTCCATAATAAAGGCTTGGGTTTTTCCAAACTTCTAACAATTAGGGTAATAAGAGCTGTTTTTAAACATGACGCTTTAAAGCGTCATTAATTTTAAGGTATAGCGTTATGGCATTAGATTGGGATTTTATGTTTCACTCCATCCCTGCGTTTCTTAAGGGGTTAGAACTCACGCTTTATATTTCTTTCTTTGGGATTTTACTCTCTCTTTTGGTGGGGTTTTTGTGCGCGCTCATTTTGTATTTTAAAACGCGCTTTATCTCCCCTATCATCTATATCTATGGCGAAATCGCTAGGAACACGCCCCTACTCATCCAGCTTTTCTTTTTGTATTACGGGTTGAATGAAATCGGTTTGAGCGCTTTAGAGTGCGCGATTTTAGCGTTAGGGTTTTTGGGTGGGGGGTATATGAGTCAAAGTTTTTTGCTTGGGTTTAAGAGCTTGGCTTCCATTCAAAGAGAAAGCGCTTTGAGTTTGGGGTTTAGCCCTTTGAAAATGATGTATTACATCATTCTGCCTCAAAGTTTAAGCGTTTCTATGCCTTCTATAGGGGCGAATGTGATTTTTTTACTCAAAGAAACTTCTGTGGTGGGCGCGATAGCCCTAACCGATATTATGTTCGTGGCGAAAGATTTTATTGGCATTTATTATAAAACGACTGAAAGCCTTTTGATGTTAAGCATCGCTTATTTGATTGCTTTGCTCCCCTTAAGCGTTTTGTTTGTGATCTTAGAGCGTTTCTTTAAAAAGAAAGTGGCTTAAAAATGGGAGTTTTACTAGAGTTAGACAACCTTAAGCGTTTGTTAGAAGGGTTTGAAACCACTCTTTTGATCGCTCTTAGCTCTGCGGTTATTTCAATCATTGTTGGAATGCTTTTGGGGAGCTTGATGGCGTTTGGTTCTCAAATAGTGGTTTTGGCGTGTCGTGTGTATTTAGAAAGCATTCGCATTATCCCGCTTTTAGCATGGCTTTTTATTGTGTATTTCGGGTTAGCGAGCTGGTTTGATTTGCATATTAGCGCGGTTTTAGCGAGCGTTATTGTTTTTAGCTTGTGGGGGGGTGCTGAAATGATGGATTTAACCAGAGGGGTTTTAACTTCCGTGAGCAAACACCAAGTAGAAAGCGCTTTGGCTTTAGGCATGGATTCAAAAAGGGTGGTTTTTAACATTATTTTCCCCCAAAGCTTTTTGTCTTTATTGCCCTCAAGCCTTAATTTATTCACGCGCATGATTAAAACCACGGCTTTAGTTTCTCTCATTGGAGCGATTGATTTGTTAAAAGTGGGCCAGCAAATCATAGAGCTTAACCTCTTACGCATGCCCAATGCGAGCTTTGTGGTTTATGGCGTTATCTTAATGTTTTATTTTAGTTTATGCTATAGTTTGAGCCTGTATAGTTCCTATTTAGAAAAAAAATTCCAATACATTAGAGGGTAAAATGAGCGTGATTTTAGAAACCAAAGGGTTAAAAAAAACCTATCAAAACCATTTGGTTTTAGACGGCATCAATTTCACTTTAAATAAGGGTGAAGTGGCAGTGATTTTAGGGCCTAGCGGGTGCGGGAAAAGCACTTTTTTAAAATGTTTAAACGGGCTTGAAAAGATTGATGGAGGTGAAATCCTTTTTGAAAACACTAACCTTAATACGCCAACCACTAACTGGAATCAAATGCGCCAAAAAATAGGCATGGTGTTTCAAAATTATGAATTGTTCCCGCATTTAAACGTGCTAGATAATATCTTACTCGCCCCCTTAAAAGTGCAAAAACGATCCAAAGATGAGGTCATTTCTCAAGCCATAGAGCTTTTAAAGCGGGTGGGTTTGGAGCATAAACAACAAGCTTACCCTAAAGAATTGAGTGGCGGGCAAAAGCAACGAGTAGCCATCGTGCGCTCTTTGTGCATGCGGCCAACAATCATGCTTTTTGATGAGGTAACCGCCTCTTTAGACCCTGAAATGGTTAAAGAAGTTTTAGAAGTGATTTTAGAATTAGCCACAACGGGCATGAGCATGGTGATTGTAACGCATGAAATGAAATTCGCGCAAAAAATCGCTCATAAAATCGTGTTTTTTGATAGCGGTAAAATCGCTGAAGAAAACAGCGCTAAAGAATTTTTCAATAACCCCAAATCTCAAAGAGCGCAAAAATTTTTAGAAACTTTTCATTTTTTAGGGAGCTGTTAAATAAAGTTTGCTAAAAAGATGATTTTAATTCCAAAAAAAGGTGTTTTTATGAAAACAAACGGGCTTTTTAAGGTATGGGGGCTGTTTTTAGTGTTAATCGCTTTAGTCTTTAGTGCATGCTCTGATAGCCATAAAGAAAAAAAGGACGCTTTAGAAGTCATTAAACAAAGAGGGGTTTTAAAAGTGGGGGTTTTTAGCGATAAACCTCCTTTTGGATCTGTGGATTCTAAAGGGGAATATCAAGGCTATGATGTGATCATCGCTAAACGCATGGCCCTTGATTTATTGGGCGATGAAAATAAGATTGAGTTTATTCCTGTAGAAGCTTCAGCTAGGGTGGAATTTTTAAAAGCCAATAAAGTGGATATTATCATGGCTAATTTCACGCGCACTAAAGAAAGAGAAAAAGTCGTGGATTTCGCTAAGCCGTATATGAAAGTCGCTTTAGGGGTGATTTCTAAAGATGGGGCCATTAAAAATATAGAAGAGTTGAAGGATAAAGAGTTGATTGTGAATAAAGGCACGATAGCGGATTTTTATTTCACTAAAAATTACCCCAATATCAAACTTTTGAAATTTGAGCAAAACACAGAGACTTTTTTAGCCCTTTTAAACAATAAGGCTACCGCTCTAGCCCATGACAACACTTTGTTGCTCGCTTGGGCGAAACAACACCCTGAATTTAAATTAGGCATTACAAGCCTTGGCGATAAGGATGTGATCGCTCCAGCGATTAAAAAGGGTAACCCTAAGCTTTTAGAATGGTTGAACAACGAAATAGATTCCCTCATTTCTAGCGACTTCTTAAAAGAAGCTTATAAGGAGACTTTGGAGCCTGTTTATGGCGATGAAATCAAACCGGAAGAAATTATTTTTGAATGATTTTTTTAGGCTTTGTTTTCTTGACAAAGCGTGTTTTTGCTGCTAAATGAGCGGTTTTGTGATCTTTTTGTTTTTCATTTTGAGATATATTTGTTTGATTTTACACTGAAAGGATTTGTTGATGAATCATTTTTATAAGCGTTGTTTGAAATTTTCATTGGTTGGGTTGATAGGGCTTTTGAGCGTTCAGCTTCATGCTAGGAGTTTTATTGATGGGGATTTAGACATTCAAAAATTCAGCTATGAAGATTCTCTGCTTAAAAAGGGAGACCCTAATGGCACACATAAGGTGCAGGTGCGGGATTATAAAGGCAAAATGCAAGAGGCTGAAATCCACTCAGAAATACGCATCGCACTTAAACCGGGGGTTAAAAAAGAAGTTAAAAAAGGTAAAATTTATAGCGCTCAAATCAATGATGGCATGTGTTATGCTTTTAGAATGCTCCAAACCGGCGATAATACCACAGGTCTTGATTCTAAAGAGTTCCCCAAGCAAAGCCGTGAGAAAAAGGGTCGAGTGATCACTTTAATCGGTAAAGATGAAGTGCCTTATCTTGTCTTAGAAACCGATTGCCAAGTGGGCGATATTGCAAAGATCTCTTTGGTGGGCAATTTTGATGGCACCGGGTTTCTTACGGAATATAAATTCAAAGACGCTAAACCCATTTACTAATTTTCTTTTTTAGCTTCATTCTTCAAATCTCTTAACCTTTTGTGGTTAGGAGGTTTTTCTTATCCGTTGCGGATATTTTTGATCGCATCTTAAAAATTTTTAAAACCCTGTTTGTGTTTTTACCTCAAGCGTTAAAAAAGCTCTGTTCTCATCAAACACTGACAAGTAAAACCTTTTATAGAGCGCTTGCTTGATTAAAGTCAAGTTCTTTATTATTGGTTATAAAAAATATTTTTTGGCATTTTTAAATTTTTAAAACAAGCTAAAAGAAAGAAAATAAAAGAGAAACCCCCCCCCCTTTTTTTAGGAGTTTTCTTCTTGCTTATACCCTTTAAGCGCAAAGAAGAGGATATAAAAATAGCACAATAACGGCACACCATAAGCGTAGAGCAAATTTGATTCGGTTGCTGTGAGCATGTCTGTAACCGCACCTTGAATGGGGGGGATTAACGCCCCTCCTACAATCGCCATGCTAATCACCCCAGAAGCCTTAGAAGTGAGATGCCCTAAATTGAGCGTAGCCAAAGAAAAGATGGTAGGGAACATGATAGAGTTGAAAAAGCCCACAAAAGTCAGAGCGAATAAAGCGATCTTGCCTCCAATGAGAATCGCCAAAGCGATAAGCGCAATAGAGCTTAAGGCGTTAAAAGCCAAGTATTTATTAGGGGCAATTTTATTCATCAAAACACTGCCCAAGAAACGGCCCACCATCGCGCCTCCCCAATAATACACCAAGTAATGCGCGCTTGATTGAGGGTCTAAATTCAAAAGCTTTTCAAAGCTTAGCACCAAGAATGAGCCAATCGCCACTTCTCCCCCCACATAAAAAAAGATCCCCAAAGCCCCAAAAACAAAGTGTTTGTGCGAAAACAGGCTTTTTTGAGTCGTTTCTTTGGGCATTTCTTTTTCCACATCAGGCAATTTCAAAAGATACATCACAAGCGCTAAAAGAAGCGAAAACACCGCCAAGCCCAAATAAGGCATTTGAACGCTTTTAGCGTCCGCTAATTTATCTATCAAACTTGCATTATCGCCCATTTTAGTCGTGCTAAAAATCAACAAGCTCCCAAAAATAGGCCCTAAAGTCGTGCCAAGCGAATTGAACGCCTGGACTAAAACCAGGTTTCTGGCTTCTTTACCTTTAGAAAGCAAGGTTACAAAGGGATTACCGGCAGTCTGTAAGCACACAATCCCGCTCGCTAAAATAAACAACGCTCCTAAAAAAAACCCATAGGAGCCAAAATGCGCCGCCGGATAAAATAACGCGCACCCGCTCGCTGTGATCACAAAACCAAGCACCACGCCAAAAGGGTAGCCGATTTTACTGATCACATTCCCAAAAACTCCTCCCATGATGAAATACGCCCCAAAAAAGCAAAATTGAATGAGTGAAGCTTCAAAATAGGTCAAGTCAAAAATGGGCTTTAAGTGTGGGATTAAAATGTCGTTTAAAACCGTGATAAAACCCATTAGAAAGAATAGCGCTGTCAAACTCCCCAGCGCCAGAGTGTTAGAAGTTTTTTGCATACCTTCTCCTTTTTTATTGAGTTGATATAATAATAATGATATTACAATTATTTTAAGATAATAATCTGTCTAAATAAAGAAAAAGAGGCATGAAATGGGTAAAAAATGCAAAGCCCCTTAAAAAGAGCTTAACGAAAGATAAATACAGAAACAGAAATGATGCAGAGAATGATGATGCCTGAATTGAGTGCTTTGAAGTCTTTTTGAACCAATTTGATGATGCTATAAGACAAAAAGCCAAAGGCTAAGCCATCGGCAATGGAGAAGGTTAAGGGCATCATCACCACGGTTAAAAAAGTGGAAACGCTAATGGCCATGTCTTTAAAATTCACCCCCTCTAACACGCTAAACATCAAAACCCCTACTACCACCAGCACCGGATAAATCGCATTGCTGGGAATGGCTTTTAAAAGAGGCAAGCAAAAGAGCGTTAAAACAAAAAATAATCCGGTAAAAACCGCTGTAAGCCCTGTGCGGCCCCCCTCTTCAACCCCACTCGCGCTTTCTATAAAAGCCGTCGTGGTAGAAACGCCCACCACCGCACTCCCTAAAGAAGCCACCGCATCCGCTTCTAAAGTCCTTTCTAATTCCTTGTTTTTTTCTTCATCATTGAAAAAATCAGTCTTGTGGCCAATCCCTGCAAGCGTGCCTAAAGAATCAAACAAATCGGTTACAAAAAAAGTGATGATGACTGGCACTAACGCTAAAGTGAAAGCCCCACTCGCATCAAAAAAAATGCCCTTAAAGTCTAATTGAAAGGCGATAGGGCCAATGCTAGCGGGCATGGAAAAAAACTTGCTAGGGTAAGGGGCTAGCTTTAAAACCCATGCGAGAATGGAAGTGATTAAAACCGCTATAATGAAAGAACCCCTGATTTTGAGCGTGTAGAGCACGAAAGTTAGAATGATTCCCACAACCCCCAATAACACATGCGGATCGCTAAAATCGCCTAAAGTTACAAGCGTAGCCTTATGGGTAACGACGATATGCATTTCTTTAAGGCCAATAAACGCGATAAAAGCCCCTATCCCCGCGCTCACCGCACGCCTTAAATCGATAGGAATGCTTCGCATGACCCAACTTCTAAATTTAGTGAAAGACAAAATCACAAAAATCGCTCCCGAGAGCGCTACGATGCCTAAAGCGCTTTGCCAAGGGAGTTTTAGCCCCTGAACCAACCCAAAGCTAAAATAAGCTGACAACCCTAATCCCACGCTCATGGCTATGGGGGTGTTTGCCCATAACCCGTTAAACACGCTCGATAAGATAGTGATAATGGCTGTTGCGCTCAAAAGGGCTTCATAAGGCATGTTGGCTTGAGAAAGGATAAGAGCGTTTAGTGGCACGATGTAAATCATGGTGATAAAAGTCGTTAAACCCGCTCTAAACTCGGTGGCAATGTTCGTGTTGTGTTCTTTAAGCTTGAAAAACCCCATGTTAGATAACTCCTTACTATTTGGTATAGATTAATTTAATAAGGGGCTTTGGGGTCATGTTAGCGCTATTTTATTTTAAATTGCCTTAAGACGCTTGATTGTGTTGTTTCAATCAAAAGAAGTGAGTAAAAAACCCTTTTTTAAAAAACTCCGCTAAAAAACGATCGTTCTTAATGAAAATCGCAAAAAAGCCCATCTTGTAAGGTAATTTTAAACTCTTTAATGGTTTTTGAGAGAGCATTTTTTTAAATTTAAATTTGAAAAGATTGCTGTAAAACAAACGCCCCCATAAGTCGGATTATGGGGGTAAATTCTAAAAAGGAGTTTGCCATGGAAAACTAAAAACGAAAATTAAAAGTGGCGTAAACATTATACCTTAAAATTTCTTTTTTTAGGTTTAATGACTATTTTTTTGAAAATTTTTAGCTTTAGAGGTTTTTTATTGGAGTTAATCCCCCCCCCCTTTTAAAAAGAGGGCTTTTAATAAGCAAACACATAATTGAGATACACGCTATAAAGCCTTCTATATTCTAGTTTGGTGTCTAGAAAAGAATAGTAATTCGTGTTAATG
>NZ_VEZH01000015.1:0-41232 GCF_006440215.1 Helicobacter pylori | reverse complement strand
ATCCAATTTTTTAAAAAGTTTAATATCTTTGGTGAGAAAAGAGTCCGCATCAATTAAACATGGATTTAAGAAAAAAGTTTTATTCTTTGAGAATGCAATTATTTTCTAATCTCTAAGAAATTAATATCTAGGAATTAGGACCATGCAAAAAAGAGTTTTTAAAAGAAAAGTTTTAGATGCGAATATCTTAAAAGAAATGCATGTGAACAATGTAGTTTATTCCAAGCATTCAAAAGATAGGTTTATTCCTTTCAGATTTGACAAATTTGGTTATGTTGAATGTAAACTCTTTAAAAAATATTAAACTTTCCTAGCAATACAACTTTCTTTGGTGGCACAGGCTGTAAGAAACTCATGGAACTTTTAAGTGAAATCGTTATAGATTCTAGAAGTTCCAAAATCGCGTTAAACCGCCATTATGCCTTAACTCGCTTGCAATGGTGCGATAGAACCTTAAGACATAATCTTCAAATTTTAGAGAGAATAGGATTTCTAACTGCTTTTAAGAACAAAAAAGGTTATATTTTTTTGTCTATGCATGACTTCACTAAAATAGAAAGCTACGAACATTCAGGTTTGAATGGGGAGAGCAATTTACCTAATAGCTTCTTTTTAGGAGTTTGTGGGTATTTGAAAAAAATCTTCAAGAAATTAAAAGATAGAGCATTCAAGCTCAAAAACAAGCACGGTGTATTCTTTTTGAATATCCCTAAGCGTTTTCAAATGCAAAACTTTAACAATATTTTCTTGGAGTTTGCGTCGGTTAATAATCCTTGTCTTTCTTATAGATTGACTTATGATCAACTTGTTGGCAAAAAAATTCCAAATATCAAATGCTCTTACCAACAAGCAATTGTAAAAAAGAATATCTATAGAGCATTAGAAGAACTATCTATAGATAAGGAAATTTTAGCATCATAAAGAAAACAAAGGACAAAAAAATGCAATTCCCACTCAAAAAAGATTTAAAAATTTCACAAAAATATGTGATCCCTAAAGGGTTTGATCCTACAAACAAAGAATACAAAAATCTTTTGGTGAAAGATATACCTAAATCAGTGCATAGGGAAGTTGAAATCGCTATGAAATTATTATTTGAAATCAACGAAGTAGAGACCGCGATTGAAGTCATGAAATTTCTCATTCAAGCAATGGATCGTGTTTTGTATGGTGCGAGAGCCAAACATTATGAAATGAGATTAGCCAAAGAGATTAAGAAAAGTAGATTTGGGTGAAAGACTATGGCTTATATCACTAATTTACAATTCTTACCATTAGATGAGATTTTGCTCTCTAATGGTTATAAACACAAAGTAGAGAAATCAAGCAAAAATAACCCGGCTCTTTACAATGAGCATGATACCATTAAAGGCACACTTATTGTTTCAAGAAAGCCTGATGGGAGTTATCATTATTTCAACACTCATAACGATGAAGATAAAGGCACGATTATCGCCTTTTGTAAAAATCGTGGGCTAGATTTTAATGATTTGATCAAAAACAGAGATGATTTAGAAATTAGCGATAAGCCAAACCACAAATATAACAATTCCAAGCCTTATACAATCATTACCAAAGAACAAGAAGCAGAGCGTCAAAAAGTAGTGAAACAATTTGAAAAGCTCCGTTACTACGATATAGAAAGCTCAGATTTGTTTCACACCTTGCTGGATAGTCGCTCTTTGGATAAAACTTTACTAAAACCTTACAATCATTTACTTAAAGAAGATGAACATGCAAATTTATGCGTGCCTTGCTATTTGACAGATGATAATGGAAATTTAATACAGGGTGGGTATAACAAGCGATTATCCAAACCTTTCACTATGCAAGGTGCTACTAATCCCACTAAACACTTAATGCAAGCAGGTTCTATCAAGGGTTTTGAAGTTTTATTCCCACAAAATATTAAAAATATTCAAAATATCATTGTAGCTGAAAGCGTTTTTGATGGTTTAAGCGTGTTAGAAATGCAAAGGTTTGATCCCAATCAAACAGCTATTATTTCTACTATTGGTAATTTCACAGAAGAAAGAATGCAAAAATTTGTAGATAAATTTCTTAATATCATCAACACTTATAAGTGTAAGGAATACAATGAATACCACAAAGAAATTGATCGCTACAACAAGCAATTAGAGGATTATGAAAATTACATAAATTTTCAAAAAAGATATGAAAAATGGCGTGCTAAAGAGTTAGCTAAACACGATAATGACCCTAAAAAAGTCCCTAATGATCCCATTTTCTCGCCCGTAAGAGATAAAAACAATCTTATCCCTAGACCCGTTTTTAAGCCCGCTCTAGCCTTACGCCTAAAAGAACCAAAAATTCCTAATTTAAGTCTTAATGTTATTTTAGCAATGGATCATGATGAACAGGGGCGAAAATTCAACGCTATTTTGGAAAAAATTTTTTACGCTCATACTAAAGAAATTCCAAACATCTATACGCCTATCAGCAAAGATGCGAACGATGATTTGAAAATCGCTAAAGCATTAGGATTGAAGCAAATTAGCAATAGGACTTTACAAGATTTTTTATTTGATGCCAAAGAAAAAATGCAAAACCCTACTACCACACCATCACAAAAAAGCATCTTGGCTAACCAATTACAAAAACTACAAGATCTAATGCCAAAACCTAAACTACCACAAGGAGTGTTTCATGGTTACCAACAAGATCATGGATTTGGATCTAAATATGTAGCTAATTCTGTCTATTACACCAACAATCAATCTCAAAACAAAGGACATGAAAGATGAAAACAAAACATAAAGGAATAAGAATGTTTAAGCAAATTCGTAGAATGATGAGTTTGGCAATGTTAATGCCTAGTTTTTTATTGGCGGTGCCAGATTACAAACAAAAATTCACTCAAATATTGGATTTCATAAGCAATGACTTTATCAAAGCTATCGGTGGTCTAATCATTGTTGGGACTTGCATTTACGCCTATAAAAATTGGGATAGGCTTGGAGAAATTGGTTGGAAATGCGTTGGGATTATCATTATAACCGCTGCTATCTCTAATGCTAAAACTTTAAGTCAATGGTTATTTTAGATGGCATTGCATATTGTTTGTGTTGAAAGTATCAATATTAGAGAAATCAGCAAAAGAGAAACTTTTTTGGGATTAAACTTGGATAGCTGGATTGTTAGTTTCTTAATGTCGGCATGGTTACTTTCATTCCAACCACTTTATGCTATGGGTTTAATGGCTAGTTGTGTGTTTGTATTCTACATTTTAGAATTTTTTGATGAAGATATAACAGCCATTTTGCATGCGCTTTTCACATTAAGAACAGGAGCTAGAAGTTATTATGCTTGAGAAAGTTTTTAATTCTTTATGCTCGCTAGTTCCTAAGCGTTATAGCATGAAAGAAGAAACTAACATTGTTGGCATTTACAATGAGCATTATCTTTTAAGTGAAAAATCAAACCTTGTAGGCGCTCTTAAATTAGAGGGAATTTCTTATTTGTCTTTAGATGACAAAGAAATAGCGCAAAAATTTAATGAACGCATTTTAGCTCTTAATGAGATTGTAGATGGAGTGCATTTTAAAATCGTAGCTAAAAGGCGTAAGATTTTCATGCACCATGAATATACTCAAGAGGAGATAAGCAATCCTTTTGCATTAGAGGTTATCAATTTATGGGAGCAGGGGGTTGAGGATATTTATCAAAATTTCTACTACTTAATTTTTGAAACTAAGAATGATAGCATTAAAGGTTATTTGGAACGATTTAAGAAAAAAATCACTACCAATGAATTAGAAAATATTCAAGAAAATAATAAACAAGATGAAATTAAATATCAAGAAAACTATTTCATAGGCTTTGATAATTTTAATCTATTAGATAAATCTAAAATATTAGACAGCATTATCAATAATGTTAAAAACATGCTTTCTGGCTTGTTTGTAGAAAAAATAGACGCCAATAGTTTGCTTAATTTTTATGCGGAATATATCAATGGTGTTCCTAGTGAATACACTTTTGCTAGAGGTCGTTTGCATGATGGCATGATCAATTCTGATGTGCATTTTAAAAAAGATTTTTTCACTCACATTCATAATGGTAAAGAGATTTTCAAGCGTTTCATCAGCATTAAGACTTATGATATAGACAAAATTGTCAGCACTGCTCTTTCTTCAGTGTTGCATTTATCTTTAGAATTTGATGTGATTTTAAACATTGACAATATTCCTAAAGCAAAGGCTGAAAAAAGGATTGAAACTAAAAGAAAAAGAGCGAATAAGAGCATTAGAGTTGAAATTGATGAATTGAATGACCTTATTAAAACAGACAGAGTTTTGATGCAAGAGATTTCTTTAAACATTTTAGTTCATGCCAAAACTAAAACCGATTTAGATAGTGCTTGTATAGAAATTACCAACTTGCTTAAACAAAAAGGTATTGTAAGCACACAAGAGAGTATTGGCATGTTGCCTATGTTTTTTAGCTTTTTTCCTAATCGTAATCGCTTGAATTTTAGAAAGCGTTTGTTGTCTAGTCAAAATATTGCTTCTTTAATCATATTAGAAAAACAAAATTGTGGTTTTTCTAGAAATTCATGGGGTGATCGCCATTTAACTATTTTTAGAAACCAAGACAAATCGCCTTATTTATTCAATTTCCATGCTTATGAGGCAAAAAGAAAAAATGATATGGTATCAGGGCATACCATCATCTTTGGTGGCACAGGGGCTGGTAAAACCACTTTAATTGAATTTTTAATCACCAATTGTTTTAAGTATGAAGATTTAAGTATTTTGGCTTTAGACAGAAATAATGGCATGCGTGTGATGACTGAGTTTTTAGATGGTCAATACAACGATAGCAATGATTTTTACATTAATCCGTTTTCTTTAAAAGATACAAGCGCTAACTGCACCTTTTTAGTGAGTTGGTTGGCATTCATGCTCAATATTGATGAAGATACTAAAGATGAAAAAGAAAAAAAGACTTTAAGCGCTTTATCCAAAACAATCAGAGTTTGCTATAACAATATCACAAAACAAGGGGGTGCTATTTTTAAGTTAAGAGATTTTAAAGACACGCCAGAAAGAGACTATTTAGATAGCAAAGACATTTTAGAAAAAGAGAGTTCAAAAGACTTATACAAGCATTCTACTGATTGTTTAGACTTTGCTAAAAAGCTTTCTGTTATTGATATGGATGCTCTTTCTAGTAGTAAAAAAGATTTCAACTTGGCAGTGCTATACCTATTCTACAAAGTCATGAATAGAGCTAAATTAGAAAACAAGCCTTTTTATATATTCGTTGATGAAGCAAAATCTGTTATTGAAAATCCCATCATGTTAGCTAAAATCAAAGACACACTCGCTCAAGCTAGAAAACTCAATGGGGTTTTAACTTTAGCCTTTCAAGACATTAACCAACTTGATGGCGTAGAGGGAGCAAAGTCCATTATAGAAAACGCCGCTCAAGTCATACTCTATCCTACAAACAATTTTGAGAAATTAGAGAGCTATGGCATTTTATTAAGTCCTATTGAAAAATCCTTTTTAAACAAAACGCCGTTAAACGCTAGGCAAGTATTAGTGAAAAACCTTCTCACTCAATCTAGTGTATTTTTAGAAATCAATTTAGAAAAGCTAAACAGCACCAGTAAAAAATTTTTAAGAGCGTATAACTCTAGTGCGTCTAGCGTTTTTGAACTTGAAACGCTTAAAAAGGATAATCCAAAGAATTATAAAGAAATTTACTTGACAAAGGAGTAGGAATGAAAGATAGCGTGATTATCATTGAAAGCCCTAATAAGGTTGAAAAGATTAAACAACTAACAGGTGCGGAAGTTTATGCAACTATAGGGCATTTTACTAACCTTATAGGCGTAGATATTGAAAATAATTTTGCTTGTAAGTTTGAAATCAAAAAAGACAAGGCTAATAAAATAAATTTTTTAATCAATGCTTGTAGGGACAAAAAAGTCTATATCGCTACTGACCCTGATAGAGAGGGCTATGGTATTGGCTATCAATTTTATGAAAAAATTAAAAATGTAGCTAGTGAAATTTATCGTGCAGAATTTCATGAGATCACACCAAGCGGTATTGAAAAGGGCTTAAAAAAAGCGGTGTTATTTTCTCGTTCTAACACTAATTTATACCAATCATTCTTAGGCAGGATTGCAAGCGATCAGGTTGTTGGATTTGCTCTAACAAGCTATTTAAGAAAAAGTTTAAATCTTAGTGAATTGAGCACTGGTAGAGTGCAAACTCCAGCTCTAGCTTTAATCTGCCAAAGAGATCAAGAAATAAGGGATTTTGATAAGTTGGATGTTGAAGAAAAAGTAGAATATCAAATCCAAGCTAATATTGTGTGCAATGAAAAAGAAGTGATTATTAAGCATGTAAGGGCGAATGAAAAAAACGAACTAGTGGATTTTAAATTTAAAGACAAAAACGAAGCATCTCAATTTTTAAAAGATCTAAAGGACGGATTAGGCTCTATGAGTGTTCTAGTTTCAGTAAAAGAAAGTCTATCCAATAAAGAACCCAAAAAACCTTTCACCACCTCTAAACTTTTATCCCAAGCGAGCAAATCCTTAAAAATACCCACTAAAGAAATCGCACAACTTGCTCAAAAACTCTTTGAAGCTGGTCTCATCACTTATCACAGAACTGATAGTGAATTTTTAAGTCCTGAGTATCTCAAAGAACATGAAGTGTTTTTTGAACCTATTTATCCGAGTGTTTATCAATACAGGGAGTATAAGGCTGGCAAAAACTCACAAGCTGAAGTGCATGAAGCCATAAGAATTACACATCCGCATGCTTTAAAAGACTTAGAAAAAGTGTGCAGTGACGCTAAAATAAGCGAAGAATTAGTGCTGAAGTTGTATCAACTTATTTATGCCAATACAATTTGTTCTCAAAGTAGAAACGCTTTATACAATCAATATGATTGTATCTTTAAAGTTAAAAGCGAGAGTTTTAAGCTCTCTTTCAAACTTTTAAAAGAAAAAGGTTTTTTAGAGATTGAAGAACTCATTCAAGGCAAAGAAGAACTTAACAAGGAAGAACAAGAAAGTGAAATAGAAAACTTTTCATTAAAAGAAAATGATAGTGTCCCGTTAAAAGAAGTTTTTATTAAAAAAATAGAAAAACCCAGTCCTAAACCTTATAAAGAAAGCGCCTTTATTCCCTTATTAGAAAGCGAGGGGATTGGTCGTCCTAGCACTTATGCGAGCTTCTTAGATCTTCTTTTGAAGCGTAAATATATTAGCATTGATACAAAAACTAACGCCATCACCCCTACTAGTCAAGGATTAGAAGTGATTTCATTTTTCAAAAAAGATAAAGAAGTGGATTTCATCGCTCTTACCAGCAAGGATAAGAGCAAATTAGGAAACACTACCAAACAATTTGAAGAATGTTTGGATTTAATTATGAGAGGTGAAGCTAGTTATGAAAAGTTCATGCTTGAAGTCATAAGCAAATTAAAAAGTACCGCCAAGTTTTATCAAACGCAATCTGCTGACAATAACATGCCTACTGATAAGCAACTTGAACTCATAGAAAAAATTTGTAAAGATAAAAAATTACAAAAACCCAGTCAAGAAATCTTGCAGAACAAGGAAAAATGTTCTGATTGGATTGCAGAGCATGTTAAAGAAAAACCCAGTCAAAAACAACTGGATCTGGTTAAAAAAATTTGTGAAGAGTGTAAATTGGCAATGCCCACCAATAAAATATTGAATGACAAATTCGCTATCTCTAAATGGATTGACAAACACAAAAAGACAAAGAAATGAGAATATTTTTAATAGGAATAATTTTGTTAGCACTAAGTGGATGTTCTAACAAACAATATGAAATGTATAGAAGCCCTTGTGCCTTTTTGCACTTAAATCAATCCATAGGCTAGTTGATGTCAAAAAGAAGCGAAGTTTTAGAACAATTTCATGGCGGTTTAAAAAATTTAGAATTACAAACTAAAAGACGCATGGATTTGTGGGGCGATCTAAAAGAGAATGAAGAACAAACTTTGCTTTTAGGAGAAATTGAAAATGAATTAAAGCAATTAGAAAACAAAGAAAATCTTAAAGCAGACAACAACACAGAATTTAAAGAAGAAAATCAAGACACTAAAGAAAACCAGCCTAACGATTTGTTTTCTTTGCCATTGCCCACTCAAACCACCATCAATGGAATTAAAGAATTTGTAGAAGAGCCTGTGATAGAAACAGAGGAAAAAGAAATACCCCAAAACGAGCCAATCCAAGAAAAAAAAGAAAGAATTTTTAAAAACTTTTTCTCCAGAATAGGCTTTGATAAAAGCATTGCCCCTACAATGCTCTTTGAAGAAGTGAGAGATGCAAGCGTTATCTATCATTTAGAGAAAAAATTAGGCGATTATATCTTTTATGTAGCGTGTTTCTTCTTTGGCACAACAGCGTTGTTTATTATCTTACTGATTGTTCTGTTGCCGTTAAAACAAAAAGAGCCGTATTTAGTGCAATTTTCTAACAATAAAGAAAATTTTGCTTTAGTTCAAAAGGCAGATAGCACCATTACAGCCAATAAAGCTCTTATTCGTTCATTAGTGGGAGCGTATGTGCTAAACAGGGAAAGCATTACTCATATTGAGCAACATGAAAAAATGCGTCAAAACACCATTAAAGAGCAAAGTTCCAATGAAGTATGGTATGAATTTGAAAAACTCATCGCTCATTATGACAGCATTTACACTAATCCTTTACTCACAAGAAAAGTAAAGATTGCAAATATTTACTTAGATAAAGATTTAGCCTATATTGACATTGAAGTGAGCTTGTATCATAGTGGAGAATTAGAGAGCTTAAAGCGCTATAAATAGGATTATCCATACCGAGAAAAAAGACCCTCATATGAGCCAATATAAAGATGTTAAGGAACAATAATGAAAAAATTCACTCTATCGCTATTTTTGTATTGCGCTTTACTTAGTGCTGAAGAGGATATTTTTAGAAACAATACAAATGAAACTGATCCTACAAGTTCTTTTGCACATGGCAAAGAAAACAACAATCTTATTCCAGCAAAATCTGATAGTTTAGAAAGTTTCAAAGAACAAGAAAACAAAGAAAAAGCCAAACAGCTTATGGATTTAAAAGCCTTACAGAGCGTGTATTTTTCTAAAAATAGAAAATTGCAAGACAATAATTTCAATGTCTTATATGTGGCAGGCAACACCAACAAAATCCGCTTACGCTATGCGATGACTACCACTTTTATTTTTGATAATGATCCTATTATCTATGTGAGCTTAGGCGATCCTAGCGGATTTGAGCTCACTTACCCCACTAATGATCATTACGATTTATCAAACATGCTAGTGATCAAACCCTTGCTTATAGGGGTGGATACAAACCTAACCGTAGTCGGAGCGAGCGGAACAATTTATACTTTTTACTTGTTTAGCACCACTTACACTAGCAAATTTCAAAGCTATTTTTCAGTGTTTGTCTCTAATAAAAGGGCTATCGGTAAGCTCAATATTTTGTCTAAAAACGAGCTAGAAAAAAGAGAGCAAGAACAATTAGCTAAAACAGAAACAAATACAAATAGCTCCAATAAACAAGACAAACAAAAGCTTGACTACAGAAAAATCAATTACGAGAGCCAGGAAATTGATGATGGCAAGTTTATAAGAATTGGAGATGAAGTCAATCACATTTTCATTGAAAAAGCTAAAATCAATCGTGGTTATTTGCAAAAACCCAAACACAAACGCACCTGGTGGAGTTTGTGGCTTTATAAAAAACCCAGCGATGACGCGCTTGATATAAAGGCACTAGATGTCTTTGATGATGGCAAATACACTTATTTTAGATATGACAGAGATCAAGCCTTTTCAAAATTTCCTTACACTTATAAGGTTGTAGATGGGTATGATAATCCTATCAATAGCCGTGTGGTAGGGAATTACATTATTGCTGAAGATGTTTCTAAAAAATGGACTTTAAGGAGCGGTAAGGAATATGTGTGCGTAAGAAGAGATAAGCACAAATACCAAAAATCTAAGGACTTCATGCGTTTAAAAAGGCTTTTAGAGCAAGATGAAACCATGAAAGCCAAACGAAACAACATCCACTTGATTGAAGACACTACGCCTCAACCTAAAAATGCCATTAGCGTAACGGAGTTGTTAGCTCAAATCAAAAACCAAACTCCAAATGAAAAATGCCGAGCCTTAAATGAAGAAGAAGTTAAGACTTTAGAAGAGGTTAAAAACATCATAAAAGCTCCCAAGCCTTTGCAAAAAGATTTGAAAAACAAGCTCAAAAAACACACAATCAAAACCCACTATTACGTGCCTATCCCCTACATAGAAAGACCAAAAACCACTGATGGTTTAGAGAAGAATAAAAAGGGGCTGAATAACCCCAAAAACAACATCAAGCAAACCCTATTAAAGAGATTAAAAAATAATGGGCTTTTTTAGAGTAATTAGAAACGCACCGATTGTAAGTATCTTTATTGTTTTGATGCTTATTTTTTGCGCATGGTTTTTCCTTTATGATAGCTCGCCTAAAGCAGTGAAAAAATATGTTAAAGGTAAGTTTCCAATCTCTGACTATCTCTACAAAAAAGCGGATGAAAAGAAAATCCTACCACAGAACAATGTCGTTAAACAAGAAATTAAAGAAGAAAGAATTAAAAAATCTTGTAAGGGTCAGATAACAGATAGTAAGGGTAATTTAATAGATGATGATTGCAATATTATAGCCACTCAAAAACAAGTTAATAATTTACCAAACTTACCAAAAGATATACTTAAAACCAAACCTACTGTTGTCTCCAATCCTTCCAACTACAATACCGCTAACGAAGAAGAAAAAACCCGCCTTGTGATTTTAGCGTCTCGTATCAGCAGCCAAAAAGAAACGCAGCCTCCAACCTCTATAAAAAATAGTGTTTCTAATACAAAATCTAAAGAAAAACAAGAACTTGAAAAAGAATACGGTTCTAGCGGTTTTAAAAATTTTAAAAGAAAAAATGTAGCGAGCAGTGAAAACAAACTTTTGAGAACGATTACAGCTGACAGAATGATCCCAGCCATTCTGATCACTCCTATTAGCAGTGAAATAGGGGGGAGTAAGATAATCGCTCAAGTGGAGAGTGATATATACGCAACGATGGGTAGAGCGGTTTTAATCCCCAAAGGGAGTAGAGCCATAGGCTATTACAACTCTAATAACAAAATAGGAGAATACCGCTTAGAAATTGCTTGGAATAGGATAATCACGCCACAAGGGGTCAATATCATACTAAGCGATGCTAAGGGGGCTGATGTCAAGGGATATAACGGCATGATAGGCACACTCCATAACAAATATTGGGAACGCTATGGTATTCCTTTATCCTTAAGCACCTTGTCAAATGGGCTACTCATAGGTCTTACTAGCGGTCTTACCGAAGCGATGAAAAACAAAAGGGGTGGTTTTAACCAAAACTATTTTGGAGATTACATGATGATGCAAATGACGAGGCAAACTGGTATCAGCCTAAATAATATTATCGCTCAAATCATGCGAGATCAAATCAGGATTAAGCCCATTATCACTATTAGAGAGGGAAGCCATATTTTTATCAGTCCTAATACGGATATTTGGTTTCCTATCCCTAAAAACAATGAAGTCTTAGCGAAATTTTTTAATGAAGAAAAGGAGCAAAACAATGATACAAAATAGTATTATTAATAATAATTTTATTCTAAATAGTGTAAAATTAAAATACAATATTAAACATAAGGATTACCAATGAAGCTCAACCCTGAAGAAGAATTATTGAACACTCTAGAAGAAAGCAAAGATGCAGAATATGTGGAGCTTTGCAAAAAAGTAGTAGAGGCGCAAATGGAATTAAGAAAAGTTATGGATAAACGCCTAGAAAATGAAACCAAAGAGTTAAGATCCAGAATGCAAGCAAGGATTACTGAAAGGCTGGTTTCAGAAATTTTAAATACCGAAGAGCATTTTTCAAAAAAGATTATCCAAAACGAGAAACTGCTTGAAATTATTTTTGATATAGAAAGGACTTATAACAATGATTGATGAAAATTTTAATTGCGATAAAAAACTTGCTCATTTAAATGAAGAGCGGCCCATTTTAGAAGCACCTAAAAAAGATAAAAAACCTAAAAAGCCTAGAAATTCTAAAATTAAGGATTTATATTTTTATGCCTCCTATGTGAGCAAAAATGTTGAAATCCAAAAAAAATTTGATGAGACTTATAGGTTGTGTGAACAAAAACAGCAAGAACTCAATAGTTTATTAAAAGAACTAGAAAACTTAAGGAAACAATTATGAAAGAAAAACTAGATAAATTATTAAAATTAGAGCTTAACGAATTAGATAAACTGGATTTAGAAAAAGAGTTATCTAATCTAAAACTCACAAGCCATAAAATTTACCAAGAATACTTACTAGAAAAACACGAAATTTGTGAAAAAAACCTGGAGATTAAAGCTAATAATAGAAGGCTTTCCAAAATACACCATCTCTATTCTTTAGCTAAAAGGATAGAAGATAAAAGAGAAAAAGAGCGCATTGAACTTCAAAAAAAATGTTAAGGGATTTTGATAACCATCAAGGAGAGCCATAATGATTTCTAATCTTTTGAAAAGTTACCTTGATGACTTTATGCCTATTTTAAGCCAGCCTAATTTAAATGAAGTGGTTTTTAATAAAGAAAAAGAGTATTTCTTGCACCGCCCAAAGGAAAAAGTGAGGTGTTTTAATGAAAAATTTACTAATGATTATTTGTTAGTTTTTTGTGAGCAATTAGCCATTTTTAAAAACCAAAAATTCACTCTAAAAACGCCTAAGTTAAACACTTCTTTGCCTTACACACAAATTAGAATTAACGCATTACACCCTAGTATTATTGCTAGTTCTAATATTTCTATCAATATCAGAGTTCCTAGCAATTTCAAGTTTGAAATTAACGCCTTTAAATTAAGTGAGAAATGTCTGGCTAAAAACATTACCTATGATTTTTTACTTAACTTAGTAAGTGCAGGTAAAAACATTTTAATAAGTGGTGACACAGCTAGTGGTAAGACTAGCTTTGTTAATTCTTTGATTGAAAATATTCCCAAAAACGAAAGGGTGGTTACTATTGAAGATAGTCCTGAGTTGAAAATCAGTAATGAAGACCAAGTTAATATTTTAGTAGATAAAAGTGGGAGCGGATTTTTTACTTATGAAGATGGCTTAAATGCGGCTATGAGAATGTCTCCTGATAGATTGTTATTAGGCGAAATTGACACGCATAACACTGCGTTATTTTTGCGTTTAGCAAATACTGGGCATAGCGGAATGATAAGCACCTTACACGCTAATAGTGTAGTAGATGCTTTTATAGCTATTTGTCAGAATATAAACTTGAATAAAGGCGGTAAGCCTACGCCTAAAGAAACGCTTTTAGATTATTTTTGCACTGGTATGGACTATGTTATCCAAATCAAAAAAAAGGTAGCGATAGGATAATTGATGATGTTTTAAATGTTAAAAGCGAATTTAAAAAGGAGTTGATGTTATGAAAAATCCAAGACTTTACAGAAAATCCAAACAAAAAGGGGGCGCTAAAAGGATGGAATTTTTATTGGATGTTAGATGTGTCCAAATTTTAAAGGATTTAAAAACTAGGCATAACAAGTCTTACACCAAAATTGTAGAAAATCTTATTTTAAATAGCCAAATTAGTTTCTACAAACAGCAAAAAATCACAAGCGCTTTAGGCAGTTTAGCGATGTTATATAGCTCATTGAATGCGACTTGTTCTAATTTTAACCAGATTGCTTACCATTTGAATAATGCGGCACTTTTAGGAGAAGATGTTATCCATTTTGGCTTATTGCAAGATATTGAAATACAACTGAAAGCTTGGAGTGAAAAAACAAAAATTTTAAACCTAGCTATTAAAAAAAGTGCTTTCATCGTAGCGCATTGTTTAAAAGGGGATAAGAAAATTTTAAAAGGGATGAATTTATGACCAAAGAAACTGATATTGATTTGATTAGAAATTATTTAGAAAAAATGGCATCTATTATTAAAAGCTCTCAAAGTATTATCAACGCTCCCCATTTTCTAAAAGATGAAAATCAAGCAAAAATATTACAAGAAAATCTAAAAGAAAATTTCACTCTTTTAATGGAATATATTAGTGAAGTTTGGGTGAAAAGCGAAGAGGAGTTTGAAGAGTTTATGAAAGATGAGAGTTTTGAGAATGATTTTATGCATTTTATGAGTTTATTAGATAGTAAAATCAAAGTAGAATAAATGCAAATTTATAAGCCTTATTGCTATATTATTTCTATTTTAGCCATTCCTTTTATTTTTTTAGGCGTATCGCATTATTTCTTAGATTTTCCTAGTTTTTTAGCGAGTTATAACTATCTAAAAAAGATTATTCTTAATCTACATAATTTTCCCCATTTTAAATTTGAGATTTATTTTTCATTCTTTTGCACATTATTACCGCTATTTTTGACAGCCTACTTATTTTTTAATGGGCGCAATATGGATAGTCATGGCAAGGCAGTTTGGGCTGAAATGAAAGATATTATTAAATACGAATATAGGATTTTTAATATTTTTAAAGGCTTGTTCTTAATTTTGTTTTTACCTCTAATGCTTGTTGTCTCTAGCTTTACGCTATTGCCTAATTTTTATAGGGTGTATATTTTATGAAGTTTATCAATTTGCCAAGAAAAGACCTAAGGTTTTCTTTACGATCTTATCTTTTTTAGTAGTGATTTGTGTCTTAACCTTTATATTTAGGGGATTTTTAAGTGTAAAACTAACGCTATTTATGAAATATCTAAAAGGATTATTTTAAATGAGAGAAAAATTCAAAACATTAAGAGATAAATTTAAGGATAAAACCAGCAATTTATTCCATAAGCTTAATAGCATTCAAAAAGATTATTACACTAAAACTCTTCCTAAGGCTTGCAAAGATGTCTTTACGCTAGGGTCTTCTAAAAGTTATCCTATGACTTTAAATTTTAACAAAGGTTTTTGTGTGGGGCTATATAAAGGTTTAAATTCGCTTAAGCCTACTTATTATGATGCTCCGCTTTCTACTTTAATTATCGCTCCTCCTGGAAGTGGTAAAACCGCAGCTGTGGCTGTGCCTAATCTTTTAAGCGTGCCTAGCTCTTGTGTGGTGTTAGATATTAAAGGGGAGTTGTTTGATTTGACAGCTGGTTACAGACAGCAAGTTTTAAAAAATAAAATTTTTGTATTTGATCCCTTAGGAAATGATAACACGCTTAAATTCAATCCGTTTGACAAACGCATTGTAGAAAAATTAGATTTTAACAGAAAGCGAAGGCTTGTAGATGAAGTGGGTAATACTATTTTTGCTGAAGATGGGGCAAATAAAGACCCTCATTGGACACAGCAAGCTAAAAATTTATTTGTCTTTTACGCTCTTTATGATTTGTGTGTGCATAACACTAGCGCCTTTTTTGAAATTGCAAGCGCTCCTATAAAAAATTATGTCCCCTTAATCAATCCACAAAGCCGATTTTATACTGAATTATATGAATGTCAAAGTAGCGATAATGGTTTTGTTAAAGAGAATGGGCGTTATATGGCTAAAGTAGAAAATGGCGTTAAAAAAATGAAACCTAATGTCAATGTGGAATTGCTATGGTATAAACAAGTAGCCGAACAAGTCTATACTGACCCAGAAAATCCTAAAAATTATGATGGCTCTGTGAATCATTTAGAAAAAGACGATCAAGGCAATATTATAATGAAAGAGGGCATGTTAGATCCTATTATTAGAAACGAAGCGAACAAATGGGCTAAGGCGAATGATAAAGAGTTTGCGAGCATTAAATCAGTTTATAGCCGTTTTATGCAAGTCTTTACAAGCTATCAAGTTAAAAGCGCTACAGATAGCATGAGTTTTGAATACGAGGATTTAAGGGCTGACAATATTTCACTTTATATTAAAATCGCTCAAACAGATATTGATACACTCGCACCGCTTATCCGTATCCTTTTGGAAAGTATTGCTAAAAATCTTTTACTGAAAGAGAGTAAGAAATTTGAAGAAAGGGTTTATCTCTTTTTAGATGAATTTGTGCGTTTTGGTAAATTGCCTTTTTTATTAGAAATGCCAGCATTAAGTAGGAGCTATGGTGTGGTTCTAATTTTTATCACGCAATCCAACGCTCTTATTGAAAAATATTATGGTAGAGAAGATGCAAGAATTGTTAATAGCACCGTGGCTTACAAAGTAATTTTCAAAATGGATGATTTAGAATATGCTAAACAAGTGAGCGAAGAAGTCGGTAAGATGACTAGAAAAACACGAAGCCACTCTACAGAAAAAGGACAACTCATTACCGGAGGGACTTCTAGTATAGGTAAAGAGGCGTGGGACTTATTGAGCGCGCAAGACATCATGAACATTGATAAAGATGAAGTGATCATTTTAGTGAGCGGTCATAAGGCCAAACCCTTAAAATTAAAAGCGAATTATTATTTCAAAAACAAAGAATTACTCTCTCGTATTAACTGGGAAGTCAAGCCCAATGAAGAAGTGTTTGATGAGTTAAAAAAGGATGTATGAGTATTTTTTAATTGCTTTTTAAAAATCGCTTTCTACAACTTTTTATCCTTGTTATTAAAAGGAATGCGTTGATTTATAGCACAGACTTGCATGAGTAAGATTTAACATAAAGATTAACATTTCTGTAGTGTAGCTTAGCATAGCTTGTTTTTAGAAATTAGCATGTTTATTTTAAAGTTAGCGCAACTTGAATTAAAAATTAGCACGGATTGTTGTTGTAGATAATTTTTTTAGTGTTTGATCACTTTTTAAATAGCTCGCTATGAGTGTCTAGACGCAATAAAACAAGTTCGTTTTCTTGTTTTTTGATTTCATAAATCAATAACAAGTTTGGTTTGACATGGCATTCTCTCAACCCTTTAAGATTGCCACTCAAAGCATGGTCGCAATACTTTTGTTGGAGCGGTTTTTGCTCTTTGAGACGATCAACAACGCTCGTAACATCGCTTTCTGTAATACGCCCGGATAAGATATGCTTATTAAAGTCTTTAAGAAAATCTTTCTTAGTTCTGACTTTAAGCATTATGCCTTTCTCTTTCTTGTTTTGCTATTTGCAAAAAATCATTGAAGTCTCCAAACGAAACATCGCATTCTGGGTCATCTTTTGAGGCGATCGTATTTAACAAACTTGGTGTGGGTTCTTTTTCTTGAGAATGTTTTTGGGCTAAAACCTGTCTGATCATTTGTTCTTGCAATTCACACTCTTGGATTTTTTTTATCGCTTTATTTTTGTCTCCTTCTGCCTTAAGCAATTGTTTTTCAATGGAGTTTAGGAAATTGTGCAGTTGCTTTTCATTGTATTGCGAGTAATCTGTAATAACATTTGACATATTGAACTCCTTTTTAATAAAAGATAGTTAGCGCAACTCGTTTTCATTTTAGCGCAACTTGCAATATATTGAAAGTTTTAAAATAAGTTTTTTTGATTAAGTTTGATTTAAGAATATCTTAAAAGCGCGTGTTTTAGCCACCTGTAAGGTCAAATTGACTTCAATTTTTACGGAATTGAAGTGTTATCCTGCACTTTAAAAAGGGGGAATAATAATGTAGAATAAGAGCTAAGAAAATTAAAACAAGCGACAAAGTTTTTGGGAGAATAAAATTACAATAAAATGGCGTTAGAAAAAAGTTATAGTAAAGACTTTGAAAGCGATGAGCTTTTTGATTATGAGATCATCAAGCCCAAAAAGACGCTTAAGATACAATACACTTATGCTAAACGCTACTATAAAGAAGTGGAAAAGTTTGCTAAAGATTTAACCCAGGAATTGAAGTGTTATCCTGCACTTTAAAAAGGGGGAATAATAATGTAGAATAAGAGCTAAGAAAATTAAAACAAGCGACAAAGTTTTTGGGAGAATAAAATTACAATAAAATGGCGTTAGAAAAAAGTTATAGTAAAGACTTTGAAAGCGATGAGCTTTTTGATTATGAGATCATCAAGCCCAAAAAGACGCTTAAGATACAATACACTTATGCTAAACGCTACTATAAAGAAGTGGAAAAGTTTGCTAAAGATTTAACCCAACTGACACAAGAAGAATTCATGCGTTTAAGAGAGCCATAAAAACAAGTGGTCATCAAAAACATAGGCAACATGACATGCTTGCATTCAAAAAGAGCGATGGATTATATCGCTAAACATGGTGAGCTAGTGAGAGATGAATTTTTTAATGAAGTTAATTATAATAATATAGCAGAGCAATGGAATGAGCAATTTGAAAAATTATTAGAAAATAAGAGCCGTGTTAAAAATTGCGCTTTACATTTAGTGTTTAGCATTGATGAAAATTGTAATGAAAAAAATTTAAAAGCTTTGGAATTAAGCGTGTATCAAACACTCACTAACACGCTAGGTTATGATTATCCTTATTATAATGAAACTCCATACACACCAAAACAATCCGCATGCGCATGTGATTATCAACAAAACTAACAAAATTACCAATAAGCAACTACGCTTTAATTCTAAAGACAGCTGTAAAGAGTTTTACCACACTAAGAGAAACATTTAAAGATTATTTATTTGCTAACTCAAAAGGCGAATTGCAATATTCTAACACGCCTAATATTTATAGGGCGATTAAAGACATAGAAACAGAGTTAGATGCACTAGAAAAACAGGTTAGAAACAATAAGAGTTTTAGGCATGAAAACTATTTCTATAAAGTTTTGGGCAGTGCGACTTCTCAAATAGAAAGCTTGAAAAAAAGAGAAAATGCCCTATCTGATCATTTAGATAATCTAAAAAGTTTATTGGAAAAAACACATTGGGAAAAAGAAAAATTCACGCCCCCAACAAATGAAAAAGAACTTAACCAACAACTTAAAGAAATAAAATGGTTAAATAAAGAGTCTTTAACCCCTAAAAACACTTATAAAAAAACTCAAAAATTGGTTGTCTGTAAAAGCCCTTTAATAAAAGATTATCTTTATACCACCAAAAAACTTTTTGCCACACAAAAAAAGATTATAGATTTAGAAAAAGATTATAAAGATTTAAAAGTCTTAAAGGAAGAATTTAGCAAAGATTTAGAAGCTGATTTATCCCATTCAAAAAAACGCTTTGAACTTTACACTAAACTAAAAAGCATGAGCAAAGTTTTTATAAGCAAAAGCATTGTTAAAAATTTAGAAAAAATTGCTTTAGATTTTAAAAGCGATAGACATAGTATTTCGCAAAGAGCTTTTGAATTTTTTAGGTATATGAATTATCAAAATTTAAGCTTGATTGATAAAGGCAATATGTTTTTAGTAGCTAAGTTTTTTAAAGATAGCGCTTTACTTGTTAATATTGCTAGGTTTGAAATGAAAAAGATAGATGATAGTGTTAAAAATTCTAACCCACAAGACAATTTATTAGACAAACAAGTTTGGCTCAATCTTTTAGAACATTTAAAAAGACTTGAAGAGGAAAATTATTGTTTTACTAAGAAGCGGAAAGAATTCTTAGAAACTAGAGCTATGGAGCTATCAAAAGATTTGAAATTTTTAACGCAAGCTAATGAAAATGATTTGCCCATTTATGAAAGAGGGCAAAGGGATAAAATCATTAAACGCTGTGAAAAATCGCTTAATTTTTTACAGAAAGAATTACAATGCTTTAAAACCTTATTAAAAAGTGCAAGTATAGCTTTAAAAAACTTGCAAAATAACCATCAAATTACAGCCGTTACACAAGACACGCAAGAAAACACAAACGCACTCAAAAAAATACCACTCAAAGATTTTAACAAAACTACCAATGAACCCATAAACCCTAACAATAACTATGAAATGGATTTTTAAAACCATCCATAAAATTAAATAACTTTACTTAGCGTATTTTTTAACCAATTCTTCTAAAGTGAAGCCTTTGTTATCGTCTCTCAATTGCTCTTTTTGGCATTGTGAAAAATTTTGCTCCACTTCTTCTTTAGTGTTAGAAGTGTCTAAAAGACAAGTTTTTAAGTCTTTTTGGTAATCTTGTATGAATTTGTCAAAGCGCTCTTTGTTGTTATAGAATTTGGCTTGCGATTGGGTGCAACTATCTTTAAGGCTGATAAACTCTTCTTTTTTATGTTCGTTACGCTCCATGCAAATATCTGCAGCAAAAGCGATTAAGGCATCTTTATTCTTTCTCAATAACCCCGCAGATTGAATAGCCAACTTGTTTGCATCAATAAAAGGGCTTTGCTTTTCTAATTTAGGGTTCATGTCCAAAGCGATTTCTTTCAAGCTCTTATTTTCCAAATGCGTTCTTTGGCAATGGGTAGATTTTTTATAAGGGCTTATATAAACGCCATTCATCAGAGCGGCTTTTTCTAATTTAGCATCAACTTTTTTAATGCAAAAAGAAATAGCTGATTTAACGCTCAATTCTTTAGAGCTAGAATAAGGGTCGTGAAATTTTTCATGCACTTCTTTTTGGCATAGTCTTTCCTTGTTAGCTAAATGGGGCGAATTTTTAACGCATTCTTTGGTGAAGTAAGGGATAATGTATGACTTATATTGTGCGTATTCTTTTTCAAACGCTTCTAATTGCGCGAGATTAATTAGTCTTTCTTGTCGGTCTTTTTGTTTTTCATAAAGCGTAGTTTTATCCATGCATTGTTCTTTTAGTTCTGGGTTATGGAAGTCAGAGCAGCTAAAACGACGCTCTTGTTTTTGAATGATGGGCGTTAAAAGAGTGTTTAAGTAGGCATCGTTTCTTTTAAAGCACTTATCTTTTAAGCCTTCATTAGTGAAATCATCGCATCGATACTGATCGATCTTTTTAGTGATGATTGGTTCAATAAGTTCTTCTTGAGCCTTTAAGCATTGCTCTATTCCATTATATTTTTTAGGGAAAGACCACATTTCTTTTTGGCAATCATATTTTGGGTTATTTTTAGCCTTAGTCAAGTGGTCGTTTAAAATTTGCTTATCTACAAACGCGCACCCACTCACGCCTAATCCCATTAAACATGCTAAAGCTCTCAATTTTAAAAGTCTTGTTTTTTCCATTTAAGTTCCTTGGTATGAAAACACCATAAAATCACAACTTGCTCGCCTTATCTAAAAGCATTTGCTTCATTTCTTTTTTCTTGTATTCTAAATAAAAAACAATAGCGTCTTGAACAAACACGCTTTTATTTTCTCTGAACGCTCCAAATTCATTCAAATACTCTTCTACGCTATGCATCACTTTCTCTGAAATATAGAGCGTGTGGGCTTTTTTCCTGTCTTCTTTTTCATGTTGGTTTGTTTCATGCTTGTTGGCATTCTCAAAGCGATTTTCTAAATCGCTTAGCCTGTCTTTTTTAGTGTTTTTAAATTCCATATTTATCCTTTAAAGTAGATTGTTTTTAATATCATAACACAATTAAGCGTTATTTAGAATTAAACTAATTCTACCCTTTCATTTTTTGCCCCCTAAATACCCGCTCAATTCATCATAGAATTGAGACCATTCGTTTTTAGCCTTATTGTCATTGTATTCCATCACGCCCATACCTTCACTCACTGAACGCTTATAAGCTATCCTTTCGCTTAATAGATTATCCATTAAAAACACGCTTTCATTAGCGTTATTTTGGTTGATAAAATCAATGAGAGCTTTTTTCTCTTTAAGAGTGGGGATAGTAGGGATGCGGTTCATCACAATACAAGCTTTCAAGTTTTCATTCAACGCTTGGATGTCTCTAATCCTTTCTAGCATGTCTAATAACACTGCTGTGTCTAGTTGGCTTGGCGTGGTGGGTATTAGCACCCAATCGCTCAATAGCATAGCCTTTTGGCTTTCTTTGGAATGTTCACCCTTAGTATCAATAAGGATGTATTCGTATTTATCCGTCATCTGTTTTAAGGTGTCTGTGATATTGCCTGTGCGATTAAAGAGCGTGAAATTGGGCAAACTTGTTTCACTCCTAATATTGTTAAACACTTCCAAACTCTTTTGGCTATCAGTGTCTAATGCGGCAATATCTTTCTTGTCTAGCAATAATTGAACGCACAAGTTCAAGCACAAAGTGGATTTACCGCTCCCTCCTTTTTCATTGGCTATGGTGATTATCATCGCTTATTCCTTTATCATTTTGTTAAACATATTTTAAAGATAAATAGCTTAAAAGTATATAAAATAGAAAAACTTAATACTATGTTATTGTAAATAGTTATGTTATCTATTAGTTCTTTTTGAAATGGTTAGTAGAATTTTATTAGTGGTGGTTTTTTAGAGTGTTTTTAAAAAGGGAAAAGTTTAGAGAAAAAGAATATTAAAAGGCATTACGCCAAATTCAATAACATTATTTAAACACATGTTATTGAAAGCATTAGTGAAACTCACATCTCCATGCCGTAATCATCATTAGCCGCTTTTTTCATTGGCCTATGCGCTTCTTGGTTAGCTTGTTCTTTTATCCCTTCTGTTACACTCTCATCCACTAAACTCGCTCTTTTTTCAGCGTTCAAATTCTTTAAGACTTCTTTAGATTTAGGGTTGAACACAGGCTTATAATCTCTGTTTTTGCTCATTTTAGCTAAATCATCTATTAGAGTTTTATGATCCCATTTTAAAGTTTGCAGGTATTCTAGTCGTGGGTAAGAAGGTTTTTGCTCCACTAATCTGGTGTATTTAGCGATATTTTCTTGAGTGGTTTCAATGGGGTTTTCTAATTCCTTGATTTTTTCAGGGAGTTTAGTGATAGCGTTATCCAGTCTCTTTAAAAACCCATCAAATTTGATCTCACCGCAGAAATTATAAGAGCTAAACAGTTGGCTAGTATCGTTTTTATAAACCATATTGCTAGGGCTATAGGCAATATTTGGATTGTCTTTAGGGCTTAAACTAAACTCCACTTGATACTTAGTTTTATAAGCATTCACCACAAAGCCCTTGTATTCTAAAAGCTTACAATCTCTTTCCTCATTGAAAAACAAGCCGTTCAAATTGCTTGCAAATTGCTTTTTAATAGCGTCTAGCTTTTCTTTATTTTGTTCGGCTATTTGCTTGTTTTGTTCTTTGAGTTTCTTGTGCGTTAATTCTTCGCTCATGGAGGCGTTTTCTTTTAAAGGCTCTACTTCTTTAACTTTGATAAGCTCATAATCCTTACTTTCTTCATTTTTCAAATCATAGAGCTTGATCTCTGTATGAGTGGGGATTATTACAGAGCTTTGAAGCGTTTCTAAATCTTTCAATTCCTGTTTTTAGATAATCCAATTTAGAAGTGTTGTTTTTCAAATTCTCTTCATTGAAGTAATGCTCTTTATTGAAAGCTTTGTATTTTGCTTCTTCGCTTTTAATTTCCGCTCTCAATTTGACTTCTTCAATAATCAAGGGATTGCCTGTGGCTTCTGCTTTCATCTCGCTCGCATTAGAACTCCCCATATTAAAGTCTTCTAATTCATTCAAGCCTAATTTGTGCGCGTTTCTAAATTGCTCTATGCCTTTAGATTTAGTCTCTATGATTTGCCACATACGGCTATCATAAGTTTTTTCAGTGGCGTAGCGATAGATTTTCATTCTAAAATTTTCAGGATCGTTTTGGTGCAAAATATTGCCTTGTCTTATCACACGCCCTTCCATTTGCAACAATTCATCAGGCCTCCATGGGCAATCTAATTCATGCATAGCGACTAATCTTTCTTGCACATTAGTGCCTACGCCCATTTTAGCAAGACTGCCCAATAATACCCTGACTTTGCCACGATTGAGCTTTTTAAACAAATCCTGCTTTTGCTCTTCGGTTTTAGCGTCATGGATGAAAGCGATTTCATTTTGTGGGATACCCATTTGGACTAAATGCCTTAAAACATCGCTATAAACATCAAACGAACAGCCTTTAGCTATCTCTTCATCTAAATTGACGCTTCTAGCCTCTTTCTCTTTGAGTTCGTTCTCCAATTCTTTCTTGCTAGGAGCGATAAGATTGCCCTTTTCATCATAACTAGACAAGCTCTCTAAAAGTTCTTGAGTTTCATCTAGGGGATTTTTATTTTCAGTTTCGTGAGCGTTATCTAGCGCTTCTAAACTCACTTTTTGGCTATGGGTTTTGGGTATGGATAGCCCTATGAAACCAAGTTGTGTGCCTTTAGTGGCATGAGTTTCTAAATAATTCTCATAGATATTTTTTGCCATAGCATAGCTTTTAGAAAATTCTTTTTCCACTTTAGCGTTAGGGTCAATCAAGCGGTAATCCAAAGCCACTTTTCTAGCGTCTGTGGTACAAGAAAGGATATTGTCTTGCCCTTTTTTGCTTTTCTTACCCTCGCATTTTTGCATCCTATCAATGATAGAGCCTTCATTATATTTGCCATTTTCATCCGCCACGCCAATGAATTGAGCCACTTCTTCGCTTCTTTTCACCACCACATTGATAGGTTTATCCCCATACACTTTAGGCACAAAGTGGGGGTTATGCTTTAAAATATCATCATTACAGACAATATCTGCAAAAGCTCTATACATGGTGCTTAAACCTTGCACATCGCTAAATTTAGAAAAGCGATTAACCGTTTTATAACTTTGAGCGGAAGTGTCTAATTCAAAATCATTCACCACTTCCCCATAAGTCTTAGCCCAATCATCAAAGAATTCTAACCCTCTTTCTTTTAACACATCAGGGGTTAAATAGCGTTGCAAGTGATACATTTCACTCAAGGAATTCGCTATAGGCGTGCCGGTTAAAAACATGATTTTCTTATCGTTTTGATGCAAGTAGCGCGTTTTAATAAACAAATCTCTGGCTCGATTAGAGCCTTGTTGGTTACCAAGCCCTGCAATTTTTTCCATAGAAGTTTCAAAGGCTAGATTTTTGAATAAATGGGCTTCATCCACAATCAAATTGTCAATCCCCATTTGACTAATATCAATATGAGAGCCTTGTTTTTCTAAAATCGCATCGTATTTAGCGCGGATTTTATCCAGCTTGTTTTTAAAGGCTCTTTCATTGGGTTTTTTAGTTTCTCTAGGGTTATTTTTATAGGCTAATTCTTGCCTTTCAAAGTTTTTTTTCGGCATTCACTAGCTCTTCTTCTTTCAATTCTTCTATGATTTCTCTAGGGTTAGACAATAATTCCAAATGGGTGTGCGCGATAATCACAGCGTCATAATTGTTGTTAGCGATTTGATTGAATAAAAGCTCTCTTTCTTTTTCAGTGATGTCCTTGCTATCAACGACTAACACATTAGCGTTAGGGTAAGCCTTATAAAATTCATCGCCCCATTGCTTGGTTAAATGATTAGGCACGGCAATGAGCGTTTTATTCACTAACCCCATGCGTTTTTGTTCCATGCAACTGGCTATAGCGCACAAAGTCTTGCCTGCTCCAACCTGATGGTCTAAACACACCGCCCTGTCTTGGATGGTTCTAAAAATAGCGTTCTTTTGGTGGGGGCGCAAGCTGATATGGTGGTTAAAGCCCTCTAGTTCTAATTGTGAGCCATCATAGGTTTTTAAAACAGAATTATTGAAAGTGTCATTATAGATTTGCTCTAAATGGGTTCTTCTTGCATAATCCTTATAAATCCAGTCTTTAAAAGCTTCTTTCAATTCTTCTGCTTTTTGTCTAGCGAGATTGCTTTGCTCTTCATCAGTGATAAAGATTTCTTTTTTAGGGTCATTAGGATCAACTTGGGCGTATTTAACGCTCAAATCCTTGTTGTTTAAGACTTTATTTAAAAGACTTTCAAAAGGCACTTTATAAGAATGCACTCTGTCTTTATGCCTGATACCATAAAGCTCGTTTAATTCATTGTTTCTGGCAAAAACTTCATAAGCACCGCTTAGGTGTTCTACTTTGATGTCTTCTTTGAGATTGCCTAGTTGGTAATCTGTCATTTTGCCGCCGTATTGCTTTTCATAATGGTTAGCGGCTAATTCTATTAAAAACTCTTCTAAATACTGAGTGGGTATCCAAGGGCTGTTGATATTAGCCATGATTTCAGTGGCTTTCAAATCTTTAGGGATAATCAGCTCTAAATCTTTCACATTAGCCTCTAATCCCTCCACGCCTTGATTGATGGCTTCTTTAACTTCTTTGAGTTTTCTTTTAACATTACCGCTTAGATAATCATTGGCTAAAATATAGTCGCCATTATCCTTGTGGTCTTTATAGATCAGTTTTTGCTCTAAAAGTTCTTTAATCGTGGTTTCTAAACTTTGGGTTGTGAAATGATCTCTAATGAAATGCAAGTCCAAACCCCCTTTTTGATTGACGCTTGCAATTAATGCCTCTTTAGCGTTAGTGATAATAAGTTCTTTTTTAGGGTTTAAAGTCCTTTCAAAAAAGATTTGAGCTTTTTTGGCGCTGGGTTTTCTTGGGGAAATGTTTTGAGCTTTGGCGGACTTAAGAGTGATTTCTTTTTCAAAGTCTTTTTCTAATCCTAAGACTTTAGCGCCATACAAATCTTGTTTGATGTCCTTACGATTTTTATTCTCATTGAGATAGCCAAATTTCTTGACAAATGCATCATAAACAAGATTGAGCCTAACTCTTTTACTTTCTAGCTCCAAATCAGAGCTTAAGGGGCTTAATTCCGCGCTCGTTAAATCATTCAAAGCGTCTTTAATTTTGAAATAGGCTTTTAGTCGTGAATCTTGGATTTTAGAGTTGATTTTAGTGGGTTTTAAAAAGACGCCTATTTCATTATTTTGTTCCAGTTGGAAATAAAGATTATCCCACTTGACTAATTCCCCCCTTTCTAAATTTTTAATTAGCTTTTGAACTTCTTGATAGCGTTCGTTATTTGCATCAATGATAAGAGCGTCTGTTTTAAGGGTAGTCTTATGGTATTGATAGACATCTTTAGGCAATTTTTCTATCGCTTGATTAAGCGCTTGGGATAAATCTAAGCTTTTATCTTCTAAAGCTTGCAACTCGTATTTGTAAATTTGTTCGCCATTGATTTCAAAGCTATAGCGGGTTTTTTCCAAACTCAAATGCCCTAGAATGTTTTCAGGGTGGTTGATGAAGTATTCATTTAGGGTTTGTTCGTTGAGATTGATATTGTTCTTTCCAACTTTATCCATGAAGTCTTTGATGATCTTATAGTCTTGTTCTCTGTAACCAAAGTTAGCGGTGTCTATTTTTTCATACCAGCGTTGCAATTTTTCTTGTTTGAAACCAAAATGGCTTGCAATCGCATTGACAATCTTAAGTTGATCGCTAGGGATAAAACTATCAAAGCGGTTGTTTTGCAAGGCAAAAAGGGTGTCATCATCCAAGCTATTAATGATCTTGTCATAATAAGGCATAGCTTTAGTGAAGCTTTGATTGGTTGCTTTATCAACGCCTTTTTTAAAAAACACAATGTCGCTCGTAACTTCTGCTCCTGTTGCTTTAAACACGCTATTAGGCAATCTTATCGCTCCTAAAAAAGTGGCGTTTTTTGCGATGTGTTCTCTCATTTTAGGGTTTTTAGCATCCATAAACCAAGAACTCACCACAAACGCCCCTATGCCATCATCTTTCAATTCTTTGATAGCTTTCCCTAAAAAGTAATTATGAACGCTCTCGTTACTCAATTCTTTGTCATAAAAGCTATAGATTTTATGATTGCCATAAGGAGGATTGCCCACAAACGCATCGTAGTCTTGATAGAATTGGTGGTTTTCTAAAGCGGTGTTTTGGATGACTTGATTAGGGTAAAGGAATTTAGAAATACTAGCGCTAATAGGATCTAATTCTGTTCCCATAAAGCGGTAATTCTTATCGCTTGGCGCATGAGCGATGAATTTGCCTGTGCCTAAACTGGGTTCAAAGATTTCTTTTTGATGGTTGTCGTTATTAAACCCTAATTGATCTAATCCCTGATAAATGCTATCAATAACTAATTTAGGGGTGTAGTAAGCGTCTCTTGCGCTCAAATAAGCTCTTCTGAATTCATCTTTAGTGAGTAAGGCGTTTAATTCTTTAAATTCCTCAGGGTGTTGAGCCTTTTTAAAGTAGCTTTCTAACCCACCCCATCCGCTAAATTGCGCTAGGATTTCTTGCTCTTTTAAAGTGGCGTAATAATCGCCTTTTAAGATCTCTTATTTGGCTTGCAATTCTTTTAAAAGCTCAATGGCTTTAATGTTAGCCTTGTAGCGGGTTTTAGCTCCCTTAATTAAAACTTCTTCGCTCGGTTTAAAATCTATTTTAGGATTAAGGGGGATGGCTGGTGCGGTTGGTGTTTCTTGCTCTTTTGTTTCTTGTTTTAGCGTGGTTGGTGCGTTTTCTTGCGTGTCTTGCTCTTGCACGGTTTGTTCTTGAGCGTTATTCAACTCTACGCTATTGTCTGTTATTTTGCTCTCTTGTGTGGGATTTAATCCTACGCTATTAGAGATAGCGTTTAAATCAATGGCTTGACTATCCAGTGCGTTGAATGCGTTTAGCGTTTCATTCGTTGTTTCAATGGATTTTTTAAGGCGATTTTCTAAAATCTCTAAGACTTTTTTAGGGCTGATTTTTAATTGGAATTTGTCATAAAAGATTTTAGTCGTAGGGTCTTTAAGGAGTTGTGCCCCCACAAGGCTATCTTTTAAAGGCTCGTTGTTTTGAATGGCTTCTAAGAGCCTGGATCTAAAGTCAGGCTCACTCGCTATGGTGTTGTTTCTAATAGCGTTAAGCAGGCTTTCTAAATGGTCTAAATTTGATAAAAGTCCTCTCTTTTGATCCCTGTTTTCTTCAAGGTTTCCAAGTCCATTTGGTGCGCTGAGTCCTGCATGATGTAATCGGCTTTGAGCAAGTGGTAATACTGATTGATTTGAGCTTCCTTGAGCAATTCCATATCGCTCACTCCTTGCGCCCTCTTGATTTGCGCTTCCATCCTGTCTAGGGCTTTTGTCTCCATTTTCGTTTGCTCTATCACTGCTTTTATCAAGCTCATTATCGTTCTTTGATCTTTGGTTTTCATGGTCTGTGGGAAATAATGAGCCCATCTGTCCATGATCAAAAAGGCGTAAGCGTCCAGTCTGTCCTGGCTGTTCTCTAGAGAGAGGAAGCCCCAAATCTCTGGAGCTATTTTGTTGATGAGATGGGGATTGCGGTGCCTGTGATACTCCTCTCTCATCGTTGGGATTATCCCCCTTTTCTTCGCTTCTTGCTCCATTTTCCATTCGGCTTGCTGGACTTGATGCTCCATTACTATCTGCTCTTGTATCTGCTTTTGCTGATACTCCATCTCCTCTAGATACATGTTCATGTATTCTATCTCGCTCTCTATGGGATTTTTCTGAAACTGCCTGTTGGTCGCTAGATCTATAAACTCCTCTTGTTTCTCCCTGCTCTCTAGGCTCAATAAATAAACTAGGGTCTTGGTGTGAAAGTTCTTCATCACTCGATCGCTCCATTCCCTCTTGCTGTCCTCTAGGTTCGCTTCTGCGGTGAATTTCTTGCGGAATTCCTGCTCTAGCTCTGCTCGGCTCATCTGCGCGATTTGTTCTTTCTTTTCCATTTGGTTCTCCTAAATTTTGTTGTTCTAATTCTACATCAGCAACGCTTAAATTTGGATGATTATTATTATTATTTTGAATAATATTGTTAGAAGTATTAGTCTCTATTGTATTGTTAATAGTGTTATTGTTCTTTGCGTTAGAAATTTGCCGCTCATTACTGCTCTCTTTAGCTTGAATGATTGCTGCATTCAAGCTTACCAATTTGTTATAACGCTGTTTGTAAGCTTTTTCAAAATTGTTGGTGTCTCTTAAGATTTCTTTAAAAGGCTTGATGTCTCTTCTACTTCCATCGCCATTAACATAAACGCTTTCATAGTATTTTTGCAATTCAATTTTTGCTTGAGCGATTTCTTCCAAACTTAAAAGAGGGCTTCTTAAAGAATAATCTCTGTTTTTTTGCATAGCGCTTTGTTCTTCTTTAGTCCAGCCTAAAATAAAACCATTATTAAAGAAAAATTGCTTAATCTTATTAGCGTTATCTGCACTGAGATGGTTTTCTTTGAGTTTATTTTCATTGATAAGCCTATGCATTTTCCAAGTAAAAGACGCATTATCATCTTTATCTATCCAAGAATAATAATCTGTTGCTGAAAGCAATTGCTGCTCTAGGATTAAAGCATGCACTTCTTTAGCTAATTCAAATTCTAGTTTTTTAACTTCTTCATTGTCGTTAGTATTCAATTTGGTGTTTTCATTGTTTATTGATTCAAAAGGCAGTTTGTTATAGAGCTTAAAACACTCAGCGCTAGAAATACTGGGGATTATTTCTCTTACCAATTCACCATCTTTTGTTCTTTCTACTTCTTGGTAAATATCTTTAAGGTAGTCGTATTCTTTAACGATTTCATTGCCATTTTCTAAGGTTTTTTTATGCGTTTCACTATGGTGGGTCAATTGGATTTCTAAACCTTGCTCTTTCAATTCTTCTAAGCTGTTTGTGTGGGTTAGAATTTCAATTTCTTTTATAAAAAATTCTCTATTTCTATCAATCAGATCGTATCTTTTAGTTATGCGCCTTTCAAACCCTTCCTTATTCGCTTCATAAACACGAGAACTTTCTTTTATCTCACCATTGGCAAAGAAATTGACATCTTCTTTACTATTATCCTTATATACTCGTTTTTCAAAGCTTAAATACTTTGCCCATTCAATAGGATTTCTAGAAATCATGCTTGCTTTATTGATTTGCGTTTTCACGACATAAGGGAGTGGCTCTTGTATTTCATTGGCCTTGCCTGATTCTTCAGTAGGGTTGCTTATGGCAATATCACTATTATCTAAGATGCTAAACAAATTCGGTTGTGGGTTTTTAGCTTTCTTTTTTTTTGCATGTGTAATCCTTTAGAGTAGATTTTTATAAGTAAAACCAAATTTGAGAAATAAAGAAACGCACATTTTTTTCAAAATTAGAGCATTTTTTAAAATCCATGTGCCTTTTTTCATTTACCTTACTTATGGCAAGTTTTTTCTCATCAATATTTTTAAGGAGCTATTATGCAAGAAAATGAAAACACATTAAAACAAGACGCCTTCTATGAAGCTGGGTTTTGCGATGAATTGAGCATAGAAGCCCAACACGAAGAATACATCGCTCAAAGAGATTTTGCAAAATCTAACCCACAAGGAGAAGAAGATGAATAATCTTAACAACTTAAGCGATGAGCAAATCAATGGCATGATTGATTATTTGCAAAACATCTTATTAGAAAGGGGAGGGCTTAAGCAAGAGCCACCACAAAATTCAAACTATTCACACAATCTAGAAGAAACTAACGCACAAAGAACCCAAGCAACCCAAGATAATTCAGAAAGCAAAGAAGCTTTACTTAAAGCTAAATCCGGTCAAATCAATTATCTTAAAACAAGGATTATTCAAGGTTTGAAAGAAAAAAACTCGCCTTTTTGGGACAAGCCTGAAATAGTGGCTAACAAAGAAAGAGGACATAACGCTTTAAACGGCGAACCTTATTGCAATCTTAACGACATGCTTTTAGATATGGAAAAGAACCGCTTGGGGTTTAAAAGTAATGCATGGGTGAGTTTAGAGGAAGCTAAAATGCTTGGAGCGAGCAAAGAAGAAAGAGATGCGATTTTTAAAGCCACTCAAAATAAAGAAATCTCGCCTGTTCGTTTGATGTTTATCAAAAACAAAGAGCTTGTGCCTTTAGTGGATAATAATGGCGAATTAGTGATTGATGAAAACACTAAAAAACCTAAACACAAGCAGTTTCCTGTCATTGAAAATGGCCAAAAGGTGTTCAAACCTGCCTACAGAGACATTGAGACCCAAGCGCAATTCAAGTTTGTTTATAATGTAGAAATGTTTCCAAGCATTAACAAGGAAAAAATCAAACCTTTAAACTTGGACAAGCTCTCAAACTATGCCTATAAGACTAGGCTCTTCCATCAAAAAGATTATTCGCAAGAAAAAAGAGACAAGACAAACATTATTTATGAAGATTTGCACAGAGATTTGTCTCCAGATAACAGGAATGAAGCTTTATTAGAAAAGATGCGTAGCTACACTCTGCTTAAAAATGAAAAATACAATCAATTAGCAAATGAAACAAAGCAACAAACCCAAACACGCTCTCAATCTCAAAGCTATTATCAAAAGAAAAATAAAGCTTCTAGCGGTATTGAAAGGTAACCCATCATGATAGACAAAGCAAGAAAAAATCTCAAAGACCTTAAAAGCATTTTTCTGTATTGGTATGAGATGTTTGGTTCTAATGATAAGTCTAAAGACATGATGAAAGCCTTTATGAAAGATTTGGCTTTCGCTAAGGATAAAAATGAGATGATTAAAGCCCAAGATAACGAGTTAGTCAAAGAATTCATGCAAGAGTTAAACAGCCTCTCTTTTAAAGAGCAACTAGAATTTTATCAGACCAATAGAGATTATGATCCCAACCTTGACAATGATGAAAACTCAAGCGAATTATTAGACGCATTCATTGGATCTTTAGAAAAATTAGAAAAACAAGAGATTGCTCCTATTAGAGATCAAAAAAGAGAAAGTGGATGGCAAAACAATGAAGATAATAAGGAAAACGGCGAACTTGTTCCCCTTGACAAAAAAGAAACTTCAAAAGAAGAAGAACTGGAAAGCAAGGAAAAAGAACCAAAAGAAACACTGGGTTTTAACCACTCTTTAGGCGTTAGTGTTTTAAGAAGTCGTGTTGAAGAAGCTAAAAATCATTTTAATGAAAAAGAAAAAGGCTCTAACAAGCGATTTAGCGATAAGGAATTTAAAAAATTTCTAAAAGACAGAGCTAAAAACGGCATGACTAATGAAGAAATACAAGTGCTTTTATTGATAATCAACAATAAAAAAAGCAATCTAATGCCTAGTCATAAGGAATTTTTACAAGAATGCCTAATAGAAGCGGTTTTGCACAATAAAAATATCAATAAGACCACTGAGTATGCCATTAGAAACAATATCGCACACTTGCCCATCAATAAAACAGAAGGTTTTTTAGTTAGAACTTATAATCATTCATTGGGAATTTTTAATGAAAACATTGCTGAAAAACTTAAAATACCTAAAAAAGAAAAAGAAATACTACAGCCTTTAAATGCAAACGAAGAACAAGCTTTAAACACCGCTTTAGAAAACAATGAAATAGACGCAAGAACTTTCAAATCATGGGAGTTTGGAAGCAAAGAAGCGAGCAAAGAAAACGCCTCTATGAGTGAAGAATTAACACAAAATAATTCTAAATTATCTCATTTTAATGAAAATAGCACCACTCAAAATAATGTAGGACAAAATAATGTAAAAGAGCCTAATAATAAAACTAATAACTCTAAACAAAATCATTCGCTTTCAAATTCGGATTTAACTTCAAATACCGACTACAACAAGCTTGTAGCGGACATGTTTGAAAATCAAATGGACGCTAATGGCAATTATGTTGGCAAAAAATTTAGTGCACAAGCTTACGACAACAAAACTCCCTATAAAGTCGCTACCGGTAATGCTAGTGAGTATAGCGCTTATTTGTATTCAAAAAAAAACTAAATCCAAAAATGTTGGAATGGAGCGCTAATGAAAAATCAACACAAAAATTTTTTAAGCAATGTCAAATGTCGTGATTTACGCTTAATGATGCGAGTTCAAGCGATTAAAGATTTTAATGGAATTAAAATAAAGGAACAAAAACAAATGAAAACTTATTCATATAACCATTTTTTATTTTCCTGCTTTATTCTGGGAGCGTTTTTATTAGGTTTGCTTAGTCCAGCTTACGCTTTGAGTGTTATCACCACTAAAGAAATTGACGCTAATTTGCCTAATGGAGCGATAGAGAGCAGGGTGGTGTTAGGCAAGAGGGTGTTTAAAGTAGAAGCTCATGGGTTTTATTTTAGAAACAATGCAACTAGCAGCATAGATATAGAAATCACCAATCTTTTAAGAGACAATCAATCGTTTCCTTTGACTAGCCCTGCTAAAACTAGTTTAAAGATACTTCCTAACGCCAAGATTAAAAAATCCACTCTCCTTGTTTTAAAAGGCGAGAATGCTGAAGAAGTGGCTAAAATTTTAGGTATTAGTAAAGAAGAATACCAAAAGCTAGAAAACATCGCTCAAACGAACGCTACCAATGACCCCATGTATGCTAACACGCCTTTTAGCAACAACCCTAACAGCCCCAATGATAACGCTATCAATGGTAAAGATGGCACAAATGGGAGTAATGGCTATGGGATAAATGGGAGTAGTGGTGCAAATGGAAACAATTCAAATCATAATGCCGTGGGCAGTGGTATTGATACAGATGGCGTGTTAGGTGTGGATGGAGTGAATGGCTCTAGCTCTTCAAGCGGTGGCTCTGTAGGGGGTTATGAGAACAATTTCACTAATCATGGCTCTACTAACAACAACACAGGAGGGTATGACCATTTTAATAATGGTAGCTCAAGTGGTGGGGGGTTAGGGAATGGGGGGCTTTTCCCTATTCCTTTTGGTAATGGAGACACAAACAATTCCAATAATCCTACTAACACCACTAGCCCAACTAATGGCAGTAGTTCTAATAACGCTACTAATCCTAACTCGCAAGAAAACAATTACTCCAGCCAGTATTGTAAAGTGCCTGAATTAAGCCCCAACAACACGATGAAACTAGATGTTATTGCTAAAGATGGTTCTTGTATTTCTATGAACGCTTTAAGAGATGACATTAAATGCGCTTATAGATACGATTTTGAAGCCGGTAAGGCTATCAAGCAAACGCAATACTACTATATAGATAGGGAAAATAAAACGCAAAATATCGGTGGTTGTGTGGATTTGCAAGGCGCTCAATACGCCATGCAACTTTACAAAGATGACAGCAAATGCGCCTTACAGACCACGAGCGATAAAGGTTATGGTATGGGGAAAACTCAGACCTTCCAAACTGAAATCGTGTTTCGTGGGATGGATAATCTAATCCATGTCGCTGTGCCTTGCAGCGATTATGCAAGGGTGCAAGACAGGATTGTTAGGTATGAAAAAAATGATAAAACACAAACCTTAACGCCCATCGTGGATCAGTATTACAATAATCCAAACAATCCTAACAAACAACAGATTTTAAATCGTGGGATCGCTACCCAATTGAGCTCACAATATCAAGAATTTGCATGCGGTCAATGGGAATACAATGACGCTAAACTAGAAGCCAAAAGACCTACAATGTTAAAAAGCTATAACAAGCTTAATGGCGAATGGGTAGAAGTTACGCCTTGTAATTTTGAAGCAGGGATTAAAAGTGGTGCGGTTGTTAGTCCTTATGTGATGGGTGTGTCCAGCTCTAAAGTCTTAAGCGATACGACCACAAACCATTATTTTAAGATAGAAAGAAAAAATTATGGCGAGAAAGAACAATGCCAAAAACCTTATGGAGTCAATCGTTGCCAACCGCAATATTTCCATACTAATCCTAGCATCACCGATTGGAGCGCCACTTACAAAACCACTACCACTCAAACCACTCAACCTTATTTACGCCCAGCCCAAGATAATGAAAGCCCCACAACCTATAATCTTACCATCACTCAAACCACCATCAACAGGACTCAAAGCGTTTTAAAAAACGAATTGAATTTGAGTAATGATTATTTGAAGTATGTAGAAATCCATCAAGGCTATTACAAGGATAATGAACTTAAGCAATCGCAAGGCTATATTGATTGGTCTAATTACTACCTTAATCAGAATGAAGGCTTTTGCTCTCAATATAACATTTGGAGTGAAAAAACAAAAATTGGTAAGAATTGGTATCGTTGGCATGATAATAAAATTTCTTGCGCTCAAAGACTGATTTATAGGCCTTTTAAAGGATAAGGCATGAAAGCGTTAAAGACTTTTTTAAAAAAATCCCTTATTCTGTTGTTGGCGATTGCTTTAAACCACCTAAACGCTGTGGCTATGATTGTGGATAACCCTACGCAGAACGCTTGGAATGGTGCTAAAAGAGCATGGGATGAAAGCAAGTGGGCTAAACATTTAGCCACTATCACTGAAAGGATCAAGCTCGCTCAAGACACATTAGATAGGTCTAATCAGACGCTTAATTCCATCAACAAAGTGAATGATGTTTTGAACAAAACCAATCAATTTCTAACAGGCAGTATTTTAAGCGTCCCCAATTCCATGCAGTATGTAGAAAAAATCCAAAGTTTTGCCAAACAAGTTCAAGCCAATGCTGAAAGGATCAAAGAAAATGCGCAAAACTATGATATACGCAATCAAATTGCAGCCAAACGAATCTCTGAAAAATGCCCTGAACTCAATTGGGATGTCAGTCAGGACGCAAGTCCTACAGAGAAAAACTTACACCAATTTTTCACGAGCAAGGGCAAAGAAAGTGCTGACACAAAGGCTCTAAAGGATTTTGCTAACGCCATAGGCAACACTCAAATAGGCACAGCGACCGATTTAGGAGCCGGACTTAAAGGCAGAGCTTTATTAGAATACATTTGCATTCAAAAAGGCAATTTAGAAGCGGCTAGAAAAATCCAATTATTAGACAGCCAAATGACTTTAGCTCTACTCAATAACGACTATACGGCTTATGAAAAACTTAGAGCTGAAAAAGAAGAATTGAAAAGACAAATCGCTTCAAATGTGTATGCTAAAGTCAAACAGCTTGCTGTAGCTTCCCAAGATAGAGCGTTTAGTCAAATGGATAATGAGTTGGGTGTTAAAACTTTTGGGTTTAACGATGAGAATGTTAAAAAAGGTTATTGCAAAAAAGAAAACAGAAATGGCAAAAGCGAGTGCATCCCTAACATACTCAATGTTAATCGCTTAAAAGTGCAATTTGATGAGCTTAATTTAGATTATAGTAGGGATATTGCTGGTAAAAAAGGTGAAGCAGCCGCTAAAGTGTTCAATGACTACAAACACCGATTTCAGCAATTAAGCGTAGAAACTGCTTTAGAAATCGCTCAAAATTTAAGCTTCATGAATAAGACACTAGGTTTAATGGCACAAATGCAAAGCTATGCATTCAAGCAACAAATGGGCTATTTTGAAGATATTATTCCTACTGACGCTCTAAAAGATAACAAAGAGCATCAAGAAAATCTTAAACAAAAACAACAAGAAATAGAAAAAGTCTATAGGGCTAAATTGGACGCTTATGGTTTCCCTAATGGTAGTGTAGGAAAGGCAAGTGGCGTGAATTCAAATAGCAATAATGAAGCTCCAAGCTCTGATAATATTCAGTCGTTTAATCCGTATTGAAATAAAGGGTTATTGTGTTAAAATTAGTCAAATATTTCACAAAGGATTTTGTATGTTTAAAAGCAGATTAAATTCATGGATTTTGTTAGGGATTTTAGGGATTTTAGTGGTGGTTTTTTGGGATGTTATAAAATACAGAATAGAAGATTTGAAACATGCTCATTATCTATCATAAGTGAAAGAAAGGGAAGAATATTATAAAAACCATATAGAAGAAGCTTTGAAAAAAGATAGCGAATGCTTTGAAAAAGGAGGCGATAAAGTGGATTGCTCGGCTGCTATGAGAATAGCTGCTGGTGAAAGAAATAGAAGAATGTTGGAGATTAAATAACATGGCCGCTCCACTACTTGCCTTGCCGTTTCTTTCTAATCCTTTAGTGCTTGGTGCTTTAGCTGTCATAGGAACGGGTGCTTACTTACTTTACAATAAGCAAGATTCTTTAGTTATACAAGCAGATGGGCTTTACAGCGAGATTCTTGGGTTTTTTATTTCGTTTTCTAACAAGATCTTAAAGGGAATTGGCGAGCCTTTAGCCAATGTTGTCCAACCTTTTGGTATGGTCTTAGGAGTGCTTTTGATCCTTTTGCATTCCTTTAAACGCTATCAAAACAATGATTTATTTGAAATCAAAACCTTTTTAATGCTTTTTGTGTTTGTAGGATACCTTTCTTTGTATCATTATGCTTTTAAATCTGATGGTTCTAGTAGCGGTAATGGTCGCTCTAGTTTTGCCTTTCAAAATCATGTAACAGAAATTTTTGACACGCCTGCTAACTTGCTAAATGCTGGGATTTCTAATGTGGTTAAGGAATATCAAACAAATAGTGCAAGAGAACACAAGAATATAGACACGCACCACAGCATCACTAACGCTAACATTTCATTCCATGTCAGACAAATTTTAAGTAGTTTGAATAAGCTATATGAAGACTTCACAATTAATAATGGGCTATCACCAAAAACTCTTATTGCAGCTGTTTTGTTATTGGCTATTTTAGGATTAGAATTGTTTTTGTTGTTCAAAGTTTTCTGTTATGTTTTTATGACTTATTTAGAAAAAATTATTTACTTGTCTTTAGTTATTTTTATGTTACCGCTAGGTTTTTTTCAGCAGACTAGAGGTTTTTTAGTGTCTTATGTGAAAAAGATTATTTCATTGACTTTTTACATGCCTTTATTGTTGCTATTAGTGTTATTCAACTCTTTTGCATTACAATACGCAATCAAAGTGGGAGGGAGCAATGAAATAGTGGCTAAATTTGGCATTATTGTAGCAATAGGAATTTCACTGACATTCATTCAAAAAGTCCCCGAAATGATTAACGCTATCTTTGGCACACAAGGTGGTCTAACGGATGCTAAAAGCTTTGTATATCAGGGCGTGCAAATGGCTAGTGCTGGAGCTGGATCCATAGCTGGAAGTCTTAAGAGTGTGGGTCGTTCAGCGTTTGGCAGAACGCTAGAAGCTTATAAAGACGCAAAATCTACGATAAACAGCACCACGGCTAACATGAGAGACATGCCAGGACATCCTGGTGTTAGAGTGGGCGTGGAGACGATTGAACTTCCCAAGTCTCATAGAGATAGCAAATGATAAAGGCCATTTTAGGGCAATTTTTGAAAATTATTTTTAGTTATAATTTTTCAAAAAACCTTAAGAGAAATTATGCAAGATTTACGATATTTCAAGAATAATATTACGCTTATTCTATCCAAAGACAGATTAGATACTTATAACAGCCTAGAGCAATACAAAGAAAATTTAAAACTCATTGCTTCTATCACGCCTAAAATCTCTAACTTAGAAATTTATTTACGCAACGCTTTAGACTATTGCTTGACTCAAATGAAAGGGAGCGAATGGGTGTTTAATGAAAATTCTTTAACAAATTTAATGAATGAGCAAAAAGAAAAGAAAAAAGAAATCACGCATTCTTTAATCTTATCTAAAATGTCTTTAGGGGCAGTGATCAGGCTTATTTTTTGTTATAAGTTAGAGGGGGTAATATTAGATTTAAAGCACATCAATTTCAAATCCTATTACCCCAATAATAAAAATGCATTATTTATCAACAATAAAAAAATCCATTATCTAGTGCCTCAAAGGTTCATATTGCTTTAAACTTGCTATGGACGATTAGAAATCGCACGTATCATTGGGAAAATTTACTCAAAACCAAACCAAACAACCGCCCACGCATTACGACTTATTTCACTGGGTTAAAAGACAATGATAGGGCAAAAATGCCTATGAATATCAGTGTAGAACCAAGTAAAATCGTCTTGTTTTTAGATGATTTAATTAAAAGCATCGGAAATAAAGACTTGGAAAATTTAAGTGGTTTGTGAAAAGGTGGGCTTCGGTTAGCCCATTGAATGTAAGTGCATTATAACCCAAAAATCAAAATAAATCAAATTTTTTAAAAACCTACTCGCTTTTTTCATTTCTTAATAACCCCCCTAACACAAGAGCCACTTTTTTATTGTGTTCTTGAGTGGTATGGATATAGATTTTAGTAGAAAGCAAAGAACTATGCCCTAACGCTCTTGAAGTTAAAACCAAATCCTGTGTTTCATCATAAATAAAAGTGGCAAAACTATGCCTAAAAAGATGCAAACCTAATCCATAAGATTTTACATCAATATTAGAGAGCTTAAAAATTTTAGCGATAAAGCCCTTTAAAGAGCAAGTTTTTTGTGTGGTGTTATTTTTTGCTTTCTTAAACACAAAACGCCCCTTAAAACTCTTTAATCGTTTAGTATCGCTTAGCCACGCATTCAAAGGAACTTGCAAAAACTCTTTTTCAATATAAGCATATCTCTCTTTGTTGTTTTTACCTTTGATTAAAAGGCGGTAGTGGTTATTTTCTAAAGCAATGTTTTTTAGCTCCAAATCTAAGGCTTCAAACTTCCTTAATCCCCCTAATACGATAAGCAGTAAAATACACTGATTGCGTTTTTCAAAACTGGTTTTGGGATGGTATTTTAGAAGAGCTTGGATAAAAGCCTTAAAATCATTTTTATTCAAATGTTTAGGCAAATGCGTTTCTTTCTTGGCAAACGATAGATTTTTAAGTTCAAAATCAAAGCTATAGTTTCTTTTTTTGTCTAAATAATCAAAGAATTGTCTTAAATACATCACATATTTAGCCATAGAGCTTGACTTCCTGTTTTTGGCTAATCCAAATAAGAAGTCTATAACTTGTTCTTCTGCTAGATTGTGCAAGGATTTGAGCTTAATTCTATTATCAAAATATTCAAAGAACAAAAACAAGCCTTGCATCATAATCGTATGCCTAATGCCTTGATTATAAAGCTTGCGATTGAGTTCTTTCAATGCGATAAGACTTTGGCACTCTAAAACTCTATCCTGCCATTTTAAGACCAATTGTAAATCATTCACGCTTTGAATGCGTATCATTGTTTTAAGCTTATGGTGTAAAAATGACTTAATATTATTAAACAATTCCCTACTAACCCTACTCATTTTACAATCACTCATCTTTCTCCCTTAATTATTTTTAATCCATAAAAATCATCTTGTAGGGTTAAGAATGAGACTTTTTTCGCAACAATAACGAATTAAATAGCCTAAAAATTTAAGATTATTTTAAGCTTTTGAGCTCCCATGAATACGATAATTAAACAGAAAGTGGAAAAAATTTTCCGCATAATTATATTGTAATAAAGGGAAAGAAGTTTTTGTTTTTAATAAGTAATATTAGATCATGTAGTTATTAGTGTTTTCAAAAAAAAAAGAAAGGATAAAGGAAAAATAGAAAAAAGAATGTGAGCTTTAATTGAAAATAAAGCATTCTTTAAGATTAGTTTTGTAGATTTTTGGTACAATAACAAAGTAATCATTTTGTAGATTAGATTTAGCTTAAAAATTCCATTCTTTATTCTTTAAAAAGTTATCGCTTTATAACCAAGCTCTTTAGTTTGATTGTAAAAAACGCTTTTAGCGTTTTAGATTTTATTCTTTTATT